>NZ_JBFHIT010000013.1:0-85692 GCF_041596335.1 Mangrovibacterium sp. | reverse complement strand
CCGGCTTTCGACAAGCGCTCGAAGGCTCCCATCCACAATTGAGTGTCCGGGTTTACCGGGTTTTTGACCATCACAACAGCATCGGTTCCAGCCAAAACATCGGCGATTTCCTGCACCACAAACGGACTGGCAGTTGAGCGTGCTCCGATCCAAAGTACATCAAGTCCGGCTTTTAATGCCTCTTCGGTGTGTTGTGCATTGGCAACTTCTGTTCCAACCATCAGGCCGGTTTCTTGTTTTACTTGCTTGAGCCATTCAAGGCCGATAGAGCCGATACCTTCGAAGCTACCCGGACGTGTTCGTGGTTTCCAAACTCCACCACGGTATACAAATACACGCGGATCTTTGGCCAGCTGGCGAGCTGTGTCCATTGCTTGTTCTTCAGTCTCAAGGCTGCAAGGGCCTGCAATTAAAAGAGGGTTATTTAATTTGGGTAACCACTCTTTAATTGGTTTGATGTCTAATTCTACTCCCATCTTACTTGGTATAAAGTTTAATAATTTTTTCTTCGTTTTTAACTAATGACGGATTTGCTCCACCCAATACATCCCGTATTTTAGTGGCGTTTTCCATCAGTTCGTACATTCGGCTCTCATCATTCTGGATGCTATCTTTAAACTCTTTCAGGTGTTTGATATAGGTATCCAGCGATTCAATGATATACGATTTATTATCCTGAAAGATTGGTCCCCACATGGAGGGCGCACTTTTGGCCAGGCGTACCGTTGAGTTGAAACCACCACTTGCCAAATCGAATATTATGTGGCGATTTTCTTTTGCCATGGCCGCGTTTGCCAGTGCATAGGCTGCAACGTGTGGTAAATGTGAAATGTATGCAGTACTGTGATCCTGCTCGTCTGACGACATGTAAGCGATATTCATTCCCAGACATTGGAACATTTTTTCAACAAGAGCCAAGTGCTGTGGACCGCTTTTTTCCTGATCGCAAATAATGGCTATTTTCCCTTCGAATAAGCCTTCCAAAGCTGCTGACGGACCTGAGTTTTCAGTTCCCGACATTGGGTGAGCCGGAATATAGTTTCGGCGTTTGGGGTGGTTTTCAACCGCATCAACAATCCGTTGTTTGGTAGAGCCGAGGTCGGTAACTGTTGTCCCGGATTGAATGTGATCGAGAACAGTAGGCAATATCGCACGGATCTTGTCGACCGGAATGGCGATCACGACCAAATCGGCTTTGGCTAGGGCCTCCGTTAGCGGGAGCACCTCGTCAACCAGCTTGATGCGTAACGCTTCTTCGGCATGCACCTCACTTGCATCGACACCAATCAGGTGGGTCGCGAAATGTGATTTTCGCAAGTCTTTGGCAACCGATCCGCCAATTAATCCCAGTCCAATAATGCTTATATTCATGATAGTTTGATTCAAAAAAAAGGTCCCGATTAACTCGGGACCTTTAGTATTTTTATTCTCTGCTTTTTGACAATACAATTACTGTTCGACCCCGTTTGTTGAAGTGAAATAATAAAACCAGTAATAAAAAGTATTTGCTAAAAGCATGTTGTTTTTTTCTAATTTGCTGACAAAGATAGAGATTTATTTTAAAATCAAAATTTATCCCTCTTTTTGTTTTCAATTTTAAAAATTTGCTCTCAATTTAGGTTCTTCCGGCATGAAAACATTAAGGTCGGTAATTTGGTTCACTGTCGAATGATTTTTCTCGAGGCAACTCCGCCATTTTCAAACTGCAACAAAAGCAGGTAGATGCCCGTGGGGAGCGTGCTGAAATCGAATGTTTCACTAAAATTCCCTTGCTGACCATTAATTGTTTTTTCGGACAGGATTTGGCCGGTGCTACTTCGAATTGAGAATTGAATTTGCCCCGGCGACTGGTTCAAGTGTCCTTCAATCTGAAGGATATCGCGCACCGGATTTGGATAAATCAGGATTTCGCCGGGTGAAATTTCAGCTTGATTTGAAGCGGTTTCAGTGTCCTGAATAACTAAATCGTCGATGGCCCACCCCCAGCCATTTGCATAAGGATCAGCGAACAAGCGAAAGCGAATGTAGATGGTTTGCCCCGCACTAAAATTGCCGTTTCCGGTGAGGTTTATCTGTCGGTTGATGAATAGTTCCTTTTGCCCAATAGCAGTTGAGTTGTCGCCAACGATCAGTGAGTTATAGGTTGTTTCCCAAGAGGCATTCGCGTTGGAGTCGTAACCGTCGACCAAGGGCAGCCAGTTGGTTTCGCCATCAAGCGAGCCTTCAATAATCACATAGTCCCAGAAATTATCATCACCAAAAACAGCTCCATTTTCTCCGGGTTCAACCAGAACTACCTCGTTAAACGATAGCATCCCATCGGCCTGGAGAATGATCGGGTACTTTAATACGCTGACGAAATTAAAGAAGCCACTATTTTGCATGGGACTGGAGTAGGGATGGGGGCTGTGCAGAGCGCCGTTGTCGAAGCCACTTTCCAGCCCGATGTAAAAAGAGGTTGAAATGAAGTCTTTACTGCTGTCGTTAAAATTGTTGCTGTAGGTGTTTACAGGGGAGTAAAAACCTTCAACTGTTACCTTGAAATACCCGGCAGTTGGCAGGTTTGTGCTTAGTTGTTGCGTTGAAGCATCGGTTGCAATTAGCCGGTAGCGGATTGAGTCACCATCAGTGAGACCTGCAAAATTAAGTGTTGTGCTATATGAGCCATCGATGAGATCCAGATTCGCTTTTTGAACGGCGTTTTGATTGACTGAATATTCTACCTGCACTTCGGCAACACCGATATTATCAGTTGCCAGTGCGCTCAATTGCAGGTTTTGGTCGCTTTCGAGCAGTATTTTTACCGGATCGTGGGTTATTGTCGGCGGCGTTTGATCTGGCCCCACCAGCACGTTGAAATAATCGTCGGGAGACTGGCGTGGTAGGCGATAAACCCGTCCGGTGAGATCGGATGCTGCGAGGTAATAGCGAATTTCACCTTCACCCGTAATGGGTAATTGAGCTGTAAACTCATCAGTCGATACGGTATAGTTCATTAGGATGGTATCCGCTTCGTTGAAATCGGCAAGAGTATATATCAGTTTCACCGTGCTGCTGTCGAGTCCTTCATCGCTAACTACTGTGGCAAAAACGGTTAGAGGAGAGGTGGTGTCTTCGGTGTCAGTCAGTTCAGTGTGGCTGATACTGGTGTAAACCCATCCCATTTCCTCGAAAATAGCCAGTGTTGCAGGCCCCGGATCGTGGATGGCCTCGCCCAACCCAATGGCCGGAGTCATTAGTGAATTCGCGTTTGTTGGAGAATAGGTACTTTCGTTCAAATGATACAAACTTGATCCTTCTTCGTAAGTAAGAGGCGCATATAGTCGTGGATAGGAGCCGTTAAGCTGCGACAAGGCCCATTCACTTTGAAATTCTAAATACCCCGATTCGAATTCATCGAAAAGCTCAGCGGAGAAGTTAGGGAACAACGACTGGTCGACTAGTTGTTGGCCGTCAAAATTAATCATGTAGTCATCGAAAATTCCCGGGTGGTCGGTGATCCAGCCATAAGCACCCAGTTCGGCTGCTGTTTCGTAGCACAAGCCTGTAAATCCTAGTCCATGGCCAATTTCGTGCAATACGACCGATACAAAGTCGTACTTGTCGCTGGGAGTATTACCATCGGTCCCAAAATACCAGTTTGAATTATTACTGTTGAACTGAGCAATGATGTCGGGATCTGTTGACTCGTTTAGTTTCTTCCCGGCCAATTTTTCAGCCAGTGCAATTGGGTAGTAATAATCGTTAAGGGGAGCTCCATCAAAATTCTCGAGATAGTCGGACGGCGAGCAGTTGCCAAGTATGTTGTCGTCCAATGACGACCAGCTGGCCTTCATGTTAATAGTGACGGGTGATTTTATTAGTCCCTCCCAAATATTTACCGCGTAGGCGAAAGCTGTTTGCGCTTCAGTGGTGAAACCGGTATAAGTCACATTGATTGTTGCTGCAGTGGTTTGCGCCGATTTAAGCTGAAAACGATTTGGTGGCGGAATGAAATGACGGTGAACTTCTTTTGATGCACGACATATTGGAGGATGTTCATGCTGAAGTGGATGCTTATTTTCAGATTCTCCGTCTGCAGACAAAAAAAGTGTCAAGATCAATATGGTGGAAAAGATGTGCTTCATTAGGTTCACTCGAATTGAAGGATGCGATTTACGATTTATATAACAATTTTTTGCTTATTTTGCTCAGAAACCTAGAAAATAGTAGACATGTTCAAATCCTTTTGCACCCTTCTTCTTATAAATTTACTGCCTTTTTTTTCCAATGGCCAAGACCCTGAGGTTGATTTTGATCAGGCAAATCGCCCTCAATTTCATTTTTCATCGCCCAAAAATTGGGTAGGACATCCGGCTGCAACTTTATATGTTGATAGTGTCTATCACTTGTTTTATGAATATAGCCCGATTGAGAATTCGCCGGTTTATTTACAAATGGGACATGCCGTTAGTAAGGATCTGTTACACTGGGATATCCTTCCGGTAGCATTGGAGCCGGATAATGACACGCGGGATCTATATCGTTGCACCGTTCGGAGCGGGAGTGCCATTGTTGATGGGCAGAATCTGCTGGGCAAACAAATTGGTGGTTCCAAAACGTTGGTGCTCTTTTACGCCAGTTTTGAGTGTGGCATCCGAATGGCTTACAGTACCGATGGCGGGAAAAACTGGAAAAAGTACGCCGGCAATCCGCTCATTCCTTTTTTAGACGGAGAGTATACCCGCGATCCAAGAGTGATTTGGTATGAGCCGGCAGAAAGTTATGTGATGATTTTGGCTCGCAATCCGAAGGACAACGATGTGGGTGATGGCTTTTCGTTTTATACCTCTTCGAATTTAGTTGACTGGACTTATGAGAGCCATATTGTTGGCCCGCAAGGTAGACCTGACATGTTTCAGTTGCCCGTAAATCGTCGTCCGGACGATATGCGTTGGGTGCTCACCGATTCAATTGGCTCATACATCATTGGCGATTTTGACGGCAAAAGTTTTACCGTTGAAACCAGTCTGCTCAAGAATGAGTACGGAAGCTTTGGCGGATCGTCCGGCTGGGAAGTGCCCGGCAATGACGGTGTGAGACGAATTCAGATGGCTTCGCTAGGAACTACAGCTATTGAAGGAATGCCTTTTGCCGGACAGATGAGTATTCCGGTTGAGATGGGGCTTCATAAGTATTTGGAAGGTGTGCGGTTGGTGAAACAACCGGTGAAGGAAGTTGAACAGCTGCAGGAAAAGTCGATGTCAATCGAAAACAAGAATATTATTCCCGGATTGGATAAAAACCCGATTAAACGCTTGAAAGGAGATTGTGTCCGTTTGGTTGGAACCTTCCAGCTTAAAACCCTTAGTAGTTTCGGCTTTATGGTTCGTTGCGACAAAGATGGCAATGGAACCGAAATCCGGTTCGATGCAACCCGGAATCAGATTTCATGTCTTGGAAAGATAGCTCCGCTTGAGCCTGAAGATGGAAAAATTAAGTTGGATATTCTCGTTGACCGATCGTCGATCGAAATTTTTGCGAACGACGGGAAAGTGGTTTTATCCGGTCAATTTTCACCGGCGATTGACTCACGCGATTTTATCCTTTACAATACAGGCGGGGAGTTGTTTATTGAAAAGCTGGATATTTACCCCATGAGATCGATTTATCCTCAAAAAAAATAGCGTTGGATGCGTATTTTAGGTTTCGGCCGGATCGTATCTTTTTTTGAAAGAAATGCTGGAGGAGGCAATTATTTGTCCTCCTCTTTTTTATATCGTTATAAATAGTTTTAACTTCAGTCGAAAATATTCAACTTCCTTCTATGAAGAAAAAGAAAAAGAAGAGTCATGGAACGTCTTCAACTTTCAACAAAAAAAATCTTAAAAACGCGATACTCACTGTCTTTCATGCGAATCCGCAAAAATCATTCAACTACAAGCAATTAGCCTCTGAAATGGGGGTCAAGGACCCCGAAATACGACGGTTGATCCATGTGGTGTTAAGCGAGCTGGCTGAAGACGGCACAATTGAGCAGGTTTTTCGCGGCAAATTCAAAGTGAAGTCGGGAGGTGGGCAAATTTGTGGCCGGGTTGAGCTTCAGCCACAAGGATTTGGTTTGATTATTTCGGAAGAGATTGATCAACCGGTACAGGTTTCGCAGCGCAATCTGAATCACGCCATGGAAGGTGATAAAGTTCGGGTTACCTTGTACGCCCGCCGCAAGAAGCATCAGCTTGAAGGAGAGGTGCTTGAAGTGATTGAGCGGGCAAAAACAACCTTTGTCGGTACAATTGAACGCTCGCGAAATTTCGCATTCCTGATTCCGGTTGGAAAGGTGGGGTTCGACTTGTTTATTCCGAATGAAAAGCTAAATGGCGCGGTTGGAGGGCAGAAAGCTGTTGCCCGCATTACCGAATGGCCTGCCCGGGCAAAAAATCCGTTCGGCGAAGTGATTGAGGTACTCGGTAATGCCGGCGATAATGAGACTGAGATGCATGCGATTTTGGCTGAGTACGATTTGCCTTTGCGATTCCCGGAGAATGTGCTGAAAGTTGCTGAACGGATTCCGCTGGAGATACCCGATGAGGAAATTGAAAAACGACGGGATATGCGTGATGTGACAACTTTCACGATTGACCCTGCTGACGCGAAAGATTTTGACGACGCCCTATCGGTTCGGAAGTTGAAAGATGATCTGTGGGAGGTTGGTGTTCACATTGCGGATGTGAGTCACTACGTGAAGCCAAATACCATATTGGATGACGAAGCATATGCACGGGCGACCTCAGTGTACCTTGTCGACCGGGTGGTTCCAATGTTGCCCGAACGACTGTCGAATGGTGTTTGTTCGCTTCGCCCCAACGAAGATAAGCTTTGTTTTTCGGCCGTTTTTAAATTGAATGGCGATGGTGAAGTTCTAAAAGAATGGTTCGGTCGCACGGTCATTCACTCAAACCGACGATTCAGCTACGAGGAGGCTCAGGAGATAATTGAGACTGGCAAAGGAGACTTGAACGAAGAAGTCCTGACGCTGCAGGATTTGGCTTTGAAACTACGGGCCAAACGATTTAAGGAAGGATCGATCGCTTTTGAACGGGTAGAGGTGAAGTTTGAAATTGATGAAAAAGGAAAACCCCTGTCGGTCTACTTTAAAGAGTCGAAGGATAGTAATAAGCTCATCGAGGAATTCATGTTGCTGGCGAATAAACGCGTGGCCGAACACGTGGGGAAAATAAAAGGCGGCAAGGCAGAGAAGACCTTTGTTTACCGGATTCACGATAAACCCGATCCCGAGAAATTGGATAATTTCAACCATTTTATCAAGAAATTTGGATACGGCATACAAACGACCTCAGCGAAAACAATCTCAACATCGATTAATGAGTTGATGAATGAAGTACGGGGAAAAAGTGAGCAGAATGTGGTGGAAACTCTGGCCATTCGGTCGATGGCAAAAGCTGTATATTCTACCCGAAATATTGGTCACTACGGCTTAGGGTTCGAGTATTACAGTCATTTCACATCGCCAATCCGGAGATATCCGGATGTGATGGTGCATCGTTTGCTCGAGCGATATCTTGATGGTGGACGCTCGGCCAATGCACAGAAATATGAGGACTATTGTAAGCATTCGTCCGATATGGAGAACCGAGCCGCAAATGCAGAACGAAGCTCAATTAAGTACAAGCAGGTTGAATTTATGAAGGATCGGATCGGACAGATTTTTCCGGGCGTAATTTCAGGTGTTACAGACTGGGGTTTGTATGTTGAGTTGGAAAACAAATGCGAAGGAATGGTGCCAATGCGCGAACTCGATGATGATTTTTACACCTTTGACGAAAAGAACTATTGTCTGGTTGGCAACCACAGTAAGCGCACTTACCAGCTAGGCGAATCGGTATGGGTCGAAATTGTAAGGGCCAATCTTGAGAAAAAGCAGCTTGATTTTAAGCTGGTTGCCAAACCGAAGGAATAAGGGTTAGATTAATTGCAGGAATCATTCGAAAATTTCAGTTATCTTTATGCGATTCAAATTAAGAATTTCTACGATATGGTGATGAACCTTGAAAACGGTGTCAACAAGAGAGACGCGAACCGGGAGAATATTCTGAAAATAGCTCAGGAAATATTTAGTAAATATGGCTACAAGAAGACCACCCTCGACGATATTGCCAATGCGGTACGCAAGGGGAAGAGCTCGCTTTACTATTATTTCAGCAGTAAAGAGGACTTGTTTCAGGCTGTTATTTTGAAGGAGGTTGATGTATTGAGGCGGGAATTGGAAAAAGTGGTGATGCGCAATACGGATCCGGTTGAAAAGCTTCGAGAATACATTCTTACCAAGCTGACTACTTTCCGCGGGCTGGCTAATTTTTATCATGCCCTGGAGAACGATGTCACCGCAATTGAGTTCATTGATAACATTAAGAACAAATACAATCAGGAAGAAATTCGGATGATCAAACGAATTTTAATTGAAGGGGTTCGTAAAAACACCTTCGAGGTTTATGATTTTACATTGGCTGCGATCGGGATTACTACCGCGATTAAAGGGCTGGAAATGCCACTTACAGCAGGCGAATACGGAACGACAAATCTCGAAAAAGGAGTTGATAATATTCTGAAAATACTTTGCTTTGGTATTATGAAACGAAGCTAAGACAAAAAAAAGGAGCCGAACGGCTCCTTTTTTTTTATTCCCTAAACTCGGATTTCTATGTTAAAACGTTCTTTCGCTCAATAATTCTCCTTCGCTATTGTATTTTTTCCAAGTTCCCGACTTTTCGCCTTCTACATAGTTCATTTCGTAAATCAGGCTTCCGTTGTCGTCCCATACTTTCCATTCGCCATGTTTCTTTCCATTTTTATAATTGGCTAAACCAACCTGAACCTCCTGCTCGTTGTAGGTAGTCCAGATTCCATCCATTTCGTTTTCGGCATAGTGACGGATTTCATTCAGTTTACCATTCTCGAAATAAACGCGCATTTCGCCGTTTTTCAGGCCGTTTTTCAGGGTTACGGTAAACTTGGTTTGCCCGCTGTCAAAAGTGCTGGTATAAAGCCCGCTATAAGGGGTTGAGTTCTTATAGTAGACACCGTCTATCTCTGTTACTTTCTGTGCCAATGTTGTCAAGGCCATTGCACAGCATAGTCCAAGTAGTAGTAAGATCTTTTTCATTGCATTCTCCTTCTTTATCATGTGGTTGAATTGTTTTAATGTTAACACAAAGTTAAGCGACATGTATTTGAATTAACAAATAATTAAGATTAAGTTTTCGCAAAGGGACAAAAAATTAATCGCTTATGTAAAATATCGACATGAAAAAACCGCCTCTGCTCTCAGAAGCGGTTTGCAATCTTAAGTATATAGAAATCCTGCAAAAATTAGTTTGAAGATTTCAAGCTAATCGTCACCTGATTTTTTTCAGGGTTAACAGATACCTTTTCCAGGCATGTTTTGTCGTATGATACATAGGATGCTGTTAAATCGTATGTGCCTGTTTTAACGTTTGCAAACGAATAGCTGCCGTCAAAATCGGTATAAGTAACCATATCTGTTCCTTCAAGTGCAACTTTTACTCCCACCAATGCCTCATTGGTTGTTTGGTCGATCACCGTTCCGCTAAGTTCAATTGGTGTATTTAGCTGCGCGTCGGCTGTGTTTTTGTCTTTTTTCTCACCGGCCATTGCAACAGTTACTGCAAAAACCATCAGAATGCTTAAAAATAAATTTTTCATGATCTTCTAATTTTATATCTACAAAAATAGGCTGGTGGAATTACAGAGGAGTTACATGCGAATTAAAAATCAATTAAAGCGCATGTTCGTTCGATCAGAAAATGAAATTACGGCTCTTTATGTCATCAAATGCAAAAAAATATACGGGAGTTGAACCCAGTAATCAACTTTCGCGAATGTTTTCAGACCGATGCTGCCGTCGTGCTGGTTGTACCTGGCCGTTGGCTACAAGTCCCGGAATTTGGGTTCTTAACAAGCGATGGTGGCAATGGGGGAGAGCGGATCGTCTTCGCTTCAGATTGAAAAATGGACTATAAAAAACCCTAGCTATTCCGTTAACCGGACGCTAGGGTTTTCGTCTACATGCGAGTAACTCAGGTTACTAAATAGTCTTTGCTCCTGTTGTTTAGAAGAAGGAATAACTTACTTTCAGTTGAAAGGTCATACCCGGATCAAGTTTCGAATAATACTGGTTCTCAGCTCCGAAGTTCTTGTAGATTGATTCTTTATTTGAGTTTAAAAGGTTGTCAATTTTAAAGCCAAGTTTCCATTTCTGAGATTCACCAAATGCTTTCGATGCATTCAGGTTTAAGCTGTTGAAAGGTACATTGTAAACGTCGGGTCTGTCCTGTATACCTACAATTTGAAGGCTTTCTCCTTGTACGTTATAGTATAATCCGGCGTTTAGGCCTTTTCCAAAACCATTTTCACTGCCGTCGAACGACAATCCCGCGTTGACGATGTAAGGCGCCTGTCCGGCCATGTCTCGGTTACGACTGATGCTTTGGCCGTCGCGGGCATATTCAACCCGTGAATTGTATTCCGTATCGCTTAATTTGATTTGCGACTTAGTATACGTGAAATTGACCTGGAAACTAAAGTTTTTAAAGGCTTCAGCAATCGGTTTAAGCGACTGGCGGACTTCTATTTCAGCACCGAAAAGTTGGCCGTCGCCTACATTGCGTGGTTGATACGAGCCCGGTTGAATAGAATACTGCACAATTTCAATCGGGTTTTTAAATTGTTTGTAAAACGCTCCGGCAGAAAGGGTTTGTCCTCCGGGTTTAAACAATTCCCAACGAATGTCGATATTTTGGATGTCCGTTTTGGTTAGGTTCCCATCCCAGTAAACAACGCCTGTGCTAGTGTTGTAGTCTTTAAATAGACCTCCAAAAAAGTTTTTACCGCTGATGGGGTCGAAAATTTGTGCGTAAGACAGTTCCTTGAACGATGGGCGGGCAATTGTTTTGGAATACGAAAACCTTAGATTCTGCTCGTCATTCAAACTATAGATTAGGTTTACCGTGGGGAAAAGATCAAGGTTTTCAAGCACTTTTTCGTCGTTCAGCACAAACTCACCCAACTGGTCCTGTCCGGTATAGTGTTGGGTGTAGTTTTCAACACGCAGTCCAACAATGCTTTTCAGTTTTTTCAAAGGCACAAACTCAAGCGAACTGTAGCCTGCTATGTTCGATACATTCGCGTCGTATTTATTGGGGTTCGTTGGAATAAACGGCGCTTCGTAGGTTGTTCCCTGGTTAATGTTGTCGTTGTATGGCCACAAGTTTTCAGGATCAAAAATCTCATTTGGATCACCGGTTAGCGGAATGCTTCCTCTGATGTTGATATTAAAATCGCGAATAACAAAACTACGGTCTTTATAAGTGTAGGCACCTCCAAATTTTAGTTTGGCATCCGCTTCAATAATCTTAAGGTCTTTTGTGAAATGCAATGCCGCAGCCAGGTTCTTCTCTTCTAAGTTACGCCAGATTCGTTCCGGAAAGCCAGACTCTGTGCCAATGATGTAATTGCCGTCTTCCACAACGTATCTGGTGAAACGGATGTCTGGATCTTCAATTTTAGAAATTGTTGGCGAGAGCTTCCACTCGATGTTCCATCCTTTGTCGTAGTCGCTGTGTTTACCGCTTAGCAGGATGTTAGTCAGCGATCGTTCGCTATATTCGAGGTTGTGTTGGATACCCGCGAAAGTTGTTCCGTAGTTACTTTTGGCATAGTCAAAAATTGCCGCTTTCGATTCTCCATTTTGCAAATGGAGGAAATTGATGCGATATTTCGCTTTCTTCGATTTTAAGGCTATTCCGGCCAGCGTACTCCAAAGTACGTTGTTTACTCCATAATCACCGGTTTGAAACTCGCGTTGCTCCATTTCGTTAATACTCAGATCGCTGGAGAGTCCATATCGTCCGAATAATGCACCTTCGTAATAGTCGGTATTGTTTTTATAGGAAGCAGAAAGGAGATAGCCAAAATCGTATTTCCCGAGCTCAATCTGGTTTCCCATTGAAGCGCTTAGGCTGAAATCCATTAAGCTTTGTTCTCTGGTTGCAGCCAGGGTTGGGTTGAAAGCTCCGAGAATTTCCTTATAACGCTCAGCCTTGTCAGCGTCGCCAATTGCTTCGGAAAAGAACGGGATGTTGTCTGTGGCAGGGATCTCGCGGGTGCCGTCATCAAAGCCCAGCCAATCGGTTTTGCCGCCTTCATAACTCACATAGTTTTGGTTGAGGTGTGAATCCGGGTTATAGCCTGCGCTAACCGACAAGCCCGCATTTTTACGTTCCGGGAAATCTTTCAGGTTGATATCGATCACACCCCCGGTGAAGTCAGCCGGGAGGTCGGCAGTAAATGTTTTATTGACTACCAGATTTTCAACCAGGTTGGTGGGGAAAATGTCCATCTGAATGGTGTTTCTGTCCGGATCCAATCCGGGAATGTCCAGACCGTTCAGGATTGTTTTGGTATACCGGTCGCCGAGCCCGCGTACAAAAACATATTTTCCGCCTTCGACCGACACACCGGTGACCCGTTTCATGGATGAAGCGGCATCGGAGTCACCAATTTTTTGCAATCCGGTCGCCGAAATACCATCCATCAGGTTGGCCGATTTTTTCTTCATTGTCAGCATCGCTGTTTCGGTATTCCGAATAGCTTTTGCGGTCACAACGGCTTCACCGATTTCAACCGTTGCCTCATCAAGTTTAATGTTTTCAAGCAATGTTGCTTGCCCCGGCTTTATAACAAGGTCTTTAATGGTCAGGGTTTCGTAGGAAATGAAGGATACTCTGATTTGGTAAGTTCCGGCGGGGAGAGAAAAGTTAAATTTACCATCTAAGTCGGTGATGGTTCCCTTTGTTGTTCCTTCAGCAAAAATTGTTACACCGGGTAGGAATTCACCGGTTTTTCCATCAAAAACGGTTCCACGTAAATAGCCATCCTGGCCAAATAGGAAAGTCGTAAAAAATAGGAAGAAGATAGTAACAGACAATTTAGTAACTCGCATGATATTGATTGTTGTTCTATAAATTAAAATGAAAACTCACAGACCGATAGATCTGTGAGTTTTATTGGGCAATTATTGATTTCCGAAATGATTCGCTGAATTAATACGCGCTGCTTAAAGAAGCCCAAGTCCATCCGGTGAAGGCAGACAAGGTAGCGCCTACTGTATTTGATCCTTCGGCAACTTCAGTTGTAATCGCGTCAGCACCACCTGCGAATACGTCAGCAAGAACGACACCTGAAGGCAGCGTAGTTTGAAAAGCTGAACTTGCGAATCCAAGCGTATTGGCTGAATAAGCTGCGTATTCCTCAACGTCTTGACCGGCTACCATGTCGTAGAAGTAGATGTTCATCATGTTTACATCAGTTGTCGCGTCGAAGTCGATCAGGCCTTGAGCAGCACCCGCTTTTACAGTTACGTTTTTGATTGTATGGCCAGCACCTTGGTAACTACCTTCAGGTCCGTCCAACTCGAAACACTCATCGCCAGGGTTGATTACTAATGCGTTATCGATAGTACCGGCATATGCTTGGTCGGTATCCAGAGCATCGTCGCCAACATTCCAGCAAACTACGTTTTTAACTGAAACTGTTCCACCAAAAAATTCAACACCGTCATCCTGGTTTGAAACGATTTCTATGTTTTCAACTGTGGTTCCCGAACCAACACCACCAAATGTCAAACCGTTGATTTCGTTGCCTTCACCAATGTTGGCACCACCATGACGGATTGAAACGTATTTAATGATTCCTGAGTTGTCAGTATCGTCGCTACCACCGTATAAGCCATTTGTATCAGTTGCAGGGATTCCTTCAATCTGAGCTTCGGTACCTGTGCTAACTGAAATGTTTGCTTTACCAAGTACGATTAAACCACCCCACAAACCGTTCAATGTTGGGTCGAGGTTCGGGCTTGAAATTTCGCCTGGCATAATATTGTCAGCAACCGATGTGAAAATGATCGGAGACGTTGCAGTACCTTCGGCCATGATTTTTGCACCACGTGCAATGATCAAGGCAGTTGCGTTGGCTCCTGTACCTGCATCACCTTTAATGATAACACCTGGCTCAATTGTCAGGGTTGCTCCGCTTTCTACGGCAATACGGCTTTTAAGGTGGTAAACGTTACCTGTTTCCCAGGTTGTGTTTGTAGTGATGTTTGCAGAAATATCGAATTCTTCTTCTTCGATTTCAGTAATTATTGGATCATCATCGTCATTACAAGAAGTAAAAAATGTTGCACCTGCCATAAGTGCCATCAGAAGTAATAGTTGTACTTTTTTCATTTTAATTTGGTATTAAATTCTAATTAATTTGCTTTCAATTTCTGTTTAGCACCTAATGTTTTTTGTTTGAGCAGGTGCTGTGTTATTTCTTAATAGATAGTCGATCGTTCTGCCTTAATCTGTGTTCCTGTTTTTGAATTTGGATTAGACAGCTCTAAATCACAGAGGCAAAATACGCCCCTTTATATTGCACTACGATTACAAAATATTTACGCTTGAATTACATTTGATTCTGTAATGGCCTGAATATCAGAGCAATTAATAAATCATTACAAAACTGTTAAACAAAAAAAATCCCGATGAACTGAATCATCGGGATTTCAACAACTTATAGTTTGTTTAAAACTAGCTTTTGGAAAGTGAGAAAAGGAACTCCAAGCCACCCTCGGGCTTGTTTCTCACCGAAATTTCTCCTTTGTGCAGCTGGACGGCGTTTTTTACAATCGCTAAACCCAATCCGGTTCCACCGGTTTCGCGGGTACGTCCTTCGTCGATGCGATAGAACCGCTCGAAAATCCGATTCAAATGCTCCTCCGGAACACCTTTGCCATTGTCGGAATAGCTTAAATAGTAGAATTTTTCATCTTCCAGGTATTGTTTCAGCGTGACGGTCACCTTCGGTCCGGCATAGTTGATGCTGTTTTCGATAAAGTTTTGAAAGATAGACGAAAGCAGACTGTCGTTTCCGTGCACCACAACGTTATCATTGATTGACAGATCTAGTTTGATACCTTTTTCCGAAATGCGCGATTCCAGATTTTCAATCACATCATTGATTAGTGGGCGAAGTTTCACCGATTTAAATTCGAATAAATCACCTGCATCTTCAATATTGTTTAGCAGCGAAATATCGTTTAGCAACACATTTAACCGCTCGCTTTGCAGGTGAGCACGTTCAATAAAATAGTGTGCCTTTTCCTTTGGAATATTTTTATTGGATAGAATCGTTTCCAGATAGCCTTTGATTGATGCAAGCGGCGTTTTTAGTTCATGGGCAATATTCGAGGTTAACTGCTGTTTCAGCAAGCGGCGTTTTTCGGGCCGGGTGATGTCTTCAATCAGGACTTCGAAGGTGCGATCGGCAAAAATAATCCCCTGAATCCGGAAGTACATTTCGTTTTTCGACAAGGTAATTTCGACATGAGGTGGATTCTTGGGGTTGATTTTTACATCGGGTTTCAGGTAGGCGTCGATTTTCGCAATTAATTCCTCAAACTCGGGAATCTCAAACAGCGATTCGGCCGAAATTGTTGAGCGCTCCGAAATAAGGTTGATGTATTGAATGAAGTGGCTGTTTGCCAGTATTTTATCCTTATTGAACGAGAAGAAGGCGATTCCTTCGTTCAAGGCGTACAGGTGATTAAAAAGACGTTCTTTCTCAGCGCTTAAATCATCTTTCGCACGTTTTAGCCGGTTGTAAATCCGGACGATCTGGAGCTGAATGTCGCCAAATTCTGAATCCGGAAACTTGAAGTTGGGATCAATATCTTCTTCTTTTCCGGCACGAACGGCAAAGTCGCGCAGTTTGGTAATAAATTCGCCCAATCGTTTAGTAACCAGGTAAAGCATTAGCCACATGAGCAGGAACAATGCGATCATAAAGAAGATGAACAGGCGCGATGTTTTCAGGAAGTTCTGGATTTTGATGTTGTATACCGCGGCACACCGGATGAAATAGTGGTCGTAATTTCGGGCGTAGTAGTAAAAATCCTGTCCGGTAGTGTTCGAAAGGCGGATGTTGGCGCCGCGTTCGTTGTAAAGCGCTTTTTGTACTTCCGGACGTTCGAAGTGGTTTTCCATGTCCAGGTACTCTTTTACAAAACTATCGTAAAGTACCTCGCCTTTCGACCCAATCACAGTGACTCTGATCTCTGGATCAGGTACCATGTAGATGATTGAATCCAGCTCTCCGAAGTCCTCTTTTTTCAGCAAGTTGTGATGCTGAATATAGCGATTCGTCATTTGAGCGACGTTGTCCAGCGTGTTTTCCAGTTGGCTGGTTCGGTATTCTTTTTCGCGGCTATACTGAAAAGCGAGAATAGACAGAGTAAAAATGGTAAAAGCACTAAAGAAATAAATAAAAATGCGCTGTTGGTAGGTCCTTTGTTTTAGCACGGCCAATGAATTTAAGTTGTTTTTTTAGGGTCTATTTTTCGAAGCAATAGCCATATCCGGAGCGACCAATTATCTGGTTGCCGTAGTTGCCCACTTTTTTTCGCAAACGGGCAATGTTTACATCCACATTTCGCTCGGTAACAATTACGTCGTTGCTCCAGACACGATCCAGTATTTCCTGTCGGCTGATGAATTTGCCTTTGTTGCGTAACAACAAAGCAAGTATTTCAAACTCTTTACGCGTGAGGTTGACTAATTCGTTGTCGACGGTTACGGATTTACTTTCTACATCTACTTTTACGCCGTCGCTCTCCAGTGTTGTGTTGGGCTGCTCGGTGGAACGGCCTCGTTTTAGAATAGCCTTTACCCGAACAATCACTTCCTTGATAGAGAAGGGTTTAACGATGTAGTCGTCGCCTCCAACATTGAATCCGGTAAGTAAATCGTTTTCAGAAGTTTTTGCGGTCAGGAAAATGATCGGCACATCCAGTTTGTGCTCTTTGCGAACCAGATCCGCCATTTTGTATCCCGACATGCCACCCATCATCACGTCGAGTAAAAGAAGGTGGTAGGTTTCCAGTGGTTTCGTTAGCGCTTCCTCGGCAGAGGAGGCCACATCGATATGGAATCCTTCACTCGACAGGTTGAACTGAAGAATTTCCCTCAGGTCCTGTTCGTCATCAACGACTAATATTCTAGGGGTATAGTCCATGTTATTCCTCCAGTGTTTGGTGTCTGATATCTCTTCCTTCAATCGAATAGATGGCTGCTTCGGCAATGTTTGTCGCGTAATCGCCAATGCGCTCAATGTTGCTCATCATTTCTTTTAGGGTGATGGCACTGGTCAGCAAGTTTTTGGTTGTATCTTCCAGATTCACCTTTTTAACTAGTTTTTTCAGCAATTTGGCGTTTATCTCGTCCATAATGTCGTCATTCTTAATCGTCCAGATGGCCAGTTCCTTGTCGTCGTTGGAAAATGCCAGCAACGCCTTTCGAACCATATTGACACTTAGCATCGTGGTGTTTGTAAACACCTCGTGGAATCCTTCGTAGAGGTCCTGCGCTTTAATTTTATGGATAAATTTTGTCACATTAATTACACGGTCTCCAATTCGTTCAAGGTTGATTAGGATGCGATAGCACGACATAATTTTGCGCAGATCGGATGCCACCGGTTTCTGAAGGACGATGGTTTTCACGATTTTGTCGCTCAGTTTCACTTCCATCTTATCAATTTGCTCCTCGTTCTTATAGATAAATGTCAACACTTCATCGGAAACGAACAGATCTCCTGATGTGATGAAATGTTCCATATAATCCAATTGTTCCAAAACTATATTGGCCAGTTTCTCGAAATCGTCCAATATACTTTGAATTGCTTCGTCTTTCTTTATCGTCATGGTGATACTATTTTTAGTTTTATAAACAGCTGATCAACCGAATTTTCCGGTTAGGTATTGCTCAGTTCTTGGATCTTTCGGGTTTGTGAACATATTTTTAGTTTTCCCGTATTCAACCAATTCTCCAAGATACATAAATAACGAATAATCTGAAATCCGGGCTGCCTGCGACATATTGTGGGTTACCAGAATGATGGTGTAATTTTCTTTCAACTTTACCAGCAGATCTTCGATTTTTGAGGTTGCAATGGGGTCGAGAGCCGACGTTGGTTCATCCATCAGGATGATTTCGGGGCTGAAAGCTAAGGCCCGGGCAATGCACAAACGTTGTTGTTGTCCGCCCGAGAGGAAGGTTCCCTTTTTGTGGAGCGAATCTTTCACTTCGTCCCATAGCGCAACGTCGCGCAGGGACCGTTCAACAACCTCGTCCTTTTCCTTTTTCTTCAACCGAATACCATTGAGCTTGTAGCCGGCTATTACGTTTTCGTAAATACTCATGGTTGGGAACGGGTTTGGACGTTGAAAGACCATGCCCATTTGCCGTCGCAATTTTATGGCCGACATATCGTAGATGTTCGCGTCGTGAATCAGCACTTTCCCTTCGGTCGAAATGTTGTCGTAAAGCTCGTGCATGCGGTTGAGGGCTCTTAGCAGCGTACTCTTTCCGCAACCCGATGGCCCCATGATGGCTGTAACGGTGTTTTTCTTAATATCAACCGAGACATTTTTCACCGCCTTGTTTTTATCGTAGGAGATGGAAAGATCCTGAATGCTCAGTGCCGGGTTGTTTATTTCAGCGATTGTATTTGTCATTTCTTAAAGCATGAATATTTTTCAGGACAGGTTTGCCTGGTTTAGCTTCTCCTGCCATTAACTTTTTTATCGTCGTTTACCTGCTATTTGCTTCGAGATTATATTCAGAAGCAGAACAATGATCATCAACATAAGCGACGAACTCCAGATGAGGTCGATCATGTTCGGGTCGTTGTAAAACTCCCAAATCAACAGGGGGATGGCGCTTGTTGGTTTGGTAATGTCCAGGTTGATCATTGTACTTCCGAGCGCAGTCAGCATTAAGGGTGCGGTTTCGCCCAAAACCCGCGAAATGCCAAGCAGAATTCCGGTTAACAATCCACTGAAGCCAGTCGGAATCAGCACTCTGATAATGACTTTATAGTAGGGTGTACCTAGTGCCATAGCGGCTTCTTTCAAGCTTGCCGGGATCATTTTCAGGGTTTCTTCGGTTGAACGCACAATCATGGGCAGCATCATTATTGCCAACGAAACACTACCAGCCAGAGCTGAATAGCCCATTGTAACGTGTTTCACAACCCATAAATAGGAGATCAGCCCCAGAACAATAGACGGAACCCCCTGCAAGATGTCTGAAAGGCTGCGGGTAAAGTTGGCCATGCGTTTGCCAGGGTTTTCGTACAAATAAATTCCAGTAATTATCCCAATCGGAATTGCCAAAGCTGCTGCGATGACAACCATGATCAGCGTTCCGATGATTCCATTGGCAATCCCTCCCGGAATCGACTCTCCGTTGGCAAGGGCTGTCATGGCCGAGTAGGTGTCGGGTGTATTTTTAATCAGGAATTCGAGGCTGATTTGTTTGTAGCCTTTCCGAACCAACTCGCCAATAATCAGAACAATTGGTGAAATAGTAACGATGGACAAAAGAACGACGATTCCCAGGACTAGCTTGTCCTTCAATATTCGTTTTTTTGACGTATCCCGTAACTTGATGTTTGCTGTTTTGTTCACGTTTCTGTCTTTTATCGCATCTTCTTAATTATCAATTTCCCTAGGGCGTTAACAATCCCTGTTATCAGGAATAATAACAACCCGATTGCAATCAGAGAGCTCAGTTTCAGTCCATCGGCTTCGCCAAATTGGTTGGCAATAACACTGGCCATCGAGTTTCCGGTTCCGAAAAGGCTGTCGGGTACTTTGTTCGAGTTCCCGATTAGCATGGTAACGGCCATGGTTTCGCCCAATGCACGTCCGAACGATAAAATGTATCCGGCAATGATACCCGAGTGAGCGTTGGGAATGGTTACTGTTTGGATGACTTCCAGTCGGGTCGCGCCAAGTGAATAGGCTGCTTCTTTCAAGTCGTTCGGCACCATGGCAATAATTTCGTTGCTCAGCGATGTGGCGTAAGGAATGATCATGATGGCCAGAATGAGGCTCGAAGTGAAAATACCAAAACCTTGGTTGCCAATCCCTAACTCAATCATCATTGGGCGAAGAACATAAAATCCCCACAAACCATAAACGATGGAAGGGATACCGGCCAACAGGTCGACCAGCATGCTGAGCACCCGGGCAACACGTGTTCCTCTAAAATATTCGCCTAAAAAAAGTGAGGCCGAAAAGGACAACGGCAGGCTGATAAGCAGGGCCAAAACGGAAGTAATCAAGGTTCCGGCAATAAAGGGCAGGGCACCGTAGTTTTCCTTGCCCGATGTTGGATCCCAATTGTTGGAAATAATGAAGTTCAGTCCGTAAGCTTTGAAAGCAGGAATGGACCCCTCTACCAAAGAGTAGACCATTCCTGCAGTCACTATAACCAGAATAAATGAGACCAGAGATAAAACGATTCGAGTGATTTTATCACTATTCATTTGGATCTTTTTCGGGTTCGTATTCCTGAAGTCTATTGCAGGGGCTGGCCGTTATAGGTCACGGTGCCCAGAATAGCTTTTGCTTTTTCAACTGCCAGTTTTGGTAGCGGAGCGTAATGTACTTTAGGAGCCTCGCCTTGAGCTTTATCGCCCATCAGCCAGTTCAACAGGTCAACTGTTTGTTTGGCCTGAGCCTCAGAACGGTTGTTGTAGTTTTGTTCTTTGTACAAAATAATCCAGGTGAAACCGGAAATTGGGTACGATGCCGGATCGGAAGAGTTGGTCAACATGATACGAGTATCATCAGGAATGTCTCCCTGAGCTGCCGCACTAATACTTTCAATGGTTGGCAAAACATAGTTGCCGCTGCTGTTTTCAACTTTTGCCATCGAAATTTTTTGGGCAAAGGCAAATTCAGAACCAATGTAGCCAATTGAACCGCTGGTTTGGCTGACGGTTCCGGCAACACCCGGGTTCCCTTTGGCACCCATGCCAACCGGCCAGTTCAACGATTTTCCAACACCAACCTGGCTGGCCCATTTTTCACTTATTTTGGTCATGTAGTCGCTGAAAATTTGTGTTGTTCCGCTACCGTCAGAACGGTGAACAACAGTAATGTCCATGCTTGGTAGCTGAATGCCTTCGTTATTGGCTGCAATTTGAGCGTCATCCCATTTGGTGATTTCTCCCATGAAGATTTTTTCCAGCAGTTCATCTGAAAGTTTTAGCTCTTCAATACCTGGAAGGTTATAAGCAATAACTACAGCACCAATACAGGTTGGAATGTGTAACACTTCACCCGGCATTTCGGCCAATTTATCGTCGGCCAGGTAGCCATCGGTTGCGCCAAAGTCAACCACTTGGTCGCCAAGGCTGCGAATACCACCACCCGATCCAATGCCACCGTAGGTGACTTGTGCACCTGTTTCGTCGGTGTACTGTTTGAACACCATGTTGTAGAACGGTAGGGGGAAGGTAGCTCCGGCTGCTGTCAGCTTAATGTCGCTTTGGGCTCCGTCGGCCGATTTTTTAGTAGAGGTTGAACAACTGCTCAGCAGGGCAACCGCTAAAGCAAGGGCTAAAAACTTTCTCATTTTAATATGGATTAGAATTTAAATTCGCAATTCAATAATAAACTTGAACTAAATGGTTCGGCACTGTCTGCAGGTTTCCACCCCGAGAATGTTGGTGTTAGTTTGATGCCTTTTACCGGAGCATATTCCACCCCTGCAAGGAAAAGTTCACCATCCTTCGACAGGTTCCAGTCAGCACTCGCACCAGAAGGGGTGTTGGACATTACGTTGTCGTAACGGGCAAACAGCTTCACCTTTGGCGCGGCAAACACGGTCGCGTAAAAAGAGGTACCGCTTCTGTCACGTCCTTCCACGAATTTGTAGTTGGTCATGTAGTTGTATTCGGCACCTAAGCTGAAATGATCGTCGGCATAACCGAGAAATGTGGCTAAGGATGTTTGAGTTGATTCGTTTGAACTGAAATCGTAATAAACACGGGCAGTCAGTTTTTGTACCGGATTAACTGTTAAGCCAAAACCTGTTCTTAATGTACTGTCAGCCTCAACTTTTTTGTAGCCTTCACCATTCGCGATAATCAGGTCAGCGCTGATGAAATCTGAAAATTTGTAGGCAACACTAATTCCCATATCGGCACTTGAGTTAAAGCTGTATCCGTCCTGGAAAGATTTTTCAAGGTAGCGGTATCCCCAGAAATTCTCTTGAACTTTAAACTGAGTAGTCGAGATCATACCAAAGTATACAGTCCACTGATCTTGCTTGTACTTCACGTAAGCATTTTTGATAAAAGCGGTGTATTCAAAGTCGCCACCATCATCGGGGTTGCCAACGTCGATGTTTGCTTTGGCTGAAAAGTTTTTGCTAAACTGATATTCATATCCAAGGTATACTCGGGTTAGTTCGAAGGCAGAAGCAGATTCACCATCGGAAAAAGTAGTGTGGTAATTACTATAAATTCTCATAAACGGGTTTCCTGATCGTTTAAATGCCTCCGTTGTTTGGGATTTACCCATGATGGTCACTAATAGCATAACCATCGTTAATACACTAATGCGTTTCATATACTTAAGATTGAAAATTAATTAAACTCTTGTTACAGAATCCGAAGGCAAATCAAAAGCTATTAAGTTGCAGTGGCATTAATAAAATATTACAAAACGATTAATTTACGACATTTTTAAACAATATTAGCTGTCGAGTGGAGCCTAATATTCAGAAAAACAACACTTAACGCGCGATTGCATTTTTGTAACAAAAGATTACATTTTGATGTTGTTGCGTAAAAATTCAGCACTACGTCCTTCAAATCAAATCCTGTTAACATTTCTAAATGGCTTGCCTATTTTCAACAAGCCTGAAACTTTTTAGGATGATAATGGTTTCTTTGTTCTTTGGCTTAGTAAAGCTTTCTACTCTGCTCGGAGGATGCGAAGCATATCATTTTTTCGGTTTGCCAGAAATGGCCTGCCAAAAGAATACTGAGTCGTTAGAGAGATGTAATTGAACTATTAACGACAAAATTAACAGAGTGAAACAAACGATTTATTTATTGTTTGCGGTTTTCATGTTCATGAATTTGAATGTGATCGGCGCCGATGGAAAAGTGACCGGACAGGTGAAAGACTCAGAGACCCGTGAGCCGGTGGAATATGCCAGTGTGGCATTGTACAGGGCTGATGACGGGAGTCTTTTAAACGGAAAAGTAACCACCAGAACAGGAGGATTCGAGTTTGGAAAGCTCGCGTCGGGGCGTTACTTTATCGAGATTCAGTTTATAGGTTATGAAAAGAAAAAATTAGAGGAATTTACTATCGGCGACCGGCAAAACCTTCAGCTGGGTGAAATACCGATTCGTATTTCAAGCGTTGTGGTCGATGAGATCGCGGTTCATGGGGTCAGGGCTGACGTACTGAATAAGTTGGAAAAGCAAACCTATAAAGCCGGGCAATTTGAATCGGCTAAAGGTGGTTCGGCTGTTGATGTCTTGAAGAATATGCCTTCGGTTTCGGTGAATGGCCTTGGTGAAATCTCCGTTAGGGGATCGGCCGGTTTTTTGTTGCTGCTGAACGGAAAACCTGTGCTTACCGATGCGCAGAGTGTATTGAGTCAGCTTCCGGCCAATACCATCGAAGATGTAGAGCTAATTACATCGCCCTCGGCAAAATACGATCCCGACGGAAATGCGGGGATCATCAATATTAAAACTAAAACCGGGAATTCGGATGAAATTGGTTTTGTGATCAATTTGCAACAAGGATTGCCAAGTACACGTGATTTTGGGAATGATAGAAACCCAAATCGTTATGGAGCCGATGCGACTTTCAATTACCAAAAGAAAAAATGGGATATTACCATTGGCGCCAATTATACCCGGAACGATTTGGCCGGCTACCGAATTGGTGATGTGCGTATTTCGAATCCGGATGCGCAGACTGTCAATTACTTCCCATCGGAAGGTGAGCGGAGTTTCTATCGGTACAACTATGCCGGAAACGCATCAGTGTCGTTTCAGGCCGATGAAAAAAATCTGATTTCGGTGGGCTTCTACAGCGGGAAACGCTATCAGGAGCGGGACGCCAATATTTTTTATAACAACTCGCAGGTTGATGAAAATACGGGTGATGTGATCTACGAATTCAATTATTACAATGCCAACAACCAAATAAAACAAGGAACGTTCACCCTGGGGAGCATCGATTACAAGCATACATTCAGCAAGAAATCGTCGCTAACTTTTTCGGGTTTGTACGAATACGACGATCTGTATGGCAATACCCACAATCATAATTTAACGGAGCCCGGAGGCACAGAAATTCAGTATGTTCAGAACCCCTATCAAAAGCCGGTTGAAGGTTATCGGTTTTTGGTTGACTATGCCGTTGAGCTGGGATCAGGAAAACTGGAAACCGGCTACCAGTTTCGGTACGACACACAAGAGGGTGTTTTTGATTATCTGATTAGCCCGGAGGTTCCGGATCAGCCGAACCTGGATCAGTTTAGTGGTACAGCCGATTCGAAGAATCAGATCAATTCGGCCTATCTGCAGTACAGTGCTAAAACCGATCGCATCGAGTATATGGCCGGGTTGAGGTTCGAGCAATACGACCGGACTGTTGAGTTGTCGACCGATCCGGAGACTCATCGGTTGAGTTTGTCAAACCTGTTTCCTAGTGCGAATGTGCAGTATACGCTATCTGAGAATTGGAAGCTGAAGGCAGGGTACAGTCGCCGGATTCAGCGTTCGTCGAATAACCAGCTGAATCCAATTCCTGAACGGGAACACTCGGAAACATTGGAGATTGGAGATCCGGACCTGAAACCAGAGTTGATAGATGCTCTTGAGATGGGGGTGACCCACAATTTCAAAACCGGAATGCTTTTCTCGACTGTTTATTACAGGGCTAGCAAAGATCCGATGCAGCGGGTGAACAGTGTTTATGCCGATTCAATTCTAAACCGGGTGTATACCAACGTTGACAAAGCTACAGCGCTTGGTCTCGAGCTGGGCGCGAATCTTCATCCGGTGAAGTGGTGGAATCTTTATTTGGGAGCGAATGTCTATCAACAGAAATACGAAGGCGAAGTCAACGTTTTAGGCGAAATCATTCAACTCGATTCGCACAACGATTGGGTGTATTCGCTGAATGCCAATACCAATTTCACTCTCACAAGCTCGTTAAGTTTGCAGGCTAATCTGAATTATCTTTCGAAACGGCCAACAGCGCAGGGAGAGGATTCCCGCTTTTTGAGTCCAAACCTGTCGGTAAAGAAAACATTCTTCAATAACCGGTTGACCGCCGGCGTGCAATGGCAAAACATCGATTTGGGGATGAATGAATCTAACAGGCAGGAAATCACCACTTGGGGAGATTCGTTTTATACCACCACAAATTATATCTATGAAACCGATGTGATTATGGTGAACCTGAGTTTCAATATCAATCGGAAATCGAACGGCAAGCAACTGAAAAGTGAATTCGGCGAAAATGAATTCTAAGTACTAAGTTTTGGCTCAATTGTCTGATTGCTGAAAAGGCTTCAATCTAAGTTTTAATTTAGGTTGAAGCCTTTTTTTTAGTGAAGCGCAACCGATCTGGAATCGGTATGGGAAAATCAATTTAGCCTGAATTTCGCGCAAAAAATTAGCCCGATCCGGCATGAATCGGGCTAAGTATGACAGTTAAGATGGAATTTTAAAGTTGAAATTGAGCTTTAATCGCATCAACATAGTCGAGCTTTTCCCACGTGAACAGCTCCACCTCTTTTTCAATCCGACCGAAATAGGGCGATTCGAAAATTTTGGTTATTGTTTGCGGCATGCGTCCCATGTGGCCGTAAGCGGCTGTTTCGCGGTAAATTGGGTTGCGAAGTTTCAATCGTTCTTCAATCGCTGCCGGACGCAGGTCGAACAGTTCCTCTACTTTGCGGGCAATCGCTCCGTCGTCAAGTTTTACATTCGCTGTTCCGTAAGTATTCACATACACACCAACTGGTTTGGCAACACCAATGGCATAGGCCAGTTGTACCAGCACTTCGTCGGCAACACCTGCAGCAACCAGGTTTTTGGCAATGTGGCGCGAGGCATAAGCTGCTGAGCGGTCAACTTTCGATGGATCTTTTCCTGAAAAAGCACCGCCACCATGAGCGCCTTTGCCACCGTAAGTGTCGACAATGATTTTGCGGCCGGTTAAGCCAGTATCTCCGTGAGGTCCGCCGATAACGAATTTACCGGTTGGGTTCACGTGGTATTTAATATCGTCGCCAAACAAAACCTGAACACGTTCGGGCAATTGAGCAATCACTCGAGGCATCAGAATGTTGATTACATCCTCCCTGATTTTTGCCAACATCGGTTCGTCAGCGTCAAACTCGTCGTGCTGGGTCGAAACAACGATGGCTTCAACTCGTTTCGGTGAATTGTCGTCGTTGTATTCAATAGTCACCTGCGATTTTGAGTCCGGTCGCAGATAGGTCATCACTTTACCTTCGCGTCGAACAACGGCCAATTCCTTCAAAATACGGTGCGAAAGATCCAATGCTAAAGGCATGTAATCTTCGGTGTCCTTACAGGCATAGCCAAACATCATTCCCTGGTCGCCGGCTCCCTGATCCATTTTGTCGGCTTTGTCCACGCCACGGTTAATGTCAGCACTCTGCTCGTGAATGGCAGTCAGCACACCGCACGAGTCTCCGTCGAAACGATAGGCAGCTTTTGTGTAACCAATCTCGTTAATAACCTTTCGGGCTGTTTCCTGAACATCCACATAGGTTTGCGATTTTACTTCGCCTGCCAGCACAACCTGTCCGGTGGTCACCAGCGTTTCAATGGCTACTTTTGAGTTCGGGTCAAATGCCAGAAATTCATCCAGCAGGGCGTCAGAAATTTGGTCGGAAACTTTATCCGGGTGTCCTTCCGATACCGATTCGCTTGTAAATAGATAGCTCATATCTTTTTGAATTATTAAAATTTGCACGCATTGAGCAGTTGCAAATGAATTGATTTAAAAATGTTTGTGTAGATGAGAATGATTGACGGAAGTCAAAAAGATAAAGCGATTGCTTTAGCATTTTTTTAACGTGGTTGCAATCAATCTCAAATTTGTCCACAATTACTTGAGGCAAATGTAATACCTTTTTTGGTTTCCATTGCAAACTGAAATCGGGTATTCACATCGATTTGTTCAACAACCGGCACCAAGATCAGCAGATTAGGCGAAAGCTGTTGGTCGCTTTGGAATAAAACGAACGTCGGTCCCAATGAGTCGATCGCGCTGGTTTTGGCCAATAACAATGAAATTTCCGGATGGATTAGGCTCTTTTTGTACGTCGGAAACAGCTTTAAAAACCCCTACCGAAAAGACAATCTATTTTTTCCTTCTCATTTTTCTTTTCTCATTAGCCTGGTATAACAAACAGGGAGAGCTTTTTGATTAAAGTTGACAGAAAAAAATTGAAGGGAAAGATAAAGGTGGCGACTTTAAGCCTTTGTGTCGGAATGGTTAGTTTTTCGTCAGCTTGTGAAAAATGTTTTCGAGGCTGGTTTGTTGCTCTGTAAGAGTTAGAATCGTCAGCTTATTATCTACGGCAAAGCGAAAAAGAGCCGGGCGAATATCATCTTCTCCCGGAGCATGTACCAAAAAGCTTCTGTCGGAAATCTGATCAAGTTGCCTGATGTTCAATGCTGATGAAATTTGCGTCGGTTGGATTTTTTCAGCAAATTCAACCAAAACCTGTTGGCTCGAAAACAGTTTGCCGCTTTTCAGGCTTTCAACCGGGTTGTCGGCAATTAGTTTTCCTTTGTTGATAATGAGCACCCGGTTACAGATGGCTTCAACCTCTTGCATGATGTGTGTCGAGAAAAGCACCGTCTTCTCCCGGCTGATTCCGCGAATCAAGGTCCGAATGTCTTCCAGCTGATTTGGGTCAAGACCGGTAGTAGGCTCATCCAAAATCAGGATTGCCGGGTCGTGAATCAGTGCCTGTGCCAGTCCCACCCGTTGCCGGTAGCCTTTCGAAAGGGCGCCAATTTTTTTGTGCCGCTCCGGGCCAAGTCCGGTCATTTCGATTACTCGGTCGGCCTGCTGTTTCTTGTTTTTTAGGTGGTACATGCCCGCAGTGAGCTCCAGATATTCCCGAACATACAAGTCAGTATAAAGCGGGTTGTGTTCCGGCAAATAGCCAATCTGCTGTCTGAGCCGATGATTTTCGGGCGAAACCTCTTCGCCGTTAATGCTTACTGTACCTTCGTCGGCTGCCAAATAACCGGTAATAATCTTCATTAGGGTTGACTTTCCGGCACCGTTTGGTCCTAAAAAACCGACGAGCTCGCCGCTATTTAGCTCGATGCTAAGCTGATCGACTGCTTTTTGCTTGCCATAAAATTTTGAAATGTTTTCTATTCGGATCGTCATGCCTTCAAGTTTGAGACCAAAAATAAGGAAATCGGGAAGATTCGCTTAACTTTAAGTCCTCGAAATTTAATTTTAAGGTAATCACCGTTTCATGCTTTTCAACTTCTTTTGACTGTCTGTTAAAAACGCTCAGCAATTTGAAGCTAACATTTGTCATCTTTTATTGCCCACAAGAGATAGAGTCGGGAAGGTGCCGTAAAATTGCAGCGAATTGGGGGTAATTTCTTATAAATTAGGCTTCGACATTTTGTATTTATTAACTTTAACTTAACTTTGTGGCTCTCTTAAAACGCGTGACTGAACATGGAAGATCGGAATTTTAACTATATCAAGGATTTGACGAAGTATCAACGCCAGCAAACGGCTGTAGTTCAGGTTGGTAAGATACCAGTGGGGGGAGATTATCCGATTCGTATTCAGTCCATGACTGATACTGATTCAAAAGATACGGAAGCGACAGTTGACCAGATTATACGCATTATAAAAGCTGGTGCCGACTATGTTCGGGTAACGGTAAAAGGAATGCCTGATGCTGAGAACCTGAAAAACATAAAGCGGGAGCTGGTTGCACGAGGCTATGAAAATTCGCTCATTGCCGATATTCATTTCAACCCAAAGTTAGCTGAAATTGCTGCGAAATATATTTCGAAAGTGCGAATCAACCCCGGTAATTTTTACGATAAACGGGCCCGGTTCGAGCATCATTTATACACCGACGAGGAATACAAAGAGGAGTTGCAAAAGATTGAAGAGCTGTTCATTCCTTTTCTGCAGGTACTGAAAGAAACAAACACAGCATTGCGGATTGGCGCTAACCAGGGTTCATTGTCCGATCGGATTATGAGTCGTTATGGCGACACACCTGCCGGAATCTCCGAGTCGGTGATGGAGTATTTGCGCATTTGTAAGAAAGTGGATTTCAAAAATGTCGTAATCTCCATAAAATCGAGCAACACCCGGATGATGGTGTACACGGTTCGGTTGCTGAATAAACGAATGCGATTGGAAGATATGGAGTTTCCACTTCATTTGGGTGTTACCGAAGCAGGCGAGGGTGAAGATGGCCGCATTAAGTCGGCAGTTGGCATCGGAGCTTTGCTGGTTGACGGTATTGGAGACACCATCCGGGTGTCGCTAACCGAAGCTCCTGAGAAAGAAATACCGGTGGCCAAGAAAATGGTCAACTACATTAAGTCATACCAAAATCACCAGCCAATAACGGCTCCGTTATTTGCCCAGGTAAACCCGTTTGAGTACGAGCGTCGCTCGGTTCGTCCGGTAATGAACATGGGCGGAAAGCAGGTACCGGTGGTTGTAGCCGACCTGCGCGAACGGAGTCTTTCAGAGATCCTTCCGCTTCGCGGGAAACAAATTCCGGAATATTTCCTGAATGGCGACCAGATCCTCGATCTGGAAGGCAATGTGTACCCGATTCTCGACCTCGAAGAATATTTGTTTGGTGGCAGTCACTGGGGACAAATGAAATTTATTCGAACCAATAAAATGGAATTCGACCGTTTCATGTCTGAGAACCCGGAAATTATTACCAAACTGAAACAAACCCGGAAAACCGTTTTGGTTCTGGAAAGTTTCAATAAAAATCCATTTGCGGAGCTACGTGCGTTTTTCATGACGTTGGAATCGCACATCTGGAAAGTACCTGTAATCATTCATCGAGCTTACAAAGAGACTAGTTTGGAAGACCTTCAGATTAAAGCGTCGATTGATTTGGGCGGGCTGTTGATTGATGGTTACGGCGACGGAATCTGCATTACCAACGAAGGTGAAAATGTTACGTTTACCGACTTGAAAGATCTCAGCTTTTCTATCCTTCAGGCCAGTAGGATGAGGGTAACTAAAACCGAGTTTGTGAGTTGTCCGGGATGCGGACGAACACTATTCGATTTGCATGAGACGACCCGGAAGATCAAAACACATTTCAAGCACCTGAACCACTTGAAGATTGGAATTATGGGTTGCGTGGTTAATGGTCCCGGTGAGATGGGCGATGTGGATTATGGTTTTGTAGGAGCCGGAAATGGTAAGGTAAACCTGTATAAAGGGCAGTCGCTCAAGAAACGCCATATTCAATATGAAAATGCTGTTTATGAATTGGAGAGCCTGATTCGTGAGAATGGCGATTGGCGCGAACCGGAAGACTAAAATTAGAAGAAAGATAATAAATCGGATTCGGGTGTGAGCCAAATGGTGTTCATACCCGTTTTTTTTGCTCCTTCAATATTGGCATCCGAATCGTCGACAAACAGCGTTTCCTCCGCATTTAAACCCGCATCATTCAATACGTGTACAAACGACTCCGGAGCTGGTTTGCGCAGGCCGATTTCGTTCGAGTAAAAGTCTTTTACAAAAAGCTGGGATAGCGAGTGTCCGAATGCCCGCTCAAATAGTCCCTGAAAATGTCGGATATGAATGGCATTTGTATTCGAAAACAGATACACCCGATAATCAGCAGAAAGTCGTTTAACCAGCTCAATGCGATCCCGGAAATAGTCTTTGATCATGGCACACCAGGCAGCGTCGATGGCTTCATCGGAAACTTGTTGAGGTAGCAGTTGTTGAATCCCGGCTCGAAATTCGTCTTCATTCAGCTTGCCCGATTCCATGTCGAGGAAAACCTGATGTTCGTATCCCCACCCTCCTGGGCGAATGAGGTCGGGCATACCCAATTGGCGAAAAGCCTGAATGGTTCGCTCCGCATCGATCGCTAAAAGCACCCCGCCGAGATCGAAGATAATATTTTTGATTTGCTGATTCTGCTGTTTCATACCGGTAAAACTACACAAAGACAGCTGGATTTTGAAGGGAAAGCCATCATTTTCTCATCCATCCTGACTATTTCCTGCAAAAGTGCAGGTTGCGGGAAAGCTTTGATTTTGGCTCACAGGAACCAGCAGAATCCGGCTGTTAGGAGTTCCGGCTAGCGGAGGTAAAAAAGCCGGGATCGTTGTTTATCCCGGCCATATCGTAGATCAGAAACGCCGCTGTAGCTTGTGTTAAGCCAGTCGGTGCATGTTCCACATCGCGAAACAAATTTGCTATTTCAGTACGAAACTGCCGGCAAGACCTTCCTGCGAACTGGTGCCGATAAGAACATCAAACTCGCCGGGTTCAACCAGAAACTCGCCTTCGCCATTGTAAAAACCTAGTTCGTTTTCAGTTAACACAAACGAAACTGTTTTCGATTCATTGGCTTTGAGGCTGATTTTTTCAAAGCCTTTCAGTTCTTTCACCGGACGAACCACCGAGGCAGCTCTATCATGCAGGTATAATTGCACAACTTCTTCGCCATCAATACCGCCGACGTTCGCCACTGTTACTGTCAGCTTAACGTTTTTGGGATCGGAATCATCAATGGTTAGATCGCTGTAGTCGAATTCGGAATAACTCAATCCGAAACCAAACGGGAACAGTGGCGAGTTTTCCTCGTCGGTATAATGCGACCAGAATACATTTTCTTCGGCGTTTGTTGGCCGGCCTGTGCTGAAGTGATTGTAATAAATCGGACATTGTCCTACGCTTCGCGGAAACGACATTGGAAGCTTTCCGGAAGGATTGTATTCACCAAATAACACATCGGCAATGGCATTACCCGATTGTGTTCCCAACTGCCAGGCTTCCACAATTGCCGGAATATTAGCGGCAGCCCAAGGTAGGGCCAGCGGACGGCCGTTCATCAGCACCAATACAATGTTTGGGTTGACTTTGTAAACCGCTTCCAGTAGCTCCTGTTGCAATCCCGGTAGGTCGATTTGGGTTCGGCTGCGGGCTTCGCCGGAGTGGAACCCATGCTCGCCCAGCACCATCAAAACTACCTCTGATCGTTTAGCCAGGTTAATAGCTTCGTTGAACCCACAGCGATCAGTTGTGTTGATATTCAGTTCTTGCACAAATGAAACCGGTCCGGTGACCACATCGGCTCCTTTGGCGTAAGCGAAGCCTGAAGAATGAATCATGAGACCTTCCAACACCGAAACTGCTGTGCTGTCGTCTGAGCCAATCCGCCAGCTTCCCAGCGGGCTTGTTTTATCGTTTGCCAGTGCACCAATAACAGCGATTTTTTGTCGGTTTTTTTGCAGCGGCAGCAAGTTATTTTCATTCTTTAGCAGAACAATCGATTTGCGGGCCATGTCCAACGCAGCCTTTTGATGGGCTTCATTGTAGAGCAGGTCCTTTTCACGAATTTCATCGCAATAGCGATAAGGGTCGTCGAATAATCCAAGCTCGTATTTCACCCTCAGAATCCGGGAAGCCGCTTCGTCAACGACAGACTCTGCTACTTTTCCTTCTTTTACCAGCTCTACCAAATGGCTGACAAAGGCGTCCGACTCCATATCCATATCAGAGCCGGCATTCGCGGCAAATTGCGCGGCCTCCTTCAGGTCTCTCGCATAGCCATGAGTTACCATTTCGGCTCCGCTGGCCCAATCGGAGACTACAAAACCTTTGAAACCCCATTCGCCCTTCAGGATATCGCGCTGCAAAAAGCTGTTTCCGGTAGCCGGAACTCCATTGACGATGTTGAACGCGTTCATCACGGTTTTTACGTCCGCTTCAACAAGTGCCTTAAAAGGCGGGAATACAATATTGTAAAGGGTGGAGGTACCTATATCAACCGTGTTATACTCGCGACCAGCCTCGGAAAAGCCGTAGCCGGCGAAGTGTTTTGCGCAAGCAGCAATGGTATTGTTCGCGCTAAGATCGTCGCCCTGGAAACCCCGAACACGCGCCACGCCAACTTTGGCGCCGAGATAGGGATCTTCACCGGCACCTTCCATTACCCGTCCCCAGCGTGCATCGCGGTAGATATCTACCATTGGTGCAAAAGTCCAGTTAATGCCCACAGCCGAAGCTTCAATAGCAGCCGTTCTGGCAGATTGTTCAATTGCTTGCAGATCCCAGCTAGCGGCTTCGGCCAAGGGGATCGGCGATAGGGTTTTATGACCATGAATTACATCGAGCCCAAAAATTAGCGGGATGCCCAGGCGCGTTTCTTCTACTGCTATCTTTTGCAGTGCAAGAACCTGTTCAACTCCGCGAACATTGAGGAACGAACCGACCTTTCCCAGCCGGAGATCTTCATATTTCTTTTTCGCGTCTCCACCTGTTGGCACGGGACCGGTAGCGTCGTAAAACCCATTGTACTGCACCATTTGACCGACTTTCTCTTCGAGGGTCATTTTAGCCAGTAAGCTTTCAACTTTTTCTCCGATCACATCCTGTTTCAACTCAGAACTTTTTTGATTGCAAGCGTTCAACACAAGTACTGCTAAAATTGCGATGATTGTCCATTTCGTTTTTTTCATTTTCAACTATTTTGAGTCACGATTATTAGTGGAATACGCATTAAGTTACAATAATATGGCGAACTGGTATTTTTCGGAAACGATGTTTCAAAATAGGTCATTCGGAACACGAAGGTCACTCTATCGTTGGTTCTACCAGTTTAGTCCGCCTGAAAAACTTAACGGAATTGGTTGAACGTTTCCCGACTGAATTAACTTTTTACGTGATGATTCAACTACTTTAACACAACCGTTTGTATTGCTTGTCCGGAAATTGAAAAAGCAATTTGTCTGTTGGGAACCGATACCTCCAACTGCTGCGGATTTTCACCGGTATTTAAAATAACCAATACGATGGAACCGTCCGGATTTTGAGCCGCCGTTAACATTAGGTTGGTTTCAGAAGTTTGGAATCCGATGCGAGTTGCTCCGGGTCTGATAAACTTACTAAAATGAGTTAGGGTGTAATATAAAGGAGTGAAGTACACTTCGTCCATTTCTGGATCGACAATGACCGGCGCGGTACACCAGTTTTTGAACCAGTTTGGTCCACCTTGCCGGTCGAGTACCATGTTCCAGTCAATCCAACCTTCAACCCAGTTATTCATACAGCCAATGATGTCGCGCGCGTAGCGATAAACCGGTACATATTTGGGATGGTGGTGTTTCTGATCTTCAGGAGCCCAGTCCCAACCCCAGTCAGTCGCTTCGGCCGACCAGTACCATTCATCATCTTGCCAGTGAGGAACTTCGGCGTCGACACACGCTTCGGACTGAATAATTGATTTATTTGGAGCTGCCTCGTGTGTAAATTGCAGCGATTCGGCAAACCAATCAACGGTGCTGGCATACCAGTGAACAGCCATACCATCGAAATATTCAGATGATTCATCATTTTCATACATGATCCGGGCCCACTCTTCCAGTTCATCACCCCGGTTTTGGTCGTACCCAAATATTTTAACTTCAGGGTGGGTTGCCTTCAACGTTGGTCCCAGGTGATTTTTCACAAAATCAACCATTTCTTCCGGAGAAAAGTGCATGCTTTCCCAATTGTTGTTGTTTCCAAGCGGTTCGTTTTCAACGGTCACACCCCAAATGTCAATACCTTCATTTTTGTAGGCATCAATGTATTTAGAGAAGAACAAAGCCCAGGTGTCGTTGTATTCCGGTAAAAGCTTGCCACCTCTCCAGTCGTTATTGTCTTTCATCCAGGGTGATGCGGTCCAGGGCGACGCCATAATTTTAAATCCATCTTCAGAGATGGCCATCGCTTCCTTAATCATTGGAATGAGGTCATCGCGGTCTTCATCGATTGAGAAATGCTCCAAGGTGGTGTCTCCCGGAACCGAAGCGTAAGAGTAATTACTCAACGAAAAGTCGCATGAGTTGATATGAGTTCGTGTTAAGGAATAAGCTGCTCCCCGGCTGCTAAAGTAAGCGTTGAGTATCGAGTCTCTGTTTTGCTTACTCAACTGATTGAGCAAATAAGCCGAAGCCTCGGTAAACGAACCTCCAAATCCGGTGATTGTTTGGAATTTTTCTTCCGGCAAAATTTTTACCACTACCGGATTTTCAAGCGTTTGAAATTCGGTAATTTTCTCAAGTTTATGTCCACTTGCTGATGTTTCAAAAACCTCCATATTTTGGTTGTTTTGTACGCTACAGCCCGCCAGTAGTAGGATGGCAAGCATACTTGTGAAGTAAGGAACTATTTTCATCGGGTATAATTTTTTGTTGAAATTCGGGTGTCTGTAGAATGGAGCGGTTTTAATCCTCAGCCCTTCTGGCTTCCAGATCCTTTTGCATTTCCATCGTGGTTTTATGATCGATATTATAGAAGTAAAGCAAAATAGCACACGACATATAAAGAATGCCCGGGAACACCGAGATCATCATTTTAATACCGGTAATGGCTGTTTCGGATTGTACGGCATTGGGCTCGAAATGAAACAGCGCTAAAAACCAACCGGCTAATGCGCCTCCGATTCCCCATCCGGCTTTTTGGGCGAAGGTGGCTGCTGAAAAGACCAAGCCGGTGGCTCTTCTTCCAGATTTCCATTCAGAATAATCGGCAGTGTCGCCCAACATGGTCCATAAAAGCGGAACAGCCGGAGCATAGGCCATTTTGGCTAAAATATTGAAGCCGTAGATCCAATAAATGTCATTCACACCAGGGATGTATAAAAGGATGAAGAAAAGACCTGAAAGCAGTGAGCTTGCGAGAAACACGTTCCGGTTTCCAAACCTTTTTGCCAATGGTTTCGAAAAGGGGATTGTTATAATTAAAGCGATTGTTCCAATAACGTTGAATAGCTGCACATTCTCTTCGTTGCCGATGTAGTATTTGAAATAATAGGCCACCGCGAGGTTCTGCATAGCAAACATGATAAAGGAAATGATGCCGACAAAAAACAGGATGACCCAGGGACGGTTGCGAAACAGGTTTTTGATGTCGGCACGCAGGTCGACTTGTTGCTCTTTGAGTGGTTGCACCCGTTCGCGGGTTGTTTTAAAGGTAATGAGGAACAAAACGAGGCTGATTGCGGCAAACAAGATTAACGTATACTGATAGCCTTTGGCACTGTTGCCTCCGCCAAAATAGTTTGCCAAAGTTAAGGCTGTACCCGAAACAATGAGCTGCCCTATAAAGGCGAAGATAAACCGGTAGGAATTCAGTCCGGCCCGTTCGTTCGAATCGGCAGTCATTACAGCTCCCAGCGAAGAATAGGGGAGGTTGATGGCCGTGAAAACTGTCATCAGCAGCAGGTAAGTTGCTCCGGCATAAATTACTTTGCCTGTTTCGCCCAAATCGGGAGTGGTAAAGGTGAGCACGGCCAGCACGCTGTAAGGAAGAGCCATCCACAACATGTAGGGGCGAAATTTTCCCCAACGGGTATGGGTTCGGTCGGCAATGATCCCCATGATGGGGTCGTTTGCCATATCCCAGAAACGAGCGATCAGCATGATGGTACCGGCCGCCGCGGCAGAAATCCCATAAGTATCGGTGTAGAAAATCAGAATCCAGAAACCGACCATATCCCACACGAAATGGGATGCTGTGTCGCCCAGGCTGTAGCCTATTTTTTCTTTGAGGCTAAGTTTCGCAGCAATATTATTCATTTGTTTCGTATTTAGGTTTTTATGATGGTCGGCTAAAATGTACCGACATTCAACTTTACGATTGACTTTTGATAATGTGAAATAAGCATTTTCAACTTCAATAGGAAATTGTTTTATTACTGATGAAGTGTTTTACCGCGACGGGAAACCAATGCCTGACGAATCTCGTGCGCTCGTTCTTCGGTGATATTGTATTTCCAAATGATTGCAATGGCCATCAGGGCTGTCACAATAGGAATCAGAATATCGGCAATGCGCAGGTTCGTCAATGTTTCTGCTGATTGCAGGTCAATTGTTTGGTCGAAACCGACTGCCTGTAGAACAATCCCACTCGTTAGTAAGGCCAGTGCCGTACCAAGTTTCACCATCCACCAGTAAACAGCGCCGAACATTCCTTCGCGACGCTCACCGTTGTTCAGCTCATCGAGGTCGCAAACATCAGCGGTCATCGACATCATTAGGGTGAACAGACCTCCAATTCCGAATGAAAGGAACGGAATGGGCATGAACATCATCCAGGGATTTGCCGGATTGAATCCCCACCATTTCAATCCATAACCAATAATCGATATGAGGGTGGCAATGATGAACGCGTTTTTCTTGCCCACTTTTTCTGAAATTTTCGTCACCACAGGAATCACCAGAAAAGCGGTCGCCATGGCACTTACCGTTCCAAACCAGGCAGGCCAGGTTCCCGACGCGACTTTATCGCCCTGAAACAGGTAGTAGACAATAATGAACATGGCAAATTGAGCGATGGTTTGGAATCCGTTGAAAATGAAAAAAGTAGCACCGCATAGTTTCATAAATGGTTTGTTTTTCACCGTCAGCAGGATTCCCCGGAAAAACTCTTTGGTGTTCGCCGCGAGTTCTTTCGTCGACAAGTCGGCCATTTTATCTTTGTCCGGCACAATCATCTCGCGGTTAAACAGTGCCGGCATAATTCCCAGAATCATACATGCTGCGCCAACCCAAATGGCCAGGATTCTGGCTCCTTCCGGAGCTGTGGCAAAGATATCCGGATCGTAAATAATCACCCAAAACCAAGGCGCGATCATCCAGGCTACCTGTCCCATCCATTGCGATACAGCCATCAAACGGGTACGTTCGTTGTAGTCGGGAGTCATTTCGTAGCCTAAGCCAATTAAAGGTGTGGCAAAAATGGTATAGCCGATGTAGAAAAAGACTGAGACGATTAGGAAATAAACGAAATTATAGGTTTGCGAATTGTCGGGATTCAATTGCCACATGACCATAAAAGCGACACCGGTAATTGCACTTCCGACTAAAATATACGGTTTTCTTCGTCCCCATTTCGATTTTGTGTTGTCGGATATGAAGCCCATGATCGGGTCGGTCAGGGCATCGATGAGCCGGGGAAGGGCTCCCAGAATTCCAGCCATCACCGGATTCATATTTAGCGACATAACCAGCACAACCATAAACACTCCGAGCGCTGCCGGAAATAGCTGGTTTGCCAAATGTCCCGAACCAAATGCTAATTTTTGCCCGAAGGGTACAATGTCTTCTTTCGCCGTTTTGTAGTGTGCCATAAGTTTGATTATTGATTTGTGTTGGTTCTATTGTGGTTATTGCATTACTTTTTTAGGTTTTCGGTCAACAGTAAAGAGTCCCCAGTGTTTTTCGGCTCCGTTTGGATTTGCGGGATCACCTTTCCAGTCTTCGTCGAATGCTTCAAAGAAAAAGGTGGTGATATTCATTTCTATTGCCCAGGCGTATAGATCGTTATAGTATTTGAGTTGTTTTTCTTCGCTGGCCCGTTCGCCAAACTCCGAAGCGATGCTTGCCCAGCCTGCCTCGGTGATAACAAGCCGGCTATCCGGCAGCGCATCACGTACTTTTTGCACATTTTCGATGGTGTACGACATGGCTTCGTTGATATCTTTGCCTTCCCAAACCGGATAAACATGAATGGCGACAAAGTCGAGCTCGCGAGCTAATTTTTGCCCATTGGCCGCCCACCATTCATAATTGTCGGCTACGGTAACCGGCTGATCAATCGCTCCTTTTACACGTTGAACATAGGCGATAATACTGTCTGTGTCAACTTTGTGGTCATTCCAGTCAACCAGTGCTTCGTTGCCAACATTTACAGCAATCACCTGCTCCGGATATTGGTTGGCAAGCCGGATTCCCCGGTCAATTTCCTGTTGGTTGAGGAGGTAGTTCTGATCCAATTCTTCCTGGGGAATGGGTTCGGTTAACCAGACACATGTTTCGTGATTACTCAGTTCAGCTTTAAGCCAGATGCCAAGCATCACCTTAATATTCAGTTTGTTTGTTTTAATAATTCGAAGGACTGCTTCGGAGTTTTCGCCGCAGTCGTACAAGCGAATTAGGTTGAACTGTGAGTCGGTTGAGATTATTTTGAGGTCTTCCAAAATTTGCGCATCCGTAGGATTTACTGCACCGTCTCCCCGGTCGGGGTGCTGTCCGGTTCTGAAGCCTGAGTAACAAACAGCTCTGGCGACACCGTTCAATAAATCGTCTGTTTTTTGTTGAATCGGCCTTTGTTCCGGCATAGCTGGTTCTATAATTTTTTGATTCGGCTGTCGATTTTGAAAGCAGCTGATAATGCTAAACGTCAGTGCAACGAGTAGAGCTAACCTGGATCTTTTAAAAAGAATAGAGCGATTTTTCATCTGTCGTATATTTCAAATCAGTTTTTGGCAGTATTGTCTGAATCCCGTTTAGTCGCTATCGTGTAGCGAAAAGCGATTTCATAACCTGCTTGGGTTTTCGGTCAACGGTAAAGAGGCCCCAGTGTTTTTCCGGTTCCAGTGGTTCAGGAGATCCTTTCCAAGGCTCATCGAAGGCTTCGAAAACAAAGCAGAGAATCTTGTCCTGCTCGCACCATTCCATTAAGTCGTTGTAATAGGCTTCCTGTAATTCTTCGCTCACATTTTCGGGGTCGATACCACGTCCGTTGGAATTTGTTGCCCATCCGGCCTCGGTGATAACAACCGGCTTGTGCGGATACAGATTCGCTACTCCGAGGTAATTTTGTTTGGTATATTCGAGCGACTCGTGTATGTTTTTATATTCCCAAACCGGATATGTGTGGATGGAGATGAAATCAATTTCTTCAACCAGAGGTTTTAGCTTGTTGTGCCAGGGCACATAGTTTTCGCAGAAGCTAACCGGCTGTTTGGTATTGGCTTTGAGCATCCGAACGTAGTTGATCACGCTCTCAACCGGTACATAGTGGTCGGTCCAGTCAACAGTGGCTTCGTTGCCGGCTGAGAGGGCTACAATGATGTCGGGATACTGGTTTGCCAACCGAATCAGTTTTTCGATTTGATTCCGGTTCTGTTCTTTGTTTTTTAGCAACACCTCTTCGGGGTAGCTACCGCCCCAAGGGCAGCCAAAGTTGTTCATCTCGGCAGCAATATAGGCTCCGAGCATGATTTTAAAGTTGAGCTTTTCGTTCCTGATTACTTCCAGGACGGTATCTGTCTGTTGGTCGCAGTCGTACAGACGAAGGTATTTCCAGTGATTGTGTAAAATCGTCAGGTCTTCCTTAATTTGCTCATAGCTGGGGTAAATTCCCGAATCGGGACTTTGACCCTGCCGAAATCCGGAATAACAAATCGCTTTCCCAAATTCAATATTGAAGGTGTTATTTCGCATGATAGAATGAAAAAAAAACCGCTGGCGAAACAATGCTCGCCAGTGGTTATTAATTACTTATTGGTGTATTTCAGCTTTCCGTCCTTGTCCCAAAGTCCCCAGTAGGCACCAACATCACCTTCAACGCCTTGTTTCCAGGCTTCGTCGAACGAAGAGAACCAGAACAGCTCAATGCCTTCTTGTTTCGACCATTGTTGAGCGTTGATGAAATATTTGATGGCATTACTCAAAGATGGTTCCGATGCTTCAATCGCCGATCCGAGGTTTGGCCAGCCCGTTTCGGTGATGATCACCCGTTTGCCGGGGGCGGCATTTTTCGCTTTATGGTACATGTCTTTCATGTACAGCAGCGAGTAGTCGATGTGGCAGCCTTCCCAAAAGGGATAGCAATTGGCAAAAATGACATCGCAAGCCTCGGCAATTGCCGGTCGGTCGCAAAATTCGTAGTAGGCATCAACGTAGCCAACCGGAATGGTTGGAATCGCTTTTTTAACTTTCCGGATGTAGGAGAGTAACACCTCCTCCGGAAGATCATCACGATAGAGTACTTCATTGCCAACAGCCGCCAGATCGATCACTCCTTCGTTGGCCAGTTTGATCAGGTTCTGAATTTCTTCCTCGTTTTTTTCTTCATCTTCACCAAGCCAGGCACCCACCATTGTTTTTAATCCGTATTGTTTGGCAACCTTCGGTATTAGCTCGTTGCCCTCGGAAACCGAAAAAGTTCTAATCCACTTGGTATACGGGCGAATAATCTCCATTTTTTGGTGGATTTGTTCCTCGGTTATTATGTCTCCCGGGCTTTGGAAATCCAGATACGGACTAAAACAGAGCCCGTGCATACCTTGGTTCAGGATATCGGTAAACAGGGAACGAAGGTCGGATTCCTGCGTATTCGAGAAATCGCGGCCAGCAAGAGACAGTATATTTTCACTTCTGAATGACATAGTAGTTCGTTTTTTTTTTCAGCGTTTTTATAGCTTCGTGAATGACACCTTAATTCCGGTGATTGAGCCATCGCGACGGAATATTGGTGTGCTGATATTCTCTCCGATCGCATGACCTTTTAGCACCGTTTCTTGTCCGTTGGCGTAGGAAATGAGCGTCTTGTTTTCATCAGATATTTCGTAGACCACCGGAACCTGGCAGATTGTAAAGGCCAGTTGCCCGGGTTGAAGGTCGATCGTTTGAGTTTGGCCGCTGATATCGGTATGCTCAAAGGTGTCTGCTTCTTTCAACATTTCCAGCGGATTCATCAACGAGGTTTTGAACGAGATTACTCCCCGGTCAACATGAACACCCAGTTCGCCCATTCGCGAAATAACGTCTTCCTTCACCTGACCGGTCATTCCGGGTTGTTTAGCGCCGGCATGGGCCGGTGTGTGCGAGTATGCGTCAATCGGGAAGGCACCATATAAATCAGGCGATTTGTACAAGCCAAGACCTGCCTTAATTTCATAGTAGTGATCTTTTATTTTGCCCAAAGTTGCCGGATTGGCACCCTGTGTCACTCCATCGAAATAGCATTCCTGTACGGCAAGTAACAACTTGGAAACCATGTGCCAATAAATACTGCCAAGGCCTTCGTAGGCGAAGAAAGTGCCCGAGCGGCCGGTAAACGACTGGTGATCGAAAATTTCTTCGAATGCATCCAGAATGAGTTGTTTTTCTTGCTGAAGAAGGTGTCCGTATTTGTCGGCGTTAAGTTGGTTCAACGCTTTCTCCAATGTGTCGGCATTCCGGATGGTGCCGTTGAAATGGCATACACCGGTTACATCGCGCGAAAGGATCGACGTATTGTTGTCTTCAATCAGTTTGGTTAATAGGGATGAAGCCTTCATGCGTTCATCCGGAATGTTGTTTTTGGCTTCAAAACGCGGAAGATCACGGTCCGGGTACAGGATGTAGCTGTATTGGTCGGGACGGAACAATTTGCTGGCTTTAAGCGCATTCATTACGTCAAGACTCTCAGTTACCGAAAGGTAGCCTGAGCTCAAAACAGCCACTTGTCCTTCGAGCATTTCGTAGAGATAACGAATAGAAACGCTATCGTCGGCAAACGAAATCAGGTTGTAGGCATGGTAAAGTCCATCGGGGCGTTTGTTTGCGCGAATCGACTGATCCATATAGGCCAGACAAAGGTTGCTGAAATTCAGCAAATCGTTAACCGACACTTCTGATTTTGCACCGGAGAATGAATCGTTGTAAATCCGGTCGCGGTAGCTGCTGGCCGCTTCTCCCAAGCTGTCGGCAAAACGACGTCTGTCGGCGTTGGAAAATCCACTTTCAAGCAGGGCTTTATTTTCGGCAAACAGCTTGTGGATGCTGTCGAGTAAGGTTTTAACTTCTTCGGAAATGGCGACTTTTTCAAGTGATGTGTGGCTAAATTTACCGATCCAGAAGTTCAGGAAACGTCGCAGGTAATAAAGTGTCACCATTGACACTCCGTTTCCGACCAGCGCGTTATTCGCATCGTTCCATTCGGGGCGCTGGGTGTTCAGCCAGATACCCGCTTCGGGAATAAAATTACTCAGCTTTGCCAGCAAGGTCACCAGTATCTTTTCGGTTAGGTTAACGCGGTATACCTCACTGTTTTTGGTTTGCAAAAGGCGGGCGTCGGCGCCAATTTGGCTCACCGAAGCTTTGATCGCTGCATTCAGGTTGGCATCAAAAACAATGGTGTCCTGTGGGTTTTTCACCATCTCGCTGTATGGCTTTATGCGATAGGGGACGTTGGCATAGGCGAAAATGTCGAGGTGCAACAATTCGTCCAGTTTGGCCGGATGATATTTTTGTGACAGTTCGAGGAACTTTTCGAGATAGATAATTTGGTGGTCGCCCCAATAGCCGATATACGCCCATGGGTCTTCCGGATCGGGACACTCCCAATCAATCCCTTCGCGGGTAATCCGGTAGGGGTTGTATCCGTCAGGAGTCGACGCGTTTACAAATTTGCTGATCATTCCTTCAATAAACTCCGGATACGACAGGCTTAATGCCTCCCAGTTTTGGAAGATATCGCGCCAGTTGCCCTGGTAGTTCAGTTTCGGAGAGCCATCATTATTTTTTGTTTCAATGGAGAAAACGTTCCATGGACGGCTTGGATCGCCGTGTCGGCGGCTGAATGTGAGCGGAAGATATTCGTAGCTAATCCGCATCAGATCCGCATTGCCGGTTTTTTCGGCTTGTTTCAGCAAATCGTCATATTGAATTTCGGTTGGCAGTTGATTGAGCCAATCGCCCCATTGCTTGTTAACCAATTTGTTTATTTGCGACACATAGTGCTTGAAATCGGCTGTGTCGACCGTGTAGTTGTTTGTGAAGATACCACCACGCATCACATTGAACATTGTGTTGGTGAAATGGCGAACAGAGCAGAGCGTTTCGTGGCTCATCTGCAGGCCATCAGCATTGGCAACAATCTTTTTAAGGTTTGAAGTTCCCGTCTCAATGTTTTCATTAAGTTGGCTGATAATCTGGTCGCTGCTAAGAATGAATTGGTTCAGATTGGCAACAGCAGTATTGTCCTGATTAATCTCGGCAACAATGTACCACGCTTTGCTGGCCTCTTTAGCCAATTCTATTGTTGTGTTTACAAAATAAGCGCCACGGGTTGCTCTTACATCAGTTTCGGTTTCAACAGGGAGACCAAGTTTGAAGTTTTCGAGTTGTTTGGCCGATACCAGAACCTTCCGTTTTTCATCAAGTCCGTATGACCATACCGTTGTGGTTTTCAACGATTCGCTTGGTTCGGCGCGGTCAACCGGAATTGCACTTAGCATGAAGAGACCGAGTCCGGATTCCGGCAGTAACTCGTTCTTTTTGTAGCCATCCAGCAAGTTGCTGTATTCATTCTGAAAGTTATAGTCAATTCCGTAGGGGAGGATATTCTGAATGCCGTCGAGCACTTCAACTATTAAGTTGTCGTGGCTTTTATTTGTGATAACCGATTTGCGGACAAACCCAAAGCGTTCGCTGTTACTCCAGCTATAGGTAAAAGAGAGACCCAGATCCAGGTTGATTTCTTCAAAGATGATTTTGTTCCCGCAAGTGTTTTTATACAGGTTTCTTTGAACTGAGTACATTCCTTTCTGCTTTTTTGAGAACGGTTCCCAGAGGAACGTTTTGTCGTCCTTTTCAACCAAAATCACGGTTTTAGGTCCGGTTAAATCGTGGAAGTCGTGAATTTTATCGTCGGTATAATACGGAAACAAAGCATTGTTCCGATCTTTTCTACCGGCAGATAACGACCCGTTACTGGAAAGGAACATCCAATGATCCGAATCACTGACGATACTCATAAAGAAGTCGGGCATTTGATCTACCTGACTGATCTTGTAGAATTTCTCGTTGTTGATATCAACAAATGTACCTTCAACCTTTGATTGGTTACTGTTTAAACAGGTTTGTCCTAAGTAAATGTTACGTTTATTCATTTATCAGTTTTTTTTCAATTCAAAATCATCATCTCCCCGCTGTTCTACATCACTGTACTGATCGTAGTTTAAACCCTTTTTTATCGGTTAATTTCAAATGTTACCCGATGTCAGAAATGAATCATCAATCAGCGTTGTCCGATTGAGACTCTTTTTTTTGGTATATTCTTACATAGTCAATTTCCATCGTCTGAGGGAAAGCTTCATCGTCGATTCCCTTAATGTTTCCCCACAGGCCGCCAACAGCCACATTCAGAATGAGGTAAAACGGCTTGTCGTAGGGCCATTTCGATGTTCCCAGACCCTCATTTTCGTACACGAAATAGAGTTGGTCGTCAACGTAAGCTTTTACGAAATCGGGTGTCCACTCCCAGGTATAAGAGTGGTAAGCCGTGGTGGCATCGTTAATGTGGATAGTATCCGTTTTCTGAGTTCCCACCTGCCATTGGTAGTCTTTTGAATGTGCGGAAGCATGAATAACACCGGGATCGTGCCCAACATGTTCCATAATGTCGAACTCGCCCACATCGGGCCAGTTTCCATCGGGGAAGCTCCAGCCACCGGGCATCATCCAGATTGCAGCCCAGGTTCCTCGCCCGGCTGGTATTTTTGCACGGGTTTCAATTTTTCCATATTGCCAGTCGGCTTTCGAGATCAGCCTGGCCGACGTATATTTTTTATCCTGATAATCTTCGCGAAGCGCGGTAATATTCAGTACACCTTGGGCTACACTCGCATTTTCAATGCGTCCATCGGTGTAGTGTTGGGCTTCTTCGTTTCCCCATTTGAATTCATTGCCAACCGTGTCGTAAGCCCATTTAGTTGAATCCGGCAATCCATTATAATCAAATTCATCATTCCAAACCAGTTGGTAGTCATCCGGTGAGGTCTCTTCTGTCTGCATTTGCTTGCTTGTTGAGTTGCAAGCGATCATACTCCATGCGATAAAAATGAGGAAAATGTGATTCCTAACGTTCATTGTATTTTGTGTTATAGATAAAGTTAGCCTGTAACTGTACCGAAAACCTGTACAGCGAATAATCGGATAAGAGGGGAGATTGAATTCTCTCCCTCTTATCCGTATTAGTAGTTCAGTTTAGACTGAAAATTATTAGTCGATATTTTGGTAAACCCTTACGTAATCGATTTCCATCGTTGCCTCAGTAAACGAAGCGTCGATTTCTCCACCTAAGCTTCCGCCCATTGCTACATTCAGGATGATGAACTGATTGGCGTCAAACGGCCAGGTGTCAGCATCTTTTGTGTCTGGAGCATAAGTGTAGTAAACTTCATCGTCAACCAGGAAAGAGATTTCGTCGGGTGACCAGTTCACCGAATAGATGTGGAATTCGTCAGAAGAATCTGAAACGGTTGTACTTGCCATATTTACCGTTGCGCCCGAGCTGGATGGAGTGTGGAGTGCACACTGCACATAACCCGGATTGTTTCCGATCGCTTCCATGATATCCATTTCGCCGCAAGCAGGCCATCCGGCAGTTGTAATGCTGGAGCCCAGCATCCAGATTGCTGGCCAGGTACCGCCGCCAACCGGAAGTTTAGCTCTTACGTCTACCCGTCCGTATGTAAAGGCGAACAAATCCTGCGTTTTAAGGCGAGCCGAAGTGTAGGAAGAGCCATCCGCTTTCGCTGTAATTTTCAGGGTACCATCCGATACGCTAACGTTCTCGGTGTTGCTGGTGTAGGTTTGCGATTCACCATTGCCCCAGCCACCTGCACCCAGGTCGTAATTCCAGTTCGAAGCATCAGGAGCACCAGCTGTTTCAAATTCATCCGACCAGACCAAGTCTGTATATTCAACATCAACGCCGGCTGTTTCTGTTCCAGGTTCAATTGATGTAAGGGTTTGGTACCAGGCGTATGTTTCGTCTTCTTCAATACGTACTTTCAGGGTCGTCGCGGTAACTTCAATAATTTCGAATTCGCTCTGTCCAACATACCAACACATGAAACCTTCATCGGAGAACGACATGCTTGTTCCTCGGTATCCGCCATCAACCGTTGCGATCGATGAAGCAGGAGAGAACGAAACATTTTTCACTCCATACAATGAGGGAACAACGTCATCGCCATAGCAAAGGTCGCCTGTAACTCCCAATGTGCCAGCATAAGTACCGGGAACAAAAGCCGAGCCGGCTGTTTGTTCGAATGTCATTCCGTCGTCGGTTTTAGTGAATACAAATACAGCGTCGTACATACAGGTTTTCTCCCAGGCAGCGGCAGAATACCATTGGTCATAGGTTTTAGCTGGATCTTCGAAGTTTGGTCCCAGTCCAATGTGCCCCTCTTCATCAGCAGCCCAGTACCAGGTTTTAGAGCTTCCTCCGGTTAGTAATTCAAGGGCTTCGTCATCGGAAAAGCTGCTATAAACCTCAACCTGAATGGTTTTGGATGCAGAAAGGCCACCGGTACCAATTGCTGAAACTGTTACGTTATAGGTAACTATGCCCGTTTTTGAAAACTGATGAGAAATGGTGCCATCAGCGTCAATTTTATCGTCTTTTCCATCACCAAATGAATAGTTGAACGTGATTTCATTGTCGGCTGAGGCGGTAAAGTTTACAACGCCAGTTCCATCTCCGTAAGGGTTTTCACTGTCGACCCCAACGATTTCATAGGAGACTTCAACATTTGAGGGTGTTACCAACTGCCCAAGTTCGTAGTTGTTATCGTCGCACCCGCTGAAGATTAATTGGACGCCCAGAAGTAGGGCTATCAGATATGTTATACTTTTCATTGTACCTTATTTTTAGTTTTTCACAAGCTTATATCTCCACCATGCACCTAGGACTTCAATGTCCAGGATCATCACTGTATTTCCTTCCGAGAGCTCGATATCATAAGTAATCGATTCGGGGGCATTGGCCGGGTCCTTCAATTCACCGCCGTTGTATGCTTTAGGAATACCAAGGTAGGCTCCTTTGCCGTCGAGTGTTACTGTGCCGGCAACGGCATCGTAAGTGAAGGTAGCAGCAGCTGTTCCGTCGTGCGGAGCGACCGGTGTACCGCATGCATCACTACCACCTTGCCATGCCTCAACCCAGGTGTCGTCACCCAGTACGTTGCTGAATGAACCATCGTTGCCAAAGACATAGGTGTCGTCGAAGAAGCAAGCTCTGGTTGTTACATCGTCAACGCTGTTTGACCAATAAGACAGATCGCCAAGGGACGGTCCTACACCCAGAGCATCGGCTTCGGGGGCCATTTGCCATGTTCCGGCAAGCGGAGAAACAACAACATCGCTTGATTTCACCAGCTGGAATCTCCACCAGCCACCGTCGACTTCAATTACCAGTGTCAATGCACTATTGTCATCCGAAAGGGTGGCCTTGTAGGTGATTGAAGAAACTGCATCGTCGGGGCTGAGTAGTTCACCGCCGTTATAAACTTTGGCTAATCCCAGGTACGCCCCTTTTCCATCAATGGTCAGAGTGCCGGCGGCTTCATCGTAAGCGTAGGTAGCCATTGCTGTTCCGTCGTGCGGCGCAACCGGAGTTCCACAAGCATCGTTTCCACCTTGCCAGCCTTCAATCCATGACTCGCCTCCCAGATCGTTGCTGAAAGATCCGTCGGTACCAAAGGTGTAGGTATCATCGAAATAACAAGCTCTAAGGGTTACGTCATCGACAGAGTTACCCCACCACCAATATTCGCCCTCGACGGGACCTACAGAAAACGCATCGGCCACCGGAGCCATAACCCATGTTCCGGCAAGAGGAGATACCTCGGTTGGAGGAGTTACTTGTTTCACGCCGTCGAAATAGTAGGTTGAACCATCACCAACGTTTCCAAAGTCGAAGAATAATACCACTTTTTGGTATTCGTTAGCCACATCAATTGACGAGAAGTTGAATTCCAGTTCTTCCCAGGCATTTGCTACGGTTGTTGTAGCGTCTACTTCGGAAGCGATGCTGCCGTCGGTCAGATTTTCAAATTTCAACTTAACGACCGCGCCTGATTTTGGTGACCAAACTTTCACTTTGAAAAGTGTCTTGGTTGAAAAGTCAATCGGGTTTTCCAGAGTAAGAGCAGTTCCGGCCCAGGTTTCGGCGCCAGAGGCTTTTACAGCCTGAGCTACTCGTGAGCTGGTGTTTACGCCTGTCGCGTCAGGGTTGTCGATAACTGAAGACGACAGTCCGCCGAAATCGCCAAAGGCATAGTTCACCAGGTATGATTCAAAATCAATTGGCAGATTAATAGGATCGGAAGCCGCGTCAATAGTGAGCGTTTCAGTATATTCCGTTGTTGCCGCTCCGGCACTTTTTGCAATTACTTTTACGATATAGTCACCTGGCTCAGCATAGGTGTTTGTTGCTGTTTCTCCGGGTAAAATGTGAGTCGCTTCTTCATCTTCCACATCACCAAAATAAATATCTATGATGGTGGCGTAGGTTGCCGTTGCTGAGATAGATACGATTTTTGGGTTCGCAGCATTTTTAGTAATCGTCACCACCAGATCCTCAGGAGCTTTAAAGGTCACGTTCAGCTCCTTGGTTGCTTCGGTTGTGAGGTCGGTAATCCCGGTTGCAGCTATCACAACCGAATAAACACCTTCAGTATAAGTATGTGTAACCGAACTTTGGCCGGTAATTTCTCCTGAATCTGTTCCGTCGCCAAAATCGATATTGAATCGGGTCGCTCCTTCGGCATTGGGAACGATGGTCACCAAGCCGGTATTGTCCTGAGTGATATCGAAGACCGCGTCAACGTTTGACGGAGCCTGAATATAGTCCAGCGAGTAGAATTTATCTTCGTCTGTTGTGCAGGAGAATGCGAACAGCGTGATAAACAACAGCGCAAGTATATTTTTGTAGTTTTTCATTTTTTAAGAATTTATTGGTTTAATAATTGGGGTTTTGACTCCAGTTTCCATTCGAAAATTCAACTTCTTCCAACGGAATAGGGAAGACTTCGTGTTTGCCTTCAACAAAACCATCAATTTCATCTGCTGCTTCACCAGTTCTTACCAAATCGAAGAAACGATGTCCTTCGCCCATTAATTCTACCCGACGTTCGTGATAGATTGCATCGGTCAGGGCAGTACCTGTGAGTGTAATATTGTGGTCAGAGTCGCCAAACGCTCTTTCACGGACTTGATTTAAGTAGCCTTGAGCTTTGCTGTCGTTCGGGCTCGATTTACGGTTGTGAGCCTCAGCAGCCATCAATAAAACATCGGCATAGCGGATTGCGCGGTAGTTGTTTGGGTTCGTCAGGTTCAGGTCGCCCTGGGCTTCAGAACTTCTTGTGCGAGGAATGTATTTCCGGTTGAAATAGCCGGTGTGTTCATATCCGGTTGAGTATTCTGCTCCGGTTTCGGCAGACCACGCCTCAATATCCAAAATGGCCACGTCTTTTCTCGAGTCGCCATCTTCAAACTCGTCAACTACTTCTTGTGTTGGCACGTTAAAGCTGAATCCTGAAGTGTACAATGGACCTGAGTAGCCGCGAACGCCACTGAAACCAACGGCTACGTTACCCTCGCTACATTGAAGACAACCAAAGGCGGCACCTTCAACATCGGTATATTGGACTTCAAAAATTGATTCAGATCCGTTTTCTCCGGCAAATTCGAAAATGTCAGAGAAATCCTCCACCAATGTATAGTTTCCATCATCAATCAGGTCGTCTAAAATCAACGCAGCTTCGTCAAATTTATCCTGAAACAAATAAGCTTTTCCGAGCAGAGCCTGAGCGGCACCACGAGTAGCACGTCCAATTTCGGTCGGAGTTTCAGGTAATACTGATTCGGCAAACAACAAATCTGATTCGATTTGCGCATAAACTTCCGAAACCGATGAACGGGGAATGCTGGTCTCGTCGCCCAAAGTAAAGCGTTCGTCTACTTTCAACGGAACAGGACCAAACCATTTTACCAGCTCGAAATAGTAGTAGGCACGCAGAAAGCGAATTTCGCCGATCATTTGCTCTTTACTATCGAACTCGATTTTATCTTGAAACTCCATGAAATAGTTGGTGCGTTGTACACCGGCAAACATCCAGTTCCAAATATCTTGCAAGTTGTCGTTTGACGACGTATGGATCATGTCATCTATTTGCTGCCAGCCAACTACGTCGGTCGCACTTTCACCACCGCAAAGAGTGTTGTCTGACGCGAATTCACCTACAATCACATTGGCATAAGTTGATTGAAGCATATCGTAGGCAGCTACCAGTGCGCTGTAGTAATCCGATTCTGAATTGAAATAGTTTTCAGAATCAATGGAATATTCCGGGTCGATTTTAACAAAATCATCGGTACATGAGAATGTAAATGCAGCGAATGTTAATGCGACCGTGAAAACAATTTTTTGAACTATTTTAGTATTCATCGTTCTGTTTTTTAGAAGTTAAGATTTAAGCCGAAAGTGTATGTTCTGGCAGCGGGATAGAATCCGTTGTCGAACCCACTTCCAATCGGATCGCCGCTTGAGGCAGCCGGATCGTAACCTTGATAGTCTGTCAGGGTGAACAAATTACTGACGCTGGTGTACAGTCGCAGTGACTTGATTGAGAGTCTGTCAGTTATTGAGGCAGGGAATGTATAGCCTAGTTGGATGTTTTGCATGCGCAGGAATGAACCATCTTCAACAAAGAATTCCGAGAACACATTGTTCGATGTTGCAGCGGTAGTCACGCGAGGGACATAGTTGCTGGTTCCTTCGCCGGTCCAACGGTTTAGACGATAGCTAAGTTTATTTACATCGGAAATTACCCGCTCATAGTTGCGAACGATATCGTTTCCGAGTGACGCATAAGCGTAGGCGATAAAATCAAATCCTTTGTAATTGAGGGAGATATTTAACCCCATTGTTGCGTCTGGAATCGGATTGCCAATATCGGTACGGTCGTCAGTGTCAATTACGCCGTCTCCGCTAACATCTACAATACGGATGTCGCCGGGTGATGCATTGGCTCCCAAAGCGATTTGAGAAGGGTGAGCATCAACTTCTTCCTGATTTTGGAACAAACCATCAGTTTTGTATCCGTAGAAATAACCAATTGGTTTTCCAACTTCCATGCGGGCAGGTGAGGGTTGACCGACACCGAATGATCCGCCTTCAACATAACCGGTACTGTTGTTAACTTCAAGAACTTCGTTGTTCAGTGTTGTAACGTTGTAGTTTACACGGAAGGTTAAATCTTTGGTGATGTTGCCACGATAGCCCACCGCAAATTCAAAACCACTGTTGCGAACTGTTCCCGCGTTTACTGTTGGTCCGGAAGCACCTGGTGCTGATGTGCCCAAAATGCCCGATACCGGGATGTCGCTAATCAACAGATTGTTGGTTTTCTTAATGAAATAGTCGGCGTTAATATCCAACCGGTTATTGAAAAGTTTGAGGTCAGCACCGGCGTCAAACTGTTCCGATTGTTCCCATTTGATGGATTCGTTCGGAGATGAACCAACGGCGGTTCCATTTACCAGTGAACCATCGAAAACATAAGTTGCCTCGCCGTCAAGCTGAGAAATATACTTGAAATCGTCGATCTTGTCCGATCCTAAAATACCATAGCTTAAACGAAGTTTCAAAAGATCGATCTGATCGAATTTTTCCATGAAACTTTCTTTGGTCATGTTCCATCCCGCAGTTACTGATGGGAAATAGGCAGCCGTGTTGTCGGGACCAAATTTTGTTGAGGCATCTCGTCGTAGCATGGCTGACAAGAGATATTTAGCCTGGTAATCGTATTGTAAACGGGCGAAATACGACAATCTTCGTTGATCGTAGGTCCATGAGCCCGATGTTTTTGTGTCGGAAGTTCCGTTGGCTAGGCTAATGTCAGCAAAATCCCACGAGTTATTCGGAATATCATATCCGGTTCCATCCAGGTGGTCGCCCCACGATTTGTAAACCGTATTACCTAAAGTAGCGGTTAGGTGGTGGTCATCGCCAAAAATGCGATCGTAGGTAACGAATGCATCAAACGTATAATCGTTGTAGTTGTTCCGATCCTGATAGACGCTGCTGCGAGATACGTCGAATACTTTCCCACCGTAGCTAATTTCTTTCGAGAAGCTTTTTGACTTATCGTTTGTCGTGTTAAATCCAACCCGGGTTGTCGCCGTCAGGTTTTCCATCAGGTCGAATTCAAGACTGAAGTTACCATTCCACTTACCCAAATTGTATTCGTTGTAAGTATTTTCGAGCTGTGCCAATGGGTTAATTACCTCGTTTCCTAAGCTTGAAGGAGCGAGATAGTATTCGCCATCTTCATCATATACAGGCATTGTTGAGGGCATATTCAAGGCATTGAACAAAACAGAACCCAAGCCAAATTCGTTAATCGTTTTCCGATCTACGTTTGTGAAGGTGATTGACGATTTAAACTTGATCCATTTTGACAAATCGGCTCCCAGGCTTAATCGGCCGGTACTCCGTTCGTAACCTGTTTTAGGTCCTCCAATAATACCTTCCTGATTTAAATTTGAGGCACTAAACGAGTAAACCATTTTATCGGTACCACCCGAAATGTTTACGTCGTTGCTGTAAACGGGCGAAGTCTCGAAGATTTCGTCTTGCCAGTTTGTGCCAGTACCCAAATTGGAAATACTTGTAAATGGCAAATCATCGCCGGCAGCAGCATAGGCTTCATTTAGTAAAACGGCATACTCGGTTGCATTCAGCACCGGCAGTTTCCGAGTTGTTTCCTGAATCCCGACTGAACTGTTTACACTAACTTTTGTCGCCTGATTCTTTTTACCCGACTTGGTCGTAATCAAAATAATTCCGTTTGCTCCAACTGTTCCGTAAATTGCGGCCTGAGCATCCTTAAGTACAGTAATTGTTTCAATGTCGTTCGGGTTTAAGGTATTCAAATCACCTTGGTAGCCATCGATAATAGCTACCGGAGAGGCATCGCCATTGGTTGAAATACCACGAATACGAATGTCCAAACCTGAACCCGGAGCACCCGACTGTGATGTTACATTTACCCCAGACATGGTTCCTTGCAGAGCTTGTTCAACTTTTACAGGCTTTAAATTTTCAATTGTTTCGGCGTTAACCATAGAAACTGCACCCGTAACATCTTCGCGTTTTTGAGTACCGTAACCAATCACCACAACTTCGTCAACACCAATGGCGTCGTTTTCCATGATGATATTGAAAGTGGTTTTTCCGTTAATAACTATCTCCTGAGATTTCATCCCGATAAAGGAGAGTTGAAGCGTTCCGTTGGATGGTGCCTGGAGGGTGAAATTTCCATCCATATCGGTTATTGTACCCTTTAAAGTACCTTTAATAACTACCGAAACACCCGGTAGCGGTTGTCCGTCATCTTTGGAATTAACCTGACCGTTAATGGTCAGATCCTGAGCGTAAGCACTAAATCCAAAAAATGCACAAAACAAAAAAACTAGTAATTTTTTCATAAGTCACTTTTTAAGTCTTGTTAAACTAAATCTGACGCAAAAGTGACGCTATAGGGGGATATCGCCAAAAAATGAGCTACTTCAATAATACTACATGCGTAGGTTTTAACATACTACATAAATACTACACGTGTTGTGTTAATGCGTTGAAAGACAAACGTTAAGAATTTTTAAAGTTGTGGAATATCATACTTCAACCATCGTGCTGCTATACAGCATGTTGGTTAGATTCCCGATATCAGGGTGGTCAAATTGGTGTTTCGGTCTACCTCCAGTTTTTTCCGTAAACGGTAACGGGAAATCTCGACTCCACGCTGGGAGATGTTTAAAAGTGTCGCAATTTCTTTTGAGGATATGTTCATTTTGATGTAAGCGCATAATTTCATCTCGCGTGGTGTGAGGGTGGGGTATTTCTCCAATAGTCGTTTGAAGAAGTCTTCATGTACCTCATCGAAATAAGTTTCGAACAGCTCATTTTGTTTCTGGTTATCGAATTCTTTATCGATTCGGTTAATGATTAAGCTAATTTTCGACTTGAGGGCGCTTTCCTGAGTTTGGGATTGCAGTGTTTTGAGCTCGGATTTTATTTTCCCTAAAAATTTATTCTTTTGAATTAAGCTCATGGTTTGGTTGGCCAGCTCTTTGTCCAGGTGAATCATTTTTCCGTGAAGCTTTTCGTTTCGCAGTCGGATGATTTCTTTTTCCGAAATCAATGCTTCACGCTGGTAGGTTTGCAATTGATTTCGGTATTGCTGAAGATGCTTGAGTCGTTCTTTGCGTTTCGAAATTTGAATGCGGTAATACACAAACCAGCTTAATAGAATAATAAGTAGGAGGCCCGCCAGACTATAAAAAATATAGGCGGTGAGCGAGCGATACCAGGGGGGTGTAATTTTGAAACTGAAACTGGCAATATTGCTTTCCTGACCGTGTGTGGTACCCGCTTTTATTTTCAAGGTATAGTTTCCTTCGCGGAGGTTCATAAATTCGCAAACGGTTGATTCGGACCATTCAGACCATTCTGAGCTGTAATTTTCCAGGTAGTAACTGTAGCGGATGTTCTTGCCGTTGGTATAATCCGGGCAGGTGAAGGTAAAACGCAGGTGATTCCCTTTGAACGGATAGGCAAACCTTTTTTGAAGAGCTTTTGGCTGAAGGGCCGCAGGAAAGTAGGCCTTGTTGCTCTGCTTGTTCAGTACTTCGCGGATGAAAACCTTCATTTGGCTGTTCGACTGGGTCGCGTAGTTCGGCGAGTAATGCGCTAAACCGTCCTCTAGCGCGATGAACGTGTTTTTCTGATCGGCGACATAAATATGCTCAAAGCCTGCAATTTGACGGCCGCGTAACTTCTGAAAAGGGAGACTCACATCGGTGTAGCTGCCATCTTCCTGAAAACGCAGAACCCCGGGGCCTTCAGGTGCCGAGTACCAGATGTTTTTAAATGAATCTTCGAAGAGATAATTGATTGAATGTTGGTGATCGAACAGTTTGTTGTAGTCGTTTGCTGACTCAAAAGCATTTTTTTGTTTGTTGTAACGATAAATTCCTTCCGGTGTGGTATAGACCAAATTGTTTTTCATTTTCATCAGATTGATGAAATTGTCCGTTGGAAGGCCATTCTTCGAATTGTAGTGCGTTGAGCTCAAAACCGAATCGAGCTTATCGTTCAGGGTAATTTTATATACTCCTTTGTAGCCATGGCTCATCCATAGGTTGCCATCAGTATCTTGCTCGATCAGGCGGGAGGCTTCAGAGAATCCTTTGATCCGGTCGACGAAACGCCACGATTTTCCATTCTCTGTTTTGCGGAAAAGAGTGAGGCCGTTGAAATTGCCTCCAATCAGAATGTCGGAATAGCCGTTAGGCGACAAAAATGTCCAGGCTCCGTTCACATCCGAAATTTGCGTGGCTGTTTCTCCTTCAATCACATACGTACCGTTGTTGTGTCCACATAGCAGAACGCCATCGTGCACTCCCAAATACCAGGTTTGTCCAACCGTTTTTGGAATTAGCCGAAATGGAATGGGGGTCAGGGTTGTTCGCTCTGGCCAGTCTTTTACAAACAGGCCATGATTGGTTCCGACATACAATTTGTTCTGGTGGATAAGTGTACTGTAGGTGGCACCAAGTCCTTCAGGATCGTCAATGTAGGTGAATGAGGAATTAATTTCGATGTAATCAATTCCATTGTCCAGCCCCAGCCAGAGATTCTCGTCTTGGTCTGCACCGATCGCCAGGATCGTGTTGTTTTGCAAGCCTTTCTTTTTGTTGATGTATTGAATGATTTGACCACTCTCATCGGTTACCATCAGCCCGTTTTGGATTGTTCCGAAAGCAAAATAGGAGTTGTTGAACTTCGTAGCCGAAAAAATCTGGTTTTCAATCAGAAAATTGTTGGCTTCATTTTCCCAGGGAGTCAATGTTTCTTCGTCATAAATATACACCCCGTTGTTGACGGTTCCGATCAATACTTTGGTCGCGCTCAAGGGCAGAATCGTCCATATTTCTTTGTCGGCCAATACTTCCAGTCCGTCTATCTTTACCAATTTTCCTTGTCGGTATTCCATCAGGCCTTCCTCTTGATCCTGAATCCACAGCAGTCCGTTCACATAAAACGAAAAGTGAATTCTGTTTTTCAAAGGAACTTCAATTAGTCGGTCGTCGCGGTAGATGAATAAGTGCGTGTAACTTTGAAAGATAACGCCGATGTTTGTGATGTGAATGCGCCAGACCTCATCAAAGTTTTTCTGGTTGTCTTCCAGTTTGTCGCTCAACGAGTGATAGGTCAGCAGTCCGGTCGCATCGGGTTCCATGTAGCCAAACTCGTTTTGCTGACCGATGTAAATCCGGTCGTTTTCATCCATCTTAATACTTCGTACAACCGAGGGGTTTTGCAGTCCGTATAGTTGCCAGTGCGAACCGTCAAATTCAAGCAGCCCGTCGTTGTTAGCGAAATACATGAAATTTTTGCTGTTGCGTTCAATTTGCCAGTTCTGAGCCCCGGCGCGGTAATTGTGCTTTTTTATGTTGTGTATTTCCGGAATGCCAATGTCTTTGATCTGCCCGTGTCCTGAAATACACAGGGAAAACAGAATGTATGTGAGGATAAAGTGTTTAAAGTGCATAAAGCAAATATATAAATCAATATTCTTGCATACTAAGCATAGTTAAAATAAATTGCTGCTTTAATTCTATCAAGCAACCAAATCTCATAAAATGAAAACCGGTTTAATTGGAGCAATGCGCGAAGAAATTCTTCTGCTCGAACACGACATTGAAAATTTGAAGATTGTTGAACATGGTGTTCGCAAGTTTTACGAAGGCACCATTGGCGGCAAAGAAGTGGTTATGTGTTTGTCCGGATGGGGGAAAGTTGCTGCGGCTTCAACCGCAACAAGCCTGATTAACCTGTTCGGAGTCGACCAAATCGTGTTTATCGGTTTGGCAGGTTCGTTGAAAGCCCATCTGGAAATCGGCGATATTGTAGTGGCCGACAAGTTGGTTCAGCACGATATCGATTTAAGCAGACTGGATGGTTTTCATGGAGTGGAGCCTCCTTTTTATAAGAAGTTCAGGTTTCCGGTTCGCAAAAGTGCTCAACGGCGGGCACTGGAAGCTGTGACACAATTTGGCTATAATTTGCACGATAAGAAATATCCGGAGATTAGTTCGGATTATCATCCCAAAGTATATATTGGTGCCATAGGTACTGGCGACCAGTTTGTTGCTTCGGCGAAGGGAAAAGAGAAAATTACCGCACACCACCCCGACTTGTTGTGCACTGAGATGGAAGGTGCAGCAATTGCACAGGTTGCTGCCGACTATAGCATTCCTTGTTCGGTTATTCGTATTATATCGGACAATGCCGATGAGGAAGCGCATGATTCATTTGCTCAGTTTCTTTTTCGCGACATCAGTAAAATCTCGGTTGAGATTGCCCGGTTGATGTTTGTCTAAAAATTGAGGCTGAGTCCGGCTCGCCAGCTTGTATTTTTTCCGTATAGAGCCATGTTTGAGCGGAACATTCCGACTTCGCTCTCGTTGGTAAACAGTTGGTTGATGTATTGACTTCCAAGTATGTTTTGCACTTCGGCGAAAATATTAATTGTCCACTTTTTTCGAAACTGGTGATAGTAGTTCAGTCCGGCTCCAAGTTTATCAAAGGCTGGCAGCTTAATCTGCTCAGGAGTTTCGGTCTGGTCGAAATCGTGCACCATCATTGGCGCGTAAGTTCCAAATGACCGATAATAATTCAGGTTGATTTCCAGTCCTTTATAGAAATTGAATTCATTTTTGATGTAGATGCTTTTGGGTGCGGCGTTATCGGTTTGGTATCCCGAAAAAGGCAAATTCGTTTCACTAACAAGCTGATTGTTGGTGTCGTATGTTTGCGCTAATACCGAGTTGTCCAGTGTCCATTCGCCGTATGAGGCATTTACGTAAAGGTTGAAGCGCTTGAAATATTTCATTTGTCCGCTGAACTCGACACCACGATGAAACTGGTTAATTCCGGAAAGTACCGCCAATGATTCGTCCTCGTTTAACATCAGGCGCTGAATGTCTGTTCGGTTTTGTTGATACATGGCATAGCCACGCAGCGAAAGAAAGAAACGTCCGCTGCTAAGAACGTAAGCCATTTCGCCGGAAAACAGGTTTTGGTTTTTTGCGGCAGTATTTTCCCAATTGTTTTCAGCAGGGAAAAGTACATCAAACCGGACGGGACTGCTTGACGCCCCGCCGTTTAGTTGAAGGGAGTGGATCGAATTTAACCGGTAGGTGATGCCGCTCTGCACTCGCCAGCCAACTTGATTGATCCAGTCGGTTTTTTGCTGTGAGTCGGAATTTAAATACGAGTAATAGTCTTCGCGTTGCAGGCTTTTGATGTAAAAAGCTCCCTCTGCGTATCCAAAAGCATGGTTGCCTGTTTTTTGTGCTTTTATGCTGAAGCCTGCCTTTCTGATTTGCGATTTGTAATGATAATCAACCGGTTCAGCGCTTCCTGTTTTCGGAAGAAAACTGGATTCCAAAAAATTCTGAACCGCTTCCGAATTTCCGTTTAGATCTGCTTCGCTCAAAAATTCGTCCGCTCCAAGTAGGTTGTTCACTGCTCCGAAATGATCGGCTGTGTATTGCTCGAGATCGGCTGCCATGTAAAACTGTGTGTTTTTGTCGAACTCATGAATGAGCTGACTTTGCAAGCCAAATCTGGTTGTGCGGTTTGCTGCAGCTAAAATTGAAATTCCGTCATTTTCCGAAATAACCCGGTTGGCGTTGTAAATGGCAATTGTGTCATAATCAATCAGTCCCCGATCGCGCGGTAATTGGTCCGGCAGCATTCCGTTCATGTAGCCACCGGGATAGGTTTGTGCACTGTTTTCGAGTTCGGCATACAGTTGGCTCACCAGTTTGGTGTTTACCCGAAGGTGCCAGTGGTGGGTCAGCACAGAGAGATTCGCCAGGCCAAAACTTCCGTTCCAACCCAACTCTTTGTTGTCCAATAATCCCCATTCACTATTGTAATCTATTCCATACAAACTGGTTCGTGCAACAGAATCCGGACGGTTGCGCAGATCGGCTTGCCAGCTTTTTAGCACCGAGGTAAACAGGATGCTGTGCATGTGGCTAATTTCTTTATGCAAATTGAAATAGAGCCCATAGGATTCAAATCCGGTAAAGTCGGGAACTCCGTCTCCGGCAGTTCGATCAAGCTTTAATGAAAAAGCTAAATTGCGTTTGCTCACGCCGGAATGGATGGTTGCCGCTGTTTTTAAATAGCCGTTAACACCCGTTGAAGAAAGTAAGCGTACTCCAGACTTTTTGTTCGGCATAAAAGGAAGTACGTTTATCAGCCCGGTCTGACCCAATTCGCTTTGTTTTCCCGATGCCATCCCGGCGGTGAACTGAACGTGTTGCGCCCAATCATTCAATCCGGGGTAGAGCGAACTGTTCATGCGGCCTGTTTCAGGATTGTTGAGGCTGACACCATTGAAAACAACCTGATTTTGATTGGCCGAAAAACCTCGAAGGCTGATTTCTGAACTTCCATATCCACCACCATTTTCCAGCAGATAAACAGAGGGTTGGCCGACAAATAACTGGTTGAAATCGGTTCCTCCCGACTGGTTTAACAGGTCGATTACCGGCGTGTTTCTGGTTGCCGCTGGATGTTGAGCAATATTTACCCGGGCGGCAATGTCGCGTTGTGCCAAACGGCCAACAGCAACAGGCTCCAGGCGGACAGCTCCGATTGGCGTCAGGATTCCTTCGTATGTCGATACATTGTAAAATTCGCTGAATATGTCGGGATGAATTGCCTCAAGTTCGAAAAAAGCAGAAGGTAATAGCATGCTGAAATACCCAAATCGATTGGTGACCGTGTAAATGCTTGTTCCCTTTATTTGCACGATAGCCTTCTCCAGGGGTTCGTTAAATTCTTCCTCAGTCACTCGTCCATCGATCGTGGCTGCTTGTTGGGCAAAGATTTTCGTTTGCGGGATCAATGCGAAGACGAGCAATACTAGTTTGATCACGGTGTTAGCGATCCGGGAATTGATGGTGCGGATTGTTTTCATGGTGGTCTCCTGTTTTTTAACCAAGTAATATGGCTTAATCTATGCTTGAAGAACGGTTTAAGCAAGCTTGAAGTATTTTGGAGAATTGATTTTTTTGCCCGCTAGTTCTTAATAATTCTTAATGGTGGTTTTTTTGAAGTCGTTACAGAGTGTTTGGCATAGTAATTGATCCATTATCTTCACTAGTTTACCTCAAAGCCAGTAGACAGAACTAGAAACAGAGTTAACACAGAAAGAAAAGGTTAAAAAAGCAATCGCAAAAGCGGTTGCTTTTGTTCTGTGTGTACCGTGATAACTTCTTTTTCTGGAAAATTCCAATCGTAACTCGATTTAAACGGCCATAAGACGAAGTTTTGGCATGGTACTTGTACTCGTTTGCTTCAGTAGTTTGCCTCAAAACAGGTAAGTGAAACAACAAGAATAGTTTTTTCAGACATACATAAAGAGAAAAGGTTAGAGAGCGATTACCCGACGGGGTGATTGCTCTTTTTTTTTTGCTTCGTTTACCAATGTTGAATTGGATGGCAACGACGTATTGATTTTGAAATTCCGGAGATCAAAATGAAAGAGGAAGACCCCGAAACCAGTTCGGGATTTTCCTCTTCGATGTATGTTTGAGAATTTTGAGCGAACCAGGTTGGTCTATTTTTTTAAGCCACTGCGTTCCAGTAAGGCATCTATTGTTGGTTCCTGTCCGCGGAAGCGTTTGTAAAGCTTCATCGGGTGTTCGCTGCCACCTTTTTCCAGAATGTTTTTACGAAACGAGTCGGCTGTTGCCCGGTCGAAAATGCCATTTTGTTGAAATACCGAATAGGCGTCGGCGTCGAGAACTTCGGCCCATTTGTAGCTGTAGTAGCCAGCATCGTAGCCTCCGGCAAAAATGTGCGAAAAGGCTGTGCTCATCAGCGATCCTTCAACCGGCTTAAGCAACTGAGTTGGTTGCATCGCTTTGGCTTCAAATTCCGGAATGCTTTCCGTCAGTGCTTCGTCGCGGGTGTAATAAGCCATGTCGAGCATGCCAAAGCTTAGTTGGCGCTCCTGAAAATATCCCGACTGGAAATTCTTAGCCGAAATGATTTTCTGAATTAGCTCTTCGGGTAGCTTTTCGCCGGTTTCATAATGCACGGCAAATTGGTCGAGCCATTCTTTTTCGTAGGCCCAGTTTTCGTGCATTTGCGACGGCAACTCTACAAAATCCCAGTAAACGCTGGTCCCCGAAGTGCTGGCATACCGACATTGGCTGAGCATCCCGTGCAGGGCATGGCCAAATTCATGCAGGTAGGTGGTCAGCTTGTCGAATGTAAGTAGCGAAGGTTTGGTTTCGGTTGGTTTGGTAAAGTTGCAAACAATACTGATGTGTGGCCGTTTGTTTTCGCCATTGAGCAGATATTGCGAGCGGTAGTCGGTCATCCAGGCGCCGGAGCGCTTGCCCTCGCGAGGGAAAAAGTCCATGTAGAAAACGGCGATAAACTCACCTTTGGCGTTAAATACTTCGTAGGCTTTTACATCCGGATGGTAAACTTCGATGGTTGGATTTTCCTTGAAATCCAGTTGGTACAATTGACTGGCCAATCCGAAAACTCCTTGGGTTACATTTTCCAGTTTGAAGTAGGGTTTCACCTCCTCCTCGTTGAATCCGTAGCGGGCATTTTTGAGCTTCTCCGAGTAGTAAGCCCAGTCCCAGCGTTCGATGGTACCTTCGAAGCCGAGCTCGCTGGCGAACTGCTGAACTTCGGCTAAATCGGCTTGGGCAAACGATTTCGAAGCCTGGTGCAATTCGTCGAGGAAGGTGACCACTTTTTCAGGGGTTTCGGCCATTCGGCGTTTCAGCTTAAACTCGGCATGCGAATTAAAGCCCAGCAGTCTTGCCTTTTCAAGCTTCAGATCCAATATCTTTTTAATGATTTCCTTGTTGTCGTACTCATTGTCTTGGTTTCCCTTGCACGAGGAGGCCCGAAATAGTTTCTCGCGCAAATCTCTTCGGTCCGCGTATTTCATAAAGGGGAGGAAGCTCGGATGTTGAAGGGTGAAAATCCAGCCTTCTTTTTCTTTTTGTTTTGCGGTGAGTGCAGCTGCTTCGCGCACAAAACCAGGCAGTCCCGAGAGTTCTGCTTCATCGGTCAGTTGCATCTCAAAGGCGTTGGTTTCGGCCAGTATATTTTGCGAAAACTGAAGCCCGAGTTTACTCAGTTCGCCCGTAATCCGGCGGTATTTCTCTTTATCTTCGGCATTGAGGTTGGCGCCGTTTCGCACAAAACTTTGGTAGCTGTTGTCGAGCAGGGTCTGCTGTTCCACCGATAGTTTTAATTCATCTTTTTGCGCATAAACCGCTTTTACACGGGCAAACAAATCTTCGTTCAGGCTAATGTCGTTCCCGAATTCCGAGAGCATTGGCGCAACTTCCTGAGCAATTTTCTGCATCTCGGCGTTGGTCTCGGCCGAGTTTAGGTTGAAGAAAACTCCCCGGATAATGTTCAGCCGTTCGCCGGTGTGTTCCATTGCTTCAATGGTGTTTTCAAAAGTCGCTGCTGCCGGATTGTCGATAATGTCCTGGATTTCAGCCTTCGCAAGTCCGATTGCTTCTTTGAAAGCTGGTAAATAATGGTCGTTTTTAATTTTAGTAAACGGAGCGGTATCGTGTAGGGTATTGAAAGGCTCCAATAGTGGATTTAATCCGATTGCTGTATCTTTTGTTTCCATACTCTAATGCTGGTTTTTCTGTTTTCGGGCGATTATTTTTTTCTTTTTGTTGTCTTCTTTTTCTTCTCAACCGACCAGCCAAATTTACCAATCTGCTCACCAACTTTGAAATAGTGTCCGTGAACGTAACAAATTGGCTTGGCTTGTTTTAGGCTGAATGCCCCGGTTTCGGGGTCGAGGTAGCGCTCGTCGGCAATCACGTTCACCACTTCCGAGATAAACATATCATGGGTGCCAAGGTTCACAATGTCCTTCACCTTACACTCGATTGAGATGGGAGCTTCGGCCAGAATAGGGGCTTTTACGATGGTGGCCGGAGCAGGAGTGAGGCCCATTTCTTTCCATTTATTCACTTTCGAACCTGATTTTACGCCGCACCAGTCGGTTGCACGGGCGAGTTCTTCGGTGGTGAGGTTGATCACATATTCCCCTGTTCGCTTGATGATTTCGTAGGAATGGCGGGATGGCCGCACTGAAATGTAGCACATGGGCGGATCACTACAAATGGTTCCGGTCCATGCTACTGTGATTAGGTTGTATTCCTCGGGTGTTTCACCGCAGCTAACTAAAACAGCAGGAACCGGATAAACCATTGTTCCGGGTTTCCAGTCGGTTTTTTTGGGCGTTGTCATAGTGTCAATCTAAAATTAAGATTCAAAAAAAAAGGCGAAAATGAATGTGTTCGAGTGATCGGAATGGCGGATCAGCCGAGCTTGTCCGTCAATGGATTTCACTTTCGCTACAGGAAATGTACTGCAAAGTTAAAATTCCGGATGGGATGCGAAAAAGCATGGCCAATTTAGAGTCGGTGACGGCGCTTTTGCGGAATGCATGTAGGTTATTCTATTCGCTTGTTTCAGCTGTCGGAATCAATTGCCGGGCGATGGAAATAAAAACGGGGAGCCTTGCCAGGTTCCCCGTGAAAATATAGTGAGTTTGTTTTCGAAGCCTGGCCAGTCGAATTCCGATTGTGTTGGAGTAGTTTCGGCTAGTGCCTGGAATGGCTTCTTTGTGTTGAAATAGTCGAAGACAAAACGGTAATTTGAATGCGTTCGATTATTTTGGCTCGATCATGTTCATTATTTCGCTTGCTGCAAGAACCGGGTTTGCTCCTTCTTTTGATGCTACGATGGCACCGACAGCGCTGGCGAAATCAATGGCTTCTTGTGGCGTGCTGCCATTCAGAAGCTTGCTAATGAGCGATGCCAGGAATGAATCTCCGGCTCCGACTGTGTCGGCAACGGTTATTTTGTACCCGCGATTGTAAATAAATTCATCGCCAACAAAGAGGATGGCGCCATCTTTTCCCCGCGTTACGCAAATTTGGTTGGTGTTGGTATGTGAGGCCAAAAAACGAATTGCTGCTTCAAACGATTGGCTGTGGAAGCCCATATTACCGCAAATCAGAAAAATTTCATCGTCGTTCAGTTTAATGAAATCAGCCTGTTTCATCAGGTTCATCAGGGTTTCCTGAGAAAAGTGCGGAGGGCGCAAATTCACATCAAAAACCTTGAACTTCGCTTCTTTAAGCAAGGCGCATAAGGTATCTCTGGAGGTGCTGTTGCGCGCAATCAAACTTCCATAAATAAAGGCATCCGAGTTTCGCACTATTTCAATGTCTTGTGCCGAAATTGCTATGTCGTCCCATGCGCATGGCATCTTAATTTCATAAGTTGCCGATCCTTCCTGGTCGAGATGAACCAGCACGACGCTGGTTTCATAGTTCTTGCTAATCTGAATGTGGCCGGTGTTAGCGGCATAGGCCTTCATCTCCCGAATGATCTCGTGCCCAAGCTCATCATTGCCAATCGCGCTGATGACTGTGGCGTTGTTTCCGAGCGATTGAGCCCGGAGCGCCACGTTTAACGGGGCTCCACCAAGCTTTTTGCCGGAGGGGAGCATATCCCATAATACTTCTCCGTAACATACAATGTTTTTCATCTTAGCCGAGTTTAGTGTTTAATTCTTTCACACAGTCTTTCACTTTTTTGGTACGCAGCATGTTAAGTGAAGTCAGGAATGCATCGACAAATGTTTTGTTCTTTGCCAGATCACCAAAAATTTGTTCAATCTCGAGGAAGCGCACCGGGTTTTGATGCGATAGTGCCGCGGCGCGGATCAACTCGTTGCTCATGGCATCCTCAATGGGGTAGGTGTTTCCGTTTTCGTCCTGCCCATCGTTGTATCGGCACCACGCCGCGACAACAAATGCAGCCCGGGCAAAACTGCCGCCGGTTTTTAGTTGTGCTTTGATTGTTGGCAGTACAAAAATTGGGAACTTAGCCGAGCTTTCCAGACAGATTCTCGAAATGAGGTCTTTAATGTAGATGTTCTGGAAACGTGCGATCAGGCTGTCCTTGTATTTTTCCAGGTCGATATCACCCAGGTTGCCAAGTGTCGCGCTGGCTTCTGCGTCCATGAATGCCCGAAGGAAGGTTTTAAAATCTTCGTCGCGAGCTGCTTCGTCGATGGTTTTGTAGCCGTGCAAGGCGCCAAGCATTCCCAGTACCGAGTGGCCGGCGTTCAGCAGGCGGAGTTTCATGTTTTCGAAAGGAACAACGTTTTCAACAAACTGAGCACCCACTTTTTCCCATGCAGGTCGTCCTGCTTTAAAATCATCTTCGATTACCCATTGAATAAATGGTTCACAAACAACCGGCCATTGGTCGTCCAGGAGAAATTCTTCCTGAAGATTGGCGATATCGGTTGCAACGGTTACCGGAGTAATGCGATCGACCATGGCGTTGGGGAATGACACGTTCTCTTCAATCCAGCCCATCAGTTCGGGTTCTGCTTTTTCAACGTAGTTTAAAAGCGACTTTTTGGCCACATCGCCATTGCCTTGGATGTTGTCGCACGATTGGATGGTGCAACCACCGGTGCCTCGCTGCATGCGCAGTTTTAGTGCTTGGGCCAGATAGCCAAATACGGTTTTTGGCGACATTGGGTTTTTCATGTCTTCAACGATTACCGGATTGCTGAAGTCGAATTCGCCGGTGCCTTCGTTTAAGTTGTAGCCACCTTCGGTAATGGTTAATGAAATGATTTTAATATCCGGATTTGCCATCTTTTCGATGACAGCGATCGGATTCTCCGGCGCAAAAATAAATTCCACAATCGATCCAATCACCCGTGCGTTTAGCGAGCCGTCGAGCTCTTTGATCACCAGCGTATATAAGCCGTCCTGGTCTTTCAGTATGTTGTAAATGCGCCGGTCGTAATCCAATAGTCCGATGCCGCAGATTCCGCAGTCCAGAACGCCGTAGCGCTCCATCAGTTCGTTGGTGTAATAGGCTTCGTGAGAGCGGTGGAAGTTTCCAACACCAATGTGTACAATGCTGGTTTTTACTTGGTCCCGGTTGTAAGATGGAACTTTTACGTTGGCGGGCAGTTTGCTTAAGTTTTCCTGATTTAAAGCGATTGATGTTTTCATATCTTAAATTTTTTTGATTTACGATTATTAGCTGATTAATGCTTTTTTCCGGCGAAGATTCCAGTAGGCAAATACAAAATAGCCAATGGTGCAGTAGAACGCGTATCTCCGGAAAAGATCTTTGTTGAATTGGTAGGTTTCCATATCGGGACTTCCAAACATGGTGTTGATTGCCAGTGCGGTAATTGCCAGCAGACAAGTAATCGCGATGATGTTTAGTATTTTCGACAGGATTGAAGTGTCTTTGTGTTGCACTTTTTCGTGCTTGGCTTTTTCTTCCTGATAGATGGCAATGTCTTTTTGAAGTTGTTCCTCTTCCTTAATTTCTTCAGTGTAATCTTTTGACGCGCCATTCATTTTTGCCATTACGGTATATAAAATGGCGGTGAAGAACCATGTTGGAATGAAGAGATAGTAGAACGACATGATGTTTAGCGCATTCAGCCCGAATCCAAGGGTGAGACCTGCTCCCCATGCTATAATGGCTGGTTTGCTGGATGTTAGTTTTTGGTAGTACGCCCAGTATCTGGTTAATCCGATTTTTGGGAAGACAAAATGTTCGGTAAATACGATCGCGCCAACCGGCACAACCAATAGTCCGGCGTAGGTAAGCATTGGGAGTATTTTCGAGAATACGAAGGGGAAACAGGCTGTGATAACGGTAATGATTCCGACAACCAGGGTTGTTTTTCTTCGTGAATGGTTTTTGAAGATGGCTTGTGCGGCAAGACCGGCACGATATAGGTTGGCGTTTGCAGTAGTCCATCCGGCAATAATTACAATCACAAAACCCGATGCGCCTAAGGCGTAATACGCTACATCACCCGGGTCTAACGACATCACAGGTTTGTTCATTAATACACCGGCGCCAGCGCCCATAATACCAGCGGCAATCCACGCAATGTAGTGCCCGAAGAGCATCCCAAAACTGGAGTAAACACCATAGCTGGCTTTTTTCGCAAAGCGAAGAATGGCCATATCAATTAGTCCGACGTGTGTGATGGTGTTCGCGGCCCAGGCAAAACCGATAACCTCAAGCAAGCCAATGCCGGGTTCTCCGGAGTTTGTCACCCCTTGCCAGATGGACTGGTCGCCAATCTGCAGAAACTCGTTAAAGTTTGAAATTGAGGTTGATCCGATGACGGAGTGAGCGAGTGCAGGTAGTAGAACCAGAGCGCCGGCAACAAATAAGGTGAATAGCCAGGGGGCGCATATCGTGGAAAAGTCGGCGACAGTGTTGAATCCGTATATGGCAACCAAGACCACAATAAGGCCCACGATAATAACAATGAGGATGAACCAAACATTGGTTGAATACCAGTTTAGCTGTGCCGGAATGTTAAAAAGAAAGCGAACGGCTGACGATGATACTGTGATCATGGCAGCGGATATGACAATGAAAATGATTGCGTTGGCCCAATTGTAAAGCTTGGTCATCGAGTCTCCGGCAATCTTATTGAGGTAGGTGTATAAACTAAGTCGTGTTTGCACAGCGATTGGCGAAGTGAGGAATGTCCAACTAAGTACTGCCAGAATGTTCCCGATAAGAAGTCCAAAAAGGATGTCGCGAGTGCTGGCTCCCAGCGATACAAAGGTCGCTCCAATTACGAATTCGGTAGCGGCAACGTGCTCGCCCGCATATAGTCCGGCAAAATGTTTGCCACCGTGAAGCTTGTTCTTGGCAACCGGAAGTTGTTCTTCATCCAGTTGATCGAAGTTTCGTGTTGAATAATTTTTCATTGGTATGATGTTTTAGTTTGATTTAGAAAAGTGAAATGGCCAGCTGTAATGCGCCAACTTTTGACTCCGGGTTCCAGAAGGCAGTTCCCGAAACAGGGAATTTCTTCGCTAGCAGAGTGACATCGTGGCTTACGGTTAGTCCCAGGTTTACTACGTTTGCGTTTTCGCTATAAAAGGTTTTTTCAGTAGCGAATGAAAAAGCACCTCCTGCAAATAAGGTCAATTTAGTGTCCTGATGGGGAAAGAGCGTGTATCGCAATTCCGCATAATTAGAGAACGAGTTGGTCGTGGACCCGTCTTCATTTATTTCGTAATCGCCTCCGTTGCCAAACAGAATGGTCGACCAGTAAATGGTAAGTGGCACGTCGTCGGATAAGGTGTATTCCGCCACGATATCGACAAAGTTCGGCGAAGTTTTTTTATTGTAGCTAAAAATATTTGGTTCGTCGTAGTCGCTGTAGTTGTTGTGGCTAATCAGCGACAGCTTGAAGTTGTTGCTAAGGCGGTAGGTGCTGTAGTATGAAAACTCTTTGTAGTTGCCGTTAAAGCTTGCGCCTCCCCATAATCCGGCAATAAACTTTTCGTTCGCGGATACATACTCTATGCTTGATGCGATCATCGCTCCCGGGGTGACAACGAAGCCATGCCACAGGTGCATGTTTTTCAGTTCTAGGTTGACGCTGAAATTGTCTGCGATTGATTGTTCGTCCTGTGCGGTGGCACGATTCGTATGCAGTAGTAGTGCAATTAAAATGATGGTGACAGCTGATAATGGCTGGTTAAAGCGTATATCATGGATCTTTCTTTTGGCTGGTTTTTGTGTTCCTCTCTCGATTTTAGTTCCCTTTACTTTCATGATGAATGTTCATTAGTAAATTACTGATTAGTTTTAAAAGCGTAAAAAGTACGTTAGCTGAACAAATGTAAGTGATTATCTTTTTAACTTGCAAATATTTTGGGTGTGTTAGTTTGCTTAAATCATGTAAGTGGCAGAACAACAGCAATATAAATGTGTGTGTTGTTCAGCATGTGTGGTTGTGTTGTGTCGTTTTATTGGGTTCTAATGACGGTTTTATTGTTGTTGAGGTTTATCAAACGTACAAGATACATTGGTGGGCTTTGGTGGCGTGTTAGTGAGGAAATTTAGGAAATATCTAAATTGGTTCTTATATTTGTTTGCGTTAGGTGAAATTAAAAACGTGTATGTAACGTTTAATATTTATGGATTTTAGAAAGATTCCGAACATATCTGTTGATTGTGTCATTTTTGGGTTCGACCAGGATGGCATTAGCATTCTTTTGTCGAAACGAACGCTGCAAATGTACGACGACAAATACCCCGTAATTGACGACTGGGTGTTGACGGGCGACCACGTAATGAAAAGTGAACGGCTGGATGAGTCGGCCGAGCGTATTTTTAAAGAGCTTACCGGGCTCGGGAAAGTGTATAAAAAGCAGTTTCGAACCTTTGGAAATCCAACCCGGATAAAAAACGAAAAGGATTTGCTTTGGCTGAAAAGCAGGGGCGTTAATCCCAGGGTGATGTCGGTGGCTTATTATTTTTTACTGCCGGCAGAAAGTGTACAGCTTAAAGATGAGAATATTCAGTGGTATCCCATCCAAAAACTACCAAAGCTCGGGTTCGATCACGAAGAAATTATCAGGCAGGCCTATGCCGATTTGCAGCTAAAAGTAATGAGTGAGCCGGTTATTTTTGAGTTTTTGGATGATCGGTTTACGCTGAATGAGCTGCAATTTGCTTACGAGTCGGTGCTCGATGTTGAAATTGACAACCGTAACTTCAGGAAGAAGGCCATTAGCAAAGCTTACATTGTGCCGCTCGACGAAAAAAGAGTTGGAGGAGCTTCGAAAAAGCCTGCCGGTTTGTATATGTTCAGCCGCGATATCTACGAGAAAATCAGTCGTAAGTATCACATCATTAATATTTAAGTCCATCGTAGTCAGAATTTCATGGCTAATCCCAATCCATTGCTTGTTGATCCAAGTTTTATGCTCAGGCCATTTGCTTCGCGGTAGCCACTGTTGTAGTAAGCGAGGGCTTTGTGGGCTTTTTTTCGGAAGGCAATTTTAAATGGAATCGACGCGATAAGGCAGCCTCCACCAATATAGGCGAGGTTCCAGTTGGGATCGGTGTTGTCCCGCAGCGAATCAATAATCGGATAAGTAATCAGGATGCTTGCCGCCGCGCTAAAAAGCCTCCCAAAGCTGTAGCTAACGGCCATTGGTTTAGCGTACTTCAGCATGTTTGGGTCGCTCCCAAATAGCTTGACTAGTTGCTCGGGTGTCATTTCAATTCCGCATTTCACGTAATATTCTTTCGTAATCAGAAAACCTCTGGTTGTGAGGCCAATGGGTTCGTTCGCGAACTGAGCAAAGCTTTCAGCCTGGGATGACGCAATTAGAATGAACAATAGAAGACAGAATCGTTTCATGCAATTGGAGGGTTTTAAATTCAATTTAAAGCGATGCCGAACAGGCTCGGGCATGCAATTTAATAGATTAATGGGACAATGCTATGGGGGCGTGGTTCAAAATTAATGATGCAGGAAGGGCGATGGTGGGTTTTTATTTTGACTTTCGGTATCCCAAAAAAGAAACAGACCGCCGGGGAGGCAGTCTGTTTCGTATTTTTAGCGCAATGTGCCGATTAAAGCCCTTTCTTATTCAGAATGGTTTCAATCTCATCCATCACCTTATTCATGGCATCAATCGCTTTTTCAAACGGTTCGGCTGTAGTCATGTCTACGCCGGCATTTTTTAGCAATTCAATAGGGTAATCGGAACTGCCGGCAGCCAGGAAATCCATATAGTTTTTCAGCGCCTTTTTGTCGCCACTCATCACTTTCTCGGCCAGCGAGATTGACGCGGTGAACGAAGTGCTGTACTGATAAACATAGAAGTTATAATAGAAGTGCGGAATGTAGGCCCATTCCATTGCGATATAGTCATCTACGTGGCAAATTCCCTGATCGTGTCCGTAGTAACGTTTCACAATGTCGCTGTATATTTCCGAGAAGCTGTCGCCGGTAAGTGGTTTTCCCGCTTCGGCTTCTTCATGTATTTTCAGTTCAAACTCGGCAAACTGGGTTTGGCGGAAGAGCGTTCCTTTAAATCCATCGAGCCAGTTCATTAGCAGCGATAATTTAACGTCATCGTCATCAACTGTTTTAATCATGTGATTAAACAGGAGTACTTCGTTGAAGGTTGAAGCCACTTCGGCCACAAAGGTTACATAGTCGGCAGTAGGATAGGGCTGGGTTTTATTGCTGAAATAACTTTGCATGGTGTGTCCCAGCTCATGCGCCAGTGTGCTCACGTCGTTATACAGGTCGTTGTAGTTGAGTAAAATAAATGGATGGCCGTCGTAAAAAGCGCCGTTTGAATAGGCTCCGGTTACCTTCCCTTCGGTCGGGTAAACATCAATCCACCGTTCGTTGATGGCTTTTTCAACGGTCGAAACATACTCTTTGCCAAGCGGTTTCAAAGCCTCGATAACCAGCTTGCTACCTTCGTCGTAGCTGTAGTTTAGGTCAATGTTTTTCACCACGGGTGCATACAGGTCGAGGTACTTAAGCGTATCCACGGCCAGCATTCGTTTCTTTATTTCCAGATACCGGTGGAAAGCCGGCAGATTTTTATTCACATTATCAACCAGCGAGTGGTACACATCAACCGGAATGTTGTTGGGGTAGAGCGATGCTTCCAGCGACGATTCGTAATGGCGGGCTTCGGTGCGAAACAGATCGGTTTTCACATTGGCACTCAGCATTTCGCCATAGGTGGCTTTGTATTGGGCAAAATTATTCCAGTAAGCACGAAACACAATCTCGCGGTCGGTGCGGTTATCCGAAGCGCGGAACTTGCTGTACTCGGCACTGCTGACTTTCAGTTTTTCGCCGTTTGAGAGCGTCACTTCCGGCGAAGGCATCTCGGCATTTCGGAATGTGTTGTACACCGAGGAGGGAGTGCCGCTAATCATTCCCGAAAGCGCCATGATGCGTTCTTCTGCTTCGCTCAATGAATGTTTTTGGGTGCGGAACATGTTTTCCAGCGGAACCCGGTAAATTTCCAGTTTTGGCTCGTCTTTTATAAACGTTTCAACGGTTGGCCAACCGGCACCTAAAATTTCGGGCTCAATAAAAGCCGCTTTGGCTCCGAAAGTCGAGAACAGATGGCGCAGCTCTTGTTTCATACCATTGTATTTCGAGTCGCGCGAGTCCAGGTCTGAGTTCATGCTGGCATAAATGTACAGCTTCGAGGCTTCTTTCGAGATGGACGTGTTGTATTGAAGGGCTTTAAGCAAGTTGTCAGCCGACTGAGTCAGGCTTCCTTTTAGTTGTTCAACCTGCTCCAGTTTTTTGGTGATTTCTTCCATGGCTGCGCGCCAGTCTTCGTCGGAGCTGTATAAGTCGCTTAAATCCCACTTGTATTTGTCGTCGAGGGTAGCCCGGTTATTTTGTTGCGCATATAAATTGCCTGCAACAAGCGTTAGCAAAACAAATAGAACGATTGATTTGCACATGAATAGCCAATTTTTCATAGAATAATGGATTTTAATTTTCACAGGGAATAGGTATGCGAAAATCCGGAATATTACAGTTTTTGCTCAAAATTGTGTCTCTGGTGTTTTCAATTGCCTGTTGCGCGGTGTTTTATTTTGAAGGAATGTTCGCCTGTAGAAAATCGCTAAACAGTCACGGTTGACTGAAGTCAGTGTGCTGCAGTCGTAAATTCCGCCAACATTGAGTCCGGTTTTGTTAAGCTAACGAAGTCAAATTAGGCTGAAACCTGTACCTTGAAACCTTCCTCTCTCAGTCGGTCGGCAATTTGGTCTAGCTCTTCAATGCTGACTTTTTCGAGTCCCTGAGCGGGAGTGTCGCGGGCAATCGTATAAATCATCACCTGTCCCGGGGCAATCTTTTTCAGAGCAGCCAGCCAGGCATCCAGTTCTTCCGGACTGGTATTGTCTATTTTTCGGCCTTTGTGTTCGCCCCGCACAAAAAGGGTTTGAATGATTGCCGATGATCCGAACCGGGCGAGCTGATCAATGACCGACTCTAAATTGAATGATCCCATTGGGCAGTCGAGCAGTTCCACGGTTTCGGCAATGGCCGAGTCCAGTTTCAGAATGTTGTCATCCACTTTCAGTAAAGCCTGAAAAACCGGTTCCCGATGAATCATGGTTGAGTTGGAAAGCACAGCAATGCGGCAGTCGGGTGCGTATTGGTTTCGCAGGCTGATAGTGTCGTCAATAATTTCGGCAAACTCGGGGTGAAGCGTTGGTTCCCCGTTTCCGGCAAAAGTAATCACATCGGGCAACTCGCCGGCATCGTTCATTTTTTGTAGCTGAGCTTCGAGGCGGTTAGCCACCTCTGCGCGTTTGGGTAGTTCAGCTTTTTGCTCCCGTTTGCGGGGAGTCCAGCCACATTCGCAGTAAATACAGTCGAACGAGCATACTTTGCTGTCGACAGGTAATAGGTTTACACCCAGCGAAACACCCAGCCGGCGGCTTTTTACAGGGCCAAAAATGATTTTATCGAAAAGGAAAGTTGCCATTGAAACAAATTTGCGGCAAAAGTAAGGATTATATTAGTTTTTTCAACCGGCTATCTTCGCTCAGGCGAAGCTTCGAATAGTCGATCCCGGAAAGAACAACCAAGCCGGGGCGCTTCCCAACTTCCAGCGTTCCGGCTTCGTTGAGGCCCAGAACCGATGCAGTCCGGGCCGTAAAAAGCGCAATCAGCTCAACAAGCGAAGAGTCCGGTTCGTGAATTTGAATATTCTTCATCCAGTTGAAACTAAATTTTGGATCTTGGCTGCTTGCCGGACGATAGCGCTCGAAAGGCTTCAGTTCGGGCAAGCGGCCGAAAAGCTCTTCCTGTGTAATTAATGACGAAAGATTAGGGAAGGCCGGGCAAATAATGCCACTGTGAAATTCCATCCCGGCTTGCTCCCTCAGCCCGTTTTCATTGGCGGTAATTTCAAGAATGACCCCCGACTTGTCGAGTTCAACAATTCCCTTCGGAAGCACATCGCCCTTGGCTGTTACTACTAGGTGAGCCGCGAATTTCATTCCTGTTCGGGGTTTACTTTTATTTCTTGCTTGGTTCTGAAATCCTCAATTTTCAGATTCAGTCGTTCTACCACCTCTTCATAAATTTTTTCGTAAACTTTCGGGCTGGCAGAGTAATAAATGATCGACCTTGCCAGAATCGAATCGTTGATATTGTGTTTGTTTAGTACCGCCTGGTAAACAGCCTCCGACTCAATCTTCAGGCTATCGTTCGCGTTATAGCGATCGTGGTCGGCAATTGCTTCTCCCAAATGCATATCATAAAGTACATCCACCATTTCGGCTTCGCTGAGCAGTTCCTTTGGTTTTGGGTAGCCCTTATTTTTGCACGAAAGGGCAAACAGCAAAGCAAGCAGGAAAAAGAGCGGTACAAATTTCTTCATCTCCGAATAATTTTTGAAATCAATTGTGCGCCAAAGTTAAGATTCCCGAACTGATATTCCCAGAGCCGACTAAAAAACTGCGTCACCGTGCGTTGGTGGTCGGTTGAAGTCTGTGTTTCTTGGGCTTTCAGTCCCATTCAGGATGCTGATAAGCTTGTGTAAATTTTCGGCAGAAATCTTAATATTTTAATTTGGGTTGAAGGAATAAGCCTTACTTTTGGGACTGTTATCGGTTTCGCGACTGTTTCGGCAGTCAGGATGAAAAGGGAATCCGGTGTAAAACCGGAGCTGTCCCCGCAGCTGTAAGCCCGTGAAACGATTTCGGAAATGTACGCCACTGTTCGCACCCAGCTGCCATTGGGACGAGCGGGAAGGTATCCGAAGTTGGGTGAGCCAGAAGACCTGCCGGTAATTCGAAGTTTTCGGGGCAAAGACGCAGCCCTCCGTGGCGCATCCCTGGCTTCATTGGCTCCCGCTTTCTGCCAATCGTTGGGAGCAATGTAACTGTTAAAAGCTGTCGGTCAGGGGCCACAGCTTTTTTTTATGGCTTCAAAATCTACCTTTAATTTATTCAACCCACTTCGGGGCTTGGTTTCCCCCAATTTCATTGGGGGTGATGAATGGTTTAATGCCTTCGGGATTTAGTTTGCCGGCTGGTTTGGGTGCAATTTTCCGGGGAAACTCCGAAGGAGTGTCAGGTGCATCACCGCCAGTGAAACTGGCGGTAGAAAGGCTTAATGACCCGGGAACGCTGAAGGCGTTCAATGTTTTTTTGTTTTAACGCTCCCCTCCGCTATTTCCGGAATACCCGCCGAAAAAACTCATCAACCCGAGAAACGGGTTCAATATGAATGTTGAATTTACTGAAGTTGAGGGCTTTGCCGTTGGCCGGGACGAAGATTCGTTTCATGCCTAGTTTTTCGGCTTCGGCTATGCGCTGCTCCAAGCGGTTTACAGCCCGTATCTCGCCCGACAAGCCTACCTCGCCGGCAAAACACTGGGTTTTGTCGACCGCCAAATCGAAGTTCGAGGAAAGTACGGCTGTGATCACTGCCAAATCAATGGCCGGATCATCAACTTTGATTCCCCCGGCAATATTGAGAAAAACATCTTTGGTGGCCAGCTTGAAGCCTGCCCGTTTTTCGAGTACCGCCAACAGCATATTCAGCCGGCGAAGGTCGAAACCGGTCGACGAGCGTTGCGGCGTTCCGTAGGCGGCTGTGCTCACCAGACTTTGGATTTCGATCAGCAGCGGACGGTTGCCCTCAATCGCGCAGGCAATAGCTGTTCCGCTCAAGCCCTCGTCGTCGCGGTTAATCAGCAGCTCCGAAGGGTTGCTAACCTCGCGCATACCCGTGTTGTTCATCTCGAAAATACCTAGCTCCGAGGTAGAGCCAAAGCGATTTTTAATGGCTCGCAGAATTCGGTACATATACTGGTTTTCACCTTCGAACTGCAACACCGTGTCCACCATGTGTTCCAGTACTTTGGGGCCGGCCAGGCTTCCTTCTTTGGTAATGTGGCCAATTAGTATTACCGGGATGCGCCGTTCTTTGGTGAACTTCAGAATGCCGTTGGTGCACTCGCGAATCTGGCTCACACTGCCCGGCGACGATTCAATATACGAAGTGGCAACCGTTTGAATGGAGTCGATCACCAGCAGTTCGGGCTCCATATGTTCGCAATGGGTGAGAATGTTTTCGAGCGAAGTTTCACTTAGGAAGAAACAGTCCTCGTTTTCACGTTTCAGGCGGTTGGCTCGGATTTTAATCTGCTGAATACTTTCCTCGCCCGACACATACAAAATCTTTCGGCCAATCAGGTCGAGCGCCACTTGCAGCACCAAAGTCGACTTGCCAATGCCCGGTTCGCCCCCTACCAGCACCAGTGAGCCCGGAACCAATCCGCCACCCAGGGTGCGGTTAAGCTCGCTGTTGCGGGTGTCAATCCGTTCAACCTGCCCGGCACCAACTTCCGACAGTCGTTGCGGTTGCGCGCCACTGGCCGAGCGCGAGGGAAGCGGGCTTTTCGTTTCCTTCACCTCTACTTCTTCAACAAAAGAGTTCCACTCGCCGCAACTGGTGCAGCGTCCGACCCACTTGGGCGAGCTGTTCCCGCAATTCTGACAGGTATAAATAGTTTTGAGTTTGGCCATTCCGGACTTGATGATTGATTTTGGTGAATAAAAGTAATGGTTTTGACTGAATCGTCTGGCATCGGATTGAACGCAAAGCCACGAAGGCGCAAAAAAGGTCAGATGAAAGCGCTCCGGTGATGTTGATCGGTTTGGCTGGGTTGCATGCGCCGCAGGCTGACTTTGCCTTTGTAACGTCAATTTCTTTTGGCCTTAGGCCGGGCTGGCCGATACTTTTCCAGTCGATGAAAAGGATCCAAAATCTTGTCAAAACGAACCCTCAACCGAGCGTTTTGACGGCCCGCGCACCGTTTTGAGAAGCTTCATGGCAATTTTGCGAGTTTCTTTCAACTCACCCCAAGCTCGCTACGCTTGCTTTTCCCCTCTCTATAGGTAGAGAGGGGACGAGTCGGATCAATCCGGCAGGGATTGTATCCGGGTCAGGGGAGAGTTAAAACTTGGTAAACTTCAAACTCATTCACACCGATTGCTCCTGTTTCGGAGAAGCTGATTTCTGTGTGGCGAATTTGTTTGGCGTTGGTATTTTTGCGGGTTTTTTTCAGCTCACCCTTGGTTGATATACTATAGTTTGCCCCAATCCGAATTGGCTAATTCAAGGACAAATTCATCAATAGTGCCATGAGTGTATTTCACTTCTATGAGGTGAAGGCTCTCGAATTCATACCAACAATAATCATCTAAATAACGGTGGAATAGGAATTTCTTGATTCCAACTTGGTCTGGATAGAAGAATTCCGAGTCGATCAATGATTTTCGGATTTGTTGTGAAAATTTTTATCTAGCGATCAGATGATAGTCTCTAAAGAATAAAATTTATAAATGTCTTGCTCTGTCCCCCTTATAATATTCAGTACTTCAGGTCTCTTATCCAAAAGAGTGTCAATAATAGGACGCGAAGTGGACTGTTCAGAAAAGTGGATCGCCCTATGGCAAAATGGACATAGACAGAAAATGTTATCGAGTAAATCGAAGTTTTTGTTGTACTGCTTCTGCAAAGAGATTGGGATCAAATGATGTGCTTCTAGGTATGGAAGGTTTGTATACTTGGAAATAAATAATTCATGGGATGGATTGCACTCACATCTGTAATCTTCTACGGTCATTCGATGTTGAGCAAGTTTTCTGTCTCGTGTGAAAGCTTCCTTGCTTGCTAACTTTGCGATCTTTATTTCATCTTTTTCTTGTATTAAGGATTGGTAGATTGAGTCTGAATCATCTTCGAGTGCACCTATGTTTTCGGCTCTCCACTGGTTTTCAGGCATTGATCCGATCCATAGTTTATTTTGTAGTTTAAAAAGGAACCAGACGGTACCAGATTCCGGCTTAAAGCCAGCTGTTTGGGATATGTATAGCCTTAGTTCTGGTTTGTTATTTTTAGGAAAGACAAGATTCAGATATATCTTTTGTCCCGAGGGATATAATAGGAATTCTTTTTTTGATAGGCGGGGATTTGACGCAACTTTTCCAACTGTGATATTTGAAAGGCCGAAGTGATTGATTAGTAATTCAGCTTCTGCATCTGTGGCTGTGATCTGTGAGTCGTAATATTCTCTTTCTGTAACGATTGAATAAGAACCATCTTTTGTCCCAAATTTCAAAAATTGATTAATATTAAACTCCATATGCGTTTTTTATAAGTATTTAGTTATCGATTCAGCGATTCTCTCGATCACGGGAACCGAGACAGAGTTGCCAAATTGTTTATAAGCCGATGAGTTGCTTTTATGGTAAATAAAAGATTCCGGATATCCTTGAAGTCTAGCGCACTCCCTGGGGGTTAATTTCCTGGGATTCTTCCCTGGTTGAGGAATGAGACATTCTTTTCCGTCTTTGTAATACCTTGCAACAATTGTATTTGAAGGTTTGTCAAGGTCAGCTTCTTTTGTTGAAAATCCGGTTCCCCGTTCTAAGTTTCTTTTGGATCTGTTCTTATGTCCTTGCCAAAGTCTGTCTGAAATGGTATACTTTTCATCGACAGAATTTTCCAATATCGATCTCAAGGGGATTGGCTCACCTTCAAAAGAAGGAAATTTGTAGTTAATGGTGGCATCTCTAAAACAAACCATGTAGGTCCGTTGTCTTCGTTGAGGTACTCTTGTTTGGGAATTTACTACTTCAGAGCTGAAGCTATATCCTAATTCCTTGATCATTGTCTTAATAGTCTCGAAAGTTCTACCCTTATCGTGAGATCTTAGGTTTTTTACATTCTCAAGAAAAACAGCTTTAGGGCGTTTTACGTCAACAATTCGGAGAATGTCAAAGAATAGGTTACCTTGATTAGAATCATTGAATCCATGTTCTTTACCTAGAAAATTTCTTGCTGAGACACCGGCAAGGCTAAATGGTTGGCATGGAAAGCCAGCGGCTAGCAGATCGTGATTGGGAATTAGTTTATCGAGTAGGTCATCTGAGATATCAGGACCGGTAAACTTCCTAATGTCGCCAAATGGGATTTCTCCGAAATTCATTTCATAAGTTTGCTTCGCAGCTTTATCAATTTCTGAGGAAAAGACACATTTTCCATCTTGCTTCTGTAATGCAATTCTAAATCCTCCAATTCCCGCAAAAAGGTCAATAAAAGTGAACTTTGGGTTTTCCGGAGGAGGAAATGGAACATCCCATTTTAACGGAAGCTTCAATGCAGTTTCTTCAACCTTGTTCAGTTTCGAACCATTAAGTTGTTCCTCGAATGGTTTATAGTAATTGTCGCGACTGTATTCAGCTGGGCTTTGAAGGTAATGAGTGAAACCTGCTAAAAGATCATCGAGTTCTTTTTTTCTTTCGAACTCTAACTTTTTGCGGATGTCTGAGTATTTAATCAACATGCGTCGAAAAGTTTAGAGGTGAAAAATTCTGAGAATGAGATGTCAAATGCTTTGATGATTTTGTGGATAGCTTGAATGGAAACATTTCGTTTTCCATTTTCCACGCTGGTTATATAAGTGCGGTCGAGATCTGCTTTGAGTGCTAAAGCTTCTTGGCTGTAGCCCTTTTCCGCTCTCAGCTCTTTGATTCTTTGTCCAAAATTCTTTTGAATGTCCATGGGTCAAAACTACCCTGATGTTGATTATGGGTCAACGGACAATGAGTCACATTGGGTGTTAGTTTTCCACAAAATGACTCGATGGTTAGTAAGTCGGAATGCAGTTTATGGAAGAATTTCTGTGAGGAGATTATGAAGGGTCTTTTCCCGATTTTCTTTCTTCAATTCACACCCCCAAACCGTAATTACTTTCCATCCCTGCACATTCAGGGCAATTTCGGCTTCGCGGTCGCGTTGTTGAGTGCCTTTAATTTTTTGGAGCCACCATTCAGTTCGGGTTTTGGGGAGTACAAAATATTTACAGCCTTTGTGTCCGTGCCAAAAGCAGCCATTTACAAAGATGACGGTTTTGTATTTTGGTAGGACGATATCGGGTTTTCCGGGCAGGCTTTTCACATTCAACCGATACCGAAAACCCTGTGCAAACAAATACTTCCGCACCAACAGTTCCGGCAAGGTATCCTTTCCGCTGATGCGGCTCATGTTGTAGCTGCGGGTTTGTTTGTTGTGTACATCGGCCATTGGGTAAAGTTAGGAAACGGGTAGCACAGCGCAAAGGAAGTCGGTTGGCAGTACGTACATAAACAGCTTGATTTTGACGCGGCAACCAATTACTTTTAGGCCGACGCCGGTGGGGTTTCAAATCAGCCCACAAGAGTACGAGGAGCCGGTGCCGACACACAAGCCGATGAGAAAGCAACAAATACCTGCAAGTTTGCGGTGGACCGCACTTTTAATTGCGAGCCTGGCCATGTTTGGCAATTATTACCTATACGACAGTGTAGCCTATGTGGGCAAGGAACTGATGGATGAGCTGGGTTTTTCGAACGAAGACTTCAGCCGGCTCTATTCGGTATACAGCGTGGCGGCTGTTGTTGTGTTAACCTTTAGTGGGCTGCTCATCAACCGCTTTGGTGCCCGGGTGGTTATTCTGGTTGCCGGAGTCATATGTGCTGTGTCGGGCTTTGTTACTGCGGCAACCGACCAGTTGACCGTGATGTTGGTCGGGCGGTTTTTGCTCGGGTTTAGCGCCGAGCCGCTCATTGTGGCCATCACGGTGGTGCTGGCCAAGTGGTTTCGTGGTAGGGAGCTTGGCTTTGCCCTCGGTGTGAATCTGTTTATTGCCCGGGCCGGTTCGTATGCTGCCGACTGGTCGCCAACCTGGGCCAAAGCCATTTACGCGCAGGGCTGGCATCAGGCTTTGGTACTGGCCGGAATGATTGGTTTGCTCTGTGGCATTGGCGGAGTTGTTTATTTTGTGCTCGAAAAGCGGGCGTCGAAAAACTATGTGTTGGGCGCCGGGCAGGAACCCGATCGCTTAAACCTTCGTGAATCCTTTCAATTTACTCCTTCGTTCTGGTTTGTGGTCATTCTTTGTATGACCTTCTATTCGGCCATTTTTCCGTTCCGCGGCTTTGCGCCCACCTTTTTTGTGAATGCACACGGGGTGTCGGGCGAGTTGGCCGGGCAGCTCAATAGCATGGTCATTGTGGCGTCCATGTTAGCCACTCCGTTTATTGGCTTGCTGGTCGATAAAATCGGACACCGGGCGCTGATGATGTTTATCGGTTCGGTCATTATTCTGCCGGTTTTCCTGTTGCTCATTTATGCTGATATCAACCTGTTTATTCCGGTTACCATGCTGGGGGTTGCAACTTCATTGGTGCCGGCAGTGATGTGGCCGTCGGTAGCCTATATTGTTGAAGAAAAAAAGCTGGGAACCGCGTATGCATTGATGACCCTGATTCAGCAAATTGGAGTTGCCGGTTTCGTTTGGCTGGTGGGAAAAGCCAATGATCTGTCAGCCGCTTCGGCTGCCAATCCAACCGGCTATCATGCGGGGATGTGGATTTTCAGTACACTGGGCATCGTCGGGCTGGTTTTTAGTTTTCTGCTTTATAAAACCGAAACAGGCCCACGCGGGCATGGACTGGAAAAACCATCGGCCAAAGCGGCACCTGTGATTAGTCCGGATAAAAAAGATGACCGGTAAGCTTTATGAACCGTCGCCCAAAAAGCACACAACGCGGAATCATGGCAGCGAAAAGTCCTCTCCTTCAGCCTCCCGTTGCAGGAGTGCGTGGATTTTTGTTGGGGGCACCTTCGCTCAATGTCAGTTCCCGAACACCGATTGTTATTCCCAGTCGAGTAGCCGCTTCTCGCCGGTAAGCTGTTGAATGGCGGTGATTTCCTGCGACACTTCCACCACGCCACGATATGTTCCGGCTTCGTCGCGAAGGGCAAAATACTGAATGAGCAAGCGTTCGCCCTTCATGTTAATCCAGAAGCTGGCCACATCTTTTTTGCCTTCGCGGAACGACTGCACAATTTTTTCGACCACATGCACGCTCTCTTTGGGGTGGCAGTTGTGCACATCGCGGCCAATAATGGCTTTGGTGCGCGGAAAAATGCGCTTTTTGGGAGTGGAGAAATACTGCACCTTATCGTGCTCGTCGACAAACGTGATGTCGACCGGTAGGTGGTTGAACAGCAGTTTTATTTGTTCCAGGCTCAGGCGTCCGGTTCCCAAGTCGGCCAGACCTTCGGCAAACAATTCGGGCTGGGCGGCAACGGGTGTCGTCTCGGGTTGGTAAAAGGGAAAGCCAATTTCGAGACTTTCAGCCAGCAGCGCTTCCAGTTCGGCCGAGGGAATTGTGTCGGCCACCAAGGGGTACAAAATACGTTCTTCGCGAAAGCGAATGGCAGCCATGTTGAAATACAAATCGCCGGTGCACCGGTTAAATTCGTTGAGCTGCAGGTAGTTGTTGCTGAGTAGTGTGATGGCTTTTTTCAGGTTGCGGCGAATATCGTCGTGGAACGACCACATGACCGAGAGACAGCGAAATTCGGGCAAATGCTTCTCAATAACCGGAAACAGCAAATTTTCTTTAATAAGGTAGTATCTTCCAAACGGTTCCAGCGCTTGCAGTCCGGTCAAAACAGACTGCCTTAAATCCGCGTTGGCCGGGGTGCTGTTCAGCGCTTTAATGTCTGGTTTCAGTGCGTTCAGCTTTTCGGTCATCAGGCGGTTGTTTTCCTGCAAAATACCCAAGTAGCTGTTGGCCGGAGGTGCCGTGTACGGATAGTCGGCAAGAGGCTTGTGCAGCAAATTCAGCAGTTTGTTGATACCTTTTTTCAGCTCGGGCATGGGTATGTTCTCCTTCACCAAGTCGTCAACCAGGTAAATTATATCCGACGGAATGCACCGGCTTATAATCTCGTGGAACTCCTCGTAAAGCGCTTTTACATTTTCGCTCGCAAGAATGGCCCGAAAAAGCGTCGTTAACTTTTGCAGACGTTCGGTTTTGTGGTTGGTAAATTCAGACATCGATATTGGTTTTAAAAAATGGTAGAAAAGGGATTGAATTCGCTTACGGTTTTCAGGTGACGAAGATACGGACTCCGGTTTTTTGTCGCGCTCTAATTTGGGTTGAATGGAGTTCGGCTCGTTCTATTTGCGGCTGAAAACCAGATCGAGGGTCGAACTGTGATTCCCGGCCAGGCTCTGAATTGTTTCGCTCTCGACCAGCGTGTTGAGGGCGTCGCGAATGGGAGCATAGCTGAAATGAAGGGGGCAGGGATTGTTTTCGTCGCAGTGTTTTAGCCCAAAGCCGCAACCTTCGAAAAGCGTATTTCCTTCAATGGCTGTAATCACTTGTTTCAGCGAGAGCGCCGGATGTGCCGGGTGAATGGAGTAACCGCCGTTTTTCCCTTTGGTGGATTCAATAAATCCTAAACGTACCATTCGTTGAAGAATCTTCGCCATAAAATGGGGAGGCGTTTCAACTTCTGTTGAAATTTCGGAAATACCCGGACGACGGTCGTTCTGGTTCTGCGACTGAATGTAAACTAAGCCTCGTAAGGCATATTCGGTTTCTTTTTTAAACACGGTTTGCAGCTTTTTTACAAAGGTAAATATTTTTACAATCGACAAGTAGACCTTTTAGTCTACGAAAGAATTTATTTGTATATTTGTGCCATCAATCAAAATAAAAGTAAAGACATGGAAGAGTTGAGTTTGGGCAAAATGCAGATTGGCGAGATCGTTGCTGACGATTTCAGAACAGCGAGTGTATTTCAGGAAGCGGGCATCGATTTCTGTTGTGGAGGAAAGCAATCGGTTGGCGAAGCTTGCCGGGATTTAAACCTCAATCAGGCGGAGTTGGAGCAAAAAATTGAAGCCGTAAAACGTTCGCCGATCAGTCAGGCCTTGAATTTTAAGGACTGGGAACTCGGGTTCTTAATGGACTACATTGTAAATACGCATCATAAATATGTGAAGGCAACATTGCCCGATTTGGTTTTTTATACCGATAAAATCGCTTCGGTTCATGGTGCCAATCATCCGGAGCTGATTGATATTGCGAAAAAGATAGTTGCTGTAAATACCGAGCTGACCCAACATTTGAAAATGGAGGAAGAGGTGTTGTTTCCGGCAATAAAAACGTTGCTGGCAAACCCAAATGAGGCTTCGAAAGCAACAATTAGCAGCGAGATTGCCCGCATGTTGGGCGAACACGATTTTGCCGGAGGCGAATTGGATGAAATTAACCGCACGACCGAGGGCTACAAACTGCCCGATGATGCCTGCAATACTTACAAAGTCGCGTTTCAAACTTTAAAGCAGTTTGAAGATGATATTCACGTTCATGTGCATTTGGAGAATAATATCCTTTTCCCCAAAGCGCTGCAACTGGCGAACTAAATTAGTCAGATTACAATCGTACATCTCCCATCTCGATTTTACCAATCGGGCTGGGATTTTTTTTGTGTTTTGAGTCGTTCCGGGAGCTAGTGGATCTGGCGGCTTTCACTCAAATCCGGTCGCTCGACGAGTCATTCGAACAGGCAATCAAGGAAACACAATAGGTTGATCTCTACCGGTATCCGGCCATTGAACTGTTTAATAGGAAAGCCTAATTAACATTACAAACCGGCATCAGTGCAGAATTGTTTCGTTGTTCACCGGCTTCCTTCAACTAAAAAACCCGAAGCATGAGCCTCGGGTTTGTCTATTGTTTGGTTGTTGTTTCTACACAATTTTGTTGGTTTCCGTGTCGGGGAAAACCAGTTGCGGTTTGAAGCTTTTGGCTTCTTCAAAGTCCATGGTGGCATACGAAATAATGATCACCACGTCGCCAACAGCCACTTTACGGGCAGCCGGGCCATTCAGACAAATAACACCTGTGTCGCGTTTTCCCTTTATGACGTATGTTTCCAGCCGTTCGCCATTGTTGATGTTCACAATCTGAACCTTTTCATTTTCGATCAAATT
>NZ_JBFHIT010000012.1:0-88289 GCF_041596335.1 Mangrovibacterium sp. | reverse complement strand
GCCAGAACCTATTCTCCGTGGAATTCGAAAATCTATACGTTAAGAAAAAATCCCCGCATATAAATTTACAGCAATGAAAAAATTTAAATTTACCATAAACGGCAACGAATATTCGACTGAGATTATCAATATCGAAGACAATATTGCAGAGATCGAAGTTAACGGCTCATTCTACAAGGTGGAAGTTGGCAAAGAAATCAAAACGACTAAAACACCAAAACTGGTTCGTCCGAAGGCTATACCATCGACAGATGCCCATCCTTCCGTTGCTAAAACGAGTAGCCCATCAGCTCCTAAAGGTGGCGGAACAATAAAGTCGCCACTTCCTGGAGTAATCCTTGAAGTCTATGTCAAAGAAGGTGATTCAGTTAAGCGAGGAGATAAAGTTTTGATGTTGGAAGCCATGAAAATGGAAAACAACATTGAGGCTGACAAGGATGGAAAAATCGTTTCCATTCATAAGCAAAAAGGCGATTCTGTTATGGAAGGCGACGTGTTAATTACCATCGGTTAAAGTAAAGGAGAGTTAACATGGAGACATCGTTTATTGATTTTATTATAGAACACTTAGCTCAGTTTCTGCAATTTACAGCATTTGCTAACCTAACCTTTGGCCACTTGATTATGATCGTGGTTGGCTTAGTGTTTATTTATCTGGCAATTGCGAAAGAATTCGAACCGATGCTGCTTATCCCTATTGGATTCGGGATTATTGTTGGAAATATTGCCTTTACCCCCGGCTTCAAAATTGGGGTTTACGAATCCGGCAGCGTACTCAACTACCTCTATTTTGGGGTGACACAGGGAGTATATCCTCCACTTATATTTTTGGGTATTGGCGCAATGACCGACTTCTCTGCGTTGATTTCAAACCCCAAATTAATCTTAATTGGTGCAGCAGCTCAGTTTGGTATCTTTGGAGCATACAGTATTGCATTGGCGCTTGGTTTTAGCCCGGCTGAAGCTGGTGCGATTGGTATCATCGGTGGTGCTGATGGTCCGACTGCGATCTTTATTTCTTCAAAACTGGCTCCCGATTTGATGGGCGCTATCGCAATCTCTGCTTATTCCTACATGGCCTTGGTTCCTGTAATTCAACCGCCTATCATGCGCTTGCTGACAAACAAAAAAGAGCGACTGATTCGGATGAGACCTCCACGTGCTGTATCAAAAAAGGAAAAATTGATCTTTGCGATCTCCGGAATGCTATTAACAACTTTTATAGTACCAAGTGGCCTTCCGCTTTTAGGCATGCTTTTCTTCGGAAACCTGCTGAAAGAAAGTGGCGTAACCAAACGTTTGGCCGATACTGCCAAAGGACCGCTGATCGACATTGTCACTATTTTGCTGGGACTAACAGTAGGTGCATCAACTCAAGCAACAACTTTCCTGACTTGGAAGTCAATCGGAATATTCGTTTTGGGAGCACTATCATTCGTGATAGCGACTACTTTTGGTGTGTTGTTCGTTAAATTTATCAACCTCTTTCTAAAAGAAGGAAATAAAATCAACCCTTTGATCGGTAACTCCGGGGTTTCTGCTGTTCCTGACAGTGCCAGAGTTTCTCAAGTTGTTGGTTTGGAATACGATAAAACAAACCATCTGCTAATGCATGCGATGGGGCCAAACGTAGCCGGAGTAATTGGCTCGGCTATTGCAGCCGGTATCTTGCTTAGCTTCCTTATGTAGATCATACACAATTCAAATGATAAACAAAAAAGCTTCCCGGTTGGGAAGCTTTTTTGTTATCTAATAAGATCCAGCTGTGGGCCTGCGCTCACAAGCTCTTTCCCCTCCGGTGTATCTGTATAATCTTTAAAATTTTTAATGAAAAGCTCCGCAAGATGAATTGCCTTCTTTTCCCATTCATCTTCCTTTTGGTAGGTTCCCCTAGGATCCAGAATGGTTGGATTTACATCATGTAAAGCTATTGGTATCTCAAGATTAAAAATCGGGATTATCTTTGTTTCAGCATTTTCAATTGAACCATCCAATATAGCATCAATAATAGCTCGGGTGTCTTTAATTGAAATTCGTTTTCCCGTTCCGTTCCAACCTGTATTTACCAAATAAGCAATTGCATTGTTCTGCTCCATCCTCTTAACCAGTTCTTCGCCATATTTTGTTGGATGAAGACTCAGGAAAGCAGAACCAAAACAAGCAGAAAAAGTCGGTTGTGGTTCATCAATACCCCGTTCTGTTCCGGCAAGCTTTGCCGTAAAGCCAGAGAGAAAATGATACTTGGTTTGGTCTGGTGTTAGTTTTGAAACCGGTGGTAAAACACCAAAAGCGTCAGCCGACAAAAAGATCACCTTATGAGCCGGTCCGGCTTTCGATACAGGCCAAACAATATTGTCGATATGGTATATCGGATAAGAAACACGAGTATTTTCAGTAACCGACGAATCATTGAAATCAATTTTACCATTTTGGTCTACAGTAACATTTTCGAGCAAAGCATTTCGTTTAATGGCATGGTATATATCTGGTTCTGATTCAGCATCAAGCCGAATTGTTTTCGCGTAACAACCACCCTCTAAATTAAAGACTCCGTCGTCATCCCATCCGTGCTCATCATCGCCAATTAACTGTCGGTGCGGATCGGTAGACAGGGTCGTCTTACCGGTTCCCGACAAACCAAAAAATATCGCTGTTTCACCATCGTATCCAACATTCGCGGAACAATGCATCGAGGCAATTCCTTGCAACGGTAGATAATAGTTCATCATTGCAAAGATCCCCTTTTTCATCTCTCCTCCGTACCAGGTACCACCTATGACCTGCATCTTTTCGGTCAAATTAAATACAGTAAAGTTCTCTGAATGAAGCCCTTGTTCTTTCCAATTCGGATTGGTTACTTTCGAGCCATTCAACACAACAAAATCAGGCTCGCCATAATTTTCCAGCTCTTCTTCCGTCGGCCGAATAAACATATTTTTCACAAAATGGGCTTGCCAGGCAACATCAACTACGAATCGAACTTTCATCCGGCTATCTGCATTAGCTCCGCAAAATGTATCTATCACAAACAACTTTTCGCATGAAAGGTGATTCGCCACCAAGCTTTTAAGGTGAGCCCATATTGCCGGTGTTATTGGCTTATTATCGTTCTTTACTTTCTCAGATGTCCACCAAATTGTATCCTTGGTCGTTTCGTCCCAAACGATGTATTTGTCTTTAGGTGATCTTCCCGTAAAAACACCTGTCATTACATTTACTGCGTCCAACTCCGTAATCTGTCCTCGTTCAAAGCCGGTTAATTCCGGCCTCATCTCCTCCTCGAAAAGTACTTCGTAAGATGGATTATAAACTATTTCTTTAACATCATGAATTCCGTAGGTTGATAAATCTAAATTTTTCATATGAAAACGGCTAATGAAGTTCGTAAAAATAAGATGAGAACGAGATGAAAATCAAGTCGCGACAGGAATTCGAGCGACTTTTTTCTTCAATCATTTCATGCAAGCTACTAAAAAAATAAGACAGCATTTATATAAATGCTGTCTTATAGAACATAAACTTCATGATCGCTTTAGATAAATGCCATCATAAACTTGATGTTAGAAATAATCGCCAACTATGAACGCGGGTGGAAATGCGTGATTGTATTTCTCAGATAATCACGATCCAAATGCGTATAAATTTCAGTGGTTAAAATTGACTCATGTCCTAACATTTCCTGAACCGCCCGAAGGTCTGCACCACCAGAAATCAAGTGAGTTGCAAACGAGTGACGGAAGGTATGTGGACTAATTTTTTTGTTCAATCCTACTTTTTCTGCCAGGTTCTTAATAATCGTAAAAATCATTACCCGACTCAGTTTCTTCCCTCTCCGATTCAGGAATAATACATTTTCACTTTCCGGACTAATTTTCAACGTTTTCCGATAACCTTGAAGGTATTTGGTAATTTCCTCAACAGCTTTTGAACTCACAGGAACCAATCTTTCTTTCTCTGATTTACCTTCGACTTTGATAAAGCCCTGGTCGAAAAATAAGTTCGTTACTTTCAGGTTCACTAATTCGGAAACACGCAATCCGCAACTGTAAAGAGTTTCGAGCATGGCTTTGTTACGTTGCCCTTCCGATTTGGTTAGGTCAACTCCATCGATAATTAAATCGATCTCCTCCATCGTCAGCACGTCAGGCAATTTACGTCCAATTTTGGGTGACTCCAATAACGTAGTTGGGTCGCTATTAATCTTTCCTTCCATCAATAAATATTTGAAGAAAGATTTAATTCCTGAAATTGTCCTGGCCTGCGTACGAGGACTTACACCACGATCGTTAATGTGTTCAATAAAGCTGCGTAGATGATTAATCCTCACCTTCTCCGGCGTGAGCTTTTTAAAGGCCTCATCCAGAAAAGCCATCAACTTATTAATGTCGTTGATGTATGCAGCGATCGAATTCTGAGAGAGCGATTTCTCCAGTCTCAAAAAAGTCTCAAATCCTTTTTTACTATCTTCCCATTTCATAATAAAAAAAATTAATTTTTTTCTAAGATCATTTTAAATAATTTTGATTCCATTTTTGAGGAACATGATCCAACAAACGTTTCTAAAATAGTTTCTTCCCCAAGATTACATAATTTTAAATACGGCGCTGGATTGATAAAGTTACTAGAATTTTTATAAAAGTGAAATAAAAATGAAAATACTGTTAATTAACGGACCCAACTTAAACCTGCTAGGTAAAAGAGAGAAAGGCATTTACGGAGAAATGAGCTTTGAAACATATTTAAACGAATTGGTTACTAAGTTTCAGACGGTAGACATAGAGTATTATCAATCGAACGTTGAAGGTGAGTTAATAAATAAACTTCACGAAGTTGGCTTTTCCTATGATGGAATTGTAATTAACGCGGGTGCTTATACACATACTTCGGTTGCTCTGCGCGATGCGATAGCTGGTATAAACACACCGGTTGTCGAAGTTCATATTTCAAATATTCTTACCCGTGAAAATTTCCGGCATGAATCGATTATCGGGCCTGCTTGCAAGGGAAGTATTATGGGGTTTGGGCTCGATTCGTACCGTTTAGGAATAGAAAGTTTCCTTAGAAATTAACATTTGAGTTAATTCTTCCTTACCAATCAAAATGTTTTATTCCGCTTTAATAAAATTACCTATTTTTGAGGCCCCATAATATATATCGTTCGAAATGAAACACACAAAAATCGTAGCTACAATCTCGGATCTTAGATGTGATCCTGAGTTCTTAAAAACCCTGTATGATTCCGGAATGAATGTTGTTCGTATGAACACAGCTCATATGACCCCTGAATCTGCAAAACCAGTCATTAGTAACATTCGTTCCGTATCTGAGAAGATCGCCATCCTGGTTGATACCAAAGGGCCTGAAATCAGAACGCTCGGCATCGATGAACCATTGGTTGTTGCCGAAGGTGAATTGGTTGAAGTGTCTGGTATTATTCGCGAAAAAAGCGAAGCCGGCCGTCAAAAGTTCAGCGTGTCTTATGACAGAATGCACAAAGAAATTCCTATCGGCGGAACAATCCTGATCGACGATGGCGAGACTGGAATGACTGTTATTGAAAGAGAAGCAGACTATGTAGTTTGCCGTATTGATAATAAAGGCAAAATCAAAAACAAGAAAAGTGTGAATACTCCGGGATTCACCGTTGATCTTCCTTCTATTTCAGAAAAAGACGAATCGTTCATCAAATTTTCTGCAGAACTAGGAGTTGACTTTATCGCTCACTCTTTTGTTCGTAATGCTCAGGATGTAATTGATGTTCAGAAAATTCTTGATCAATTCAACAGCCCGATCAAAATTATCGCTAAAATCGAAAACCTTGATGGTGTAGAAAACATCGATGAGATTTTAGATCATGCTTACGGAATCATGGTTGCCCGCGGCGACTTGGGTATTGAAATTCCGGCGCAAAAAATTCCTGGAATCCAACGCCATTTGATCAAAAAATGTGTTGAACGGAAAAAGCCAGTTATCGTAGCAACACAAATGCTACACACGATGATTGACAATCCACGTCCAACTCGTGCTGAAGTTAGTGATGTTGCCAATGCAATTTTCTCACGTGCTGATGCGATTATGCTTAGTGGTGAAACTGCTTACGGTAACTACCCTATAGAAGCCGTTAGGATCATGAACAAAATTGCTAACGAAGTTGAGCATAGCAAGGACAAACGTAACGACATTACTATTCCGTTGGTTGAAAACGAAGTTGCTGCATTCTTGGCTGAATCTGCAATCCACGCTTCAAATGAGTTGCCTACAAAAGCAATCGTAACCAACACTAAAACAGGAAGAACGGCTCGTTATTTAGCAGCTTTCCGTGGTTCGAAAACTGTTTATGCTCAATGTTATGAGCCAAATGTTGCTCGCCAGTTGGCTTTATCTTATGGCGTTTACGCTGATGTAATTGAGCCTAAAAAAGATAAATTCAAAATGGTTCGTAGCTGCTTGAAAGCATTAACTGAAAACGGAACACTGAAGAACGAAGATCAAATCGTTTATGTTGGTGGTAGTTTCGGTATTGGTGGCGGTTCTACTTTCCTCGAAATCTCTACAGTTGAAAAACTAACACAAAAGGAATTAGACAAATAGTCGATTCCAATCAAGTATAAAAAAAAGGAGCTCAATTGAGCTCCTTTTTTTTATACCTGATATTGTGGGACTATCTTAAATCAATTACATCCACTCCCGGATGTTTAGCCTTATCGAAGCTGAACATTGCATCAGGAGCCTGCACATCTGTTTTAAAGTCATTCACACGAATGATATAAACATTGCCTTCCTGCGCATACATCTCAGCTTTCCGAATCAACAATTTCTCCTTATCGATTAGGATACGGATTTTGGAGTATTCGATATCGTCATTTTCAGGAAACAAATCGATGAGGTATGAATTCTTTCCTTCAATCACTTTTTCTTCAACGAAACGATATGAAAATCCGTCTTCGTAAATCGTAAAAATTTTGGATGGATTCATCATCTCTCCCGTTTCATCATCCAATGGCGAAATTGTAACTTCATTCGCATCTTTCATGTAGGTAGACACCTCACTTCCATTGCAGTAAATTTCCAACCCTAAATCAGAGAGTTTCAACAGATATTTGTCACCTTTCATGATGATATTTCCTTTGTTCTCTTCATGAATGTCCATTTGTTTGTTATCCATGATGTAATCAAAGTTCGCCTGGATTGTCGCATAAGATCGTGTCTTTTGACTTACGTTTTCCAGAATTGACTTGGCTTTCTGATCTATCTGAGCCGAAACAGTTAAAACCATCAACAAGAGCCCTACGAAGGACAATAATTTTTTCATTTTCTAATTCTTTTTACAAACTGTTCAATAATTGTTCCAAACTATATTCATCCTGAACCATAACCTGCCGGGCTTTGCTACCCTCACTTGCGCCAACTATTCCAGCTGCCTCAAGTTGATCCATAATTCGACCAGCCCGATTATATCCAATTGAAAATTTACGTTGAATCATCGATGTAGACCCCATCTGGTTCATTACAACCACCCGAGCTGCATCGTCAAATAATTCGTCCCGGTTATTCAAGTCGGTTCCGAGGTTGCTCCCCTCTGTATCACCCACATACTCCGGCAACAAAAATGCAGTCGGATATCCTTGCTGAGCAGCAATATGTTCGCAAATTCGTTCTACTTCGGGAGTGTCAACAAAAGCACATTGCAAACGGGTCATGCTGCTTCCCATTGCAATTAACATATCGCCCTTACCAATTAGCTGGTTTGCACCGGGCGTATCCAGAATTGTGCGGGAGTCGATCATTGAAGCCACTTTAAAGGCTATCCGAGTCGGGAAGTTGGCTTTAATTACTCCCGTGATAATATTGGTTGACGGTCGTTGTGTTGCAATAATCATGTGTATACCAACCGCGCGGGCCAACTGAGCGATACGGGCAATCGGCAACTCAATTTCCTTACCGGCTGTCATAATTAAATCGGCAAACTCATCAATAATTACTACGATGTAAGGTAAAAACCGATGTCCTTTCTCCGGATTCAACCTACGTTCAGCAAATTTCGCATTATACTCTTTTATATTTCGCGCATGTGCCTTCTTCAGCAAATCGTAGCGACTATCCATTTCAATATTCAACGAGTTCAGCGTGTTCTTCACTTTTTGAATATCCGTAATAATAGGTTCTTCGTCGTCTGGCAGCTTAGCCAAAAAGTGTTTTTCAATGGTCGAATATAAACTCAATTCCACCTTTTTGGGATCGATCATCACCAGTTTTAACTGCGACGGATGCTTTTTATAGAGCAACGACGAAATAATGGCATTCAATCCCACCGATTTACCCTGCCCTGTTGCACCTGCCACCAAGATGTGGGGCATTTTAGCCAAATCAATCAGGAAAGTTTCGTTTGAAATCGTTTTCCCCAAAACCACTGGTAGTTCTGCGGTGCTCTCCTGAAATTTCTTCGACGACACGATCGATCTCATGGAAACAACTTCGGGCTGTTGGTTTGGAACTTCGATACCGATGGTACCTCGCCCCGGAATCGGGGCAATAATCCGGATACCAAGTGCGGCCAAACTTAATGCAATATCATCTTCCAGGTTTTTAATTTTTGAGATCCGCACTCCGGGCGCGGGCACAATTTCGTACAGCGTAATTGTAGGCCCAATCGTTGCACGAATTTTTGTGATCTCAATTTTATAGTGACGAAGCGTTTCAACAATTTTGTTCTTGTTTGAAATCAACTCCTCATTACTAACTTCATTACTCCCGGAAGGATGGTCGTCCAACAGATCTACTGTTGGGAATTTGTAGTTCGACAAATCTAGCGTAGGATCATATGGCGTATCTCCGATGGTTCCTTCAAAATGTTCATCCGTTTCCTCTTCCACCTTTTCAACTGTCATCTCCAGATCGTCATCTTCAGATTCAGTGGCCGAATCTTCCATTTTTTTAGCGACGTGATCCTTAATTGCTGAAACATCGAATTTTTCTTCGATCTCCAATTCATCCTGATCCGGCTCAAACACGGTTTCCACAGAATTATTCTCAGTTATGACTTTTGAAATGCTATTGTCTTGTTCAATCAACTCACCAAGTTTTACATCCTCATCCCTCAACAATGCCTCTTTTGGCTCTGCCTTCACCCGCTTCGGAAATAAATTCTTCAACCATGGAGCAAACTTTTCAGTTCCGAAAAGAATGATCAGAAACAACGCGCATAGCAAAAGGAAAAGAGCTCCAACATAACCGAACATCGAACTAAACCAATTGGCCAAAAACAGTCCGTTTTTTCCTCCTAAATACAGAAAACTGTTGGATTGAAAACCGGACACAATCAATCCGAGAAAAACGGAAACCCAGAAGATCAAAATCAAACTGAACACCAAGGCTCGTCCATATTTCACCAACGGACGTCCGAATATTTGAAATGAGGTTACAATAAGCAGGTATACAAATCCGAATGACGACAATCCAAAGCCGCGGTTAATAAACAACTCACTTAAAAAAGCACCGGTTTTACCCGCCTTGTTCTGCACTCGGATGTCGGCATTTTTAACCAACGAACGCCAAGAAATATCCAATTTACTATGGTCAGCTGATCCGTGGATTAAAAAGGAAATAAACGCCAACAACAAATAAAGCCCCAAAAGAAAAAGCACAATACCAACAGTATAGCGGAATTTATCACTTTTCAGAAAGGCTTTTATTTTCGGAATCGCACCGGTTCCATTTTTCTTAGTCTTCGCTTTACTCTTTTTTGCCATGGGATTTTGTAAAATTCGGTTGCAAAGTTAACGAATTTTAAGCCGATTATCTTGCCTCGCCAATGAACTTAAAAATATTAAGCCGGAAGTTTTATCAACAGCAAAGTCTTGAAAATTTACCTGAATATTGAAAATGGACATCCACCGTTTTTAAAACAATCAGAATTGCTAAATATCACCTTGTTCTTCATGCGATAAAATCAACCAAATTCTGCCTTTCCCGAAGCGAATACGATTCATCCGACCTGTTCAAAAGCATCTGCATTTTACCGAAACAGAAATAAAAAACAGTTTTTTGCAAATCACCTATCCGTAAGTTTGTTTTAGCTGAAAAGTATCGAAAATTCTAATTACTCAATTATGACAAAACTGGCAGTGGTCGCTCTCGGCGGAAATGCCCTTTTGAGAGGGAACGAAATTGGCACCATTGAAGAACAGGAAGCCAATACGACGGAAACACTCGAAAATATTGTATTTCTCATCAAAGAAGGATACAATCTTGTCATTACCTATGGCAATGGTCCTCAGGTGGGAAATATTTTAATGAGAAACGATGCCGGAGAGCAGCTATATAAGATTGCCCCGATGCCGCTGGACGTCTGTGTGGCTGATTCGCAGGGAGGTATAGGCTACATGATTGAACGAATGCTGCGAAATGTTCTTAATCAAAATCATATTGAGAAGCACATTATATCGATGATTGGAATGGTGACTGTAGACCCCGATGACAAGGCTTTTAGCAACCAAACGAATCGGAAAAACCTATTCGCAAGACGAAGCTGATAGTCTTAGGGCCAGGAAAGGGTGGCAATTTAAGCAATCGGAGAAAAACAGCGTTGGCTGGAGACGGGTTGTCCCCTCACCCAACCCAATTGACATACTAAACAAGGATGTGATTGAAACCCTTGCCCGATCCGGCAACATCGTAATTTCGGCCGGGGGTGGAGGTATTCCTGTATTCTACGATCAGCAGGGCAACCTCAGAACTGTAGACGCCGTAATCGACAAAGACATGACCTCATCGTTACTTGCTGCGGAAATCGGAGCAAACGAGTTCTATATTTTAACAGATGTACCTTTTATCTATGAGAATTTTGGCTTGCCTGGTCAAAAAAAACTTGAATTTTTAAACTACTCGGATACAAAGATGCACCTCGAAAAAGGTACTTTTGGTGAAGGGAGCATGGCTCCGAAAATTAAAGCATGCCTCAACTTCATCGAACGCGGTGGTGATAAAAGCATCATTACCGAAGCCCGCAAATTAGCCGACAAAAGCTTCGGGTCGAAAATTACGAAAGAGTATGAATTATAATATTAAGAATCTGAGATATGACTATCAATTTAAAAAAAAGAAACTTTTTAAAGCTTTTAGATTTCACCAGTCAGGAAATCGACTATCTCCTTCAGTTATCGTCCAAGCTTAAAGGTCAAAAGAAGAATGGCATTGAACAGCAAAAGCTGAAAGGAAAAAACATTGCGCTTATATTCGAGAAAACATCAACGCGTACCCGATGCGCTTTTGAAGTCGCGGCTTTCGATCAGGGAGCCCACGTTAGCTATCTGGGACCAACCGGAACACAAATTGGTCTGAAAGAGTCGATGAAAGACACTGCTCGCGTGCTGGGACGAATGTACGATGGAATTGAATATCGGGGATTCGGGCAGGAAATTGTTGAAGAACTGGCGCGATTTGCCGGTGTTCCGGTCTGGAATGGTTTGACTAACGAATACCATCCGACACAGATTTTAGCCGACTTATTAACGATAAAGGAGCATTCAAAAAAGCCGCTCTCGGAGATCAAGCTATGTTATTTGGGTGATGCCCGATTCAATATGGGCAACTCACTAATGGTGGGGTCGGCCAAAATGGGAATTGATTTCCGCATTGCAGCACCAGCCGACTGCCAACCCAAAGCCGATTTGGTGACTTCCTGCAAGGATATAGCCAAACACTCCGGAGCGAAAATTACGATAACCGACGATTTAGCCGAAGCTGTAATTGGTTGCGATTTTCTATACACCGATGTTTGGGTTTCGATGGGCGAACCCGAAAATATCTGGGAAGAGCGGATAAAATTATTGAAACCATACCAAGTCAACCAACAAGCGATGAAGCTTACCGGAAATCCGAATGTCAAATTCCTGCATTGCCTGCCGGCCTTTCACAACCGGGAAACAAAAGTGGGTGAAGAAATATTTCAAAAATATGGGCTCTCAGCATTAGAAGTAACTGAAGAAGTTTTTGAAAGTGATGCGTCGATTGTTTTTGACCAAGCTGAAAACAGGATGCACACAATTAAAGCCGTAATGGTTGCAACTTTAGCCTAATCCCCCCTCAATACAACTAGTAATTTCAGGCATACAACCACAATTTTGGAGACACAAGGCGAAAGTTGGAATAAGTTTTTCCAATAGTCGATAAATAATTCCATTTAGTCCTTAATTCTGCAATCTAAAAAGCTTGAATGAAGGCAACGGAAGAAAAATAGCCTATCTTTGTGCGCTGAAAAACTCTTAAACATTTCATTATGAAAGCATTTGTATTCCCTGGCCAGGGAGCTCAGTTCCCAGGAATGGGAAAAGACTTGTACGAAAACTCTCCGTTGGCCAAAGAATTATTTGATAAAGCCAACGAAATTCTTGGTTTCAACATTACAGAAATCATGTTCGAAGGTACTGTTGATGATTTAAAACAGACCAAAGTTACTCAACCGGCCATTTTCCTGCATTCGGTAATTTTAGCGAAAACACTAAACGATTTCAAACCCGAAATGGTTGCGGGCCACTCTTTAGGTGAATTTTCCGCCTTGGTTGCCAATGGTACTTTGACTTTTGAAGACGGCTTGAAATTAGTTTCGCAACGCGCCATGGCAATGCAAAAAGCTTGCGAGAAAGAACCATCAACGATGGCTGCAATCGTTGGCTTAGATGATGCCACTGTTGAAGAGGTATGTACTTCGGTTGACGCGATTGTTGTTCCGGCAAATTATAACTGCCCCGGGCAACTCGTAATTTCAGGAAGTATGGAAGGAATTGACAAAGCTTGCGAACTATTAACTGAAAAAGGAGCCAAACGCGCTTTGAAATTAGTTGTTGGCGGTGCATTCCACTCTCCACTAATGGAGCCTGCCCGTGAAGAACTGGCTGCAGCGATTGAAGCCACAACGTTTAGCACTCCAATTTGTCCGGTTTATCAAAACGTAAATGCACAACCAGTGTCTGATGCATCTCAAATCAAAGAAAATTTGATCGCGCAGTTAACCGCACCGGTAAAATGGACACAAACTGTTGAGAACATGCTCAAGGACGGGGCCACGCTGTTCACTGAAATCGGCCCCGGAAAAGTGCTGCAAGGACTGATTAAAAAAGTTGACAGAAGCGCTGAAACAAAAGGTGTTGATAGCTATATTGCTTAATCGTCTGATACCTGAAAACAGAACATGGAATTGCCTGTAATCTGGCAGTTCCATGTTTTTTTTTGAGTTTACCCTATTCTCGTTCAATATTTCAATAAACTGGTTGACACTTGGCTCAATTCAATTTCAATTAAATCAAATCCTGCAACTCCATATTTCACAAAAGGGTCTTCTTTCAACAACTCAGTCAACTCCTCTTTTGAATTGCCATTTGCCAAAATCACCCCACCTGTTCGCGGTATTTTCTTCCCTGTCAACAAAAACCGACCCTCAGAATAATACTTCCTCACAAATTCAATATGGGCAGGAATATGAGGTTCAACTTCTGCAAAGGGTACCATATATTCAATCAAGATCAAAAACATTATTGCGTATTTAGTTCATTCTCAAAAATAGAAAAACCAAATCAATTTGAACAACCAAATACAACTCGACAATGAAAAGAATCGGGTTGAGTTACAAATAATTATTTTAAATCGAAAAACCAACTAAAACGGCATTTCTCCAAATCCTTGCACTCCAACCATTCAGCAATTAACAAATACATAACAAAAACTCTACGAACACATACAACTGAACTACAGATACTTATGCCGATTTAAACCAAAATAACATATTAAAAAAAATATTTATCTCCCTATACTTAACAATAACGGCAAATGCACCATAGCCCATTCCGTAACTTTGTAGTGTGGAAACTGACAAATCTAGCTCTCACTTTATGCTAAAAATGCATCATAAAACTGAAGTTGACGTTCTTGGTTCCATCGTTTTTTAAAAGGCTCGAAATTTGTTTGTTCGTCAAATGAAACATTCCAGTAACATTGTGTTCAACACAATACTAGATCGTTAAATTATTTTTTTGACAAAAATTCAATCCTTTATGAATTTCACTATCCTATTGAATCTACTAACAAGTTTTACACTGGCATATTTTGCTATTCCCTCCATCGTAAAAATCTCACACTCAAAAAGTTTATTTGATGTTCCCGACCAGCGAAAATTAAACAAAGTTGTTGTTCCCACTTTAGGGGGAGTTAGCATATTTCTGGGCTTGGTATTAAGTTCATTAATTTTCATGAACGGAACCGGCGGATTTGGGTTCCGCTATTTATTTGCAGCACTAGTCATGATGTTCTTTATTGGGATGAAAGATGACCTTATAATTCTTTCTGCCAATAGAAAATTATTTGTGCAAATTTTGGCTGCCATAATTCTGGTTGTTCTGGGAAACTACAAAATTTCCAATTTCTACGGGCTGGCAAATGTCGTTGAAGTAAGCGAATGGATTAGCATTCCTTTCTCAATTCTATTCATTATTTTTATAATGAATGCGGTCAACCTAATTGACGGAATTGACGGACTAGCTGCCGGTATCTCGCTTTTAATCTCTTTTTGTTTTGGAATTTGGTTTTACTTTACCGGTCATGCGGACTACGGCACCGCCTGTTTCGCATTAACCGGAAGCTTGCTAGCCTTTTTAAGATTCAATCTTTGGGGTGGAAATAATAAGGTTTTCATGGGTGATACAGGTTCACTGATACTTGGAACATTTCTGGCAACTATCGCCATTAAATTCAATGAGTTAAATTTCACAACCTACAACGACCTCTACGTCAAACATGCTCCTATTTTCATTTTAGGACTTTTCATTGTTCCGGTAACCGATACCTTACGTGTATTTACGATCCGATTAAGAGATAAAAGGTCACCTTTTGATCCGGATATGAATCACTTCCACCACTTGTTAATAAAGTCAGGGATGACACATATACAGGCCAGTGGTTTTCTGGTTACGTACACCGGTTTATTTACAATATTTGCGTTGACGATTCAGCAATACGCAAGCATAACGATCGGCTTTGCCATAATGCTAACCATGAGTTTTTGTCTTGTTGGTGCTATTTTCTTCCGCATGAAGCGAATCGAAGAACGAAATATCCTCGAAGAAGCGACCTCCAGATCCAAAACAATTAGTCTCGATTTTTGGAGAACTAGCAATAATCGGGAGGAAACTGATAGATCCAGTCAAAAAAGCAGAGCCATTCAATAAGATTTAAGAATCGGAGTTTTAATTATTCTCTGTATTCCGAACAACATACCTGGCGACTAATAATCACCCGATTAGCGCGTCATCTCCTGAAGAGAGTTAGCTTTACAAGCGATCCTGTTTTTCATCGACATCACACGGCAATGCTTTTAAGATGTACGTTGAAAAACAACCTTTTTAAATTAACTTTAAATTGCAAAATACTACCTCACCGACCGATTAGTTCCGATCTTTTTAGGCTATTTTTGGGTGAAATTTTCAAGAAAAAGTAAAACTTTCATAAAATTCAAGACAAATGACCATTAGCGCATTACAAAAAGCAAGGGCTCAATACCAGCCTAAACTCCCTAAATCATTAAAAGGAGCGGTAAAGATTGTTGACGGTGCTGCAACAGAATCTATTGCTGACCAGGCTGAAATCAAACATTTATTTCCCAATACCTATGGTATGCCATTGTTGACATTCGAATCAACGTCTGATACAGGCAGCGTTGCTCCGGTCAATGTAGGAGTTATCCTTTCCGGAGGACAGGCTCCAGGCGGACACAATGTGATTTCAGGTATTTTTGATGGAATCAAGAAATTAAATCCAGATAGCAAACTATATGGTTTTCTTGGAGGACCCGGCGGTTTGGTTGACCACCAATACATGGAGATCACTGCTGATTTTCTGGAAGGTTACCGCAATACAGGTGGTTTCGACATTATCGGGTCGGGCCGTACCAAGCTGGAAGAAGAAGCTCAGTTTGACAAAGGTCTTGAGATCCTGAAAAAACTGGAAATCAAGGCACTTGTAATTATTGGTGGAGACGACAGCAACACCAACGCTTGTGTTTTAGCAGAATATTATGCGGCAAAAAAAGCTGGTGTTCAAGTTGTTGGATGCCCTAAAACAATTGACGGTGACTTGAAAAACGAAATGATTGAAACATCATTTGGATTCGATACTGCCGTAAAAGTATACTCAGAATTGATTGGTAATATCCAACGCGATGCTAATTCTGCTAAAAAATACTGGCACTTCATTAAATTAATGGGGCGCTCTGCTTCACATATTGGGTTGGAAGCTGCGCTTCAAACTCAACCGAACATAACACTGATCTCTGAAGAAGTTGCCGCAAAAAAACAAACACTTAGTGAGATTGTTGACTACATGGCTGGCATCATTGCAAAGCGTGCAGCTAATGGCGAAAACTTTGGTGTAGCATTGATCCCCGAAGGATTGGTGGAATTCGTTCCCGAAATGAAAGCACTGATTGCCGAACTGAACGACTTACTTGCAGAAGGCTCAACAGCGGAACAAGAGTTCAAGATGATTCAAAAGTCTCACCGTATTGACTGGGTTGCTGGAAAATTAAGTACTGAAACTTCTACTCTTTTCCAATCTTTGCCATCGAGTATCGCCTTACAATTGACACTGGATCGTGACCCACACGGAAACGTTCAGGTATCGTTGATTGAAACGGAGAAACTATTGGGTGAGATGGTAAAAACCCGTTTGGATGAGATGAAAAAAGCCGGCGAATTCAAAGGCAAATTCGGAACTCAATACCACTTCTTCGGTTATGAAGGTCGCTGTGCTGCCCCATCAAACTTCGATGCAGACTACTGCTATTCACTTGGTTACACTGCCTCTGTATTAATCGGAGCCGGAAAAACAGGTTACATGTCTAGCGTGCGTAACACGACTTCTCCTGCCGAAGAATGGATTGCTGGCGGTGTTCCGGTAACGATGATGATGAACATGGAAAAACGTCACGGACACATGAAACCTGTAATCCAAAAAGCTTTGGTTGAATTGGATGGTGCTCCATATAAATATTTGGTTGCTAACCGCGACAAATGGGCTACTGAGACTTGCTATTTGTATCCAGGTCCAATTCAGTACTGGGGTCCAACAGAAGTTTGTGACCGTCCAACCGTTACGTTGCAATTGGAACAACAAGGAAAATAAACAACTTCAATAAATTTAAAAAGCTGTCTCAAAACAAAGAGACAGCTTTTCTTTTAACCACAATCTAAATTCACGAAAACAAATCAAACTGTATTTCCGGATATTGGTCTTCAAAGTTGAGTTTGCACCACTGCCGCAGCGCTTGCCGTTCTGCATCGTTGTCTAACCATGCTAAACACTTTCGTAGTTCTTTCCGAAACAATTCCTGACTAAAACTCACTTTGGGTAATAATACTTTTGCGTATTCAAACATTTTTACGACACTTTAAATTCTAACATACAATTTTCAAATAGAGAGCAATTAGGGTCCGTTCTTTTTTAGATTATCCTTTTCACTTGCTATCAAAAAAAAACAAGCGAACTCCATCGGTTATTCAGTCACTAAAATGATGTTTGCTTTTTATTTTCAGCACAAGATTCCAATTTCTGCGACAAATCAGTTACCACATTCATGAAGTTCGTAAAAGCTTCATATGGACTATTATATGGGGTAAAATGGGTCGTTGAATAATCCTCCGCGAAAAATTTAGACGACATGAATTGTAAGTGCTCTGTATCCAACAAAAAACGCCAATCCATTCGTGGATGAGTATCAAGGGAGTTCTGAATTAGGCGAGACAGATTCACTAGCGCATCGTTTGCCTCCAGTTGCAAATCATTCCATGCTTCAAGTACCGCCTTTTTAATCTGGCAATCGGCAGATTCCAATAAGATATTGTTCGGTTCGACAAGCTCTGACGCAGTGACAAATCGATTATCAGGATTTGGCGAAAACAGATCAACAAACATCTTCCAAAAGTTCGCTGAGAGATATTCTTGTTTCAACGATGAAAGGTCGTGAGTAAGCGTAAACGAGTATGTATTTTCAGTTCCAAGCTGCTTCATTAATTCATAGGCAACCAATTCATCGGTGATAACAGGGTTCTGTCTCTTCATTCGCTGTATCGCGTTTTGAATGTAATGGTCTTCTTCAATTATATAAAAATCGTGCTTCCTATAAACAGAAGTCTGCTCCTCAGACACTTTTATCTCCTCTTTCCAGAAAGGATCAATGATTCCACTCAGCTTTAAATCAGACAGCACCGGAATTAATCCTCCTCTGTTGGCCCCGGGAATCCGTCTGAAAAAACTGGGCTTCTGATTAAACAATTGTTCAATCAGTCTGCGATGTTCTTTAATTTGCCCGGCAATGACAGTCTCACTGATCCCATCCGGAATAAAATCGGCATAAGTGGCCGCAAGGAACTTCAGACAATCTTGCTTTACCAAATGACTTAATTCGTTTATAACTTCAGGGCAGTATCGTTGAAACAGATTTAATGATGTTCCGGAGACTGACACCGACATTTTGAATTTACCTTGGCTACGTTGCCCCAACTGATGAACCAACCTAAGGAAGGGCAATATCCGAGAATTGGCCAGTTCATTCAAATACAATTCATTATGATGATCGTTAAAATAATAATTAGCGTGGCCAATTTCCGAAAACCGGAATACTTTTAACAATGCAGGAACGTGAAGGTGATAAACTAGATGAAATTTTGCCATACTAAGCGACTTTATGATAAAGGTGATAAATCTTTCTTGCCGAATCTTTCCACTCTAGCTGACCCACTTCCTGTTTTCCAAAACTGCTTAGCATCTGCGACAATGCAGGTCGGGTCAGGATACTATGAATCGCGTCAGCCATAGCTTCTATATCCCAGTAATCAGTTTTTATAGCATGTTTCACAACTTCTGAAACTCCGGATTGGTGGGAAATAATGCATGGTGTTCCACACTGCATCGCTTCCAATGGTGAAATACCAAAAGGTTCCGACACTGACGGCATTACATAAATATCGGATTGTTTCAACATCTTGAACACATCATCGCCTTTCAGAAAGCCCGGAAACCGGAAACGATCCGTCATACCTGCCTTTTCAACCTCACACTTCATGGCTTCCAGCATGTCGCCGCTACCAGCCATGACAAAATTAACGGAATCCATTCTTGCTAATATATACTGCGCCAGACCGATAAAATACTCCGGTCCCTTTTGCATAGTAATCCGCCCCAAAAAGGTCACCGTTTTAGCCGGTTCCTTTTCGTGATGGTTCACGTGTTCGATGCTACTCAAAGGCTCTACACCATTGTGAACTGTGGTTACTTTTGATGCCGGAATTTGATACTTTTCGATGACTATTTTTCGCGTGTGCTCACTCACCGTAATAATCTTTTCGGCCATTTCCATCCCCTCTTTTTCAATTTGAAAAACAACTGGGTTCACCTGCCCCCGACTTCGGTCAAAATCAGTAGCATGGACATGAATAAGCAACGGCTTTCCACTTTTCTTTTTAGCTGCAATACCAGCCGGATAAGTCAACCAATCGTGAGCATGGATAACATCAAACGTACTCTGTGTGGCCAAATACTCGCCAATTACCGAGAAATTATGGATCTCCTTCATAAGATCAGGCCCATACTTTCCCGAAAATTTTATTTTTGCCAACGGATTACTTATCGCCTGGTGCCCTATTTTTTCGACAGCATACTCAGACATAGCCGTGTAGGCCTTCGGGTCAACATAAGGCAACAGACCTGAATCAACAGCACAGTAACTTAATGGAAGTGCGAATTTTTCATAGTGAATTTTGCTTTTTATCAGATCAATCTCATTGGCACCAAGCAGCTTAAACTTCTTCTTTGTTTCGTTTCCGAAAACTTTTGGAACAACAAATGTAATATCGACATCTTCTGAAATTGACAGTAAGCCTTTGGTGATACCGTGACACGCTGTTCCAAGCCCACCGGTTATATTAGGCGGAAACTCCCATCCAAACATTAATACTTTCATTGAAATAAACTTTACGATCGGGTGGTGAAATTAGAATAACCTGACTCCTCAACTCCGTGCAACTTGCGCATTGAACTGTAATTTGGCGTATGATCGCCTGCAATTTGCCAATCAACAATATAACTATGCGACTTACGGCTTGAAAAAATCTTCCAATTCCCGTCTTCCGATTCGATCGATCGGTCGACTCTGCCCAGCTGATTTCTAGTCTCGAATGAACGCTCTTGTGCGGTGCTTTTCTGAATTGATTTTGTACTCATATACATTGGTTTTATTTGATAGTTAGTGATTTCACGGGGGTTGGAGACCAAAATTAAATATTATCCATTGGCCTCCATCATGAATATTTGTTCATTTTCGGTTCATTTTGTTCATTGACAAAAGTCATGTTTTTGAGATGCACCAAAATTATGTGGACCTATTATGATCCATTGAATTAAAATTCTTCGTAACTTATTAGAAAGAGATCTAATCAAGGTTAAGCAATGGATAACATAATTGAGCTTCTGAAAGAGGATCTTGTAAAAAAATTCAAAAGAGAGATTCAGTATGCAAAAGATTGTCAAATTTTTGCAGAGGAAGTTCGTATGTGCACCCAACGCCACATCAGCGTATCTACCGTAAAACGTTTTTTCCAAATCGTTGAAAATCAATTCAAGCCTTCAAAATACACCCTTGACACACTTGCCATTTACCTTGGTTTTACCGACTGGAAGGACTATATAAAACGGTACCAAAAGAAATTTCACAGCAAAAAAACAAACGGTTGGGACTTATTAAAATCCAGAACCGCATTGGTAACACGCAACAGCCTACACTCGATTAAAGCCCGAATCGGACCAACAGAGAATCTGATTGAGCGGAATTTTGCCGTCAATCATTTAAAAGGCTTTCTGGATTCAGACAAAACAGTCACAGCCTTTATTGCTCCCGATGGGTATGGGAAATCAGCTTTGCTATACCAATTCGTTGAAAATTTCTTTGGTAATAATCGTTCGAACCCTAATAATGACATGGTCTGCTTAATTGACGGAGGAATTTTCTTCCACCTGGCCGCACAAGGAGATTTGTTTAACCCATTATATCAATTGGTTGAATTTGATTTTAAGAACAGCCTATGCAAGTACCTAAAAGAGAACCCTGACGTTGTAAAGAGCCGGATCGTCGTTTTAATTGATGATGTCGATGAAGTTTTTCTCAGCACAGAAAAATATCACCTTTTTGCCGATAACCTCATGAAAGTTGTAATGGCGTACTTTGGGATGCATTTTTTAAAAATTGTGCTTACCTGCAAACCGAACAATATGGATATCTGGAACCTCCTAGTTCGCAAATCGCCTATTTTAAAAGACTACTGGTATGGAGTTGATTTTGAAAACCAGACTGATTCACAACAAAATATTCCGTTGCTAAATAATCGGGAAACACAAAAAATTCTTGGAAAAAGCTGTTTTGAGTCATTGAACCGACTCCGGTTTGCTCATCCCGAGATTATTCCACTACTCCGCTACCCTTACTTTTCAAGTCTTATTTCGAATGGATTTAAGGGCGATCGAATAAGCGAGTTGAAATTACTAAAGGATTTTGCGGATCGAACCGTGTTTGCTATTCCTTATGCTGAAAACAAGATGATGCTTGTCAATAAGCTTTTGGTGCAAACAGATTTCGGGCTTAAGCATTCGGCAAGAAAGGATCTTTTATCCATTCAGGATTATAGTCTAAAAGCGTATGGAGAACTGCTGTCATACGGAATTTTCTACGAATTTACAATCGATGAAGGGTACCACACACCTCTAAAGTATGTCAAATTCAACAATAACTTTTTGTTCGTTTATTTTCTTACGATAAACTGGCTCAGAAGGTCAAATTCTACCATCGAATTACTGAAGGATATCGATCGTTTCTACAAGGACAACCTCCAATTAAAGCACGAGATCTTAAAAAACTTGATCAGAATTGGCTTTGAACAAGAAAATGTCGATATGCTGAAACTGTTTCACCAATTTCTGGAAGACCTTACAGGTGAAGGAAGTTCAGTCTGCAACGAATTGCTACCTATTTGTCTGGAAATTAGCACCATAATTGGAATTGAAATGCGACATCACGACAAATTACGACAGGAATTAGTACCGTTTTACGCACAATCCGTACTCGGACAGTTTTTGTATTTTGAGCAATTTATCGATTTCGACAGTGTCGTGTTGTTCTCCGCCGACAATATGGATTTTTATCTGCACCACAATCACTCGAAGGAAGCACAAATTAATGTTTCTTTTATGAAATTTTTGAAAAGTTTCATGCTTCGCGACAAAGAAGGTTGCTTCCGGGAGTACCGAAAAGTTCAGAACATAGATTCGACCGACCTAAACAATTTGATGTTTGCCGGACGTTACTTTCTAGTATCGGTGATGTTTCAGGCCTGTTTCCTAAAAAGGATATCTCCTGAATTGTGGCAGCAAATTATCGATCGAATAGACTATTTTAAAAACAAGCTGCCATCAAAAACTGAGCAGAATCCGGCAATTGAGGATGTTGTGGTTTTCGCACTTAATTATGGCGATTGCTTTGCCGAAGTTATTGATGTAGTGAATTACTCCAATAATTTCAGCGATCGGGAGGGAACTACCAGCTCCTGTTATTTCAAACTCTCTCAGCTTTGTTTTGCTCGGGCTCTGTTACATCTTGGAAGAGAAGATGAAGGACTGGAGCACTACCTGCATGTGAAGTTTGACCAGATTCCGCAAAATATGTATTGCTCGGTGTTTATTCGAATCCATCTGATTAAAGTCGAGTTTTTGATTTATCAGGGCCATCACCACAAGGCTAATGAACTGTTAGATACCATTCTGGAATTGGCTCACATGTTAAAATTCGACTATTTTATACAGAAAGCAGAAATACTGAAAGCAACGATAGAACCTCCGAAAGTAAATCTTACTGCAACTAGTCACTAAAGTCTATTCCAGGTTGAACCGACAAAGAAAAGGGCTGCTTGCTTCAGTACATTTTAGATCAGCCACCGTCGCCTATTTGAAGAAACCACCTCGGCGCATCGATTCCAGAAAATCTTCAATATCATTCAAAACATCCCGTCTGAGTTTTGCCTCAGTTGCTGACACCGAAATCCCCTGCGTGGTTTTTTGGGTATAAACAAACGCTTCAACGTTCTCGCCGTTTTCTGTTTTCAACAGTTGAATCTCCCTCTCGTACAGAGGCACATCTTCCCAGCAATCGATCAACTCCAGTTCTCGCCAACTCAATTCGAACAAATACCCTTTTATTGCCGTGCCGGCTTCAGGCTTCACAAACAAATAACCATTTGCCGGATGTTTGTATAATCCATAGTTATTTAATGTAGCTGCCGTATACTTAGGCAACCTGCCAATAAGTAATTGTATGTATTCGGGATCGGAAAGGGTTCCATAAGAAAAGAGAAAAGGATTTGCCATACAGTTCAGTTCATTTCTGTAAAAATAGTCATTCAACCTCAATCAAACCAACTCGCCATTTGCAATAATTTTAACTCGATGCAGCGATTTGAAAGGCTCTGTTTACACCAAAAATGATTAGTTTTATCCATCATTCATTAAATCCCCCGCCAAATCCTTCCTTTCACCTTACATGGCGGGGGAATTTTTAAAACAAAAAAAACTGGCTTTCGTCGTAAAAACCAGTTTCTAATCGATCTCAATATCCTCGTTATTCTATTCCAAGTTGTTTAAAGTAAATTAACTGATGCTCAAACTCCTCTGTGGACGGAATATCTTTAAAATGCCATTTATCCATGATGGTTCCTTTTTTTAGTAAAATTAACCCCGGATTGGATCGGATCATGGTTTTCAATGTAATTTCATCGGTATTAAAAAACTCAAACGGAAAGTCGTTTTCAACGGCAAACCCGGCTGCTTCGTCCAATGACGATGCTGTCAACCCAATAAAATGCATTCCATGATCCTGTGCGAATCTACTCAGAAGTCGTATCCGTTCAGTTGCCGCCCAGTCGGCTTCATTCAAATTGGCTGAAACCAAAATGAAGGTAAAAGCGTCATCATACAGAAAAAAGTCCTTTATATCTTCCCCATCAAATGTTTCAATCGTAAAGTTATGAATTGGAGGTTCATATCCTGCGCGAATCAATTTTGATTCCATCGAAACGTATTTCCATTTCAAGGTATCTTGCCATGGATAGTTTTCTTCGGTAAACTCTTTAGATTTCCCCGTTTTCAAATTTTCATATACAAACACATTCGCATATTCGTCTTGTTGGGCATCTGCGGGCATCATCATCGCATCCGGGATATTAACTCCGATCTTGTACGGACGAAAATCAATAATAGGCAAATGGTTAAACGAGTAATCGATTAGATAGGCAAAAACAAAAATAGTAGCTCCGGCCATAATTGTAGCAATCAGACGGATTGACTCCGGCCCGAATTTTCGCGAATATAGGGCTACAAGCAAAGCCAAAACCGAAAGAAGAATATTCTTATAAAACGTTTGCCAATTGGTTAGTTTAAGGGCATCGCCAAAGCAACCACAGTCGGAAACCGGATTGTTCAAGGCCACGAACAGCGTAACGACCGTAAAAAACCCCATGAACGCTAGTGAAAGCCAACTAAAAACTCGAATGAAAACATTTGCCACCAACGCTAACCCGATTGTAAACTCAGCTACCGAAAGCAAAATTCCCAGTGGAAGAGCCAGCCCTGTCCATGAATCCATTCCCCAGGCATGGAAATAGTCGATAAATTTATAGGCTGATCCCATTGGATCGATTCCCTTTACAAAGCCTGAGAAGATAAAAACCAGTCCTAAAAGAATACGCGAAAGATGCCAGATATACTTCATTTTATACCGAATATTTAGAGGTGAACGAAATGAAATTATTTGTCGAAATCATTTAGTTTGGAAACTCCAGCTTTATTAACGCAAAAACTGCGTAATTGATCATATCCATGTAATTTGCGTCAATGCCTTCCGAAATAATCGTCTTTCCGGCATTGTCTTCAATTTGTTTTGTTCGCTTTATTTTCATCAAAATCAAGTCGGTAATCGAGCTGATTCGCATAAACCTCCACGCTTCGTCATAATCGTGATTCTTATTCAGCATCAGCTCTTTGGCCTGGTTAAAATAGGTTTGATAGAGCTTCAAGGTGTCCTCGTGCGACAGCTCTTCGTCTTCGGCAATCCCTTTCTCCAGTTGAATAAGAGCCATGATACAGTAGTTTATGATACCGATATACTCTGAACGGCTGTCTTCCGCCACTTTCATTGTACCTTTCATCTCAATACTTCGAATCCGCTGAGCCTTGATAAAAATCTGATCAGTCAAAGAGCTCGGTCTCAAAATTCGCCAGGCTGTGCCATAATCTTTCATCTTTTTTGTGAATATATCCTCACAAATACTGATCACATGATTGTACTCCTGAATTGTTTTATCCATCTTTTTACGCAACAAAAATTATTTTTGGTATTATCATCTGTTTCCGATTTCCCGAATCTTGTCCCCCACAGGGTCGTGTAAGATAAAAGGAGGCAATATATTCCGCAAGTATAGTGCGTCATTTAAGCTCGAAATCAGCCATAAAAATAGGAATTAAATGCGTATTTTGACGGCATATTTTTACATTTGTACGACGCATTGTTTAACTACTCAAATCGTTAAGATTTATGTTGATTACCAGTTCTGCCAGTAAATTTTTCAAACGCAAAAGTTCCATCTCACTGAATGGCAAATTGTTGGATTTAACCAATCCGGTAGTAATGGGGGTATTAAATGTGAGCCCTGATTCATTTTTCGATGGCGGCAAATATAATACGACTGAGGCAGCGATAGCCAGAGCTGAACAAATGCTGGAGGAAGGTGCCGACATTATCGATATCGGGGCAGTTTCTACCCGTCCCGGAGCAGACAATGTTTCAACCAAGGAAGAGTTGACCCGATTGTTGCCTGCGGTTACTGAAATAAGAAAACGGTTCCCGGAAGTTCCAATCTCGATCGACACCTATCGGTCGTGGGTTGCATTGCGCGTGATTGATGAAATTGGCGAGTGCATTGTGAATGATATTTCTGGCGGATCGTTCGATGAACATATGTTTGATACGATTGCCAAACTCGGCGTTCCATACATTTTGATGCACATTCAGGGAACACCTCAAACGATGCAGGAAAATCCTCATTACGAGGATATCATAAAAGACATTTCAAAATATTTTTCCGACAAAGTACGAAGATTAACCAAGGCAGGTGTTAAAGATGTGATTCTTGATCCGGGTTTTGGGTTTGGTAAAAGTATCGACGACAACTACGACCTGTTGAACCGTCTTGACGCATTCAAAGTATTTCAGCTTCCGGTTATGGTTGGGGTAAGCCGAAAATCGATGCTGCACAAAATGTTGGAGATCGACCCGGACAACAGCTTGCCTGCAACAATTACGGCAAATACAATGGCGTTGCTCGGCGGAGCTGATATTCTGAGAGTTCACGATGTTCGGGAAGCTGTACATTCTGTAAAGCTTTTTAAAAAATTAAAAGAGGTTGCTAAATAGATGAACCTATTCATTACCATTCGCTTTTTAGATATCCTCGATGTATTCGTGGTGGCGTTCCTGTTGTACCAGCTGTACATGCTGATTAAAGGAACGGTTGCCTTCAATATATTTATAGGGCTATTTCTGGTGTACTTATTTTGGCTCCTGATTAGAGCTCTCAATATGGAATTGCTCGATACGCTGATGGGCCAATTTCTCGGAGTTGGGGTATTGGCTCTTATTGTTGTTTTTCAACAGGAAATCAGGCGGTTCCTACTGTTGATTGGAAGCAACCAAGAAGTAAACCGGCTCTTTGGTATGGACAAACTTTTTGCTTCCGACAAGGTAAAATCTGCGTCGAACCAACAACTAAAAATGCTGGTTAAAGCATGCGAGAATATGGCCCGAACAAAAACCGGGGCTTTGATTGTCATTGCTCAAAAATCGGAACTACGCGAGTTTGTGCGCACCGGAGAAAAAGTGAATGCCCGAATTTCGGATGCACTGCTGGAAACCATCTTTTTTAAAAACACACCATTGCATGATGGCGCTTTGATTATTATTGGCAACCGGATTGTTGCTGCACGCTGTATTCTTCCGGTTACTGAAAAACAAGACATGGATCCGAACCTGGGACTTAGGCACCGTGCTGCAGTTGGCATTTCTGAACAAACAGATGCTGTTGCCATTATTGTTTCAGAGGAGAAAGGTAAAATATCAATTGCTCGGGCCGGACATATTCATGTGAATATTTCATTGGCCGAGCTTGCAAAAATATTAGAACAGGTTGTTCATCCTCAAAATGATGATAATGATGACGTATGAGTGAAATCTATATATTTCAATCCGGAGCATTCCAAATCAACCTTTTCCAGCTAATTGCTGCAATTGGAATCCTGACAACATCTGTAATCCTGGCTGTCACCCTGATCCGTCTTACGCGAAAGTATGGAAAGAAGTACCAGTTCTCAACCGAACTCCTGCGTGTTGTCCAACAAGCTATTCGGCTGGCATTTATCGTTACTGCTATCGCTGCAGTGTTTGAAGTTCTAAAAATAAATTACCACCAGTTTCTCGGCCTTATAATCTACAATAATGAGAAATATGCGGTTAAGATTGTCAATATTTTCATTGCTCTTGTCATTATTTATGTAACACATATCGTGGCATTCCTTGCCGAATATGGGATGAACATCCGAATAGAAAACCGGCTGATAGACCGTGGGCGGGGAAAATCGTTTATCCAGATCATTAAATACGTGATTTGGATCCTAGGCATTTCGGTCATTGCCAGTTCATTCGGGCTGAATATGACCTTTGTGATTGCCAGTATTTCTGCCCTGTTAATTGGCGTTGGATTTGGTCTTCAACACATATTCAACGATTTCTTTTCGGGAATAATTATCCTTTTCGACGGGTCGATAAAAGTAGACGACATTGTTGAAGTTGAAGGCACAATCGGTCGGGTTCTTTCGATCGGTCTACGATTTTCGAAAGTTCTCACTCGCGCTAACGTGGTGATTATTGTTCCCAATTCGCGCTTCACCACTGAGAAAGTGATCAATTGGTCGCACAACCAAGAAGCAACTCGATTCCATGTCAATGTAGGGGTTGCCTATGGTTCAGATGTTCGACTAGTGGAAAAAATTCTGCTACAGGCAGCCAACAAACATGACAAAATCGTTAAGAGCCCAAAACCATTTGTCCGGTTTAACGATTTCGGAGAATCATCACTCGACTTTCAGTTGTATTTTTGGACGGTGGAAGATTTCTTAGTGGAAAATATCAAAAGCGACTTACGCTTTGACATCGACAGTGAATTCCGAAAAAACAAAGTTGAAATTCCTTTCCCTCAACGAGATTTGCATTTAAAGACTAAAAATTTCGATTAGCAAAGCTTGATCGTTTTTTTCGCTCTCTTTTATTGATTTACCAAAAACAAAGCATATCAAATATGTCTTCAGAAAACAAAATAACTGATCTATTTCAGATTAAATACCCTATTGTTCAAGGTGGAATGGTATGGTGCAGCGGATGGAAACTAGCCTCCGCTGTTAGTAACCACGGAGGTTTGGGCCTCTTGGGAACAGGATCGATGCACCCCGAAACGCTTCTTGAACACATTCAAAAAACAAAGCAGGCAACCAATAAACCCTTTGGTGTCAATGTTCCGTTATTCTACCCCGAATTGGAAACGGTGATGGAAATTATTGTAGCTGAAAAAGTTCCGATAGTTTTTACGTCGGCTGGCAGCCCCAAAGCATGGACCAAATGGTTACAACAACGCGGAATTATTGTCGTACATGTCATCGCAAGTTCATACTTCGCCCAGAAGTGCGAAGAAGCGGGAGTTGATGCTGTTGTTGCAGAAGGCTTTGAGGCGGGTGGTCACAACGGACGCGACGAAACAACAACGCTAACTTTAATTCCTGCTGTCAGGAAAACAACTTCGCTCCCCTTGCTGGCTGCAGGCGGAATAGCAAGCGGACAAGCGATGATGGCTGCCATGGCTCTGGGCGCCGACGGTGTTCAAATCGGGTCTCGATTTGCCATCTCTAAAGAATCATCAGCCCACGACGATTTTAAAAAACTTGTACTAGGCTTAGGTGAAGGAGCTACAAAGTTGTCTTTAAAGAAACTGGCTCCGGTTCGACTCATAAAAAACAAGTTCTTTAAGCAAGTTGAAGACGCTGAGCTTAGAGGTGCTTCAGAGGACGAACTACGCCAACTTCTGGGTAAAGGAAGAGCTAAAAAAGGCATGTTTGAAGGATATCTGGACGAAGGAGAACTGGAGATTGGTCAAATTGCTTCTTGCATCGATGACATCCCTTCGGTGGAAGAAATCATGAAAAAATTAATTGAAGAATACGAAAGTACCCGCCTTCAAATTATTGAAAACTCAAAATTTATATTTGAATAGAAATGATTGAATTCTCTCGTCATCGCCTCGAAAATGGGCTTGAAATCATTCTTTATCCGGATTATTCGACTCCTATGGTGGCAATGGATATTTGTTACCACGTAGGTTCAAAACACGAAAATCCGAACCGAACAGGTTTTGCCCATTTATTTGAGCACCTAATGTTTGGCGGCACAAAAAACATACCCGACTACGACATTCCTTTGCAACTCGCAGGTGGCGAAAATAATGCGTATACAACAAACGATCTCACAAATTACTATTTGTCGCTTCCAAAAGACAATCTGGAGACAGGATTTTGGCTTGAATCGGATCGAATGCTCGAGTTGGATTTTTCGGAAAGCAGTCTTAAAGTACAGCAAAACGTAGTCATTGAGGAATTCAAACAGCGGAACTTAAACCAGCCATATGGTGACACATGGGATCTGCTCCGGAGTCTGACCTACAAGCAGCATCCCTACAAATGGACCACCATCGGGAAGGAAATTAGCCACATCGCTGATGCCACCCTGGACGAAGTGAAGGAGTTTTTCTACCGATTTTACAGCCCGAATAATGCGGTGCTGGTTTTAAGCGGAAACATCAATGAAGAACACTGTTTAAAACTAGCCAACAAGTGGTTTGGAGGAATTCCCCGTCGCGAATCGCTCAACGCACAGTTGCCGGTTGAGCCCCAACAAACTGAATTCAGGGAGCTCACAGTGGAGCGCAATGTTCCTGATAATATGCTATACCTGGCTTTTCACATGGCAGACCGGCTAAGCCGCGAATACTATGTTTGCGATTTGATTTCAGACATCTTATCAGGTGGAAATTCATCCCGGTTGTACAACAGGCTCGTAAAAGAGCAACAGCTTTTTGTTGAGCTGGATGCCTATATTTCCGGAGACCACGATCCGGGGCTATTTATTGTTTCGGGCAAGCTCTCGAAAGACTGCTCGATTGACAAAGCACAAAAGGCAATCTGGGTTGAACTGGAAAAAATACGACAGGACCTGGTTGCCCCAATCGAATTGGAGAAAGTTAAAAACAAACTTGAGGCAAACCACGTGTACGCTCAAATGGGCTACCTGCACATGGCCCAGGAATTGGCAACTTACGAAAATATAGGAAGGGCTGAACTAATTAATGAGCAACTCGAATGGTACCGAGAAATTACAGCCGAAGAGATTCGCCACACTGCTCAGAATATTTTCATCCCGACTAACTGCTCTCAATTAAATTACCTAGCAAAATGACTTTAGACCGCAAAATAGCGCCTCAACTAAACCCAATTGCCAAACCGGACTTCCTTTGCCCTGACAAGTTCTTATTAGACAACCAGATCCCGGTTTATTTGCTGCATGCCGGAACCCAGGAGGTTTGCAAATTGGATATTGTATTCAAATCCGGAATTTGGTATCAACAGAAGCCACTCTTAGCCGCGATTTCAAACGCGATGCTTCAGGAAGGAACAAAAAATTACACGGCATCGCAAATTGCTGAGATTTTCGATTTTCATGGAGCGTACATTCAACTAAATGCCGATTACCACTTTGGGACAATTAGCATTATCAGTCTGGAAAAACACCTAAATAAATTGCTACCGATAGTTGAAGAACTCATTAAAGACTCCATTTTCCCTCGATCAGAATTTGAAAACCTGCTAAAACGGCGTAAGCAACGCTTTTTGCTTGAAATGGAGAAAGTAAAAATTCTATCTCAAAAGAAATTCTCCGAAACACTGTTTGGCGATAATCATCCCTACAATTTAAACCTAAAAGCAGAAGATTTCGACGAAGCTGAACTTGATGATTTCATTACGTTCTACCGTCAGTTTTACCATGCAGGGAATTGCGAGATTCATCTTTCAGGTCGATTTTCCAACGATTTGACAAGGCAGTTAAATCGTCATTTTGGATCTACAGATTGGGGAGGCTCCCCAATTGAGAACCTACAAAAAAAGATTAAATCGTCAACTGAAAAACTTATCCGCATTACGAAACCCGATTCTATTCAGTCGGCCATTCGACTAGGAAGGTTATTGGTTCCAAAGAACCACTCCGACTACTTTGGACTGCAAATTTTAACAACAGTTTTAGGCGGTTACTTCAGCTCGAGGCTAATGCTTAACATTCGGGAAGACAAAGGCTATACGTACGGAATCGGAGCTCACTTTGTTAGTCTGAATGAGGCTGGGTATTTTATTATCGCTACAGAAGTGGATAAAACTTACGAAGAAGCTACTTTATGCGAGATACATAAGGAACTTGAAATATTGAGAAACGAGCTTGTATCTACGCCTGAACTTGAACGAGTAAAACAATACTTGACCAGCGAGCTGTTGAGAGAGTTTGATGGTCCGTTTGCGCTATCTCAGGCATTCAGAAACCTACACGACTTCAATCTCGACAATTCGTTTTACGACGCCTATTACTGGGCAATTCAATCAATATCTGCCGCAGAATTAAAACGATTGGCTCAAGTTTATTTTCAATCTGAAGACCTGTTTACAGTAATAGCTGGTCAATAGTATTCTTTTGTTTTCCCCAATAAAAAAGCCTTGATCTGTAAAGACCAAGGCTTTTTTTTATGATTGAACTTCCTGATTATTTAACCATGAAAGTAACTCTTCTTGCCAATTGACGCGCTTGAGCTGAACTCTTATCAACACTTGCATCTTTTCCTTTACCAACAGCATTCAAACGAGAACCATCAATTCCTGCTTCAGTTAACAGCTTAACAACTGCATCAGCACGTTTTTGAGATAATTTTTGGTTGTAATCGTCAGAACCAAGTTCGTCAGCAAAACCTTGTACATCAACTGTTGCACCAGTATTTTTAGCTAAATATGCTTTCATGAAACTAACAGAGTTAGAAGAAGCACCTTGAACTTTTGTGCTGTTGAAATCGAAGTAAACATTGATGTAACCGTCGTTAACCAATTTTTTAACGAACTCATCATAGCTTTCCGGAGCCTTTGCATTTTTCAACGCATCAACATCTTTCGCAATCACGTCAACTGCACCCTGAGTTTTTTCCAGATCAGATTTAGCAGCTGTATTGTCTTCCAGTTTTCTGATGCGGCCTTCTAAACCTGCAATTTTTGAATCCAATACTTTATATTTTTCATCATCTCTGAAATACCAGTCTGCGTGCGATTTTTCTTTACCCAGGTAAATTGACAAACCAACAGTACCGTTGAAAACCATGCCAAGGTCATTCTTATTTCCTTTGCCACCGTCAAATGCTTCGTTTTGACGAATGTTAGCAACAGTAGTTCCATCGAGATTCAAAGCAATACGTGGAGACAACTTAAATTGAGCTGTCAAACCAGCCAACACGTTACCTACGTAGTCCTTGTCCATTTCAACTCTTTTATAATCCAAATAACCGGCTCCAATACCTCCATGAGCTAATAAACCGACTGTTTGTGTCCAGTTCTGGAAATTCATCATACGACCAACATTCAAAACACCCTGTAAACCTAGACGGTATGAGTTTGTTTCAAAATCCATGAAATCGTCACCTTCAGCGAACTTATTATAGCCGAAATCGACTTTAAAACCAAAGTATTCGCTGATCATATAACGGACACCTAATTCAGTTGCCAAAAATCCAGGTGTTGCAGAGCCATACCCCTCTGTAAAGTTTTGCCATGGTTTGGTCAAACCAATTCCACCTTCAATTGACCATTTATTAAATTTTGCGTCCAGTTCCGAGCTTTCTTGTCCATAAGCCCACACGCTCGCAAAACCAATAAGAGCGATTAGTAAAAACTTCTTTTTCATAAACTAATTTTTAGATATTAATTCGAATTAACTTTTCTATACTTATAAAGTCAGATTGAGTTTCCCCTATCTTCAATTTATTAAATTTTAATTCTTGTTTGGCAAACTTAAATTTCACATCAAAAACAGCCATTAACTATAATATGTTTTGGAAACATACGTTGTGTTAAATTAAACCATTTGCTTGTCGCAACAAAAATAAAAAATGTTCAACAAGTACAATGCATAAAACATCAATTTATCCTCTATTATTAATGTGAGCTTTCTTTAGAAAGACATTGCAATATGCTTTACAAAAGTAAAAATACTGATTCTTTAATAAAAGATTGACCTACCAGACTGTCGATTTTAGCAAAAACTCACAACCCAGATCTGCGGTCAAAGGTTAATTATATTGTTTACAATCAGTTATACAAATAATAAATCTAAGAAAAATCAATAAAACTTTCTATTTTCTCGCAAAAAAAATCCACTCTCTCCTCGCTTTATTATTTTTATCTTAATATTTGACAAATATCACACTTTTTCATCCTATTTATAACCATCAAAAATTCGTTGGAATTGATGAACCTGTTTAGATTCACGCTGCACAAATACCGATATTTCTTTGATCGGTTGCATTGAAGTTGTAATTTACGGTAAAATTAACGAAAATGAACATCCTATTAACCGGAATTACTGGTTATGTTGGTAAAAGGCTACTGCCTCAACTACTTGATCAGGATCATTTTTTATACTGTTGCGTCCGGAATAAGAGTCGCGTTGCGGAGGTGTGGTTAAACCACCCACGAGTTGCAATAATTGAGATCGATTTCTTAAGCCCTCCTCCTGAACTGAATTTCCCGGAAAACATTGATGCAGCCTATTATCTCATCCATTCAATGGCTACCAACTCAGGAGATTTTGAACAAATGGAGCTTAAAGCAGCCAAAAATTTCAGGGAAATAATATCGAGAACTAACATCAAACAACTTATCTATCTTGGTGGGATTTCCAATGACAAACAACTATCGAAACATTTGCGCTCCAGAGCTAATGTAGAGCTTGAATTATGCAAGGGATCATACGCGGTGACCGCCCTGCACGCCGGTATCATTATTGGATCCGGAAGTGCTTCATTCGAGATCATTCGGGACATTGTTGAAAAACTACCAATAATGATTACCCCGAAATGGGTACTAACGCTGACGCAGCCAATTTCTATTCGCGATGTGCTCAAATTTCTTGTTGGTGTATTGCTCAATGAAACGACCTATAATAACTCGTATGATATTAGCGGAAAAGAAATTCTATCCTACAAGGAGATGCTTTTAGGCTATGCCGACGTGCGAAATCTGAAGCGCAAAATTATCACACTTCCAATCATGACACCACGCTTGTCGTCCTATTGGTTATACTTTATCACCTCAACATCATACAAACTCGCGGTTAATCTGGTTGACAGTTTAAAAGTTGAGGTGATCGCTAAACCCAATAAACTGGCAGAATTGCTCCAAATTGAACCAATCAGTTATCGGGAAGCCATTCAAGCTGCCTTTGTTCGCATACGGCAGAATCAGTTTTATTCCAGTTGGAAAGATGCTTTGAGCAGCAGTGAGTTTGATTCAAATTTTGCAGACCACATAAATGTGCCGAAATACGGATGCTATAAGGATGAGAAACGGGTCATCTTTTCGACCGACCCGGAAAGGGTTTTAGATGCCATTTGGAAGATCGGTGGTAAAACTGGCTGGTATTACGGCAATTGGTTGTGGCGGATTCGAGGTTACATCGATAAAATAAATGGCGGGATCGGCCTCAGACGAGGAAGAACTGATCCTGAACAGTTGCAAAACGGCGATGCTTTGGATTTTTGGAGGGTACTCTTGGCTGACCGCAAAAAAATGAGATTATTACTTTTTGCTGAAATGAAGCTTCCGGGAGAAGCTTGGCTTGAATTTAAAATCATACCCTACAAAAATCAGTTTTGCTTGATTCAAACAGCAACATTCAGACCGATCGGTGTTCCGGGAAGATTATATTGGTGGGCATCATGGCCATTTCACCTGTTTATATTCAGAGGGTTAATCAAACGTATTGTGGAGGTCGGGAGCAAAACACCCCCGACTCTTTGATCAAAATCTACTTTACTTCTTCAATATTCACTATTTCCTCTGCCCTACCGAACTTCCGTTCAGAGAAGCCGGCTAATATGGCTAAGATCGCAATCACGACGATAGCAAAATAAACGCCTGAGGGAACCGGTGGTGGATCGCCTTGCCCATAAGAGTGCATTCCCGACAGGTAATAATTTACGCCAAAGAATGTCATCAATACGGAGCTAAAACCAACTAACGAGAGGAAACTTAATACATAGTGGCTGTAAATACCAGGAACCTTTCGAAGATGAAGAATAAAACTATACACCAAGATTGTTACCAAAGCCCAGGTTTCTTTTGGATCCCATCCCCAGTATCGGCCCCACGATTCGTTCGCCCACACACCTCCAATAAAAGCGCCGATCGTTAGTAATACAACACCTACAATTAGAGCCAACTCGATAATTATTGATAGTTCGACAATCGTAAATGAAGTTGCTTTCAAATTCCTACCCGTTCGAACACTCATAAACACAAGATTTAACATGCCTAAAAGCGCAGCAATACCTAAAAATCCGTAACTGGCTGTAATAACGGCAACATGCACAATTAACCAATATGATTTTAGCACTGGTACTAAATTCGTTATTTCAGGATTCAGCCAACTCATTCCGGCAACCATTAAAATTAATCCGGTCAGAATTGATGTTACAGCCAATGTGATTTGTGATTTTTTCAAGAACACAAAGCCCGAGAGCAGGGTTGCCCACCCTATGTACAAAAGTGTCTCGTAGGAGTTACTCCAGGGAGCATGCCCTGAAATATACCATCGTACAGCTAGCCCTGCAGTATAAACGACAAACAACAACGCGACACACCAGTTTCCAATCTGTAAAAGTGAATCGACCTTTCTTGTCGCACTAAAAATCGCTAACAAGTGAAAAATCAACAACACCAATCCAAACAACGCGCAAATTTTAGATAGCAAACCGAAGACATTCAAATTATTATAAAGAATCTCGAGCTTGATTTTACTGACGGGCAAGATTAACTCCGATCCATAATCCTGCTGAAAACCGATTAGTTCATCAAGGGACTGATTTGCCAATGAATAGTTCCCTGAAAGCATGGCCTCTTGAAGTGCCTTGAGATAGATCGTCATCAACCGTTGGTCGGAGGCTAAATTTGCCCGCTCTCCCTGAAAATAATCGGATTCTGTATGCCAGGTTTGATTCTCGTCATTTTTATCCGGGAAGACCCTCAAAAAAGTACCGTTAAAAACCTGATAACAGATATTGACCCGTTCGTCAACACTGATAACTTCTTTATCAAATTTATTTCGACTGTTTGGTTTCTTCTGATAAGCTTCATCTACCAAATCGCGAAGCTTATAAATACCACGACTGGCATCAACCAACTGAGCAAAACTTGCGAAATCGCCTATAATACTCAACTGACTGGCAAGCTCTGAGTTGGCAATCTTTATAATTGGCTCATTTTTCCATGCTTCGGGCATGGCGCTCATTCCCAAAAACACCTCTGTTGCCGATTGCCCCTGATAGGTATTTTTGCGTGTAAGCTTGCGCAACACTTCTGACGCCAGAGTGTTGATTGGCTCTATTCTCCCTTGCCTGTCCTGAACCAATAATTGATCAAATGCTTTAACATGCTCATTATTCATGTTCACATTTGAAACCTGTCCTTCGGAGAGTGCAGGTAGCAATAGTGCCAGTAGCACAAGGAAAGCGGCATTTTTACGCTTTTGTTTTTTAACACGCGAGGCACTGCGTAGTAAAAACTGAAAACGACTCGATTTATTGAAGAACGAAAATATCATTCCGATAGACATTAGCAGATATCCCAAATAGGTGACCTGCGTACCTAAACGATCGAAACTTACCGATAAGACAGTTCCCTTTTCATCCGAGTCGTATGATGATTGGAAGAACCGATAACCACCATAATCCAGAATGTTATTCATGTAGATACGAAAGGGTTTTTGTATGTTTTCTTCGGAGTCGAGCAAGGTAACCTCGCTGGCAAAAGACGAAGGACTCATCGATCCGGGATAACGCTCAAGCTGAAAATCATTCAATTTCAGTTCAAAAGGCAATTCAACAATCTTTGCGCCATAAAAAAGTTTCATTTCCACCCCGTTCAAATTGACCATCGACGACTCATGCACCTGTCCTTTCTTCCCGAAAACAGCAAGCTGCCGACTATCGTCGCCGATCCGAATATTCAGAAGCACAGCATCATTGGCCATCTCCCCATTTTCAAGTTCCTGTGATTTCACCACCTTGCGCCCCCTCGGCAAATAGTTACGAAGCACAAACATATCTGGTCCGAATTGAAACATTTGCTGAGTCGTTAACGGATGTTCTATTTTCGGAATTAAAGGCTCGTCGATTTCACCGGTCATTGTTATTACCTGCAATGTATCGGGAGCAGTCATACTCAAGCTTGGCCCCGAACGCTGAATACGAATCGCATTTTCAGATTTGTCTCCTTCGAACGATAAAGAGAAGTTATTTAACGATGCTGTTTCATTTTGAGAAAGAACCAAATTTCTCCTTACTCCTTGATCAAGCACGATTAACTCGACAACCGGACCTCCTGTTTCGTCAGCCACTACTGACTCAATTCCGTTAGGAATGAAGTCATCAATTTCCAATACCACTTCAAGCCCATCAATAAAAACGGATTTGCTAAAATTAGCGTAGGTATAAGGAGACAAGGAAACGGGCCATTCTTTAGTGATCTCCTCCCCTGCTTTGTCGGTTGCTTCCAGCCGGATATAGGCCTGAGTTGTAACCATTATGTTACTCGAATCACCTTCGCGAATATGCATTGTCCCTTCATAGCTATAAAATCGAGTGATTGCCGCACCAACCAACATGACAATAAAAGCCAGATGAAAGAGTACCATGCTCCACCGCTTCAATTTAAACGCTTTATAATAAAAGAGACCGCCAATAAGGTTAATCCCGGTTAACGCGAGAAAAACCTCGAACCAAATTGCGTCGTAAATCAGTATTTGTGCTGTTTGTGTCCCATAATCATTTTCAATGAATGTAGCGTAGCCAATGGCAATGGCAAATATGACAAACAAACAAGATGTTGTAAGCATAGAAAACAAAACAGCTGATAATTTCTTCATAGTAAATAGCTTAACCGAAATTCACACTTTCGTTGTCTTAAACCGACGAACGGTATAGCAAATAAAAAAACTCCTTTGTTTGGATAAAACAAAGGAATTTTCAGATTTTAGTTTTCAATATAATTACTTCTTCGATGGATCCGGATGCGCAATCCTTTTAGAATATTCTGCGAAATTAAACCCTTTATAGTGTGGGCTTTCTTCATTGTGACACTTCTTACAAACCATCTCGGTAGGCATGATCATCCCTTTGGTCAAGGCTAATTTTTGGTTCTTCATGATACCGGCGGACTTGTAAATACTACCAGGTCCATGACATGATTCGCAAGAAACTCCTTCTTCAACGGTAATGGTTGCGACCAAACTTTTGTCAACACTTGCTGCTGTTGAATGACATTTCAAACACTTTTGATTTTCTTTTTCAGCGCCCTTTAAACTCTCCATTGCTTTCGCATGCGGTCCGGCAGTCCATTTGTTGAATTGTTCGCCAGTTGTGGGCTTATTGTGACATATTTTACATTTTGCGGCACCGATATATTTAAAATCTTGTGCTAAAGCGACCGAACTAACCATGATGGCCAGTCCAAATAAAAGCAACACTCTTTTGGCATTCATAACTTTAATATTTAGTTGATTCATACTGTATTTATTATTTACTCTATATTCATGCCAAACTCGCGATCATGCATGGTATTCAGCCGAATTTAGCAACTTATCTGCTTTTCTCCAACCGTTTCTAAGGATAATTCGGCGATCGCTAAAAAACTCAGTAAAGTGCTGTATGACAGACCGAACAGCTCTCCACCCTCCATGCCTCATCAATATCGACCGGATGTTCAAAATCAAGCGACTCAAACGAGCTCGAATAAACGATATTGCCGGGTGTTCCCTGAGCTAAAATATCATGGCACAAATTACAATCCTTCGAAATTACTTTCCCCGAATCAGACCTGTGGCGATCGTTATGGCAACGAAAACAACCTTCAGCTTCCATATGACCGATGTTGTTCGGATAATATCTCCAGCTCGATCTCATTTCAGGAAAAATGTTGTTCGAATAGTCCCTTTGAATCTGGGCGATAGCTTGTTCAACATCAGCTTTGCGATGGGTAAGCATATCCGGATCAATCATTTCATAATATTCCTTCACCTGAGTTTTTATCGCGTAAAACGCACTATCCTTTGTCGGATATTCCTGATTCAGAGCGATCATCGCCAACAACTTAATACTCGGCAGATCCTTTGAAATTCGTCCTTCAGCGAGCGACTTGTCAATAAAGTTCTGCGGAACCTGGTAGTCGTGCGATGGACGGTTATGGCAATCCAGGCAATCCATTACCCTAACTTCCATAGCATCCAATTCCACTTCTGTATAGCTGTTTTCACTGTCGGTGAATACCACCGATTCTCCTGTTATAGAATTGGTATACCTCACCCAAGGAATGACTTGCCGATCTTCGGAAACTGCTTTGTATTCAATTTTAACCTCTGGGCTAATGTGCTGATGGATGCCCTTCTCTACTCCATTGGCCGTCATTTTGGAACTTGTCTTAAATTGAAGGTGAATAATATTTTCAGTATTAGCATCATCAGCGAGAAAAGCATGCTGAATGCGCATTTTGCGATCGTAAAATTTCTCTGGCCAATGACATTGTTCGCAGGTTTCACGTGCCGGTCGCAAATTTTCGATGGGAGTGGGAATAGGTTTCGGATACTTTTTTGCCAATACGGAATAAACCTGGTACAAACCGGATAATTTGCTTTTGACGTACCAGCTGGCACCCGACCCAACATGACATTCAACGCAAGCGACACGCTCATGCGATGATCCATGGTAAGTTGTGTACTCCGGCTCCATTACCTGATGACAAAGTTTTCCACTAAATTCAACCGATTCGGTATAATGAAAAGCCTCGTAGCTACCAATAGATGAAATAATGAGAAGAAATACAGTTCCAACAATAAATATAATACCAGCATTCCGGACGGCAGGATTATTAAAATCAATGATTGGCCATTTAAGCGGCTCACCCTCTTGTTCTGCTTTGCGGGCGCGCTTACTGTTAATTCGCATTCCTACCGGAATAAGAATTAATCCGAAAACCATAAATGCCGGTAATACAATGTAAATAAACAGGCCAATATAGGATCCACCAAAGCCAAATACGGAGTTCAGCACCATTAAGGATACAATCGAAGCTAAATTAAAAGTGGCCAAAACAGTCCCGGTAATGGAGATCCAGTTTTTTATTGATGATGGCAACTTCATAGGCCTGTTGATTATAAAAATTAGTTCAATAACTCAAACTAAGGTTGAAAACTTAACGAACAAATTCAAATAGGCCATTTTAAACAGATACTTTTTCGTGCGAATCAGCGCCAAAAATCGCCTATTGAAAAATCAGCCCCGATTTGCCTTTTCGTCGTCGGGGGTACCCTTTAGATGATGCCACCCGGTAATGATGCTTTTATAATTGGCAAACGGAGTCTTCCCTATTGTCGCGATATATAAATGAATGATTAGAAAAATAGAGATAAAAAAACCGAGCGCTGAGTGAAAAACTGCTGTGATAAAGATCCCACTCATATTGTAAACTTTCTCAATAATTAACTCTGGAAACAGAAGAGCAAATCCCGTAACAATTACGCCGGGAACCGCCATATACATCGTAATAACATAGGTATATTTTTGCAGCGGATTGAATTTCCTTTTTTCTGATAAAGGATACGGAGCTTCCATACCATGAAACATCCCCCATGCATAATAATAGGCTTGTTTCATTGGTCGTTTCAGGAATGACCTTGGCTTTACAATGTAATAACGACCATTGGACGTAACTAAGTTACCAATAAAATAAACGAAATAATTCAGTGTCACGATAACTCCGCAAACATTATGGATATCAATAGCTTTATCGAAACGTACGACAAACACTGACTCGACACCAGCCTGCAGACTGATTCCGGTAATGATAAGAATCAGAATACCGACAGCATTAATTGCATGCCAAATTCTCAGCCAAAGAGGGTAATAATATATTTTGTTCTCAGTCATCGGATCTATTTTTTTAAGATTCTGAAAATAACATGTACCAAAACACCGCCAAGCACTCCGATCAGTATTACAATACTCAACCACCGCAAGAAAGGCACTTGGTGCGTTCCAATCACGTACGATTCATTGGAAATCAGATTTCCGAACACGCCCTTCTCACCTCTGTTTTGAAGGTTTTCATATTTATACAGCGATGCTTTTAGCTTCGAATTTGCAGAGTGACATTCGACACATTTCTTTACCGCCTGCGATTTGGGTAGGATGTTATGGGAGACCATCAGGCTATCCTGGACTTCTGTGTGACACTCAATACACCTGACATTTTCAAAATGCAGCTGCTGATTTGGCAACCAGCTATGCACTTTTACGAGCTCCGGGTTTCCACGCCCCGAAATCATTTCATACCGCTCCATCGAATTGTGACATGAGAGACACATTTGGTTGCTATACGCCACAATTTCCTTTACACTGCTACTAGTTCTTGCTGTTGCCGTATAGGTGTGCTGGCTGTGACATTTCGCACAGGTAAACAAATCACCGTAGACCCGGGCATGAACACTCTTCTTAAACTCTTCATCAATTCGTTCAAATTGATACGTTGCAAAAGATTCATCCCCGCCATGACAATCCAGGCAGGTATTCATTGGTTCAAGTTTCAGGTTGGATTGGTGGGGATAGGCAGTATAATCAAAAGAATGACAGTCAACGCAATCAAAGACGTTGTGTACTCCCGTTCTCATAGCCAAGGTATCCATAACGTAGTATGGATTCATCAGCCGTTTTTCTTCGCGATCCATCAATTCATTATGAAATGAAAAAGAATGATTGGAGTGACATTTCAGACACTGATGTTCTTGCGGTTCGTCATAATATTGAGCACTTAAATGCTTTAAGTGACCGAAACAGATAACAAGTAGTACAATTAGGCATGTCCTCATCGGAACGTATTTTATAATTTTATGTATTACAGATCTCACCCTCTCATTTGAAATGTACGAGACAGATTCAAAATAACCTGCTGTTTCTTTCCGAAGGAATTGATTCTTAACCAAAATGGTAATATCTCGTTCGTAGATATTACCATTTCGGTTAATCTATATCTTAAAAACTACCACATCCATAAACGTGTGATTGTAAATCCAATAGCAAAATTATCTTTCTCTATCTTACTAAAGTTATTCATCATGTTATTCTGTTGAAGTATGCTGGATGAATTCCCCATATAAATAGAAAACACGTGTGTATAGGTTGAAATTTCGTAGCCAAACGACAACGTTGGCTCAGGGTGCATTTGATCGATGTAAGAAGCTTGCTCCGACAACTTATCAATTTGCAGAGGAGCGTCGAAGGTAGCGATTATTGCCCCCTGTGGCGACACTTTCATGCGGCCGTTTAGGTGTAATCCAACTCGGTCGTGATCGTAGTTTTCTGTCACCAGGTTGGCGTGAGAGAAACTGATTCCGGTTTGAAGGGACAAAGCATCAGTAAATTTCCGCCCAATGATTATTTGGCTGAAGTAAGCCAAACGATCAGAAAAAGTCATTCCTGAATCAACTTGGTCCTTTTCACGGCCATCAATTGCCAAATTACCGTAAAGCGTCACAAAAAAAGGGATCCGATCGTTAGTCGTCTGTTTCAATACATTCCACTTCAAATTAAAATCGGTGTTCATCAACTTCCTCGAAATTCCTGCGCCTATCTGCACATTCTCAACCGGAACGTAATTTAAACCCAACCGAATATCCTCTGCCGGCGCATAAATCCCCCATAAATCAGAACGTCCATTTTGAATTGATCCGAATTTATGCTGAATCACAAATTCAAGCGTTTTTGCCGATGGCATGAAAGAGGTTTGGTTATCAATCAACAAAGCGCTTGCAAACGCGTCCATCACCACTTCGTCTTTTTCCGCTTTCTCCTGCGCCCACAGATTGGTACAAACAAACAGACTTATAATAATGTATAATAACTTCTTTTTCATTTTTCAAGTTCTTTTAGATTATCACTAGTTGTTCTTTGCACCTTCTGTAATCCATGTCAGAACCAGCTGCGCTTGTGCCGAAGTGTACTGATGGTGCGTATGGCTCGTCGAGTTGGGTTCAATAAGGGAATATATCAAACTAGCCGTAGGTGTAGTTACATTGACATACTTTGCATTGCCAATACTAGCGTAGGCGTTTTCGGCTGTCAGGTCGGGCGATTGTCCACCCGATTTGTGGCACGACGTGCAGCTTCCGGCAGAAAAGATCGGTAAAATGTCTTGCGTAAAAAATACGGTTTCCTGCCCATTGCCGCCTCCGTCAATAGGCGGCAACTCTTCGGTTTCAATAAAATTGTATTCACAGGCATTGAACAGCATTCCCAATACGGCTGCAAAAAGGAATAGTTTATATTTTTTCATATTGGTACCTTTTAGCTAAAATTGATTAAAAAAAAGCTTCTGTTTTATGAGAAGCTTTTTCCTATTTCTCTACGATTACTCAAGTGCTTTGATCGAATTCTTCAGCAATGCGTCAATATAATCCGGGTTGTGTACCCCCATGCTTCGATCTTCTTCAACGGTAACATAGTTAAACAAGGCACCGGCAACATCTATCGGTAATACATTGGGATTCGAGTAACTTCCGATTACTGATCCGGTAGCGCTTAACGCTCCTTTGGCGATCAACAATGCTTTCAATTCCGCCTGCATCTCTTCAATTTCAGTCTGGAATCCACCAATATCGAAATTAGTTGCCCCCGTGTGGCAAACTTTACAGGCATCAACCTTAGGCATAAATGAGTGATCTCCATCCTTCATGTGACAATCAGTACATCCGGCTTCGCGGTGAGGGTGTGACTTAGTTCCGGGATAGGAAACGCCACCTGAAACAATCGTTTCATAACCACCAACGCCTTCTAGCAAAGTACCCTGAGGGCCGTGGTGAGGACCGTAACGACTTGAGGTAATCGAATAATTTCCACTTTCATCGCCCTCTGGTGCGCCAGATCTGGGTTGGTGACAATTAACGCAAAGATTTGAATTGGAACCCAAATCGACTAAATATCCATTAGCAGTAACTGCGTCCACAATTACGCCATCGTTTGTTCTCAAGGCATAATCCTGACCATCTGTTTCGAAATCGAAACTAACGTGCCCGCTATGGCAGGTCTCACATCCAATACGGGTCGGTGCCGCCAAACTGGCCATTAGTGTATCTCTTCCAGTAAAAACGACCTCAACAAAGCCTTCATGAGTGTGGCAAACAGCACATGATTTCCGGCTATCACCTCTACCGGCATAGATATAAGTTGGATCGGGTGTATGAGGACTCAAGGCATGAACGGAAGTCTCATATTGCGATTCAACCAAGCTCATATTTTCACTGTTATGGCAAACAATGCAAGTTACATTGCCATCGGCACCGTCGGCACCGTCAGCACCATCCATACCATCCATGCCATCCAAACCGGCAGGACCTTCTTTCACACATGAGGGGATAACAAAAAGCAACAATACTGCAATTGTCAACAATCGGATTATCGTTCTGATCTTCATAGTATTAGATTTTATAACACATCAATAAACTCAGGTTTAATCTTCGTTAGATTCTACTACCTAAATATAGGATTGTGTTTGGGTTACAAAAAACCAGAACAGATGATATAAGGAAGTGTAAAAATTGATATATGTCAATCAGCCATTCTTGCTGATCAGTTGGAGGTCATCTTCTTTCAAAATTTCGATTTCACGTCGGTTATGCCGCACGATTCCGGAAACTTCCAATTCTTTTAAACTTCGAATAAAACTTTCTTTGGTCATCCCTGACATATCGGCCAGTTCCTGCTTGTTCAAATTGCAGTTAAATGGATTGGACTGGTAAATCTGATTTTTGAGGTATAACAATGTGTCGGCAACACGACCGGGCATGTATTTTTGAGTTAAACCAACCAAACTTTCAAGCATCTGAATGTTTTGTCTGTTGTTATATTTCAACAATTCATAGGCAAAGTGACTATTCCGAGCCAAAACCTGGTGCAGACGGTCAGAATCAATAAAACAACACTCAACCCGTGTAATTGCGGTAACTGTAAAATGGCGAATATCATCGCTAACGACTCCTCCGGCTGTAATTAAACTATGGTTGGATAAAATGCGCAAAATTACATTCTTCCCACGCGGACTTTCGGCTACTAATTTCGCCATTCCTTGCCTTATACAAACAAAATGGGTGGTTGAGGTTTTTTGCTTAATGATTGTCTCTCCGGGATTAAAGACGATGTTCTGCTTGCATTGCATAAGGTATTCCAATTCACCAGGTGACAACGATTTAAAGATAACTGCCTCGTCTTCCGGGAAACAATTAACACAGCAATTCTTATTGCAGGTTATACAGTCTTTTCGTTGTGAATCGTCGAACATGGGCTACTACTACTTATGCAACAAATTACATTATTTCATAATTACATACTAAAATTAGGTTATTTTAGGAGAATAAAATCATTTTTCAAGCTCTAAATTACACAACCTGAACTTACACTAAACGTTACACCTGAACCTTAAATACTTAGCTATTTCCCAAACCGCCATTATGCTCCAAAGCATAAGAAAACACGCTCGATAAAATTCGCAAAAACCGTATGATTAACACTATACACAATTCCGAATTTTCACAATTAAGGTACATTGAACATGGGATTACGCTTCACAACAGCCTGTCTCTCTCAAGGTCATCTTCTCCTGTTTTCGATCCAGATTCACCTTTTTGGACACCTTTTCTTCCGGCTTCCCTCAGTGCTCTATTTAAGATCCATTCCAATTGTCCGTTAACACTTCGGAATTCGTCTGATGCCCATTTTTCCAGTGCCTCATAATCACTTTGACTCAAACGTAAAACAAACGACTTTTTACCGGCCATACGATCTTCCTCCTTAAAATTAGCAACGTATCGGAATTCGGAATCGCCCCCCGCAAACACCTTATTTGATAGCCTAATAGATACTTCCCGTGTTTACTACCGGAGTCGCTTCTTTATCGCCGCACAATACAACCATCAGATTGCTTACCATGGTTGCCTTTTTATCTTCATCCAATTCAACAATTCCCTTTTTACTCAACTCGTCCAACGCCATTTCAACCATGCTAACAGCTCCCTCGACAATCTTAAATCGAGCCGCGACAATTGCAGTCGCCTGCTGACGTTTCAACATTGCCTGGGCAATTTCCTGAGCATACGCTAAATAATTAATCCGCGCTTCCATCACCTCGATACCTGCAATTGACAACCGCTCCGTAACTTCCTTTTCAAGCTCATCATTCACCTCTTCACCTCCACTTCTCAGGGTAATTTCGGCATCCTGGTCTTCAAAATTATCATAAGGATAGAGGCCTGCTAATTTCCGAATCGCAGCTTCTGTCTGTATCGTAACAAAATGCTCAAAGTCATTCACATCGAAGGCTGCTTTGAAGGTTTCAGCCACCCGCCAAACCAATACAACTCCAATCATGATCGGATTCCCGATTTTATCATTCACCTTAATCGGTTCGCTGTCGATGTTTCTGGCACGCAACGAGATTCTCTTCTTCACAAAAAATGGATTTGTCCAAAAGAATCCATTCTTACGAATCGTTCCTTTGTACTCTCCAAACAAAATCAAAACCGAACTCTCGTTTGGATTTACAATAAGAAAGCCGGGAAGTAAAAAGAAAAACACAACCATTCCAATAGCGGATAGTAAGATCAAACCTCGCGTAATTCCAAAAATCACCATGAGGATTATAAAGATTTCAAGCGCAACTGCAAAATACCCCGAAATTCCAGAATAATGCTTTTCCATGATATTGTATTTATTGATTTATATTGATATCATTTTAATATCATCAAGGTAAAATAAAAAAGCATCTCTTTCAAGATGCTCTTCAATATAAAATTTCAACTACTAATTTAAATTCAATTCGATATAACCGATCGATTTCGTCTTCAACGTATCGTAAATTTCGGCGAACTGCCAGATCGCGTTGAGGCTCGACCGCTTCGGTTCATTAACCAAGTCGGTAAATTCAGTGTCTTTCTCTGTCGCGTAATTTAACTCCGACTCGAAAAGATCATCTTCCGATTTCAACAAAAATTCTAACCATGTAAATGTTTTATCCATAAGCATCAGATTAATGTTTAATTCATCTAAATAACGCTTAGGATAAGCCAATATTGCTTCCGGAATCTAAATTTTTGTTAAAAGCAAATTATTCTTTTCGATAATCTTACGAAGGTTTATTAGCGCATAACGCATACGTCCAAGAGCAGTATTGATACTGACATCGGTACGCTCGGCAATTTCCTTGAAGCTCAATCCCAGGTAGTGCCTCATAATAATCACCTGACGCTGGTCGTCGGGTAATTCGTCAATTAGCCGGCGAATATCTGCGGTGATCTGCTCGAAAACGAGCTTCTCTTCGATATTCTCGTCCGAAAATTTGGCCGAATTAAACAAATCGAAATCTGAATCCTCATTGGAAAAGGTATTCAACAAGCGTTCCTTTCGGAAATGATCGATAATGAGGTTGTGCGAGATCCTTAACACCCAGGAGATAAATTTCCCGTTTTCCGTATACTTGCCGGTTTTCAACGAACGGATAACCTTAATAAAGGTATCCTGAAAAATATCTTCAGCCAACGCCTGATTTTTTACAATCAAGAAGATGTAAGTATACACACGGCTCTTGTGGCGCTGAATAAGTATTTCAATTGCGGATTGGTCACCCTTAATGAACTTTAAAACGAGCGCATTGTCATTCTCTACAGTAGTGCTGAACATTACTTTCTATTTTAATACTTGGTTAATACAAAGTAAAATTCATCAATAGGCAATCCGTTTAAAAGGTGAGTTAAAGTATTTCTTAAATTTGCACTCGGTAAAATTCTTTGTTTTTTGTTAAAAAAGCAAATTATTTGTAAACAAAAATTAAGCTATCAGAATGACAGACAGCAAAAAGGCGCAAAATATACACATAAAAGGAGCTCGTGTCCACAACCTAAAAAATGTAGAGCTACAAATTCCGAGAAACAAATTCATAGTGGTCACGGGCCTGTCAGGCTCTGGAAAATCATCATTAGCTTTTGACACGTTGTATGCCGAAGGGCAACGCCGCTACGTTGAAAGTTTGTCATCCTATGCGCGGCAGTTTTTAGGGCGCATTAATAAACCTGAGGTTGATTTTATAAAAGGCATACCTCCGGCTATTGCAATTGAGCAGAAAGTCAATTCCAGAAATCCCCGTTCGACTGTAGGAACCTCAACCGAAATATACGACTACCTGAAGTTACTGTATGCCCGAATCGGCAAGACCATCTCACCCGTTTCAAACACCGAGGTTAAACGGCATCAAGTTGGAGATGTGGTTGACTTTATGTGTTCATTTGCGGAAGAAACACGGATGTTGGTTTGCGCTCCGCTCCGACCGAAGAATGGTCGTTCCATAATGGAAGAAGCTGAATTACTGCTTCAACAGGGATTTTCGCGTATTGAAACAGCGAATGGAATTGAACGGATTGATGAGCTATTAAAAAAAGAAAAAAGCTCCGTTTGTTCGGATGACTGCAACCTCGTAATCGACCGTTTGCAGGCAAGTCGTGACGATGACAATGTAAGCCGAATGGCCGATTCAGCTCAAACAGCCTTTTTTGAAGGACACGGTGAGTGTATCGTGAAAGTGTACACCGAAAATGGCACTTTAGAGCAACACTTTTCGAATTTGTTTGAGGCCGATGGAATTGAATTTGAAGAGCCCACAGAACACATGTTCAGCTTCAACAACCCGATAGGAGCCTGTCCTGCCTGCGAAGGGTACGGCAAAGTAATTGGCATTGATGAAGATTTAGTCATTCCAAACAAAGCGCTATCGATTTATCAGGAAGCAGTTGCATGCTGGAAAGGTGAAAGCATGAAAGCCTATAAGGAAGCACTCATTCAGGCGGCTGACAAATTCAACTTCCCCATCCACAAACCCTACTACGAATTATCTCAGGAACAACAGGAGTTGTTATGGAAGGGCAACAAATATTTCGAAGGTCTGAATGACTTTTTCAAGATGCTGGAAAGCAACAGTTATAAAATACAGTATCGCGTTATGCTGGCCCGTTATCGCGGAAAAACAACCTGTCCGGAATGCAAAGGCACCAGGCTGAAAAAAACAGCAAGCTATGTTAAGGTGTCCGGAACTGCCATTCAGGATCTGGTTTTGATTCCGGTAAATGAGTTACAGGAGTTTTTTAAGAACATTCAACTAAGCGAACATGAACGGAACGTTGCCAAACGTATTCTAATTGAAATTACCAGTCGTTTAAATTTCCTGTGCGATGTCGGACTAGGCTACCTCACTCTAAACCGCTTGTCGTCTACTCTGTCAGGAGGCGAATCGCAGCGAATAAATCTGGCGACTTCACTTGGCTCCAGCCTCGTTGGCTCACTATATATTTTAGATGAGCCAAGCATTGGTCTTCATCCCAAAGACACCGAACGGTTGATCGATGTTTTACAAAAGCTGAAAAAAATTGGGAATACCGTTTTGGTTGTTGAACATGACGAAGAAATAATCCGTGCAGCAGACCAAATCATCGACATTGGCCCAATGGCTGGCACACACGGTGGCGAACTGGTTTTTCAGGGAGATCACAAAGCTTTACTTGAAGCTAAAAACAGTTTGACTGCTGATTACTTAACCGGACGCAAACGAATTGAAACCCCAAAAATCAGGCGAAAGTGGAACGATTTTATTGAAGTAATTGGTGCTCGGGAAAACAACCTTCAGAATATTACCGTCAAGTTCCCACTCAACACAATGACAGCAGTTACCGGAGTGAGCGGATCCGGAAAATCAACTCTGGTAAGTAAGATCCTCTATCCAGGGTTAGCCAAAATATTCGGAACAGTTTCCGACAAAACAGGACAGCACGACGCGATTAAAGGTGATTTCAAACGGCTCACCGGCATCGAGTTTGTGGATCAGAATCCAATCGGAAAATCATCACGATCGAACCCTGTTACCTACCTCAAGGCCTACGATGAAATCCGAAAATTATATTCGGAACTTCAAGCCTCGAAGTACCAAGGTTTCAAGCCGGCTCACTTCTCGTTTAATGTTGATGGCGGGCGCTGTGAAGAATGCCAGGGTGAAGGCGAGATAAATGTCGAAATGCAGTTTATGGCCGACGTTCATCTGGTTTGCGAAAGTTGCAACGGTAAACGTTTTAAAGATGAGATTTTGGAAGTACAATACCGGGGCAAAAACATTTTCGATGTATTGGAGATGACCATTAACGAAGCCATCGAATTTTTCGCTGCCGGTAAAGGCTCCACGGAAAAGAAGATTGCGCATAAGTTACAACCACTTCAGGATGTTGGGCTGGGATATGTAAAACTTGGACAAAGCTCCTCAACCCTATCCGGAGGTGAAAGTCAACGGGTTAAGCTAGCAGCTTTTCTGGCGAAGGAAAAGGATAGCCCTACCCTTTTTATTTTCGACGAACCCACTACCGGTCTACATTTCCATGACATCAATATTTTGCTGGTGTCTTTTAATGCACTAATTGCCAGAGGGCACAGCATCATCATTATCGAACACAATTTGGATGTGATTAAATCAGCCGATTGGGTGATCGATTTGGGACCTGAAGGAGGTAAAAACGGAGGAAAAATCGTATTCGAAGGAACACCGGAACAACTGGCAAAAGCATCCAATTCATTCACCGGACAAGCATTGATTGAGAAACTCTAGATCGATCGTAAAAAAAGAAACAGAGCAATCATCTGTGTGTCTGAATGTATTTGTGATGTGAATTGGGTTGTCCCGCGAAAAGAGGGGCCAAAACGTCTTGTCCCGACTATTTCGAACCGATAGACCCTATCTAGCCCAGTCCTTTCAGCCAATTTAGACCAATTAAAAGCAGTGTTCCTTAAAATTTCGATATCTTTGTTCACTATTAAGTTGATATTCTATAAAAGCTTGAAACCTTATTTCACAACGCTTTATCCACTTGATTCTAAAATTGAAACGAATGAATTTGAAAGCACACTCTTTTCATATCCCGGTTATGGGACTGGGATATACGATTGACACTCCGGTAAAGGTCGCTCATTTGGGCATCTCATCTGTAGTTTCTATTGTTGATGACTTCCTGATGGAAAAAATGCGGGAGTTTTACAGTAAAAAATTCGACCTGCCATTTAACGAGATTTCAACCAAGGCAGAAGACTTTCGCGCCAAACGCATCACAGCATACCTGAATCTGGTTGACAAACTGGTTAGCGATAAATACGATGAGCTGGTGAATAACTTCCACCAAAAAAGTAGCGAACTGGAAAAATACTTCGACTTACTACCTGATGCAAAAAGCATTAAGGAAAAGTTTAACCAGATGGTGCAAAGCAAAAGTATGCCCGATGTAAAAGCCTGGTTGCAGAGAAACCTCACGAAAGGTGCAATCGATGTGAACATCATGACCAAACTGGACAAGGTGAATTACAGTGGTGGCGAAGCACTTCCATCGGAGTATAACGATGCTCATGCGGCTTTGCGCGGCTTTGCCAACAGCACACTAAACTCATCGGTGGTATTGTCAGCCGGCATGAATCCACGCCTATACAGCTATATCGAGAATTTCGAGGACTTTTATCCAAACGCTGAAGGTGAGTTTAAAAAGAAAGTAACCCTAAAAGTTAGCGATTACCGTTCAGCACTCATTCAAGGACGATTTCTGGCTAAAAAAGGAATTTGGGTGTCGGAATACCGGATTGAATCGGGCCTTAACTGTGGTGGTCACGCTTTTGCAACACAGGGCTATTTGCTGGGACCTATTCTCGAAGAATTTCGGGACAAACGTCAGGAACTGGCAACGGCTGTTTTCGATGTTTTGCAAAAAGGCTTGGAGGAGAAAGGCAAAAGCCAACTGGAAAAGGCTCCCGAATTGAAAATTACAGCTCAAGGTGGTGTTGGCACAAACGAAGAACACAACTTCCTGCTCGAAGAATATCAACTGGATGCGATTGGCTGGGGAAGCCCATTCATGCTCGTTCCCGAAGCCTGCCATATCGACAAATACAGTTTGGAGCTCCTGCGTAACTCGGGCGAAAATGAATTCTACCTAAGTGACGCTTCACCGCTGGGAGTTCATTTCAATAATGTACGTGGAACCAGCCAGCAAAAAGCCATCGAGCACATTCGGAAAGAAGGTAAAGTTGGATTCCCATGTACAAAACGATTTCTGGTTTTCAACACCGAATTCACCGAACAACCAATTTGTACTGCATCTCGCCGGTACCAGGCAACTAAAATTGCCGAAATTGAAGCGATGGATATCGATGAAAACTGCAAGAAGCTGCAAATAGACAAATTAGCCGAAAAAGAATGTTTGTGTGAAGGCTTGAGCAACTCGACTTATCTGGCCAATGAAGTCACTCCCGACAGCCCTCGCCGCGGTGTAAGTATTTGCCCGGGCCCCAACTTGGCATATTTCACTAAAATTGCCAGTTTAAAAGAAATGGTTGATCACATTTACGGGAAAATAAACCTATTGCAGGATGCAAAACGTCCAAACCTGTTCGTGAAAGAACTGCGTATGTATGTTGACTATCTTGAAAATAAGATTGAAGAAGTTCGCCATGCTAAAGACGAGAAGCAAGCAGCCTATTACCGCACGTTCCGTAAAAACATGCAAGATGGTATTAGTTACTACAAGGAGCTTTTCACCAAATACGATCACAAACTTCACGAAATGAAAAAGGATGTGATGGTTGAACTAGAAAACGTCAACAAAAAAATCGAGGCATTTAACATATAATAAGAGCCTTCAACTATTGAAAAGAGTAGATCACCATGATGATCTACTCTTTTTTTTGTATGGTTTTTAATTAAATATTAACTGAATTGTCACATTTTCATTGAAAGAAATCCCCGATTGGTTGAATTATTTTTCCTGTTTTGCCTTTAGAAACTATCTTCACACAAAAATCCAGTAGGACAATCTAATATCATGAGAAATGCATAACGTCATTGTCAAGAAATCAAATTTATTTGAGCCCATTCAATTGGAGGACATGAAAGATGTCAAATTGATGGATCGTACCGACACTAAATATTGGTTCCATGTTAGCCAGTTAGCTGATTTGCTGGAAGAAATACGTGACGATTATTTCGTATTGGAAATCGACGGACAAAAGCTACTGCCTTATTCAACAACATACTTCGACACCCAGAACAATGGGATGTATACGCAACATCACAATGGTAAGCTAAACCGATACAAAGTGCGACGTCGAAGCTATGTCTCATCAGGAATAAGCTTTCTTGAGGTGAAACAGAAAACCAACAAAGGCAGAACTATAAAGGAACGAATCCGGACAGAATATGACAATCCACATTTCACCACGCGTGAAAATGAATTCCTGATAAAACAAATCCCTCACGATCCGAATGAACTTAGTCCGGTGCTATCGAATCGTTTTACACGATTGACACTCGTTAGCAAAAACTATAACGAGCGTTGTACCATTGATCTAAATCTGGAATTCGAGAGTAAAAACAAAACCTGCCGGTTGGACAAGATCGCCATCGTAGAAATTAAATCGGAAGGCAATAGCAATGGCTCACCAATAGCAAGTGCTTTATTCGAAAAGCGAATTAGAATCGGAGGATTCAGTAAATATTGTATCGGCCGTGTAGTTACTGACGCCCAAATAAAGCGCAACGCGTTTAAGGGAAAAATCAGAAGACTTGAAAAAGCAACTCAAAAGAATCTTAATCTATACCACCAAAATTCATAATTTATGCAGTTAATGTCCATTTTAACAAATGCAGTTGATAGTTTAAATATCGCCAGTCCGATTATCGCGCCAGTTACAGACTGGGAGGAAAACCTCCGATTTCTCGGAATAAAACTCATCAATACCGCCGATTTCAACGAACTTCTGGTTCGCTTAGTCCTAAATACGATATTGATTTTTGCGGTGGTGCATTTTATGTACGGCAAATACAGCAAACGCAAAGACTTCTACTTTAGCTTTTTAGCGATTGGCGTTATCGTTTTTCTACTTTGCTTTCTGTTGAACAATGTGAAACTGGAACTTGGTTTTGCTCTTGGTCTTTTTGCCATATTTGGCATTATCCGATATCGAACGGATGCCATTCCGATTAAGGAAATGACTTACCTGTTTATTGTTATCGGAATATCGGTTATCAATGCTCTGGCCAATAAAAAAGTAAGCTATGCTGAATTAGTGTTTACCAACTCGGTCATCATTTTTGGTCTGTGGATTCTCGAAAAACGCTTGCAACTAAAACAGGAAGGATCAATCCAATTAATCTATGAACGGATTGAAAACATTAATGAGAAAAACAAGGACAAGCTTCTAGAAGACCTGAAACTACGCACCGGCATCAATATTAAACGGTATGAGATTCAAAAAATTGACTTTTTGAAGGATGTCGCCTACATCGTTCTTTACTTCAACATTAACGGGAAAGAACAATAACAATCGAACCACAAACATCAATCTCGAATGAAAACAACAATTTCAACAGCTAAAGCTCTCTTCTTTACGTTAATCATTCTGCTAATCGGTCAGGCGTCTGCAACTGCACAAGACGTAGAAAACGAAGTACAAACCCGTGTTTCAGCAGAGGTTAGTTTCGAACCGGTAAAGAAGTTGAAGCTAAGTATTGCACCTGAAATTCGCCTCTACAACGATTTTTCGGCCGACAAATACCTTTTTGAAGGTGAAGCAACATACAAGCTCGTTAAATTCCTTTCGGTAGGTGCTGCCTATCGCATTGAAGCCAACTTGCGCGATGAAAAAGACACCGAATATTTAAACCGTTTTTCTTTAAGTGCAACGGTTAAAAAAGAGTTCGATCGGTTTGAGCCATCAATTCGTATTCGTTACACCAACGATAGTGACGATGAAAACACCAACGAAAAATTTCTGCGATACAAAGCTTCGGTAAGCTATAATATCAGTAAAAGCAAAATTACGCCGTCAGTTGGTATCGAAGCATTCCAACAACTCGATGGCGACGGACTATACAAAATGCGCTACATGGTTGGTGCTGACTATAAACTATTTAAAAACAACTACCTGGGCGTAGATTACAAACTCGATTACTTTAAAACCGACTATTTAAACCGACATATTTTTAGCCTTGGGTATAAAGTTAAATTCTAACCATTTTTTATCATGAAACTATACTATCTAACACTATTCGCTTTTTTACTGCTTGCCTTTTCAGCTTGCAGAGAAGACAATTTAGAGACTACTGAACCGGACGACGGGGATGACACTGAAGTTGTTGAAGTTGTTGATACCGCTGACTATAGCGACTGGACAGAAGCTACGCATGGCTCCGATACAGAACCGAACTACTCAATAGTTTTCAACCAATCGGAAGTATTGCGCATTGACATTAAAATTAGCAGCAGCAACTGGTCTTCAATGCAGTCTAATTTGTCGTCGGTTATAAAATCCAGCACCAGCAGTGGCGCCGATTTATCTTCTGATCCGAACTTTTATGAGTGCTCTGTAACTTTCAACGATACTGAATGGTACCATGTTGGCGTACGGTACAAAGGAAATTCGAGCCTTAAATCCACTTATAATTCCGGAATTAAAAAATATTCATTCAAACTCGATTTTGATGAATTTGAAGACGAATACCCGGCCATTAAAAATCAACGCTTTTATGGATTCAAACAGTTGAATCTGAACAATAACTACCTTGATTATTCATTGATGCGCGAAAAAGTGGGTGCCGATCTTTTCCGTCAATTTGGATTGGCAGCATCGCAAACTGCTTTTTGTGTGGTATATGTAAATAATGGAAGCACCACTCAATATTATGGTGTTTACGCATTGGTTGAAGAGGTTGACGACACAGTTATTGATACACAATTTGCCAATAGCACCGGCAACCTGTATAAACCCGATGGCGACGCGGCTTCATTTGCCAGTGGAACCTACGATACCGACGAATTCTATTTAAAAACAAACGAAGACTCGGCCAATTATTCCGATGTAAAATCGCTTTATACGATCATAAACAGTTCTGAAAGAACCAGCGACGTTGAAGCATGGAAAACTAACCTGGAAAGCGTGTTTAATGTTGATGGCTTTTTGAAATGGCTGGCAGCAAATACTGTCATTCAGAATTGGGATACCTATGGAAACATGACCCATAATTATTATCTATACAGCAATCCTGACGATGGATTGCTTACCTGGATTCCTTGGGACAACAACGAAGCATTCCAAAGCGGGAAACAAAGTGGAGCCTTACCCTTTAGCATGAGTAGTGTAAGTAGTAGCTGGCCATTAATTAAATATCTGATTGCCCAGCCGGAATACGAAGCAATATACGAAGGCTACTTGCAACAGTTTATCGACGAAGTATTTATACCGGCCGACATGATTAGCACCTATTCTACTTATTACGATTTACTAAAAGAATATGCCTATGCAGAGGAGTCGGGGTACACATTTATTTACAGCGATTCATATTTCGACTCGGGAGTTTCAACTTTAAAAAGCCATGTTACCTCACGAAATAGCGCTGTAACAAGTTATCTGAAATAATTCATCCGATCCAAAAGGTACTAAAAAGATAAATTACGGAACGCTGACGTTTGATTTTAATTCTTATTGATATAGCACTAAACCTCTTCTACCGAAAGTTTAGTGCTATTTATTTAGTAACCTGCTTGTTAACAAGAACAGAAATAAATAAACACCATGAAGACAACAAAACAATTAATCTTTTTGCTAGGCGCAATTACTTGTTTCTTTTTGCTCTCCTGCGAAAGGGACTCTGACCTGATTTCCGAAACGGATACAGAGGTAGAAACTGATGACGATTCGGATAATATTGGGGATCACGACGAATCGACCGACTACATTTGGGACAGCACGGATATTGTTACAATTACCTTAAACGGAAGTTCGATAAGTGTAAACGGCGATGGTGCAACGGCCAGCGGAAGCAAAGTGACGATTACTGCTGCAGGAACATACAGCGTTTCCGGAACATTGACTGACGGCCAAATTGTAGTTGACACCGACGACGAAACGATTGTGCGCTTGATTTTAAATGGCGTAGATATTAGTTGTTCTTCCAATGCACCGATTTATATTGAGGATGCTGAAAAAGCAATGATCGTTTTAGCCGATGACACGGAAAACAAAGTTGCCGATGGTTCGTCGTACAGTTCCGACGAAGAAGATGCCAATGCGGCTATTTTCAGTAAAATCGATCTGACATTGTATGGCGACGGAACGCTGGTGGTTACCGGAAATTACAACGATGGGATCACGAGCAAAGACGGGATGATAATTTCCGGCGGAAACATAAGCGTAACGGCTGTTGACGATGGCATCAGAGGAAAGGATTATCTGATTATTAACAATGGAAATATAACGGTAGACTGCGGTGGCAACGGCTTAAAATCAGACAATGCCGACGATGAAGGGCGCGGATACATTACCATCAATGACGGAACAATCGATATTACAGCCGTCGGCGATGCTATTGATGCCGAAAAGGAGGTGATGGTCGTAACCGGCAATTTGGATCTTACTTCGGGTGGCGGCAACAATGCCTACCTTAGCTCTGATGCTTCAGCTAAAGGAATAAAATCGGGCACAAGCAGTCAGTTTATTGGTGGTACCATTACTGTTAATTCAGCCGACGATGCCATCCATTCTGACGGCGACATTGAAATTTCGGGCGGTACGTTTTACCTGGCATCCGGCGACGATGGAATCCATGCCGAAGCGGATCTCACGATCAGCTCGGGTGATATTTACATTACTGACGCGTACGAAGGGCTGGAAAGTGCTCTGGGTAGCATTACAATAACCGATGGGTATATCAACATCATTGCCAGCGACGACGGAATAAATGTTTCAGCCGGAGGTACCACAAGCGGTGGTGGAACTGGGCGTAAAAGCGCAAGCGTAACAAGTGATTACGCGCTCATTATTTCGGGCGGTTATATTGTTATTGATTGTGAAGGCGACGGACTCGACTCAAACGACCTATTGGATATTTCAGGCGGAACACAGCTGGTCAACAGCGATTCAACAACTGAAAACAGCTCGTTAGACTACGATGGAACGTGCGTAGTTAGTGGCGGCTTTTTAGTTGGTGTTGGTAGTTCCCGTATGTCGATGGCTCCTGGATCTTCTTCAAGTCAGTACTCCTTTCTCATCGATTTTAGCTCCTCCTTGTCTGCCGGAAAAATCATCCGCATTCAGGATAGCGAGGGAAACGAAATTTTAACCTACGAACCGCACAAGACGTTTCAGTCCCTTGTTTTTTCGTCGTCGAAACTAACGAAAGGTACAACCTACGAAGTGTACATTGGCGGAAGTTCAAGCGGCATCGCAACCGACGGACTGTACTCCTCAGGAACCTACACAGGCGGCACAAAGTATAGCCAGTTTACGATTTCAAGCATGGTGACTTCGATAGACCTGTAGCAACTGAAAACATGTTTTCAACTAAAATCCAACACCCAATCGGGGAGACTGAAGTCTCCCCTTTTTTGTAGAGAAAAGCTTCTCTGACCAACTGAAAAAAGTGATTGGCAAAAAGAAAGCCAGCACTTCGAAAACAAAGCCCCTTCATCTCCGATCCATCACGATGTACTTCATAAATCCATCTGAGCCACATAGAGATTAATATGAACAAATTTCGAATCAGCCACTCCGGATCTTCTGTCAAACGATTCGTTGATAAAATAGCCCAATTCGTTGAATCTTTTTCTGCAACAATGCTATTTCCCTTTTCTTTGAGATATCAATTTACACAAATCGATGTTTTTCATTGATTTAATAGGTATAGTTAGATCGTTAGTGAATTGGGAGACAGAGGTCTCCCTTTTTTTTTGCAAAAATTCTGAGTTCAGATCCACAGAAAAAGGACGAAAGCTGCGGTAAAAAGCAATAAAATTCCTCTATAAACATCTACTTCCCACAGACTTGCGAGTCTCACAACATGAAATTATTGATTGATAAAATTCACTAATTCGTTGATTCCTTTTCACTTTCGCAGTCCTTCAGCATTACTTTGCTTCACATTACAAACTATCTCGCGATGAAAAACGACAAAACAAAACCAATATCGTTCGTTCTTGAAGCAATGACGATATTAGTGCTTGGAAGCCTGTTTGCAGCATGTCATGATAACGATGAAAACTCTGGAGACAAGGCTGCTGAGTCGCCCCAGGTGGAAAACTATATTCAAGTTGCCACCGGCCAAACAACTCTATACGATGCTGACGGTGAAGTAATCGCGTCATTAAACATCGGCGACCCGCTATATGGGCAAGATGCCAACTATTTGAGCGGTAAAACAATGAGCTACACGAACAATGGTGACGGAACCATTACCGACAATAACACCGGCTTAATGTGGCAAGGAGTACCCTCTTCCGAAGATTACACCTGGCAGGAAGCTGTTGATTACTGCAATGAGTTAGAACTTGGTGGTTATGACGACTGGCGCATGCCAAGCTGTAAAGAATTGTATTCAATCAGCGATTTTAGTTCTGGTTGGCCCTATTTGAATACCAATTATTTTACGTTGGCCAGCGGAAAGGTCTCTAAAAACGAGCAATTTTGGTCGAGCAACTATTATGTCGGGGTTACAGTAGAAGGTGGTTCAAATGCTGCCTTTGGTGTAAACCACGTTACCGGCCATATAAAAGCCTACTCAGCCAAATCTTCGGGACCAGTTGGCGGTAAATACGTACGTGCAGTGCGTGGCGATGACTACGGGGTGAATGATTATACCAACAATGGAGACAGAACCATTACCGACAACGCTTCGGGACTAATGTGGGCACAAGACGACAGCGGCGAAGGAATGGATTGGCAGGACGCGTTGGCTTATGCTGAAGGATCGGAGTATGCCGGATATACCGATTGGCGTTTGCCCAACGTAAAAGAGCTTCAGGGGATTGTTGACTATGGCTATTCTCCGTCGGCAACCGACGCGTCAAAAGTTGGTCCGGCAATCAATCCGCTGTTCAATTGTACTCCAATTGTAAACGAAGCCGGGAACGATGATTACGGCTACTATTGGACCGGTACATCGGCGAACTTTAAAAGCGGGCAGCCATACTACTATGCCTGGTATGTGGCGTTTGGAATGGCAGTTGATAGTGATGGTGACGATTTCCACGGCGCGGGCGGTGTTCGATTCGATACTAAATACGAGGGAGGTCCGTTAGGCGAAGGAGGCGAACGCTACTACAACTATGTCCGCTTAGTACGCGATGCAGAATAAAACAATCCGGAATTAAAATGAATCGACAAGTAAATATATTGGGGATTATAGCAACAATCCTCTTATTCGTAAATTTCGTGCAGGCACAGCCAGTCGTGCCACAAGCGCCTCCGCCCTATCCAGATACAAAACAACTCAATAAAATAGTTGCCGATTTATCGGAACAACTCTCGTTAAGCAACGAACAAGAAACACAGATTTTCAATTTGTTCATTGCTCATTTCGAAAAGGTGAAAGCCAGACTAAAATCCGGACGACTCTCCCCAAAAGAGATGGATGCCCTCGAATCCAAATTCGAAAAAGAAGTAACCAGCCGATTATCAAAGAAACAGCAAAAGCTATTTACAGCTTACCAAAAGAGAATAAGACAGCAAACAGAGCCCCAGCCATCAGCGAATCAATGGACAAGATTTTACTAGGATCATAAAAGTGCAACGAAAAAAAAAACTCGTTCCCTTTGTTCCCATGAAACAACCCGATTGCTCCAACCACAAACACTTGCGAAAATGATTTTTTGCGCCATGTGAGTTACATCAGACAATTAAACGACAAATGATTTACTGATGTAAGCAGCACGCGTAATGGTTCCAGATTTCATTGATAAAATCGCCACATTGGTTGATTCTATTTTCAAACTATTCTAATTCATCGGTACTTCGGAGTGTAGTTTTATGCAGCGAGACCATAGCTCGACTGCATTTTCTTCATAGTTTTTTATTTCACACAAAACTCAAAGAGAGGAGGCAAAAGTCTCCTCTTTTCTATTGACCGAGCCTAGTCTAAAAGATCAAACCCATTTGGCCCGCTGTTCACGAATCAATCTGATCTAGCATTCGTTGAGGAAATCCTAAGTTTGGTTGATTCTATTTTCGTACTGCAACAATTGCCCGTTTCTTTGAACTAGAACATTAAGACAACGTGATTAATTTTCACACTTAAAAAAAACAAATTCATGAAACAATTATTTAAAAGAAGCTTAGGTATTGCAATTACCTTTATCGCATTGTTTGCAAGTAGTTCTGCATTTGCTCAACCTCAAGGTGGCGGCGGCGGCGGTGGTGGTCAACAAGGCCCTCCTTCTGCACCAACAGCAAAAGAAATTACAAAAATGGTTGAGGAAGTCAGCAAAGAGCTTTCGTTAACTGAAGAACAAAAAACAAAAGTGTCCGCCTTGTATACTGATCATTTCAAAGTAGTAAAAGCAAAATTAGAAGCTGGAAGACCAGAGCGGTCAGAAATGGAAGCATTGGAAAAAAGTTTTGAGACAAACGTAAACAAAGTTCTAACTCCGGCCCAACAAAAGCTTTATGCTGCCTACCTGAAAAAAAATAAGCAAAACAGAGGGGGAGGCCAACGTCCAAGCTAAAACACGGATTAAAGCAAAGTTTGGGCAACCGGAATATAAAGATGCTTCCGAAACATTCGGTCGCTAATTTAAAACCAGCTTATTTGTTTCAAACATTTATAACTAGTTTATCTTAAAAAAGTCAAGGGAAAGATGGCATCCATCTTTCCCTTTTCAATGTTAAACTATCGCGAAAAACATCTTCCACTTTCAATATTAATGAACGTTCATTCTTTTTTTTTATATCTTTGTACCCTTATTAAAGTTAAAAAAAGAACCTATTATGGCGAAACTTCAAAAAAGCATCGACAAGCGTACTGCTCTTTTAAGAGCCACACTATGCTTAATAAACAACGGTGGGATACAAGAGGCGTCGATGGCGAAAGTAGCCAAACAAGCAAACGTTTCGCCAGCAACAATCTACTTGTATTTTGAAAACAAACAAGACCTTGTAAACCAATTGTACATCGAGGTAAAAACCGATTTTACATCGAAAGTATTCCAGGGATACGATGCCGAAGCTCCTGTTAAAAAGAGCTTCGAGCAGATTTGGTTCAACATGTCTGCCTATAAATCAAAGCAAAAAGAAGAAGCATCGTTTCTATCTCAATGCGACAATACGCCATTAATCGATGAGGAGACACTACAGGAAGGACTCAAACTTTTAAAACCGCTATTCGACCTTTGGTTGCGTGGACAAAATGAAGGAATTATAAAAAATATTTCCCCCTTTCTACTTTATGCCTACACCATTTATCCAATGGCATTCTTAACGAATATGCAGAAAAGAGAGCTCTACCAGCTGAATAATGAAGTATTGCAAACAGCCTATCAGGCAGCTTGGGATGCGATTAAAGTTTAAATCTTTTTTTTGACCAAACAAAAGAATGAACATTCATTAATATATATTAAAATGGAATTAATACAAAAATTAAAATGGCGCTATGCAGCGAAAGCCATGAATGGCACCAGGGTGCCACAACATAAAATTGACGCAATTATCGAAGCCGCATCACTGGCCCCCACGTCGAGCGGGTTACAACCCTTTGAAATAATCGTGGTCACCAATCAGGAAATAAAGGAAAGAATCAGAAAAATAGCTTGGAATCAATCGGTCGTAACCGATTCATCACACATACTGGTTTTTGCTGCCTGGGACAATTACACCCCCGAGCGCATCAATAAAATGTTCGATCTAACGAATACGGTTCGTGGATTTAAAAATGAAGGATGGGAAAACTACCGGCAAACACTATTACACAGCTATCCGCAACGCGATGCCGAAGTAAACTTCAATCATGCTGCACGACAAGCATACATCGCGTTTTCGCAAGCCATTGTTGCAGCTGCATTCGAGGAGGTAGACAGCACTCCAATGGAAGGTTTCGACCCGGATGCACTAGATGAAATTCTGAATTTAAGAGAAAAAGGACTTCGTAGTTGCGTTATGCTTCCGCTTGGTTACCGCGATACGGAAAAAGACTGGCTGGTGAATCTCACAAAAGTCAGAAAAAGCAAAGATGAATTGGTAACCCTCATTGAATAATTAAAAGATCACAAAAATGAATCATACAATCGTACTAAATAAAAGACCGGTCGGAAAACCTCAATTAACCGACTTTTCAATTGTAACCGAAGAAACACCAACAATAAACACAGGTGAAATACTGCTCAAAACAAGCTATGTTTCGGTCGATCCTTATCTGCGGGGACGTATGAGCGATTCAAAGTCGTACATCGCTCCTTTTGAGCTGCAAAAACCAGTAAGCTCCGGAATCATTGCCGAAGTAGTCGAATCGAACCACTCAAAATTCAGCAAAGGTGATTTTGTTTCCGGTTTATTGCAATGGAAAGAATATCAGAAATCAACCGGCGAAGGATTAATAAAAATAGACGCGAAAAAAGCGCCACAATCAGCCTATTTGGGTATTCTTGGAATGACCGGATTAACAGCCTATTTAGGCTTGTCGGAGATCGGAAATCCTCAAAAAGGTGAAACAGTAGTTGTTTCCGGTGCAGCCGGTGCTGTTGGAAGTGTCGTCGGTCAGATTGCGAAAATCAGAGGTTGCCGGGTGGTTGGTGTTGCCGGAACCGATGAAAAGGTTGAAATGCTAACCCGTGATTTCGGTTTCGATGAGGCCATAAACTACAATACAACAGAGAACATGACTGAGGCAATCGCGACTGCCTGTCCCGATGGTGTTGATATTTATTTCGACAATGTTGGTGGCGACATTTCAGATGCGGCACTGCTCAACATCAACAAATTCGCCCGCATTATTATTTGTGGAGCTATTTCTGTATACAACGAAACCACGCTCCCCAAAAGCATTAGTGTTCAACCATTCCTTGTTAAAAACAGCGCCCTTATGCAAGGGTTCATTGTCAGCAATTATGCCGCCAAATTCCCTGAAGCAATGCAACAATTGGCAACTTGGCTGGCTGAAGGTAAACTGACTTATGTCGAAACAGTCGTCGAAGGATTCACCCAGATTCCACAGGCTTTTATCGATCTGTTCGATGGCAAAAACAAAGGCAAGATGGTCGTAAAAATATAATCTTGATGCACCAAAGAGCATAAAAATGTTCCAATTAAAAGCGGCTGCCCAAAAAGTAATATTGGCCAGCCGCTTTTTTATCCGCTCAAACATCTTCCAAACTTTATTGGATCAAGCAGAAAATTTTGTCGCCAGGGTGAAAAGTAACGAGGCCACCCCTTTCAGGACAGCCTCGCAATATGATTTTGTGCTATTTAAGCTTTTTCGCAACCAACCGGATTAGGCTCCGGGAATGCCTCCCATACCGAATACCATGGCAAGCAGCGCTACGGTTTCGATAATCCCCATAGCTGCAATGTACATACCGGCACCCTGCTTATCATCTACAGCCAGGTTTGAACAGGCCGCAGCGCCAACTTTACCCTGCATAATAGCAGAAGCAGCAATGGCAATCCCTACAAAAAACGACCAGATCATTTGGTTCGTGTAACTATCGGGATTTAGGTTTGCACCACTCATCGCGTTCATAAAAATCATCCCGTAGATCACCTGGCTCAAGGGCATCCCCACCATCGCCAAAGCTAAAGAAGGAAGCTTCTTTTTATCTTTGATTGATTGTTTCCATAGGCCTAATGCTCCCATTCCGGCAATACCGGTTCCGATGGCCGATCCCACACCGGCGATTCCCAAAGCAATGGCGTGGCCGCCAAAGCCGGCAACTGTAGTTGCTAAAATTGTTGTTAAAGTCATTGTATTAAAATTTTAGTGCTTGTTATCTGATATTATTTTTTTTTCTCCAAAGGCCTTCTCTGTTTCAAAACCGAAACGTGCCCTTTATGGTTTGCTTTATTTATTTAACCTGAAGGGCTTGTACTCATTTCCTGAAAATTCAACTCCCGCATGTCCGGCATATTCCAGCATATTCAAACGTACACCGTGCACCAGAACAGCCATAGCTGCCAAAATCATGTTCAATCCATGTCCAAAAATCAGAATCAGCGCTGCACCAATGCCGGAAGCAACCGTTGAAACACCATCGCCAATAGCCATTTGATTGAAACTGGCAGCCATCAACACGGTTGACAAACCAACAGCATATAAACGGATATACGAAATGATGTCTGAAAAGCCATTAATAATGCTCAAAGGCAAATTTCCGAGAGAGGATAGCATCCCTTTCAGGAAACTGGCTCCCGGGTTGGAGAACAAGGCGACTAACGCGGCACCGCCGATAAAAAGCCAAACCATAAATTCAGGAGCTGCTATGCCCAGTACCATCTGAGAAACGATGAGGTATAATCCCCAAATGATGGCTACCCAGCCCAGTTGGGCAATGGCGCGAACACTGTTACTATACTTCCATGCAACCTGCAAATGCCCTACCGTGAGGTGAATAGCACCAATCAGAAACATGAACTTCTGCGTAAATACACTATCCCCGCCAAAACTGGCCAGTTGGCTAATCCGCAAGCGGGCCAGGAACGGAATCTCTGCAATAGCTTCGGCTCCGAAGTAGGTGCCGGTAAGCACCCCCCAAAACAGGATCGACACAGAAAGAGTATACATCAAACTGAATTCTATTTGCTTCACAAACTTCTGGCTTCGGTGCACCAGGAAGGTAATCAGCAAGAACACCAGTCCATAGGCGGCATCACCAACCAATATTCCGGTAAAAAAAGTAAAGAAGATCATGAATACCTTCGATACATCCAGCTCTTTGTAACCCGGCACAAGGCCCATGAAGTCCATGACCGGCTGTACACGTTCGGCCCAACGCGAAGTGCGCACCAAGGTAGGCACTTCATCAGCCTCTTCCTCCGTTGGTTCGCTAATTACATATCCCCATTGGTGTTGTTCGGCCGCCTCTGTAAACTTTTCCACCAGGTTTTCAGGTATGAAACCTTTCCAGCAACGGATTCGACTATCGAAAGCCACTCCGCCATACTGAATGTTTCGAACATCGAACCGCCTTTTCCGCTCGGCAAGCGCCTCCACCAGCAAGTTGGCATGAACACTCAAACGAGCCAGAAGTTTATTATTTTCAGCTAATTCCCGATTGGTATCGGCCAACTGAACCTTTACTTCTTCGAGTTTCCGTTCAGGCAAATTAATCTCGTGGAAATCAAGCTTTTCATCAGCATTTTCCGACACCAGAACCACTTGGTTCAACTCATTCAGTTTGCCAACCACCTGAATATTTTCGCGACCGGAGATTCGCATCAACTCCTTATCATTCACCAGATAAAGCCTCAACCAAACTCCTTTTTGATTCAGTTGGCTGAGGTCGTTAAACGAAACATTGCCCCAATTGGCAAACCATTCCAAATCATAGGTCAGGTCAGTTTTGGAACGCTCCAGCTGCTGACGGCAATTTTCAGCCTCCAACACCTTCTCCAGCAATCGAATATCGCCTCGTTCCATTGTCGAAAAGTCGTCTGCATCACCTGATTCCGCTGTTGCATTCAGGCCGGGTTGATAGGTATTCAATATCGTGATGGCATTTTCCAGCTGTTTGATACGTGCATCAACACGCTCAATAGACTCATCTTTAGCCGGTTGAAAGGGCGAAACATGAACTACACCCAACTTGCCAAGCACCGTTAGGTCGGCATCCACATCAACGGCCGATTCGGACATCAACAGGATCAGTTTCTTCATTTTCGTAATCATAGGCCAACCTCCTTTTGTTTACTTGTTTTCACCACTTTTGCAGTTGCAATGGTAAGCCGCTCATCGTCCTGAAGCTTTTGCCCGATTTTCCGTATCGCGGTTTTCGCATTTGGAATCCTACGGTTTTCAAAAAGCTTGATTCGCGCACGAACATCCAGCAATTCTTCCTCGAGCAGCACAATTTGCTCTTTAAGGCATTCTATTTCTGCAAGCAATTGCAATTGCTCCTGCATTAGCTCTATAGCATTATCCACCCACAATGGTGTACCATCAGCAATTGGTTGAACATTAAAATCAACGCTTTCAAACTGCTGAACACGAACTCCTGCAACATCAATCGGTTTGGTAATTACCTCGTTTACCGATATGAAATCGGCCATGGTCACCCAAGAGTCGCTCATAACAGCCACCCAAGGTTCTGCTGTTTTTCGGTTCTTTTCAATTTGTTCCCTGATTTGTTCAATGCGCTCGGAAATGGTATTGATGGTTGCCATCAACGATTTCTCCATCGCTTCAAACAAGGGTAACATCCGCTCCGAGACCTTCAGAATTTTCTTCTGCCGGGCCCGTTCGGTTTTTGTGTATTTAATTTTTACTCCTGCCATGGTCACTTCTTTGTTGACGGATTTACAACCGATGCCAAAACCTGCGCTCCTTGTTGTGCATTAAATGAATGCAAACGGATAAGAATTTGGAGTTTCAGTTTATAAACAATCACTTCGGTCATGGTAAACGTTTTACCAGCTTCGATGGTATCCAATTCTTCCCACTCGTATTGCAGAATCTTTTTCTCGCGCTCCAGCGGGTTTCCGGCGAGCGTCCCCAGAGGCAAGCGCTCGAGTCGCGGTTGCCTGTTCAGAGTGCGGGCATGCCGAACCTCAGCCAGGTCGTTACTTATTTCGCGAAATAAGGTTGACAATCCCCGGACACGAGAAGAGACAAGTTTTTCATCCATTTCCTGCAAATCGGCCGATTCCAGCATGTTATAATGAGCTGATGAAAGCTGACTTTTTGCATCATGGTAAAACTCGCTCATGGAAATTGGCGGCACCTGCCCAAAGGTCAACGATGGCAAACCGGTCATCAGATAAACCAGATTCGACATAGCTAAGCCTCCTTATTTTCGGTGATCCGTCGGATTAAATCTTTATTGATGAGCGAGAACAATCCATCTTCCACATCCTTGGCGCTGAGCACAAACTGAACACCTTTGTTTTCAGTTGATTTTACCTCAATTTTTGCCTGACTGGATGCCAGCGGTTTCAATTCAATTTGCTCAGAAAGAGCTTGTTTCAGCAAAAAGGCTTCCATATGCTTTTGCAGTTCGGGAGAAATATGAACCGTTTTATTCCCTGAAACAGATGAAAGAACCGCTTTGGTTAACTCTTCCAGATATTGTTTTTGGGTAAACAGGCTTTCGCATTGGGTTCCGAAAATTGATTTCAAATTATCAATCATCGCTATTTTGGTCGCTTCAACCATATCCCGGGCAGCCTGAGTAATGGCAATATTCGCATTCTTTTCAAGTTGAGCTGCGCCCAAGCGCGCTTCTTCAAGAATTTGGTTCTTTTTACGTTCGGCTTCAGCAATTATGTCATCAGCCTTTTTCTGAGCATCACTCACCAAACGTTGTTTTTCAGTTTCTCCGGCATTAATACCTTGCTCTCTAAGCTTAGCAATAATGCCTTCGAGATTTTCCTTATTGTTTGTCATATGCTGTATTTTTCAATTTTGGGTTCTGCAAATCCGCATCAGGCCAATCCTTCATTTGTAGTTTCAGATGGCTATGCATTCGTTGCATAATGCCTGCTAGTTAGTCCAATATTCTTCGATCAACTTTCTACTTAAGCCGGTTTCTGTAGGCTCAAAATGCCTTTTCAGAATGGCCCAACATTTATTTAGGGCAGCTTCCAGCTCAATGGATTCGCCAAATGGCTCTTCCAGATTCGAGATGAAATCCTCGCGGTAGCGAAGCAGCTTTTGCGAGAAAGCATCGTTTGCGGCGCCAACTTCGGCAGCTTCATGTGCTTTTTCGGCGTCGGCCAGCAGAGAAGCCATAGCCGTCATGATGGCACGGTGGTCGTTTCGTGTTTTTCCGTTCACCTGCTGTTTCAAACGAGAGAGGGAACGAGCCAACTTTAGTTTTCCGTTTTCCAGGAAAAATTGGCCCTCCGTGATATACCCCGTATTGTCGGGAACAGGATCTTCCAATGATTCGAGAGTTGTTGCCCCGATGATGGTGATTGAACCGGCACCTTCAATATCGGCTGCTACCTCGTAACGACGGGCCAATTCAGAATACAACGATCCGGGATAACCTTGAAGTGACGGAATTTGATCCTGGTAGTTGGCTACGTTACGAAGGATATTCGACCAGTTGGTCATATCGGTGAGCAGCACCAGTACATCTTTACCCTGATCGGCAAATTCGCGTGCCACACTTAATGCCACATCGGGCAACATCAGTCCTTTAATTTGCGAATCGCCTGCCAGGTGGGTGAACATGATGGTTTTATCAATGTTCCCTGACTGCGAAAGCTGTTCTTTGAAGTAATGGTATTCGTCGAATTTCAATCCGATACCAGCAAAGATGATGATATCGGCTTGTGCACCCTGGGCAATTTGCGAGAGCAAACGGTTGTAAGGTTCTGTTGGGCCGGCGAAAATTGGTATTTTTTGCGACTTCACCAGCGTGTTGAACACATCAATCATCGGGATACCAGTCCATAACGGCTGCTTGGGAACCAAACGTACCGTAGGGTTCAGCGTATCCAAACGGGTTGACACTTGTTTTTCGAAGATGATGTTTGGCCCGCCATCGGCGACATTCCCTACCCCATCAAAACTGCGGCCGAGCATTTTGTATGAGAAACCTGCAGAAAAGGGGATTTCGTGCATTCGAATTCGGGTTTGCGTACTCAATCCCTGAGTACCGTTGAATACCTGAAAACGGGTTGAATCTTCGCTAATATTAATAGCTTTGGCGAAGGAAAGACTTTGGTTCGTGTCTGCATTCAACAGCTCTACGACGTGATTCAAAGCAACGCCCGGGTTTCCTTCTACCGAAATCAGCGCCTTTCCTACTTCACTAATTCTGTTTATCTCTTTGCGGATCATGCTAACTCCTCCTCTTGCTTAATAAACTGTTCAATTTTTTTCGACAGGCCAGCGATCTGCTCTTCTTGGCGGGCATTACTGTTCCAGTCCTTCCACCATTGCCGTAATTCGTCGAATTTGGTTTTCACCAGATCTTTCAATTCTTCATCGTCCATCCCGTTCTTTGAAAATTCGATCGGGCTGTGAATTAGTTTCTGAACCGCTTCGTTGATCACTGACAATCGCTCGGGGCGTGTACAGGCATCGATTTCGTGAAAAGCATCCTGCTGCATGACACAAAAGTCGATGGTAAGTCCTTTTTGGTATTGGACATATTTTTCAACCGGTACTTTTTTCAACCCAATGGTACTGATGGTTTGGTCGATACCATTCGCTTCGTTCAGGGTTTGCAGCATTTTATTTCGATCGGTCCACGAAATAAAACTATCGTAAACCGATGTGGTATACGCCAAAGGGTCGATGGCCGGATATTTTTTGGCATCGGCACGATCTTGCGACAAGCCCCAAAAACCACCGGTAGCATCCATGGTTGCCTGAGTTACCGGCTCCTGGAAGTTACCCCCTGCCGGAGAAACTGTCCCGATAAAAGTAAGCGAACCACCTGTGCCCGAATCGGCACCGGCGCGTTGGTACATCCCTTTAATCTGATCGGGAATGTCCATCGGAAATGCTTCGGGTCCGGGAATATCACCCTGACGGCCACTACGTTCGCGAAGCGCCTGCGCCCATCGAGAGGTTGAATCGGCCAGCAAAATTACATTGTAGCCCTGGTAGCGATAATACTCACCCACAGTCAGCGCGATAAACACACTGGCCTCACGGGCGGCCACCGGCATAGAGCTGGTGTTCCCGAAAATACACATGCGGTTCATCAGTGAATCGCCTGTCGCAGGATCTTCGAGCTCAGCAAAATCTTTAAACACCTCAACCGCCTCTCCGGCACGCTCGCCGCAAGCAGCCATGATGATGATATCGGCTAAAGCATATTTACACAAGCAGTGCTGCAATACGGTTTTCCCGGCACCAAAAGGCCCGGGGTTTCCAACAGTACCACCGTAGCCCACCGGTGCAAGCAGATCGATAATGCGTACTCCCGTTGAAATGGTTTTGCTGGGAATGGCACGTGATTTAAATGGAATAGGAGATTTTACCGGTTGACGGAAAACCAGTTTCAATTCGTGCTTTAGTTGAAGTTCGTCGGTTACCACAGCCACTACCTGGGTGATATTTACCGAACTTTTGCCGATGATGCTTTCAACTTTGCAGGTTCCAAAATTAAAAGGAACCAATATTTTATGATCCAAACGTCCTTCAGGAACAGAACCAATGGCGTCGCCACCTTTAACCAGGTCGCCCACCTTTACGGATGGAGTGAACTCCCAGAGCATCTCTTCGTCCAGTGCAGGCGCTTTACTCCCGGGCACCAGGTAAGCATTCTGCTCTCCCAGCTTATACAAGGGATTTTGAAGTCCGTCCCAAATACTTGTTAACAAGCCCGGGCCAAGCAAAACCGACAAGGGGGTTCCCTTAAATTCCACTAAATCTCCAATTTGCGCTCCGGTAAGATCTTCAAACACCTGCATTTCCACAATCCCTGCATCTGCATTCTTGGGATCGGGAAAAATTTGGAGCACCTCTGCCTGAAGCAGTTTGCCATCCACCGTGATTTCGGCGGTCTCCCCCATGATCACATCATCAAAGAATCGCGCTTTTACGAGCGAATCCTGAATGGACACGAGAGTTCCAGTCCTCTTCTTATTGTTCATTATATCTGTATTTTTAAATATTTCTTTATCGGAAATCTATCAGATCGCTGATTGTCTTTCAGAAAAAAACCATCCAACAAATACTCCCATTCCCCGTCAAAATTTCCTATCAATTAAAAACCGGCCTTGAAATTGAAAAACATTTCGCAAATTCCATCATAAAATTGACTGAAACATTAAATTTTAATCTTGAAATGATGTTTCCTAACGCTGAAACACATCATTTTGGAGAATATTTCTACTAATGCGAATTCAATTCGGGATCTGCAAAATCTGGGATCATGCCCAATTCCGGAATTTCTGAATTCCCTAAAAGACACACATCAGCAATAGAATTCCCTGCTACGCCAGCCAGTGAACAAAAGATCATTTCCAATCGTCTTCGGCATAAAACCAGCCTGAAAAGTTTGATCGTAATTTCATTGAAATGACGAACTGATCCTTGTGATCAGGCTTGCCAGGTGAAATCAACCTTCAGCAGATGATAATGTTCATTATTTTTTGAGTTAGCCATGAAACGCATTCATCATTAAATGAAAATCGGACCTGGAGACTTTCTCTTAGCTTGATTATCATTTTTCAGATATCGTCTACTTATTTTCCTTCAGATACAATGGCGCACAAACGAAATCAAAACCATAAATATAGACACTTTAGGCAAAGGTTGCTTTTGGTGCACCAATTTTAAAAAGAACTTATGGTCGTATGAGTGGATTCATCCGGCTATCTAGGGGGAGACGCTATAAATCCTTCCAACAAGGAAATCTGCACCCGAACCACCGGTCAACGCCGAAGGGAATGAAATTGCATACAAAGGCAAAATGGTCGCGAAATAGAATCCCTATCCACAATCGGAGCACAAAAACGTTCCAATTAAAGGGGAAACTGACATCAGTTTCCTTTTTTTTGTTCGCGTCATCAGCCAACTGGTTGAGACAAAGCCGTAGTTTGTTGATTCCTTTTTTCCAGCCGGAAAAAATCGCTTTATTTTAACAAGAAATCGCAAAGCATCAACAATGAAAGCACGATCCAATCAGTTTGAGCGCATTCATTTTGATACGTCCCGTGCCGCAGTCACGGAAAAAGCGATTCACCATCCAATGTTGTTACCAAGGCTCACAAGTCAACATCAAATTCGCCATTGGTAATTGTGTGAGATGTGTAAGAAATACAATCAATAAAATAGCTGTGTTTGAGGAATAAAGCGGATTCCCACGAGAGCACCCCAATTCTTTTTTCTTACCGGGGTTCGTTTTTTATTCTTCATTCATTTAAAACAATAAATAAAATGCCAATAAAAAGTATTGATGGATGTATCGGTTGCGGAACATGCGTTGCAACTTGTCCAACCGATGTTATTCGGCTAAATCCGAAAAACAAAAAAGCAGAGATTATGTATCCGGCCGATTGCCAGATTTGCCATCTATGCCGAATGTACTGTCCGGTGGATGCAATTACTATTTCGCCCGAGAAGTCGATACCGGTCATTGTTTCCTGGGGATAACTTTTATCGCTACGCTGAACTTATTTCAGCACCGGTAAAAATCAAATTAAAAAATTAAGAATGAAATTCATAAAGACCATTCAACAAAATGGAAAATAAAATACGAATATACAATCGAGTTGGAGCTATTCTGCTGTTCATCGGACTGCCAGTCCTTTTATGGGCTTTGGACGATGTTCCAAGACGCAGTGATCTGAAAGAAGCAATTTCAGTTGTTACATTAGTCGCCTATTCGTTGATGTTGGCACAGTTTTATCTGGCACGCAGCAACAAAATAATTCTGAACGAACACAAGATGAGTCGTGTTGTAAAATGGCACAAAGTACTTGGATATAGTTTTGTCACCGTGCTTCTTCTTCACCCTTTCCTAATTGTGGTTCCACGCTATTTCGAATCCGGAATCACTCCCGAAGAAGCATTTATTCAACTGATTACATCCTTTGATAATCCGGGAGTTCTGTTGGGCCTTATTGCATGGAGTTTGATGCTGACAATCGGGATCACATCGCTGTTCCGTGATCAACTGCCAATGTCTTACAAAACGTGGCGAGTGGTTCATGGTATTCTGTCCATCGTATTTATTGTCACCGCAACCTGGCACGCCATCGATCTGGGGCGACACACCGACAAAGCCATGATGACTTTTATGCTCGTAATGGCAGGTGGCGGAATTCTTCTTTTGTTGCGTACCTATTTTTCTAAATCAACTAAAAAAGTTGCACAATGACATTATCTAACGTAAAAAACGATATTTCACGTCGCCGTTTTTTGGGAATGGCGACCGGTGCTGCAGGATTGGCTATGCTGAGTACTTCCGGGCTTTCCGGATGGGCATCAAACGTAACAAAAATAGACCCCGCCAAGCTAACAAACAGCGAGCATGAAACCGATGTTTTGGTTATTGGTGGCGGAATGGCCGGGCTTTTTGCAGCTGTTAAAGCTCACGATGCCGGAGCCAAAGTTTTGATGGTATCAAAAGGCCGGCTAGGTTCATCGGGGCAAACCCCTTTTGCCAAAGGAATTTTTGCATACGACGCGAATAATGAAGAAGTGAGCATCGATGAGTTTGTCGAGAAAGTATCAGCGTCGGCTTTAGGTTCCAATAATCAAGCTTATACCCGCCAAATGGCTGAACATTCGTTGGCTCGGGTGAACGAACTTCGGGAGTGGGGATTTTTTGATTCGCCACTATATAACAACTCATTCAGCAAACCGATTTCAGAGCGAAATATCCCATTAATTGAACGGTTAACCATTACCCATTTGATTAAAGAGAATGGTAAAATTGTAGGGGCTGCAGGTTTTAGCATCGACGAGCAAAAAGTGCATTTCTTTAAAGCAAAAAGCGTGATTTTATGCACCGGAGCGGGAGGTTTTAAACCCAACGGGTTCCCGATTTGTGACCTAACGCACGATGGAACAATAATGGCTTATAACATTGGAGCAAAGGTTACTGGCAAAGAGTGGAACGATGGGCATCCGGGACAATCAACAAATGCAGCTGCCTGCTATGATGGCTGGCACGGAATGTTTGATCGCAAACCCGGTTTAACAGGCGTCGAAATTCACCACGATTTGGGTGTCGACCTAAACTATATCGTTTATAAAACAGGCAACCCGGTTCAATCGATGGGGCCGGGATCGGAAAAAAATTCGAGTGTTGAAGGCGGCCCTTACCGGCCAAATATCGGACAACAGCGTAGTGCTAAACAAGGCGAAGAACGTTCGGAGGGCCGGCCACCCAGAGACGGAAGAGAAGGTGACGAAGGCCGCCCTCCCAGAGATGGCAGAGACGGCGAAGAAGGAAGACCTCCCAGAGAAAAAGGTGACAGACCCGGTGGAAAAGGGTCAGACGAAGGTGGAGCCCCTCCGGGAATGGGAGGATCGGTTGTTGGTGGATCTTCGGCCGGGATGGCGATCCATAAATCGGAAGGCCTGGTGCCAATAAACGAGAAATGCGAATCAACCATCCCCGGACTTTACGCTGCCGGCGACGCTTTAGGCTCGTATATGGCCGGTGCAATTTATACACAGATTGGATCATCGCTAGCTGGATCGGCGGTACAGGGAGCTGTTGCCGGTGAAGCGGCTGCTGAATATTCATCAAAAGTTGCAGCCTCTGGCATTTCGCAGGAAAAAATGGATCAAATTCGGGAAGAAATCTTAGCTCCTCTCAACAGAGAAGCAGGATACAGTCCGGCATGGATCACCCAAACGCTACAAGGAATTATGATTCCCAACTTCATTCTCTACATCAAAAAAGAAAATCTGATGCAGGCGGCTCTGGCTTATATCGAAGAATTACGCGACTACCATATGCCATTTTTAAAAGCTGCCGACATGCACGAATTGCGCCTGGCACACGAAACACGCAATATGATTATTAGTGCCGAAATGAAGTTAAAAGCTTCGCTTATGCGCACCGAAAGTCGTTGTAGCCATTACCGTTTAGACTATCCGGATTTAGACAACGAAAACTGGTTGGCCTGGATTAATATTTTTAAAGGTGAAGATGGGACGATGCAATTCGAAAAACAGCCTTTTGGCAGCTGGCCAACAAGCGACAGCAGTTTAATTTAATTAAGTTCAGTTAATCACTTTATCCGGATCTATGGAAATATTTCTACGTACTGCATTACTCGTATTATTATCAATGACCCTTGCATTTTGTACGGGCAAAAAACAAACCGATTCCGACACTTCGAGAAACCTAAATCAAGGAAAATCGTCGGTTGTTAATTACGCAACCGTTTTCCCTGATGATAAAGTCAATCGCATTGATATAAAAATCGACGAAAAGCAATGGGCTCAAATGGTCGACGATCTGAAGTCCAATATTGGCTCTTCAGAGCAGATGCCTCCGCGGCCCGAAAACAATTTAGAAAACGACGAGGGAATTCCGCTGCACAACAATGCTGAAAACAGGCCTCAACGCCGGGCTCACGCCGGACCGCCTCCTGAGGGTGGTGGACATAGAATGCCGCAAGAAATGGGAAACGACAGCATTCGTTCACAAAACAGAGGACGCAGAATGGGCCCGCCCCGCGGAGGAATGCTTGATGAATCAACTTTTAACCCCAAATGGTCGTATTGCGATGTTTTATTCAACAAGGAACAGTGGCAAAAAGTAGGTATTCGTTTCAAAGGAAACTCAAGTCTCCATTCTACCTATCAGTCTGGCATCGGGAAACTTTCGTTAAAACTCGATTTTGAGCACTTTGAGGATCAATTTCCTGAATCTAAAAATCAGCGTTTCTACGGATTTCAGCAACTCAACCTTAAAAACAATTACCAGGACAGATCTTTCATGCGTGAAAAAGTAGCATCCGATTTGTTTGCCGAGTTTGGCCTGGTCACTCCAAAATCCTCCTTTTGTGAACTGTATGTTGACTACGGCGAAGGTCCTCAGTATTTCGGACTTTACACCTTGGTTGAAGAGGTTGATGACACCGTAATTGAAACCGGTTTTTTGAGCGAAAACGGAAACCTGTACAAACCTGAAGGGGCTGCGGCTACTTTTGCGAAAGATAGTTTCAAGGCATCTGAGATGAATAAGAAGAACAACCGAAAATCAAAAGATATTTCTGATGTGCAAAAGTTGAATAAAGTGCTCAACAGCTCGTTGCGAACTGAAAACAACCAAGCCTGGAAGAACCGACTAAATAAAATTTTTGATGTTCCGGTTTTTCTGAAATGGTTGGCCGCCAATACGATTATTCAAAACTGGGACACCTATGGGAACATGTATCACAACTATTATCTCTACAATAATCCTTCAACCAATAAACTGGTGTGGATTCCCTGGGACAATAATGAAGCCCTTCAACCCGGGAAAATGGGTGGAGCCCCTTCCCTTTCGTTAATGGAAATTGACGAGGGCTGGCCGCTTATTCGCTACATTTTGGATGACGAAGAGTGGAATGCTGAATACCTACGGAATGTTCAAGATTTTTCGGATAACATTTTTACTCCGGAAAAAATGACCGAAATCTATACAAACTACCAGAATCTGATTACCAATTCGGTAATAGGTAACCGGGGAGAAAGGCCAAACTACACGTTTTTAAGAAGCGATTCGGATTTTGGCGAGGAAGTTTCGCGACTGAAGCAACATGTAGTAGACCGAAAAACAGCCGTTCAGGAATTTCTGAGTAAATAAAAATATGTAGGTTTGAGTTTAATTTCTTTTTCAACGTCAAAAATGAACCAATCCATAAAATTAAAAAGAGGGGAATCCATTACCTATATCGTCTTATGGGCTGTTATTCTATTGGTCCCCGTGTTTATTTCAAATACGGATTACGGGTTCAACTGGTCCAAAGTGGTGCACGAATGGATTCGTTTTCTGCCCTTTCTGATTATATTTCTGGTTCACAACTACTTCATATTTCCTCGTTTTTTTATCCCTAAAAAACGAATTTTGTATTTCTCCATCACGTTGGTTTTAGTTTTATTGCCTGCTTTCTTTACCGATTTTATTGGCGAATTTTTCAGCCAGTTCGCTGCCGACTCGTTTGATCTTACGCCTCGAGGAAACATGCCACCAGTAAGAAACGGAATGCCCCCAATGGGCAACAGAATGCCCCCATTTCCTGACGAGATGCCCATGAGGCCGGATCAACCTGCTCAACAACCTTTTCACCGTTTAATTATCGACAATGCGCTAGTGTCTATTTTAGTAGTTGGTTTTAATGCGGCGATTAAAGTAACGGTGATCTGGCAAGCCGAAGAGCAAAAAAGCAAAGAGCTGGAAAAGGAAAAATTGCAAACTGAACTCGCTTTTCTCAAGAACCAGGTGAGCCCTCACTTCTTCATGAATACACTCAATAACATTCACGCCCTAATCGATATAAATGCTGAAGATGCAAAAGAATCGGTCATTAAACTGTCGAAACTAATGCGCTATTTACTTTACGATTCAGAAGCGGGAAAAACAACACTGGCTAAAGAAATTGAGTTCGTAAAAAGCTATGTCGATCTGATGAAACTTCGCTTCACATCGAAGGTTTCGATTCGAATGTCGTTCCCTGAAAAGGTAGCCAATATTACTATACCGCCGATGCTCTTCACGTCCTTGCTCGAGAATGCGTTTAAACACGGAATCAGCTACCAAAAGGAATCGTTTGTTGATATTGTCATGAGAACAGATCAAAACGATTTGTTCTTCTCGGTGAAAAACAGTAAAAAAGAAGCCGGTAACGGATTAAACGAAGTTGGTGGAATTGGGTTGGAAAATCTAAAAAAACGATTGGATTTAATTTACCCGAATCGATATTTACTGGAACAAAAAGAAAATAAAGATACCTTTGAAATCCATATAAAACTCCCAATAAATGGATAAAATACGATGCATCGCTATTGATGATGAACCACTTGCTCTAATGCAAGTTGTTAGCTATATCAGCAAATTGCCGTATCTGGAACTCGTTGCTCAATGCTCTAACGCTATCGAAGCGCTTGAGGTCATTAACCAGCAACCAGTTGATCTAATGTTTGTTGACATTAACATGCCCGACCTCAACGGATTGGAATTTGTAAAGTCGCTAACTCAGAAACCATTGTTGGTTTTCACAACCGCTTATGGCGAATATGCGCTTGAAGGGTTTAAAGTTGATGCCCTCGACTACCTGCTGAAACCGTTTTCATTTGCCGATTTCTCGAAGGCAGCCGGAAAAGCAAAAATCCAATTTGAGTTCATGAATCAAGCTCAGCAAAAACAATCAACAACCGACGATAGTAACAATTATCTTTTTATAAAATCGGAGTATAAATTATTGCGGGTCAATATCGATGATATCCTTTATATAGAGGGAATGAAAGAATATGTTCGGATTCATTTAAACGATCAAAAACCGGTGATGACATTACTTAGCATGAAATCATTGGAAGCCAGACTGCCGGAAACCAAATTCATGCGGGTGCATCGATCGTACATTGTTAATCTTGAGAAAGTAACTGCAGTTGAGCGGCTTACCATTATTTTTGGCGATAAGGTTCGGATTCCGGTTTCGGATAATTGCAAAGAAAAATTCCAACACTTTCTGGATAAAAATTTCATGTGCTAACCTGGTGCTTTTCCACCAGCATCCGAAAACTCCAATCCTAGTTCACTCATCAACAAAAGCGTTTTGTCGACGGATCGGGAAAAACAGCGATTGTTGTTCTGCTCCGGATTTCGTTCGGTTCATTTTTACTTATTAATTGGTGTTGCGCAGTCGCACCCACTCGCGCCGTAAGAAGAAAACCACGATCATAGCAGAGCAGGCATCAGAAATTGGCATCGCCACCCAGATTCCGTTTAACTCGAAAAAATCAGGCAACACGTACAAGAGAGGGATTAGTACAATTACCTGTCGAAGCAAGGTTAACAAGGTCGCAATTTTTGCTTTGCCAATGGATTGAAAGAAGTTGCCCGCGACAACCTGAAAGCCAACAATCGGCAAAGCCAACAACCCCAACCTCAATCCTTGTTTTCCAATTTCAAGCAAGGCCGGATCCTCGGCATTGAAAAACTGCACAATGACCTTCGGAAACCCCTGTACCAATCCAAAAGCCAGAACCGAGATAACTGTAGCTGAAATCATCGCTATGCGCAGTGCCTCCCGCACACGGTTCGAATCGCGTGCACCGTAATTAAACCCGATAATGGGCTGCGAAGCCATGTTGATAGCCACAACAGACATAATAATCATTGTAGCAACAGAGTTTACAATTCCCATCGCCCCTACGGCCAAATCTCCCCCAAAACTAATCAGCTTGGTGTTTATTAAACCTTGAACAACAGAGTTCGCAATCTGCATAAAAAACGGAGCCATACCAATCACCAATATTTCTTTGATCACCGACGGTTCCAACTTCAAATATTTACGCTTGATTTTTACGACCGACTTATTGCTTTGAAAATGCAGTAAAACCCATCCGGCCAAAACCATCATCGAAATTACGGTCGCATAGGCAGCGCCTTTTACGCCCAATCCCAAGCCAAATATAAATATGGGGTCGAGCACAATATTTGTTCCGGCGCTAATCAGCATGGAATACATCGCGATGCGGGCGTTTCCTTCGGAACGGATGACATTGTTTAATGAAAAACCAACCACCTGAAAAATGACACCCAACAAGATGATATCCAGGTAATCGTTTGCATATGCTATTGTTTCGGGAGTGGCACCAAACAAATCTAACATCGGTCCTTTAATCAGAAATCCGATCACGGTAATCAGCACCGATACCACAATCATCAAAACGAGACTGTTCCCCAAAACCCGTTCGGCTTTGTCCTTATCCTTTCGCCCCATATTTATCGACACCAATACACTGGCACCAATGCCTATCAGCATGCCAAAGGCAATCATAACAAGCATCACCGGGAAAATAACAGAAACGCCGCTCAAAGCCATCGCGCCAACTCCCTGACCGATGAAGATCCGGTCGACGATATTGTACAAAGCATTTACAAATACGCCAATAAAGGCTGGAATGAAATACTTCAACATTAACCGGCCAACATGTTGTTCTCCTAATTCTCTCGATTTATCCATGAAACTGCAAGGCTTTGACAATGAAGTAGAATGAGTCTGATTTTTCACTTTCGAGAAAAAAGTGTTCCGGAAAACACGCTCTCTGCAAACTAATCAGAAACAAAAATGTTCGGCGCAAAAGTAAACATTCACTCCGATAAATCCTGAAATTCAAACTTCTTATTCTAAATTTGCACGACGATACATACTTGAACAAATTTGGAAAGATGGCAGCAGAAACTGGAAAGAAACTCAATACTGAAACAATAGAAAACCTTCAATCGGGGAACTCCGAACTGGTCAATGATACCCTGGACAACTTAAGTGAAGCGGGCAACTCAGCATACATCCCCCTTTTGATTGAGTTACTACATTCAACCCAAAATAACGAGATTAAAAAACGTGTGGCTAAACTCTTAGCCGAACTCAAACACAGCGATGCAATTCCAATGATCGTTGATGCGATCAAAAATCAGACTTACGAGGATGAATTGCAATATCTTGTCTCGGCGTGTTGGGAAAACGGATTGGACTTTAGTGATCATCTTTCCTTGTTTATTGATCTGATGATTGAACAGGATTTTATGATCGCATTTGAATCGCACACGGTGATTACCAACATGACCGGTAAAATATCCTCCGCTATTCGCGAACAAGAAACCAGAAAGATCGAGGCTGCTCTGAACGATGTTGGAGATGAAAAACGAGACTTGCTTCTGGAAATTATCGAATTCCTTCCGCTATTGGAAGCAGGAATAGAACCACACTCCTATTAATATTTCTCGCGCAAAAGGCTAGGATTTAAGGTAATATCAGTTAATTTTAGGGTCTTCATTTAATTGAACCGAAAAAGATTTTCGTGAAAAAGGCCCTACTATTTCTGAGTTTGGTGTTGATTGTTTGTGCAGCGACTGCTCAGGATGCTGAATATTCGCAATTCTATGCCAACCCAATTTATCTGAATCCGGCTTTCACCGGCACTTCCGATCAGGCTCGGTTCGCCATCAATTACCGAAATCAATGGCCACAGCAAGGTTCAACCTTTGTCAACTACGCTGTATCATTCGACCGCTATTTTCCGAAACTTAACGGAGGAATTGGCGCACAAATTCACAATAACCGCGAATTAAACAGCATTGTTGAAAAAACAAATCTGAGCCTGTTTTACTCGCATCATATCAAGCTGAATCCGCGTTTCTTTTTCGATTTGGGACTTGAAGCAGGGATGACCTACAAACAGTTGGACTATGACCGCCTGATCTTTCCGGACATGATTAACCAACTTACCGGCGAACGTTATGTTGGCACCCAGGAGATTCCGGAAAACGCCAATTTGTTTTATCCCGATTTCAGCATTGGTGTGATGGGACAGTATGATTCGTTTTACGGTGGTATTAGTGTTGACCACTTAAACCAACCGGATGAATCGGTTTTTATTGGCGATAACCGCGGAAAGCTCCCCATAAAGTTAACCGTTCATTTTGGAGCAAAAAACTACCGTTGGCATCGGGGACTATTATCGCGTCGGTTCACCGTTTCTCCGAATGTGATCTTTCAGCATCAAGGGGCATTTAGCCAGCTGAACATGGGGCTATATATACTCGAGAAAGCAATATCTGCCGGTATTTGGTATCGACAAACCTCAGGCATCCAACCCGAATCCATGATTTTCATGATCGGTGTTATGCGCCCTAATTTTAAAATCGGATATAGCTACGACATTGGCCTATCGAAGCTGACCAATTATTCCAACGGAGCCCATGAAATTTCATTGATTTTCTTTACCGGAGAAAAACATTCCGACCGCGACGCGTTATTAATTCCGTCGCTCTAATAAAGAGCGAGAGATAACACTGATATCACGAAATAACACGGATCGTAATCAAAGTTGATTATTTGGCGCAGCTCAAAAACCAGATACTGTTGCTAAAAAACTAACGTAACAGTCCCACTCTGTTTCCGGAAATGGTCAAAAACATCGCGATAGTTCAGCACCCACACATAAGTTCCTTCGGGAGCAAATTCACCGTTTTTCATTTTTCCATCCCAACCAGTTGCTTTATCGATTGATTCAAATACCTGTTCGCCCCAGCGGTTGTAAATCAACATGTGGTATCCCTCTGTCTGAACCGCCTCGCTTGTAAGTAAAAAGATGTGATTCTCGGGATTGGTGCTATTCGGACTAATCGCGTTCGGCGGGAAAAGATCGTCCGGTGCAACCAATACTCGATGGCTCACGGTATCCGTACACCCAAATTCACTTTCGGCTAACAATAAAACATCGAACCACCCCAACCCTTCGTAACGGTTTTTAGGATTTTCTTCGTACGAAAACTGCCCATCGCCAAAATCCCATTCATAGTTTAGGGCTCCTTCACTTAAGTTAGTGAACTGAAAAACCGGATCGGAAATCAGACTCTCCGCCTTGTCAAAATCGAACGCTGCCACCGGATCCGAATAAACGTCAATGGCCTGTTCCATCAGTACAGTATCGCTACAGCCGGTGATGGAGGAAACACCGATGGCCGAAATCTGATATTGTGCTCCTTGCTCAGAATATTCTTCGGCTACTTGCTCACCGGTTTGTGTGCTTAGCCCCGTATCCCAGGTGTAACTCAACTGATCGATCGGATCCAGCGCGGTTGCTGTTAGATTTGCAGTAAATGGCGAGCAGCCCCGAGCAATGTCGGCCGCCAAATCAAACCAGGGTTGCCGCTTGAAGGAGAATGTCTTTTTTGCGCTTGTACATCCTTTATCAGAAATCACCTGTAAACCAATTGAAGCTTGTGGTTTGTTTTTCAAACTAATCCGTAGCGGACCGATTTTGTTGCCCGGATTGTATACAATTTCTTCCGGATCGAGAGCTGACAAATCCCACAGATAAGTATCGGCATCGGTGCCACTCCCGGTATAATTCACATCAAATTCGTGCGGATAGCATCGCTTCGGATCGATGTCGGTATAAACAGTTTTGATCGGATAAACCGTTATAAAATCGTCAAACGTTCCGGTATTCGTACATCCGTCGACACAAAATACGGTAAGGGTTACATCATAAGCTCCGGCATAATCATAAACATGTTGGATGCTTGGATCGGGAGTACTCAGTCCGAGTCCATCTCCAAACTCCCAGGTGTAGGTTTCGATCTCTTCGGTTGCTGTGGCTGAAAAATTAACAGTTAGAGGCCGGCACCCCTCGGTTACATCGGCTGTTAGCTCAATATTGGGTGTTACCCGAACCTGAGTTGTTTCCAATACACTCTGACAACCAGACTCACTAATCTGCAGCCCAAGTTTACGCTGATTGGTTTGCAAAAACCCTAGCTGGATTGTTAAATCGGTGAGCCCTTTGCCCCCAGCATAGAGCGTATCTGCGAAATACCAACTAAAATCGGCAGTCGAAGGTGCATCTCCTTCATAATTCACCGCCAAACTGTACCCGGAACACTGTGACGAGTCGATATTGATTGCCGTGGAATAAACGGGAGTGACATTCACGTTAAATAGTTTCGTGTCAACACAACCATCGTAGTCAACACGGGCTTGGTAAACTGTACTGTCATACGGAGAAGCCTTTGGGTTTGAGATGAAAGCATCACTCAAACCTGCTGTTGGCAACCAAGAGTAGCTCCCTTCAGACGATTGATTTAGTGAAATGGTATCGTAGCGACAAATTGTTTGGTCGGCAACAGCACTAAAAACGACTTTACGAATTTTGATGTCAAAAGACGTCGACAACTCTAAATCCGGATCATCGCTCCTCCCGCCATACTCGACAATATAACCTTTTGGATAATATTCATCCGCAGAAATACTACCTCCCGCGTTTGGCAAGTCGTTCCACGTTTTTGGTTCGTTTGTTTTGCTTTGATTGATATGTGCATAATCTTCATCGCCTTGATTATTAGGTTCATCACTGCGCCAATTCGCGTATTGTCCGGAAACTGCTGCCCCTCCCACCGCTCCTTTCCAAAAAAGTGTGCCGGCTTCGGGGCCTGTTACCCATTTCCAATATCCTTCTCGTTCTTCATCAGAAGCACCAATCCATCCAACTCCATCAATTTTAGTCCAGATAAACTCGTTTTCTTCCTTCATGGTAATGGTTACCAAATACCCCCTCATGCCATGGTAGATCTTGTCGTCGGACTCAGCGGCTGCTTTGGCTTCGTTCCAGGATATTCCGGGTTGCTTGTAGTAACGGTAAAAGTGTCCTGTTTCCGGCAGAAAATCGGCATCAATCAAGCTGATGGCAATTTGTCGTGTGGTGGAATTCGGTATTGGCATTGGATTGAAATACCAGATATTTTCAATCGCGTCCTGATATTCTCCGGCAGTAGCTGCTCCTCGTAATTCGAGGGTTCCGGTAGCCGACAACCATTGGGCACTTAGCGAGGCGCTAAGTTTTTTACATTCCAAACGTTCAGCCCCCGATATATAGTTGGCAATTGAAACCTTCAACCCATCGTAAATGGAATCACCTTCGACCTTTACCATGGGGCCAAAAGCCAATGAATCTTTGCAGAAGGTGATGGAAGATGCACCCGCCAATTCAAGACTTAGCGTTCCGCTTTGGGCAAAAGAAAAGCCGGATGTTAAAACTGCAATTAAAAAAATTAACATCCGACTTCTCATATAGTTATGCTTTGTTTATTTTTTATTCGAAAAGTACTTCATGAATTGCGCCCGTTCATACAGTCCCGGATCTTCAATTTTCGCGTATGACAATCGACCTCTAAATTCTTCAATGGTTTTAAAGTTCCATTTTTCCATGAACTTTTCCAAATCTTTAACCATTCCGGCAATCACCTGAGTCCCGTTGATGTATACTGAAGAACACACTTGTGTTACCTGGGCTCCAGCCAAAAGTTGTTTAATTACTGCATCTCCATCGTGAATCCCGGTCGAAGCGGCGATTTCAAGTTTTGGAAGGGCAGCGCTTACCAGACCAACCCAACGTAATGAACGGCGAATATCCGTCGGAGAACTAAACACTTCAGATACAGTTAGTTCCAGTTTTTCAATATTGATATCGGGTTCGTAAAACCGGTTAAACATGGTGACAGCTTTCGCTCCATTCGCCATCAACCGCTCAGCCAAAGCAATCAGGTTTGTGAAATAAAAACCAATTTTCACTGAAACCGGAATAGAAACCGCGCTCTTTACTTTTTTCAACACATCGATATACAGTTGTTCAATTTCCTGTGTCGATTCGTTGCGACCTGTTGGGACGTAATAAATGTTCAACTCCAAAGCATCGGCTCCGGCTTGTTCGAACTCTTTGGCAAAACTGGTCCACTCGGCAGCCGATACGCAATTAATACTGGCTATTACAGGAATAGAGACTTCCTGCTTTACCCGACGAATTAATTCCAAGTGTTCGGAAACCGTATTTTGTCGCGTATAATTGCGGATATAGTCTTCTGCCTCCGGATAGGTATTTTGCGGATCTTTCGAAATCAGATGACCAACCTCACCGTAAATCTGCTCTTCAAAAAGCGATTTCAAAACCACTGCCCCGGCACCGGCCTTCTCTAAATCTTTAATTTTTTCTACACTGTTCGTTAGGCCCGAACTTGCCACAACAATCGGATTCTTCAGCTTCAAACCCAAATATGTCGTATCTAACTTTTTCATATACTATTGGTTTATTTATCTTTTTTGATTTTTGTTTTTCATCGAACAGCGTCTCATCTCAGCCATAGATTGGATCAACCTCAGAGCACTAACAAACTAACTGTACTTTCGTTCACCGAACAGGAGGCTTCCCACGCGAATCATGGTACTTCCCTCTTCAATCGCCAATTGGTAGTCGCCCGACATACCCATGGAAATTTCAGAAAAAGAATCATCGTCTCCAAAGAATTCGACTTTAATTTGATTAAATATGTTTTTAAGCTGCCTGAATTCCCTTCTGATTTGCGCCTCATCGTCGGTGTATGTCGCCATCCCCATCACCCCCCGAATGGCCACCGATTTCATGCCTGAAAATTCAACCGAACTTAAAATCGTCCGGGCTTCCGAAAGATCCAGACCAAACTTAGTTTCTTCTTCCGCCACATGAAACTGCAGCAAACAAGAAATTATTCGATTGTTCTTTTCCCCTTCTTTGTCGATTGTTTTCAGCAGTTTTTGCGAATCGACCCCATGAATTAAATCCACGAAAGGAGCAATATATTTGACCTTATTGGTTTGCAGATGTCCGATAAAGTGCCATTCAATGTCTTTAGGCAAATCTTCATATTTTCGAACCAACTCCTGAACCTTATTCTCACCAAATGCACGCTGCCCGGCTTCGTAGGCCTCCAGAATGTTATCGTTTGGCTTAGTTTTCGAAACCGCCACGAGTTGAACCCCTTCGGGCAACTCGCTTTTCAACTTCACTATATTTTCAGCTATTTCCATCACTATTCCCCTGAATATCAATCTAAATAAAACAATGCTGCTAACGAACTAAACTCCCCTAAGAGACAAACCAATCCAGACTCGTGTTTTTCTGCCTGACAGACGATTGGCCGGAGTTTCCCCGTGCAAAATGCATTGCACTACAAAACTACAAAAGCAGGCGAAAAACAAATCTATTTTTTATAGTTTTTTGAGGAGGCTAAACCTGACGTATGCACCTGGCTCGCTGAATGCCGAAAGGATGATAAGAATACGCGCATCGAAGGACGAATTTCGGCAACAATAGTGAACCTAAAATCTGAACCCAAAATTTAATTTGCGGATAAAACTTATTAGCTGTATTGAACTCAAACCGATTGCAAACCGAGCACGTCACAATCCGCGCCAATTAAATACCAGACAATTACAAACCCTCTGCATCAAAATTTCGTATCCCCAACAGATATAAAAAATTCGCGGTATGGGACTATCAATGCCCATCAGAAATGGCATTGGCCTCAATTTTACTTCATGTCGCAGTTTTTTACGCACTGGCCTGATGGGCAACGCCCCGCAACGAAACTACACCGCAAGGACGTAGTTTTTATTCCACCCTGCACAATAACAAAACGATTAAATCACGATCTAAAACTTAGG
>NZ_JBFHIT010000011.1:0-88292 GCF_041596335.1 Mangrovibacterium sp. | reverse complement strand
TCACCAATGACAACATCCTTATCAACAGTAACAAATGGCTCAATAACCACATTGTCTGCTACTTGCGACTCGGGATGTACATAAGATAATGGTTGTTTCATTTTATATTGTTTTCAATACTTTTTAATTTTTGACAATCTGTGCCATAAACTCACCTTCGGCCACTAAAGATTTGCCAACATAGCATAAACCTTTCATATTTGCAATACCCCGACGAATCGGAGACGTTAGTTCCATCTTGAATATCAGCGTATCGCCGGGCACAACCTTGCGTCTGAACTTCACATTGTCGATACGAATAAAATAGGTTGAATATTTTTCCTCTTTGTTGTGCAGAACATACAGACCGCCACATTGGGCCATTGCTTCGACCAGCAAAACCCCCGGCATAACAGGCTCATCGGGGAAGTGACCGGTAAAGAATGGCTCATTTACCGTTACATTCTTAATTCCGATAATATGATCGTCGGTTATTTCTGTAACTTTATCGACCAAGAGGAAGGGGAAGCGATGCGGTAAAAACTGCTTCACTTTATTGACATCCATCACCGGTTCTTTTTCCGGATCGTACTCCGGAATATCATTCCGCTTCCGGGTTTGAAATTCCTTTTTCAACAGTTTGGCAAACTCTGTATTGACGCCATGCCCGGGTTTGGTGGCAATAATTCTCCCTTTAATCCGAACGCCTGCCAGACTCAAATCGCCAATCACGTCGAGTAGCTTATGGCGGGCGCACTCGTTTTCAAAATGTAGGTCCAGGTTGTTTAAAATACCTTTGTCCTTTTGAACTTCAATGCGTTCGTGATGAAACAAATCCGCTAAACGATCCATCTCTTCCTGGCTAACTTCCCGATCCATAATCACGATCGCGTTATCCAGATCACCGCCTTTAACCAGATTGTTCTGAAGCAGGAACTCTAATTCACGCAGAAATACGAAGGTACGGCAAGGAGCCACTTCCTTTTTAAAGTCTGCTAACGATTCGAGTGACGCAAACTGATTGCTCAAAACACTTGAGTTGAACGAGATCATCACATTCAAACGATAGTCATCGTCTGGCAATGCAATTAGCTCCGAACCGGTTTTGGGATCTTTATAAACTATTTTTTCTTTGATTTCGAGGTATTCCCGTTCAGCATCCTGCTCCACTACGCCGGCTTTTTCGATCGCTTCAGCAAACATGCGCGCGCTACCATCCATAATAGGCATTTCCTGGTTGTCGATTTCAATCAACACGTTATCCAGATCCATTCCAACAAGTGCAGCCAACGCATGTTCGATGGTACTTAGCCGGGCTTGGCCTTTTTGAATGACTGTTCCGCGAGAGGTGTCTCCAACGATATTCGCATCGGCCTCTAAAATTGGCTGGCCGTCTAAATCAACCCGTTTAAATTTGAACCCGTGATTTTCGGGTGCCGGCTTAAAAACAGCCGTTACCAGGCAACTGGTATGTAATCCTTTTCCGCTAATCGAAAACTCATTAGCCAAGGTTTTTTGCTTGTCTGTCATCATGCTAAAAATATCCGAAGCTTACTCTTCGTTTAATCTTGCTTTTAATTCCTTAACTTCTTTTTGAAGCTCACTGAGCGAATCACGCATTTCGGGCAAGCGCCGGTACACTACAAAGGTTTTCAGCGCCTTGTCGTGATCCATGGCCGGTGCGCCAAGCACAATTTTTCCTTCTTTAATGTTATTTGTAACACCCGCCATTGCACCAATTGTAACGCGATCACCAATAGTTAGGTGACCAGCGACTCCAACTTGTCCGGCAAGGACACAATTTTTACCAACTTTAGTCGATCCTGCAATCCCAACCAGAGCTGCCATCACGGTGTTCTCACCAATTTCGCAATTGTGGGCAATCTGAATCAGGTTATCCAGTTTTACGCCTTTGCGAATAATCGTCGATCCCATGGTTGAACAGTCAATCGTGGTATTGGCGCCAACTTCAACATTGTCTTCAATGAGCACATTACCAACCTGTTGTATTTTCTTATAGGAGCCATCCGGAGTTGGCGCAAACCCAAATCCATCGGAACCGATAACAGCGCCGGCGTGAATAATGCAATTGTCGCCAATCACACAGTCGTCGTATATTTTAACACCGGCATAGATAATCGTATTGGCTCCAATTTTCACATTGTTACCGATAAAAGACTGAGGGTAAATTTTAGAACCATCACCTACCGAGACATTTGCGCCAATGTAGGCAAATGCCCCAATATAAATATTGTCGCCAACTTTAGCGCTTGAATCAATAAAGGAGGGTTGTTCGATCCCGAATTTCTGTCCCTTTGATTGTTGGTATAATTCCAACAAAGCTGCCATCGATTGATAGGGGTCTTCTACTCTGATGAGCGTACAAGTTACCGGTCTTTCCGCAACAAATTCGTTCTTAACTAATACGATAGACGCCGCAGTGTCGTACACATATTTCTCGTACTTTGGGTTAGCTAAAAAAGCCAAGGTGCCAGGTTTACCGTCCTCAATTTTAGACACATTGCTTACGCTAACATTTTCATCGCCTTCAATTGTTCCGTTCAGAAACTCGGCAATGGTGATTGCTTTAAATTCCATATTTTATTTCTTGGAGCGCTGCAAAAATAGGTTTAATTTACCTAATGTCCAATTCTTTCGGATAACAGACAAAATATTTCCTGACCGTGTGCGATAAACCAGACAAATTAATATCGGACGCCTCATTAATTTCGCAGATCCTGCCGTTTTTCTGCAAGATATTAATCTTGTTATCTTCTGTGAGATAGGCGTTATTTGTGATTGAATCCTGAACCAAAAAATAAGGAACATCCTGCTTCTCTACACCAAACTGTTGCACGACTTTTTCTTCCAGTAATTGAATCTGCTTTTTTCCAAAATTCTTGTTCTGCAGTTTTATGCGGAACAACTTGCGGTTAACCAGACATGCGGACAGATAGGCAAGGATCGGGTCGGAGTGATATTGCCATTGTTTTATGGAGGCTATAACATCGTCATCCTCAAGACTTGCAAAAACAGACAATAACGATCGTCCCATAAAAGTACTGCCATTTTGAAAGTGCTCCAGGCTTATTTTGTTCTCAAGAAACACCGATAAACTTGGTGTCGCGAACAATTTGTCACCTTTCATGGCGACCTCCTTCGCTCGCTTTAGTATATTAACCAACAGGAATTCTGCTGACAAAACAGTTTTGTGCAAATACACCTGCCAATACATCAATCGTCGGGCTATCAGGAATTTTTCGATAGAATAAATCCCTTTGTACTCTACCACCAGTTCATCGTTCCGGACATTCAACATTTTAATTATCCGATCCGATCCGATTATACCTTCAGTAACTCCGGTGAAGAAACTGTCGCGCCGCAAATAGTCCAGCCGGTCAACATCCAGCTGACTGGCAACCAGTTGGTGTAAAAATTTCTTTGGATATTCATTTTTAAAAATCTCAATAGCCAGCGACAATCGCCCTTCGAATTGCTGATTGAGATCCTCCATCAACAAAACAGAAATTCGTTCATGAACAAGTCCTTCAACAATCGAATGTTCGAGTGCATGCGAAAACGGTCCGTGTCCAATATCATGCAACAAAATTGCCACGGTCACGGCCTCTGCCTCTTCTTCGGTGATCCTCACCCCTTTAATGCGCAAGTCGGTGATTGCCGCCCGCATCAAAAAAACAGCACCAATCGCATGCTCAAAGCGCGTATGGTTTGCTCCGGGGAATACAATGCACGACAACCCGAGTTGTTTAATTCGCCTTAGACGCTGAAAGTAGGGGTGTTCAATCAAATCGAAAATCAATTCGGACTGGATGGTAATAAACCCAAATACCGGGTCGTTGATAATCTTTTTTTTGTTTGTCTTCAAACTATTGAGGTATAAATGTGTAAATTCGATGAACCAAAATTACGAAAACTTTTCAATCCCTATTGCCGGGGAGCGCAACTAAAGAACCACTGAAAATCATAAACTTCCCCATTTTGTGAATTCAATAAGATTTCTTACTTTTGCGCAGACAAACGAAAACATCCACAAGATAGGGGACCTGAAGTCCCCTATTTTATTAGCCAAAAAAATGATTGACAAGAAAAAAATCATTCAATTAATTGAGGATAAACTAACTGAAGATCAGTTCATCGTCGATGTTGAAATCAGCCCGGCTAACCAGATTTCGGTATTGATTGACGGCGAAAACGGGATCTCTATTGATCACTGTGTCGCTGTAAGTCGACAAATTGAAGGAAATCTGGATCGCGAAAGCGAGGATTTCGAGCTTCAGGTTTCATCGGCTGGATTAGGACTGCCATTTAAAGTTCTGCGTCAATATCTAAAAAACATCGGACGTGAAGTTGAAGTTGTTTTAAAGGATGGTCAAAAACGTGAGGGCATCTTAAAGCATGCCGACGAAAATGGTTTTGAGTTGGAAACCACTCAAAAAGAGAAAATTGAAGGAAAAAAGAAAAAGGAACTGGTAACACGGCTCCTCCAATTTTCGTTTGAACAAACAAAAACAGTAAAGAATATTATAAAATTTTAAAACCGGGGCAAGATGGATACGATTAATCTTATCGATACCTTTTCCGAATTTAAGGACCTGAAAAACATTGACAGGGTCACAATGATGAGCGTTCTTGAAGACGTTTTCCGCAATGTTCTGCAAAAGACTTACGGGACGGACGAGAACTACGACATCATTATTAATATTGACAAAGGTGACTTAGAAATTTGGCGAAACCGGACTGTCGTGGCCGATGATGAAATCAACGACCCGAATTTGGAAATTAGCTTAACAGCAGCCAAAAAAATCGATGCGGATTACGAAGTTGGTGAAGAAGTTACCGATGAAGTTAAGCTCAAAGATTTTGGTCGCCGTGCCATCTTAAACCTGCGCCAGAATCTGGCCAGCCGAATTCTGGAACTGGAGAAAGACAATATTTACAATAAATATAAGACTAAGATCGGTGATATTGTTGCCGGCGAAGTGTACCAGATATGGAAAAAGGAAATCCTGATCCTGGATGATGAAGGTAACGAACTGTTGCTTCCAAAGCAAGAACAGATTCCTTCTGACTACTTCCGTAAGGGCGACACCATGCGTGCCGTTGTTTATAAAGTAGAACTGCGCAACAACAATCCGGTTATTATTTTGTCCAGAACATCTCCTGTATTCCTCGAACGTTTATTCGAATTGGAAGTGCCGGAAATTTTCGACGGACTGATCACGATCAAAAAGATTGTTCGTGTGCCGGGCGAACGCGCCAAAGTAGCCGTAGAATCCTACGACGAACGTATTGACCCGGTAGGTGCTTGTGTTGGGATGAAAGGTTCACGTATACATGGTATTGTTCGCGAATTGCGCAATGAAAACATCGACGTGATTAATTTCTCTAACAACCTGCAATTATTTATCCAACGTGCCTTGAATCCGGCGAAAGTTTCGTCAATCAAGATTCACGAAGACACCAAACGTGCCGATGTTTACCTGAAACCAGATGAAGTTTCACTGGCCATTGGTAAAGGAGGTCTGAATATTCGTTTGGCCAGCCAGTTAACCGGTTACGAAATTGACGTATACCGCGAGATGGAAGCCGACGACGAGGATGTAAACCTGGATGAATTTGCAGACGAAATTGAAGCTTGGATCTTGGACGAATTAAAATCGATCGGATGCGACACAGCGAAAAATGTGTTGAGCCTTAGCCGAAACGACTTGATCAAGCGTACTGACCTGGAAGAAGAAACAATTGATGAACTATTACGAATTCTGCGTTCTGAATTCGAGTAACCATTTATTTAAATTTCTCCTTTTGCCTGTCAGGTTTTAAATAATTTGAGTAAAATTGCAAAGTTTTCGGAGCCTTGTGCCCGGAAAGCATTAAAAATAAGAGATTGGGTTTATGACAATTGGCAACAAAAATACGCGACTGAATAAGGTAGCACGAGAGTTTAACGTTGGGATTCACACCATCGTTGAGTTTCTTCAAAAGAAGGGATTTGACGTGGATAACAATCCAAACACGAAGATTTCCGAAGACGCCTATCATCTCCTTGAAAAGGAATACAAGAATGATATTAGTCTAAAGAAAGAGTCGGAGAAAATCAACCTGAAAAGTCAGCGTACCAAAAAAGAAACTATCACGTTGGACGACATGCATGAAGAGGATGATTCGTCGGATGAGGAAGAAGAATTCCAAGCCGATGAGATCCGCATTACCGACCATAGTAGTTCCAAACATGATTTGCCAACGCCTAAACCAAAGCCGGCAGAACCCAAGCCGGAACAGGCCAAAACGACTTACACCACTCCGCTCGAACAGCCAAAGGTTTTAGGTAAAATCGATTTAGGAAAGCCTAAAACACCAAAAGAACCCGAAGTTCAAGCTCCTGCAAAGGAGGTTGAGAAAGAACCGGAAGCAAAGGTTGAAGCGCCTAAGGAAGAAGTTAAGGAAGTAGCAAAACCTCAGGAACCGGTCATCGCTAAAGAGGAACCGAAGCCAACTGAAGTTGAACCTGCGGAGGTACCACAAAAAGAGGAAACTCAAACGCAACCGGCAACACCGGAACAAATGCCAACCAATATCCCCAAAGTAGACGAAGTTAAAGTTGTTGGAAAGATCGATCTTTCCACCATCAACCAAAAAACCCGTCCGGCTAAAAAGTCTAAAAAGCAAAAAGAGGACGAACGCCGTGAACGTGAAAAGCAAAAACGTCAGGGACAAGGTGCTCCGGGTGAACAACCCAAAGAGCGCACAAAACCTGAGGTTCGTACAAACGTTAATAAACTTTCCGGTCCTACTGTAGTCGGAAAAATTGATTTACCCGACAACCAAAACAAGGGCAATCAATCGCAAAACGCCGATCCAAAGAAAAAGCGTCGCCGAATTCAGAAAGATGCTTCCGGACGGATCACAGTCGGGCCCAAACCACAAGGAGCGGGTCAGGGAGGACAGCAGAGACAAGGCGGTTCTGTCGCCGGGAAAGTCAAAAAACGTGTCATTAAGAACGAGGTCAGCGAAGAAGACGTACAAAAGCAAATTAAAGATACCTTAGCTCGTCTGACATCCGGAAAAGGAAAATCGAAAGGTTCAAAATATCGTCGTGACAAACGAAACGCAGCAACCGAGCGTGCAGCAGCCGATTTTGAAAAACAATCGGCAGAAAAGAATGTCCTGAAAGTTACCGAATTCGTATCAGTAGCTGAGTTGGCTACCATGATGGATGTAAGTGTGACTCAGGTAATCTCTTCCTGTATGAGCTTAGGCTTGTTTGTTTCGATCAATCAACGTCTTGACGCGGAAACAATGTCAGTTGTCGCTGATGAATTTGGCTTTGAAGTCGAGTTTGTGAGTGCCGACATCTTGGAGGCGATCGAAGAACATGACGACCAACCTTCTGAAGTACACTCGCGTGCTCCAATTGTAACGGTCATGGGTCACGTTGACCACGGTAAAACATCGTTGCTCGACTACATCCGTAGCGCGAATGTAATTGCCGGTGAGGCCGGAGGTATCACCCAGCATATCGGAGCCTACAATGTGACTCTTGAAGGTGGACGCCGTATCACTTTCCTTGATACACCGGGTCACGAGGCGTTTACCGCCATGCGTGCAAGGGGTGCTCAGGTAACCGATATCGCGATTATCATTGTCGCGGCCGATGACGACATTATGCCGCAAACAAAAGAAGCGATCAACCATGCTCAAGCAGCCGGTGTACCGATCATCTTTGCGATAAATAAGATTGATAAGCCCGGTGCTAACCCGGAAAAGATAAAAGAAGGATTGGCCAACCTCAACTTCCTGGTTGAAGAATGGGGTGGAAAATACCAAAGTCAGGATATCTCAGCAAAGCAAGGAACCAATATTTCCGAATTGCTTGAAAAAGTATTGCTCGAAGCTGAAATGTTGGATCTAAAAGCCAACAAAGACAAGCGTGCTACCGGTACAATTGTCGAATCATCACTCGACCGTGGTCGTGGTTATGTTGCGACGGTTCTAGTTCAGAACGGAACCTTGAAACAAGGCGATATCGTGTTGGCCGGGCAGTATTTCGGTCACGTGAAAGCGATGTTCAACGAACGAAACCAACGGATTCAGGAAGTTGGCCCGTCGGAACCGGTTATTATTTTAGGTTTGGATGGTGCGCCACAAGCGGGTGACAAATTCAACGTACTTGAGAATGAACGCGAAGCGCGTCAGATTGCTAACAAAAGGGAACAATTGGCTCGTGAACAGGGTCTCCGGACTCAGAAACATATCACACTGGATGAAATTGGTCGTCGGATCGCAATTGGTAACTTCCAGGAATTGAACTTGATTGTGAAAGGTGACGTGGACGGTTCAATCGAGGCCTTGTCTGACTCACTGATCAAGTTGTCAACCGAAGAAATTCAGGTGAATGTGATCCACAAAGCAGTGGGGGCCATCTCCGAATCAGATATCAACCTGGCAACCGCATCCGATGCGATTGTTGTTGGCTTCCAGGTTCGCCCAACTATGCAAGCGCGTCGTTTGGCAGAGAAGGAAGAAGTGGATATCCGCCTTTACTCGATCATCTACGATGCGATCAACGAGATCAAGTCAGCGATGGAAGGAATGTTGTCGCCTGAAATTAAGGAAGAAATTACCGGTACCGCCGAAGTTATGGAAGCCTTCAATATCACCAAGGTTGGAACAGTGGCCGGATGTATTGTCCGCGATGGAAAAATTGTCCGCTCTGCAACTTACAAGATTCGCGTTATTCGCGATGGTATTGTAATCTACTCAGGTAACCTGGGCTCACTGAAACGTTTCAAAGATGATGTGAAAGAAGTTGCCAAAGGTTATGAATGTGGTTTGAACATCGATGGTTACAACGACATTAAAGAAGGAGACTTTATTGAGTCGTTCCACGAAATCGAAGTAGCGAAGAAATTGTAATTCGACATTAAATACATTATAAAATCCGGCCACTCGCCGGATTTTTTTTGCTCCGTTAGCTATTGTTTTGGCCGCGGGTGAACCATAAACTGAGCCGATAATTTCTTCAACCCAAAGAATCAACAAACATCCAAACGATTTCCTTCCCGGTAATCGCGATTTAAGGCCTACGGAGCAGTTTCCACCATCTAGTCTACTCCAACGCTTAAGAGCCACAAAAGATGGCATATTCCTGCTTCCTGATATGCGACAGGCAAAAAAAATCCCCGAAGAAAATTCTCCGGGGACTTGACTATCTCAGTTATTCAATTTTTACGCTTCCAACATCGCTTTGTAAGCAGTTGCATCCATTAATTGATCGAGCTGCGCGGCATCTTCAATTTTCACCTTAACCATCCAGCCATCGCCGTATGCATCTTTATTGATTAATTCCGGACTATCTTCCAAAGCCGGATTAAACTCTAAAACCTCGCCTCCTACCGGCATAAAAAGGTCTGACACTGTTTTTACGGCCTCAACTGTGCCGAAAGTCTCACCAACTGCCAGCGTTTCACCAACGGTCTCAATTTCAACAAAAACAATATCACCCAGTTCGCCCTGAGCAAAATCGGTAATACCAACCACGGCGACATCACCTTCAACACGAACCCACTCGTGTTCTTTTGTGTACTTTAAGTTTTCAGGAAGATTCATAATTGCAAATTTCAAAAGTGTTTTCTCAAAAGTAATACAATTTTCTAAAAAAGGGCGAACAAAACTGGTTCCCCGATCAATAGGTGGGAAAAAACAAACTAATATTCATTTCCCGCAGAAGCAGGATCATCCCTTTCGTGTTAAAGCGCCGAAAATTCGACAATTAGTGCGGTAAAATATCACTAGAAGTTTATTATTTTGCGTCCACAAATAACCCGTTATGTTTTCAATACAAATTAATTCGCTTGACGACCTTCCTAAAGTTGCTGAAGAGTTCTTGGAAACGTTCAGCGATCAGCGACTTTTCGCTTTCTACGGTAAAATGGGAGCAGGTAAAACAACTTTCATCAAAGCGCTATGCCGGGCAATGGGCTCAACCGACAACATTACAAGTCCAAGCTTTGCTTTAGTGAATGAGTACGACACCAACCGTCCTGAAAAAATCTACCACTTTGATTTTTATCGGTTAAAGGATATGACAGAAGCGATGGACCTGGGCTTTGACGACTATGTTGACAGCGGGAACTACTGTTTTATGGAATGGCCCGAAAAGATTGAACGGTTGCTTCCCGAAAAACTTGTGGAGGTGCATATTGAGGAAATATCGGCAACCGTACGCGAGTTGAAAGCCTCAATCGTTTAGGCAATTTGCCTTTTTTATGCAGAAAGACTAACTTGGAAAACTAAGCAGTGTAAAAAATGACAGAACAAGAAAACAGACCCGGGATAGCGAGCTGGTACATGCCTCAGGAAGAGATGCTGGAAATACGCCGGAAAGGTAAAAAGATTACGATTGGTATTCCGTCAGATTTTGCCCGGGTTGAATCGCGCATTCCGCTTACCCCAGAAGCTGTTGAACTGCTGGTTTCTTATGGTCACGAAATTTGCATTGAAAAAGGTGCTGGGAAAGCGTCGAGCTATTCCGATGAGGAATACCGCAATTCAGGGGCTATTGTGCAGGAAAAAAGAGCCGATGTATTTCAGTGCGATATTATTCTTAGGGTGTCTCCTTTCAACGACGACGATATTGACTTGTTACGCGGGAATCAGACCTTGATTTCCAATATGCAACTAAACACCCATTGTGCGGAGTCGGTGCAGAAACTCATGCGTAAAAAAGTAACTGCCATTGCCTACGAATATTTGGAGGATGAGGAAAACTACCTGCCCGTTGTTCACTTAATGAGCCAACTCTCTGGTTCGGCTTCGATTATGGTGGCTAGCGAATACTTAAGTAACTCGAGAAATGGGAAAGGTGTTTTGCTAGGTGGTGTAACCGGAATTTCGCCCACGGAGCTGGTAATCCTGGGAGCAACAACAGCCGGTGAATTTGCCGCCCGGGCCGCAATCGGACTAGGAGCAAGCGTGAAAGTGTTCGACAATAACATCCTCAAGCTGCGTAAGCTCGAGGAAACTTTAGGGCACCAGGTTTTCACTTCCGTATTATATCCAAACGTGCTTAAAAAAGCGTTAAAATCGGCCGATGTTGTACTTGGCGCCATGTCGGTGAATAAAGCGCCAACGTTCAGAGTATCGAAAGAAATGGTGTCGCGTATGAAAAAAGGCTCGGTGATTATCGATCTAAACGTCAGTCAGGGCGGATGCTTTGAAACCAGTCGTTGTACCGACCTCAAAAATCCGACCTATACCGAATATGACGTGGTACACTTTTGCGCACCCAATATCTCATCGCTTGTTGCCCGAACGGCCTCAATTGCCTTAAGCAACGTACTGTCGCCCATTATTATTTCGGTTGGTGAAATCGGAGGAATTCAAAACTATATAAAATCGACCAAAGGGTTTCGCAAAGGGATTTACATTTACAATGGTATTCTCACCAATGACGATTTGGGCGAAACGTTGAATTTGCCCTCTAAAGACATTGATTTACTGTTGGCTGTATTTTAAAGCAACAGGATCTTTGCTGCATCCTGCAACAATAGAGCAGACAGGGTGAACTTAAGGATTCAGGATGTTGTAACAATCCATTGCCATGGCGTTTTCTGCCTATTGGACCAAAATCATCATCGAGATTGGAGGGATCATGACAAAATGGTCCTCCACCAAACGGATCCCATTCAAATCGATCGTGTTATCTTCTGCCACGACTTTCCATCCCAATTCATTTGGTAAATCAAACTGAAAAGGTTCTTTCCGGGCATTAAAAACCAGCTGCATTGTTTTCCAACGTGCCTCTCCAGGGAAGTTTTGAATCTGGTAGGAAACGACTCCCATGTGATAATCGGTTGAAAATTTCAGGTGATTTCGGATCAGGTCTGAGTTTTCCATGCGCATTCCCGGAACAGCCTTTCGTAAGGCAATTAAATCGCAGAAGTAGCGAAAAACATCTTCAAACTTCTTCTTACGAGACCAATCCAGTTGGTTAATCGTGTCGGGCGAATTATAGGAATTATGATGGCCATTTTTACTCCTGCAAAATTCGGTTCCACCACAGAAAAACGGAATCCCCTGCGACGTAATAACCAGTGCAGCTGCCAGCTTTTGCATTTTCTTTATTTGTTCCAGTTCGAGCCCGGGTTGGCTAATGCTCAGTTTGTCAAACAAGGTGAAGTTGTCGTGGCATGACGCGTAGTTTACCGTTTGCCAGGGATGCCGCGCCCAGGCAAAACCCGAGCCGCCAACGTAACTATAAACAATTTGCGGGTGGTAGCAAGCAGCAACAACTCCAAACTTGATGGCTTCTTCGTGAAATACTTTTCCACTCACAAAGCCCATCCCATTTCCTTCGAAATTATTTCCTTTTATCGCATCGCGAAAATCATCACTAAAACAGGCAACCCGCTCTAATTGAGAGATATTCCGTTTCACAGCCCGTTGATTTTCATCTAAGGGAGAGCGATCAGCGGTCCAGCCTTCACCATACATCAAAATTCCGGGTCGTAATTTATCCAGGGCCAGGCGGATGGCATACATCGTTTCCAGATCGTGAATGCCCATCAAATCAAAACGGAATCCATCGAGGTGAAACTCACTGGCCCAGTACACTAACGAATCGATTATGTACTTTCGAACCATCGCTCTTTCTGACGCCAATTCGTTTCCACAACCGCTGGCATTCGAGAAGTTCCCCGATCTGGTTTGGCGGTAATAATATCCCGGAACTGTTTGATTAAACCACGAACGACGCGTATAACCGGTATGATTGTAGACTACGTCCATCACAACTCCAATTCCGGCCTTGTGCAAAGCCATTACCAATTGTTTGAATTCGGTAATTCGGGAAGTGTCATCGGGATTGGTTGAGTAGCTACCTTCGGGGCTATTATAGTTAAGCGGATCGTAGCCCCAGTTGTATTTCTTGAGGGGATCGAATTCATCGACGGTGAAAAAATCGAACACCGGCAACAAATGCACGTGTGTAATGCCCAGCTCTTTGAGGTGATCGATACCCGATCGAAGTCCTTCGGGAGTCAACCGCCCCTCTTCAGTAAAAGCGAGGAATTGTCCTTTATATTTCATGCCCGAACTTTCCGACATGGAAAAGTCGCGAACATGTAATTCGTATAAAATTGTGTTTACAGCATTTTCAACCGGAATTGGCTGATCTTCAACCCAGCCATCCGGGTGAGTTTCTTCAGGATCGAAAAACAAGCCCCGGTGACCGTTAATGCCTACTGCCCGGGCATCAATTCCCGGCGTTTCATTCAGCCACTCGCCATCGTTAACGCGAATGGTATAATACAAACCTTTAAAATGCCCTTCGACTGACAAGGCCCAACATCCCGGCTCATCGGCATGCATCCAATACCGATGAATACTTTTCCCACCATGACTGTTTTGGTAGACTAATAATTCAACTTTGTGTGCGGTTGGAGCCCACACCTTGGCTTGAAAACCATTCGATGTAAGTTTTACACCAAGATCATCACCACCGTACCAGGGGTAGGTTGAAAAATCGATATGATTGAATTTCCAGTCGCGCATTAAGAGATCAAGCTTTTACGTAAAGTTATATAGTTGGTCGTATAAACCCTTCCAGTTGTATTCTTGATCCGTATCATGGCCCAATAGTATGACCGTAACGTAGGATCGTGTTTATGAAAAACATCCAACTTCAACTGAAGTTCATGTGTTTTGCCGGAATCCAGAAATAGAGGGTAAATTTCGGCGCGATTTATTCCTTTTAATTTAAACCGACGAATCGACCACAGTTTGCGGATAATTAGAATCGGTGCTTCCAGATCAACCGCGTTTGATTGATTATTTCGAACAGTCAACGTCAATGTGTCGGGGCGGTACCGCTTATTGCCGGTTAACCGAATTTCCAAATTGCCTTTCGAAAACCACGTTCTGCTTCTACCGTTCTTTTTCTTCCGGAAATAAGTTCCGGCAAAGAATAAAAGTGGAACAATCAGAATGACTGCCAGAAACAGAAAAAACTCAGGCGCATTTGATTTGACCTCATTCTGGCCAAAACACAAGGCAGGAGCGAAAAAGATAAGCCAAAAAATTCTTGCACGCATGTTTGTTCGTTTGGTCTGCAAAGGTATAAAAAGAATGAAAGGGAACAGATTATTTTGGACTTTAGCGAAAGTTATCGCCGGTGCCCGAGCTTAAAAATCAAGCGCTTCCTTTAAATTCTTATAGCCCGACTTACTTACTTTTAGTTTCGTTCTGTCTTTCAGGATGACAACATACGACTCTTTCTCGTATTGTTGTATTTCTTCAATCTCTGACACACTAACGATAAACGATCGGTGAATTCGGATAAACTCGCGCGGATCGAGATGAGTTTCGAAAAACTTCATGGTGTTTTGCTTTGTATGCCGCCCATCCGGTGTATAAATGAGCACATAATCATCCATCGACTCAATGTATCGAATGTGCGAACTTAGAATGATGTGAATCTTATGGCGATCTTTTACCACAATTCGTTCCAGGTATTCTCCTGTTGACAACTCACTCAGCCGGCTGATTTTGTCACTCTGTTCTTCGGCGTTCCCCCGTCTCTCCAGCACCTTGTCAATCGCTGCCAGCAAACGTTCTTTTGAGAACGGTTTTAGCAGGTAGTCGACCGCGTTAATTTCAAAAGCTTTCAGCGCATACTCGTCGTAGGCTGTGGTAAAAACAATATCCGGTTTGTGGTCGAGTAGCTGCAACATTTCGAACCCGGTTATTTTGGGCATCTGAATATCCAGAAAAACCAGATCGGGTTTCAATTCGTTGATTTTTTGTACGCCTTCGAACCCATTCTCGCATTCGCCCAACAGGTTTATCGAGGGGTGATTTTTGAGGTAAGACTTAAGCAGGTCGCGCGCCAACTCTTCATCTTCAACCAGCAGTACATTTAGTTTTTCGCTCATAACTCGTTTATTTTTGAGGAAGCCTTATTTCAACCTTAAAGCTCGTTTTTAAATCGGTAATTTGCAAGAGATGAGGATTTCCGTAGATCAGTTCCAAGCGTTGCCGAATATTCTTCAGTCCAATTCCTTCGCCTTTATTCTTCACGCTCTGCGCATCGTACTCATTCTCAACAGTAATTCTGAAGTAGTTGGACTCCGCCCGACAGCCAATCGCAATCGTAACCGGTTCGGTAGCCTCATACACCCCGTATTTGATTGCGTTTTCCAACAAGGGCTGAAGGATCATGTTTGGAATTTGGGCTTTCAGGCAGGCTTCATCGATATTGAACAACGGATTCAATTTTTTACCAAAGCGAACCTTCTCGATACTCAGATAGAGTTTAATGTGCTCCAGCTCATCCTTGAAACTCACCATATCGTCGCGGCTATGCTGCAATGAATAGCGCATAAAAGCCGATAAGTTGATCACCATCTCCTGCGCCTTTTCCGGTCGGCTCATCGTAAGCGACGAAATGCTGTTCAGGCTGTTGAATAAGAAATGTGGGTTAATTTGCGACTTCAAAGCGCTTAGTTCGGCATCGCGAATCAGCATTTTTAGCTCCGATTCCCGTTTTACTTTTTCCTTCAGCGAATTGTAGTAATTGACCGCATAGAAAAAGACGACATAGCCCACATATAGCAAGTATCCGGTTAATACTTTCGAAGGGAGGCCGTTACGTACGAACCCCATTTGTGATTCATCGAAAGTTTTTGCCAATACGTAGCTCAGATAAAGCCAAATAACGTTCAGGATGGTCGCTGCTACAAAGTGATAGAGAATATTCTTCGCCCAGTCACTCTCGTCGAGCCGGTTATATTGAATGATAAACCAAATACTTGCGCCCATAATTGGGTACAAAGCAAAGATGACGATCGACTCCAGCAGCCCGGCTTCAAAATTGAGGTCGTACCAGTAGACCTGAATCAGGAGGTTCACCAAGCCAATGAACAACCAAAACACCACATAGTAGCGGCTTAAAATGCGATTATTAATGAAGGGGTGCTTCATGCCGCTTAAACATGTTTAATTTCAACCCCGCCAAAAAGGGTGATTCCTTTGATGACTATTGTTTTCGATGTGTCCAGCTGTCCATGCCGGAAGGTATCGCCGCGTTTATCGGTGAACGCGCCAAAAATAGTGGTGATCTCGTTGCGAACCTGCCAGTCGAGCGGTACCTTGATTCCCGTACCGCCAAACACGCAAATACAATCAACAATTGCTCCCTCTGGCGCTAAGGTAGCTTGCCGGAGATCGTACTCAACTCCACCAAAAATAGATGTACTTCTGCCGCCTTTGAGGTTTGTTGAGTTGATAAAGATCTCGCGTCCTCCAAAGATCACAAAATCATCAAACTCATCGAACGACTTACCGACTGATCCGCCGGGCATGTGTAAACGGTTGCCATGCTGTCGGTAAATGAGTGCCGCACCAACCAGAACCAGCATAAATGGCCAGTATAAACGACGTATTTCGCGCGGAACATCGATAAATTCAGGCAGCAGAAAGAACACACCCAGTCCAATTAGTATAACGCCCCACACGCGGTTTCCGTTCATCAGCGAGATGGCACCAATAGCCACCAGTAACATTTGCCACGAAATCAACATTTCGGCCAAATCCCAGGGAATCAGGTTTAGGCGCTGCAACATCAGCAGGCCTCCAATAGCAATTAAAACAACTCCCAGATAAAATCGTTTATTTCCACTTCTTTCCATCATAAATCTTCATTAAATCCGAAGGCAGGCAGTACAACGAATCGACTGGTTGCCTTCGATCATTTATTCACTCCCTCAAACAACTATAACAAGCTCCGGATAACCAATATCCCCAAAATAATTATGAAAACCGGAAATAGAAATACCGCTATCACTCCGGGGACAAAGATGCCAGGTATAACGATCAGCAAAACAATCAGCACTAGGAGGCCTCCAACCTTGCGTTTTCCACCAACCAGCAAAAGGCCGGCAGCCAATAAAAGTATTGGTAGAAGCAAATCGCCCAAATGCTGATGCAGAAAACGGAACAAATCACCAAAGAGATCGCGAAATATTTCCCAGACAGGAAGAAGGTGTACAGACAGGCCAGTTTCTTTCAGAATCCAATACGCCCCAATGGCAATCAGGATGACTCCTAAAGTTGAACCTCCCTTTTTCTTTTCGCTGCGATCGGGGTCACCGTTTTGGTTCCAATTTGACTGATTCATTCTCGTTACAATTAAATTACCTTTCAAATGTACCTGTTTGTCTATTCGTCCTTCAGAAAAGATCGGTTAATAAACGACAAGCATCGGTAAATGCCATAAAATGAAAAGAACGAAGCCTCATCCAACTTCGTTCTTTTCATTTCTTATATTTCAAGCATCTCAATTGATGCCTTTATTTACCTTTCATCTTAGCCCAAGTGTCACGTAGTTGTGCGGTTCTGTTAAATACCAAACCATCCTGCGTGCTGTCCGGGTCGAGGTTAAAATAGCCTAAACGTTCGAATTGAAACGAATCCAGCGCTTTGGCATCTTTCACAAATGGCTCAACGTAGCAGTTCTCCAAAACCGTCAATGAATCGGGATTCATGAAGGTCTTAAAATCAACATCTTTATGACCATCAGGCTCTTCATCGGTAAACAAGCGATCGTACAAACGCACTTCAGCTTTCACATTTTCGCTAACCGATACCCAGTGCAAGGTTGCTTTTACTTTTCGTCCATCGGGTGAATTTCCGCCACGCGACTGTGGATCGTACGTACAATGCAGCTCTACTACTTCGCCGTTTTCATTTTTAACCACTTCGTTGCAGGTTACGAAATAGGCATAGCGCAAACGCACTTCGGTTCCCGGCGACAGGCGGAAGAATTTCTTGGGTGGATTTTCCATGAAGTCGTCCCGTTCAATGTAGATCTCACGGGTGAACGGAACCTGACGGGTACCGGCTTCCGGATTTTCGGGATTGTTAACCGCTTCCAGATGCTCTACCTGTCCTTCCGGATAGTTGGTAATCACCACCTTCAGCGGATTCAAAACTCCCATCACCCGTTGCGCGTTTTTATTCAGATCTTCGCGAATACTGTGTTCCAGAAGTGCAACATCGATGATCCCGTCAACTTTTGTAACCCCAATGCGATCGGAAAAATTACGGATTGAGGCCGGTGTATATCCACGTCGACGCAAGCCGGAGATGGTCGGCATCCGGGGATCGTCCCACCCTTTTACATGATTATCTTTCACCAGTTCGAGTAATTTTCGTTTACTCATAACGGTATAAGTCAGATTCAGACGGGCAAATTCAATCTGCCGTGGCCGATAGTCGGTATCTTTTAACTGGTCGACAAACCAATCGTACAACGGACGGTGAACTTCAAATTCGAGCGTACAAATCGAGTGCGTAATGCCCTCCCAGTAGTCGCATTGGCCGTGAGCGAAGTCGTACATCGGGTAGATACACCATTGGTCGCCGGTGCGGTGGTGCGGCGTTTTCATGATCCGGTAAATAATCGGGTCGCGCATGTGCATGTTTGGCGAGGCCATATCAATTTTGGCCCGCAACACACATTGTCCCTCGTTGAACTCGCCGTTTTTCATGCGCATGAAAAAGTCCAGGTTTTCTTCTACTGAACGGCTTCGGCAGGGACTTTCCAGTCCCGGACGGGTTGGCGTTCCCTTTTGGCTGCTAATGGTTTCGGCATCCTGATCATCGACATAGGCTTTTCCCTCGCGGATCAGTTTTACGGCAAACTCAAACAATTTACCGAAGTAATCGGAAGCATAAAACAAACGATCTCCCCAGTCGAAGCCTAACCAACGCACGTCTTCCATGATGGAATCAACGTATTCGGTATCTTCTTTCGAGGGGTTCGTGTCGTCGAACCGAAGGTTGGTAATACCCTTGTATTTCTGCGCTGTCCCAAAGTTCAGGCAAATTGATTTGGCATGTCCAATATGCAAATAGCCATTCGGCTCAGGGGGAAACCGAGTGTGTATCAGCCCGTTATTCTTACCCGCATTTATCTCTTCTTCAACAATTTGGTGAATGAAATTCTTCTTAACCACCACTTCTTTTTCAGGACTACTTTCGCTCATATAAGTCGTTGTTTATTCGCTTCTTGTTAAAGTAAAATCTCTTTCCGACAATTTTTCAGATTGTGTCGTTCTTTTGTTTTGTCAGTTCCGGATTCAATTCGTTTCGATTCTTCCGCAGCACCTTTGGCAACTGTAGATTAGGGACAAAAGTATAAAATGATTCCGCACATTGGCTTTTTACATTTCACAAAATTAACCATCTAAAAAAGAAAAATTAATTTTGCGGACAAACTGATCGAACAGAATCAACTAAAAAAGAAGAAAATGGCGGGAATTATTGAATTGGATGGCATGGAATTTTATGCCTATCACGGGCATTATCCGTTTGAGAAACAAGTTGGCGCCCGATTTATTGTTTCGGTGACCATACACACCGATTGTGAGAAAGCCGGACAAAGCGACCGCCTGGAAGACGCCCTGAACTATCAAAAAATTTACGACATCGTTCGCGAGGAGATGGCAATCCCGTCGGCTCTGCTTGAGCATGTGTGTACCCGGATTCTGGATCACATATATCGTTCATTTCCAGAGATCGGGCAGGCAATCGTAAAGTTGTCTAAAATGAATCCGCCAATGGGAGGGCAGCTCGAAAAAGTGAGTGTACAGCTCAGTAAATGATAAAATCAGGCAGCAGCTGTTGCACAGCAAAATATTTTATATAAATTTGCAGTCCGAAAAACAAGGTCTCTTGGCCGAGTGGCTAGGCAACGGTCTGCAAAACCGTGTACGGCGGTTCGAATCCGCCAGAGACCTCCACTTCAAAAGCCGTCTGTAATCAGTTGATTAGCAGATGGCTTTTTTGTTGGAACCAACTCGCTTAATTAAGTCAAGCGGAAGCTTACTCTGCCGACACCACACAGCGAAAGCCGGTATGTTCCAAGCTGGTATCAAAGGTGGTTTTCATGCGTGCGGCAACCCGAAAGCCCGAGCAATACTGGTCGCTACAAAGAAATGAGCCGCCGCGGGTTACCCGCTTTTTAGTGAACGGTTCGTCCGGATCGAACGACGAATCGGGCCCTTGCGGGTTCACGACCAATCCGTTTTCGGCACATTGCCTGTAGTAATCGGCATGATACCAATCGCTGCACCACTCCCATACGTTTCCACCCATATCATACAATCCATATCCGTTGGGTTGAAACGACTTGACCGGTGCCGCCCGCAAAAACCGGTCGTTAGCCGTATTTTGGTTTGGGAAATGCCCTTGCCAACTATTGGCTTTTACCGCTCCCTGCTCAATGGGTTCGTTCCCCCAAGGGTAAATCGTATTTTTGGCGCCTCCTCGCGAGGCATATTCCCATTCAGCTTCTGTCGGCAACCGTTTTCCGGCCCAGGCCGCATAGGCCATCGCATCGTCCCAGGTTATTTGCACCACCGGGTATTGATCTTTTCCTTCGATTGAACTATCGGGCCCTTCCGGATGACGCCAGTCGGCACCCGGTACCCAGCTCCACCACGCAGTAGCGTTGCTCAGCGGAACCGAATGATTAGGTGGCGTAAATACCAGTGAGGCAGCAACCAACGCATCGTCCGGAGGTTTTGGCGTTCCCGGAGGCAGTTGTTTTTTAATTTCTTCCCACTCAGGCTTTCGCTCGGCTGTTGTTACATAGCCTGTTGCATCTGTAAACTCCCGAAACTGTGCATTGGTGACCTCGTGCTCATCCATATAGAACGAATTAACTTTCACCTGGTGATGCGGGAACTCATCCGGACGCCCCCAAAGACTGTCGCCCCCCATTGTAAATTCACCTCCGGGAATAAAAACCATTCCCTCCAGCTGTTTGTCCGATTGTTGCTGAAGCGAATCAGCCGCACTGCCAGCGGCCTGAAGGAACGGGCGGGCAGGCAAACCGGAAGAGCAGCAGTCCATCTGGCCAGAATTGGCGGTAGGTTCTACCGCTTCAGTTAGTGTGTTTGTTTTCGACTTTTGTTGATTCGTACAAGCGACAGCGAGAACGCCGGATAATAAAAACAGGTAGCACAATTTTATCATCCGGAGCGCTGGCCGGCTCTTTCGAGGGGGAAGTATTTTCCGATTCATGATACAGATCTATTTTTTTCTTAACCAAAGGGAAACACAGTAAGTCGCGCGAATGTTTTGTCGATATCAGGATATTTAACTCTTTTATGGTTTCCGCATGGGGTCGGAGGGGCTTCGAATAATCCGGCTAACTCGTTCGGCTTTTCAATATTTTGAGATCGGAGTATTCTCGTAGTTTGTAGTTGTGTTCTGTAAGGATTTTGTATCTGAGCTTACAGGAAGCTTACAGAAAACATACAGAAAGCTTACAGAAAGATCGATGGGAAGGTGAGGATAAACAGACAGAAAATTCATGCCACTTTGCGCAACGCTCAAAATAAAAACAGGAACCCTTTCGGATTCCTGCATTTTCCCTCTTTCCCTTTTTGTTTTGGAGTATTAAATCGCCTGAAAGGCTCCAAAAGCACAGTATTTTGCACATTTCCCGCAGTTCGTACATCTTGTTTGATCGATGCTCGGTGCTTCGAATGGTGTACGCTGACTAATTGCACCGGCCGGGCATATTCTCATCACCGGGCAGAAATGATTTTGTGGGCAGCGTTGTTTTATAATTGTAATCTGTTTCATTGATGCGAATTTTAAATGGCGGGTCTACCGTGTTGTTGTTTTAATAATGCCTACCAGTTGGTCAGCCTGCATTACACCGTTGCCGGTCCATTTTACCTGTCCGTTTTTAAAAAGCTTGAGCGTGGGGACGCTTCGAATTTGAAATTGTTGCGCAATAGCCGGGTTTTTATCGACATCAATTTTGATAATCCGAACCTCGTCGCCTACCTGCGATTTTACCTGTTGCAGTATTGGCGCCATCATTTTACATGGAGCGCACCAAGTGGCAAAAAAGTCGACTAAAACCGGGGTATTACTCTGAATAATGGTATTAAACTGTTCCATCTGTCTTGTCGTTGTTTGTTTTAGGTCTCTTTTTCAGGTCGCCTACAAAATACCCCAGCAACCCACCATAGAGTGTGGAGGTGTGCCAGTTAGCCTGAATGGGGCAGGTTCCTGAGGTACAGCCAATGTAGTACCAATAGAGGTAGCCACCGATTAAGCCGATGCTAACCCCAATGGCCTGCCATTTATACCGTGTTAAAAGTTGTTTGAATTTCATTGCTGAATCGTTTCCTGCAAAGAAATAACACAGCGCGACAATGTTCTGTGACTTGAGTCACAGAAGCGAAGAAAAACTACGTTGAAGATTTAATTTTGGTCTTCTGTTTGTTTAATCAGGGGGGTGTAGTCGATTTCGTTACGGCTCAGTGACACCAGGTTTTTTTGTTCCATTTGTTTGAGAAGGCGTGATACCACTTCGCGCGAACTGTTTAAATGGTTTGCTATATCTTGATGAGTGCCTGTGAATTTTTGTTCGCCGGTTGCCTTAAAACGAGCATAGAAGAAACGGCTAAGACGTTCGTCCAACTCCATAAAAGCGATGGCGTCAATGGTGTCGAGTAGTTCGTCAAAACGTTTCCGGTAGGAATACATCATGTAGGATTTCCAGGAAGGGTATTGGGTCAGCCATTTGTCCAAACAGTCAACCGGTATGCGAATTATTGTACTGCTTTGTTCGGCTGTTGCGCTGATGTTGCTTTGTTGCTGCCCCATGCAGCAGGTGAGCACCATACTGCAGGTTTCGCCGGGGTTGAGGAAATAGAGCAGTAGTTCGCGCCCTTCCTTATCCTGTCGGCTAACACGTATGTTGCCCTCTAATAAAATAGGGAATGATTTTATATATTGGCCTTCACGCAAGAGCTCGTCGCCTGACGTTAGCTCCTGAACGGTTCCGTTTTGAAGGATGTCTGCGATCAAGTTTGCCTCAAAAAACGGAAATCGTTTCTCGAGTGATGATTGAATGCTTTTCATGTACCTATAGTTAACCTGTTTATCGGTAATGTCGCCGGGGCTAGTTTCATTCCCGGCGACAAATATATTAAAAGTTTGTAGCTTCTAGCTCAAAATAAGCTTGTTCGTGTTCACAGGCAGGGCATTTTTTTGGTGGACGGGCCGATTCATGCAGAAATCCACAAATCCGACATTTCCAGGTAACCTTACCTTCACGCTCAAATACTTTGCCTTCTTCAAGGTTGTTATAAAGCTTGCGGTAGCGTTCCTCGTGGTGCTTTTCAATTTTAGCAATGGTTTTAAAAACTGTTGCGACTTGTTTAAAGCCTTCTTCTTCTGCAATGCGGGCAAATTCGGGGTATAATTCAGTCCATTCTTCATTTTCTCCGTCGGCTGCAGCCTGAAGGTTTTCCAGTGTTGTGCCTACCTTGCCGGCTGGGTAAGCAGCGGTAATTTCGACCATTCCACCTTCGAGAAAACCAAAGAAACGGTTTGCGTGTGCTTGCTCGTTTAGAGCTGTTTCTTCGAATAGCGCTGCAATTTGCTCCAAGCCTTCGGTGCGTGCCTGTTTGGCAAAAAATTCGTATCTGTTTTTAGCTTGAGACTCACCGGCAAAAGCTTTTAACAGGTTTTTTTCTGTTTGAGTACCTTTCAATGAATTCATTTGAGTGATATTAATTGTTATTTGGTTTCTTGTGTCTCAAAAGTACGAAAAATAGCCCCGTTTTATTATGTTGCACTTTATTTAGAATTATTCAAAAAGATTTTTTAGTCTTTATTTTTCTTTAATTCTGCGATTGCTTCTGGTTAAAACGCTTTGCTTGCTCTATTTTTTTGCGACATTTGGGGCTTTAAACTGATTTAGCATGACAATAGATCAAATTCAGGACGAAATAAATGACGAGTTTTCGATTTACGAAGACTGGATGGATAAATATAGTTACCTGATAGAGCTGGGAAATGATTTGCCGGATTTAGACCCGATTCTGAAGAATGACCAATATGTAATTAAAGGTTGCCAAAGCAGGGTGTGGTTGGCACCGGAGTTTAAAGATGGTAAAATTTACTTTCAGGGAGAGAGCGATGCCGTTATTGTGAAAGGGCTGGTCGCACTGCTGTTGCGGGTGGTCTCGGGTCATACGCCCGACGAAATTTTGAACAGTGATTTACATTTTGTCGACGATATTGGCTTAAAACAGCACTTGTCGCCAACACGTTCAAATGGATTGGTGGCTATGATTAAACAAATAAAGTTGTATGCTGTTGCTTATAAGAAGATTTCAGAATAGGAGGAATTTGCGATGGATAAAAGAATTGATCTGATTATTGAAAAATTGAAAGATGTCTACGATCCGGAGATACCGGTCAATATATATGACTTAGGCTTGGTGTATAATGTGGATGTTGATGATACCAACAAAGCCACGATTATAATGACCTTGACTGCTCCTGGTTGCCCGGTTGCTGATATGCTGGTAGAAGATGCCCGTCAGGCTGCCTTATCGGCTGATGGAGTTGAGGATGCTCATGTTGAGCTGACTTTCGAGCCGCCCTGGGAAAAATCGATGATGAGTGAGGAAGCCCGCCTTGAATTGGGTTTCTTTTAGGAAAAAATAAGCGTTCGTATTAAAAGCTTTGCGACACAAACCCGGTCTGATCCGGGTTTTTTTATACCTTGTTGCCTGATGAATAAGAACGAACAAAGGGATCGGATTAAAGAAAAAGCTCGTGAGCTGGGGTTTTTGGCTTGTGGTATTTCAAAAGCTGATTTTTTGGCTGAGGAAGAATCCAGATTCGAGCAATGGCTGGTTGCCGGAATGAACGGTGACATGGATTACATGGCCCGCAATCAGGATAAACGACTCGATCCCCGTCTGTTGCACGAAGGAAGCCGATCGGTTATTTCGGTGCTGTTGAATTACTATCCGAAAGAAAAGCAGTTATCGCCCGATGCACCTGTTCTTTCGAAATATGCCTATGGTGCCGATTATCATTTTGTATTGAAAGAAAAGCTGCGTTCCCTGCTAGCGTTTATAAACGAGGAAATCGCCGCATGCAACGGGCGAGCGTTTGTCGATTCGGCACCGGTGCTCGACAAGGCTTGGGCTGTTCGGGCCGGCCTTGGTTGGATTGGGAAAAACTCCAATCTGATATCAGTTGAGCATGGGAGCTTTTTTTTTATCGGCGAGTTGCTGGTCGATCTGGAACTGGAACCCGATCGTCGAATTGTTAGCAACCATTGTGGCAATTGCACCCGGTGTTTGGATGCCTGCCCGACAAAAGCGATCGTAGCGCCTTATGTGGTCGATGCGAGGCGCTGTATTTCGTACCAAACAATAGAACAGCGAGGAGAAATTGACGAACGCTTAAAAGGACAATTTGATGATCGGATTTTCGGCTGCGATATTTGTCAGGATGTTTGCCCGTGGAACTTAAAATCGGAGGCTCACAAAGAACCCGCTTTCAACCCAAACCCAAAACTTATGGCTTTAACTCGGCACGAATGGCTGAGTATGGACGAGAAGCTCTTTGCCGAACTGTTCAGGAAATCGGCGGTGAAACGAACAAAATACAGCGGGCTTATGCGGAACCTGCGGTTTATTGAGCCGGTCGGCTCCGTTGAAGTCAACAGACCATCCGACAAAGATTTAGAGGAATGAGGCCAAAGCGATTTGAATACACAACAATTCTTTTCCAGTTGGATCGTGGTATTCCTGGGACTTTCGGCGGCTTTCCTTTTGATGTGCGCATTGAATTTGGAACAGGAGGGCCGGTGAGAATTAATTGTTGGGTCGACGGGGTGCATAAAACCGGGAGCCTGATCCCAATTGGCCATGGTGAGCACGCCATTCATATCCGAAAAGAAATTTTGAAACAGGTTGGTAAGCAACACGGCGATGAAGTGCACCTGGTTGTTGAGCAAGATTTGACACCACGAGTGCTCGAGATCCCGGACGACTTTCAATGGCTGTTGGACGAAGATCCCCGGTTGAGTGAGAAATTTGAGCAGCTCTCCTTTAGCAACAAGTCATCAATTATCAATTACATCAATCAGGCAAAACGCCCTGAAACCAGAGTAAAGCGAATCGAGAATTTTATACAACGCATAAAAAAAGGTTTCTCCCCGGGGCAAAAGCTTTAAAAAACTTCTGATTTTGGAGTGACGAATGATAAAATAATTTACATTTGGTCGAAAATATCGCGGAAGTAGCTCAGTTGGTAGAGCATCAGCTTCCCAAGCTGAGGGTCGCGGGTTCGAATCCCGTTTTCCGCTCCGTAAATCAGTCAGTTACCGTTTTGGTGGCTGGCTGTTTTTGTTTTAGCGAGTGCTTTTATGATACCACATTCGAACTGTTATCAACGTCAACATTTCGTCGTTTGTACAATAAGCAGGCTTATGTAAAGGCTATAAAAAATGTTTTAGAAACTTCGCGAAATGCCCGTTTTATTGAGCCTTCCGTAGCCTGAAATTCCTATCTTTATCAAAAACCCACGTTTGTATGGAAACTCTGAAACTAATTGAGAATGACCCTTGGCTAAAAAATCATGCCCCGGTAATATTGTCCCGCTATCATGCTGCGGTTAAAAAAGAGCACGAAGTAACTAATGGAGGCAACCTACGCGACTTTGCAAGCGGCTATTTGTGGTATGGCTTGCATCGCACTACCGATGGATGGGTATTGCGGGACTGGGCGCCCAATGCGACGGCTGTTTATTTGATTGGTCAATGTAATGACTGGTCAGAACAGGAGGCCTATCGGTTTCAGTCGATAGGAGATGGCAATTGGGAGTTGCTTCTGGATGAAAATCAGCTAAAGCATGGCGATTTGTACGCTTTTTCTATTCATTGGAACGGCGGCAAAGGAACTCGCATCCCGGCATGGGTAACCAGAGCGGTTCAGGACGATGAAACAAAAATTTTCACCGCTCAGGTCTGGAGTCCGGAGTCACCTTATGAGTGGAAAAATACAGGCTATAACCGAGGGGGAGACGCGCCATTGATTTACGAAAGTCATGTGGGGATGGCCGGTGAAGAAGCACGGGTACATACCTACAATGAGTTTCGGTTGGATGTACTTCCGCGAATTAAAAAGGCCGGCTATAATACGGTTCAGTTGATGGCTATTCCGGAGCATCCTTACTATGGAAGTTTCGGATATCACGTGTCCAGCTTCTTTGCAGCTTCTTCACGTTTTGGTACACCCGACGAGTTGAAAGCATTGATTGACGATGCTCATGGAATGGGATTGGCGGTGATTATCGATTTGGTTCATTCGCATGCCGTGAAAAATGAAAATGAAGGCTTGGGAAAATACGATGGAACAAAATATCAGTTCTTTCACGACGGTCCGAAGGGAGAGCATCCGGCATGGGATTCCTATTGCTTCAATTATGGCAAAAATGAAGTACTTCATTTTTTACTGTCAAATATTCGATACTGGCTTGAAGAATACAAATTCGATGGATTCCGTTTCGACGGAGTAACCAGTATGCTTTATTACGATCATGGTTTGGGTAAAGCGTTTACCGGCTACGACGATTATTACAATGGCGGTGTCGACGAAGAGGCAACCAGCTATTTTTATTTAGCCAATAAGTTGATTCACGAGATAAACCCAAATGCTTTGTCGATTGCCGAAGAAATGAGTGGAATGCCCGGTTTGGCCACGCCTTTGGCTGATGGAGGGTATGGCTTTGATTATCGAATGGCGATGGGAGTACCCGATTACTGGATTAAACTAATCAAAGAAGTTGCGGATGAAAATTGGGATGTTGGGCATATCTTTTACGAACTGACTTCGAAGCGCATGGACGAAAAGGTGGTCAGCTATGCCGAGTCGCACGATCAGGCTCTGGTTGGCGATAAAACCATCATATTTCGCTTAATTGATAAAGAAATGTATTTCAGCATGCGCAAGGATCAACCAAATTTGGCGGTTGAACGGGGCATCGCATTACATAAAATGATCCGTTTGGCAACAGCGGCCAGTGCGGGTGGTGCCTACCTTAATTTTATGGGGAATGAATTCGGGCATCCGGAATGGATCGATTTCCCCAGAGAAGGAAATAACTGGTCGTGCAAACATGCCAGGAGACTTTGGAGTATTTCTGAAGATCCGGAGTTGCGTTTTCATTGGTTGTCTGATTTCGATCGGGAAATGATGCAGTGGATTCGCGAAGCCAGACTGCTGGATATTCCGGAAGTTTACAATCGCTTCAACAACAAAGGCGATCAGATCCTGGCTTTTCAGCGTGGCGATTATTTATTGGTTTTCAACTTCAATCCGGTGAATTCATACACTGGGTACGGAATTCCGTTGGAAGCTTCAAAATATAAAGTACTGTTCGATACCGATGAGCAACGATTTGGAGGACAGGGCCGAATTGATCATGAAATGATTTATTATACACGGCCGTCAGGCGGAATCACCAGTCAGCACTATCTGAATCTATATCTGCCGGCGCGAACAGCGATGGTGTTGAAGAAAGAACCGTTCAGACGAATTCGCTAGTTCGACAAGAATTAAGCGAAACAATCGGATGTCGGATAGAAATTAGCAGTCCTAAATCATCGGGGCGAAATTGTAGATCCGAACTAGTTTGTGTTGGATAGAACTGAATTTGTAGTCGTTGGAAGTTGGTTGAAGAAATTTAGTAAATTATGAATCAGTATTATACCGAAGTCGAACTCGAAAAATACACTTGGAAACTGGACTACTCAGACCAGGTTCTGTTGATGGGCTCGTGCTTTACCGAAAATATTGGGGCCATCATGGAGGACTACAAGTTCCGAACGCTCATCAATCCCTTCGGAATTAGTTACAACCCAATGTCGGTGGCTGATAGTTTGAAGAACCTCATGCAGAAGCGAGTGTATACAACCGACGATTTGTTTGAGCAAGCTGGTGTTTGGGGGAGTTTCGATTTCCATAGCCGATATAGTGGCTGTTCAGAAAATGATGCGTTGGAGAAGATGAACGGACAGGTTGAGAGAGGACACGAATTTTTGAAAAATGCAGACTACCTGATCATAACTTTTGGAACGGCCTGGGTTTTCGATTTGAAAGCCAGTGGAAAACTTGTGGCGAATTGTCATAAGTTTCCGGCGGGTGATTTTAAGAGATACCGCTTGACTGCCGGGGAGATTGTTGGCGAGTTTAAAGATTTATTAACAGCGTTATGGAAATTTAACCCAAAGTTGAAGATCTTGTTTACAATTAGCCCAATTCGGCACTTGAAGGATGGTGCAAACGGAAACCAGGTGAGTAAATCTACGCTTCTTCTGGCGGTCGATCGCTTGGTAAATGGCTATGGAAAAGAGAGATGTAACTATTTTCCATCCTATGAAATCGTGATGGACGAGTTGCGTGACTATCGTTTCTATGCTGCGGATTTAGTGCATTTGTCACCACTGGCGGTGGAACATATTTGGTCTCGATTCAAGCAGGCGTTCCTGACGAATCAGGTTAGCGACTTGATGAAGAAAATCACAAAAATAAAAAAAGCGATGGGGCACAAACCGTTCCGGAAAGATGTCCCGCAGTATTCCGATTTTTTAATGAAGAATTTAAACGCGATAGAGGAGTTAACGATTAATTTTCCTTATCTTAACTTTCACGAGGAAATACAGTTTCTCGAAACGGAATTGAACGGATGTAAATAACGCTACAAAAGATGATTCAAAATGTTTGAGTAATTTTGTAGTAAAATCACCCAGTTTATTTCTGATAATTATCACAATTATGAATTTTGAGGCCTAAGTCTGAACTAGCTATGAGTTATCTGAAATTTGATAAAAGTAAATTAGTCAATCTGGAGTATTCACTGACCAGAGAAGTGCTTCGATCCAATCGGGCCGGTTCGTACATCAGTACCACGATTTCGGGCTGCAATACCCGAAAGTATCATGGTTTGTTAATTTGTCCCGTTCCGGGGTTGGATGGAGATAAGCATCTACTATTGAGTTCGTTGGATGAAACCGTGATTCAGCATGGAGCCGAGTTTAATTTGGGGATACATAAGTACGAAGGCGATCATTATGAACCGAAGGGGCACAAATATATCCGGGACTTCGATGCGGAGTTTGTTCCGAAAACAACCTGGCGGGTTGGCGGAGTTGTACTAACCAAAGAGCGACTTTTGGTTGAAAACGAAGAACAAGCCTTGATTCGCTATACGCTGGAAGAAGCAAACTCGCCGACCACTTTGCGTTTTAGGCCTTTTCTCGCTTTTCGAAGTATTCATCAACTAAGCAAAGCGAATATGTATGCCGATACCAAATACACCGAGGTGCCTAACGGTATTAAAATGAAAATGTACGAAGGCTATCCTTTTCTGAATATGCAGTTCTCGAAGGAATGCGAATTTGTGCCGGCTCCGAATTGGTATAACAATATAGAATATTATAAAGAAAAAGAACGCGGGTTCGACTATCAGGAAGACCTGTACGTACCAGGATATTTCGAAATTCCGATAAGAAAGGGAGAGAGTATCATTTTTTCCGCGTCAACCGGTGAAGTAAAAACAGCTTCGCTGAAAGCGAAATTTACAAAGGAAACTAACAAGCGGGTTCCACGAAACACCTTCTTGAACTGTTTGAAAAACTCTGGCCAGCAGTTTATCGTGCGCACCGACAAGTATACTGATATCATTGCCGGTTTTCCCTGGTATACAGGGATTACCCGGCAAACCTTCATTGCACTGCCTGGCTTAACCTTGGCTCATGGAGAGCGGGATACTTTCGAGGAAGTTATCGATTCGCAACTTGCAGGCTTGAGGAATGGTTTGTTCCCCAAGTACTTCGGTAGACCTGAAAAAGGATATGGAGCAATAGATATCTCACTTTGGTTTTTCTGGGCTATTCAACATTTGTATGTCGAGAAGAAATGCGCGATGTCTGTATGGTCGAAATATGGTGCGCCCATGAAGCAGATTCTGAATGCTTATCGGGATGGAACGGACTATGGAATCCACATGTACGAAAACGGACTGGTAGGTTCTGAATACAAGGACGAACCATTGACGTGGATGAACTCGATGGTCGATGGACGCCCGGTAGTTAACCGATTGTGTATGCCGGTGGAGGTGAATGCTCTTTGGTATAACGCGGTTTGTTTTGCGGTAGAGCTTGCTCAAGTTGCCGGAGATGAGAAGTTTGTTAAGAAATGGGAGAAACTGTCAGCGAAAATTGCCAAGTCGTTTGTCGATGAATTTTGGGACGACTCTGTCAATTGCCTGGCCGATTCAGTGAGCGCCACAACTAAAGACTGGACAGTTCGTCCGAATATGGTGATCGCCGCATCGATGGATTATTCTCCACTCGATCGTGAAAAACAAAAAGCGGTTTTGAGTGCTGCTAAAAAGCAACTTTTAACTCCACGTGGGTTGCGAAGTCTTACTCCGGAGAGTCCTTTTTACGAAGGACAGGTTGAAGGGAGTGTTATGCAGCGCGAGCGAATGATTCAGCAGGGAGCAGTTTGGCCCTGGCTGATTCAATTTTTTGCAGAAGCCTATCTGAGGATTCATAAACGTGGTGGTTTGTCAGTTGTCAAGCGAATACTGGCTGATTTTGAAAGTGATATGACAGAGCACTGTGTTGGTTCCATTGCCGAAATGTACGACGGGAACCCCCCTCATAATGCCAGAGGAGCAATTTCGCAGGCCTGGAGTGTTGCTGCAGTTGCCCGGCTTTTTCAAATAATAAATGAGTATGAAGATTAATATTATATAATTACCATAGTTCCGTAGCGTATGAAAGTTTTAATGTTTGGTTGGGAGTTTCCACCCCATATTTCAGGAGGTTTAGGCACCGCCTGTTATGGGCTGACGAAGGGGTTGGCCGAGTTTAAAGATGTTGAAGTGCTTTTTGTTGTTCCCAAAGCTTACGGCGACGAAGATCAATCAAGCATGGAGTTAGTTGGTGCGAATACCGTCCCAATTACCCGGAAGAAGGTTCATTTTGAGGATGTTCAGAAGAAAATCGATTATTATGAAGTGGAATCAGGAATGGTGCCCTATGTCGACCCGGAAGAATTCTGGAAAATGAGCAGTAAAAAGTACACTGAAAAAACACGTTTCGTAGAAACTGACGAGGGTGGGAGACTGGAGTTTTCAGGTAAATACGACAACAATCTTTTGCACGAAATATACAAGTATTCGCTGGTTGCTGAAGTGATTGCCCGGGATAATGAGTTCGACTTGATACATGCGCACGATTGGTTGGCCTATCCTGCCGGAATTGCTGCGAAAGAGATGAGCGGGAAACCTTTGGTGATTCATGTGCATGCAACGGATTTTGACAGAAGCGGGGGGAGTGTTAATCCACAGGTATACGATATTGAGAAGCGTGGGATGGATGCCGCCGACCAAATTATAACCGTAAGTAATCTGACCCGGAAAATTGTGATTGAACGCTATGGGGTTGATCCGGAAAAGGTTACAACAGTTTATAATGCCGTGGAGCCGGTGAGCGCCGAAGAAAAAGTTAGGCTGAAAAAGGGAGTTGATGAAAAGATTGTAACTTTTCTCGGCCGAATTACGATGCAAAAAGGACCGGAGTATTTTGTCGAGGCAGCCAATCTGGTTCTGAAAAAAATGAAAAACGTTCGCTTTGTGATGGCCGGTAGTGGAGATATGATGAATGCAATGGTAAAAAGAGCTGCGGCACTAAAAATCAGTGACCGGTTTCATTTTACAGGATTCCTGAAAGGCGACGATGTGTTCGATATGTTTCGTATGAGCGATGTTTTTGTTATGCCGTCAGTGTCGGAGCCATTCGGTATCGTTCCGCTCGAGGCTATGCAATCAAATGTGCCAGTAATAATTTCACATCAATCGGGTGTTTCCGAAATCCTTAAATATGCCGTAAAAATCGACTATTGGGATACACACGCTATGGCTGATGCAATCTACGGATTGTTAAATTACCCGGCCTTGTGGAACACTTTTATGAAGTATGGAAAAGAAGAGGTGGATAGCCTGCAATGGAAAAACTCGGCCAAAAATGTTCGCGATGTGTATTTAAAAGCAATGATTAACAGTTAATAAAGGAAAAGACTATGAAAGCCATTTGTTTAAACTTCCAGGTGCATCAACCCTTTCGGTTTCGTAGATATCGTTTCTTTGATATTGGGAATGACCATTACTATTATGATGACTACTCAAATGAAACCATTATAAGAAAGGCGGCAGATCATGTCTATTTGCCAGCGAATAAAATCTTGCTGGATTTGATCAGAAAGAGTAAAGATTTCTTTAAGGTCAGCTTTTCAATTTCGGGTACAGCCTTGGAACAGTTTGAATTGTATGCGCCGGAGGTGTTGGATTCATTTATTGAATTGGCTGAAACAGGACAGGTGGAGTTTTTGGCAGAACCCTTTTCCCATTCGCTTGTAGCGTTAAAAAAGCCGGAGTTGTTCAGGAAAAGTGTGGAAAAACACGCTGCCATGATTCAGAAATACTTTGGTCAGGAACCTAGCGTATTCTCGAATACCGAGAAAATTTATTCCGACGAAATAGGAAGTCTTGTTTCCGATATGGGCTATAAGGCCATGTTGACCGAAGGGCCGAAGCATGTCCTTGGTTGGAAATCGCCAAACTACCTGTATTGCAGTGCTGCGAATCCGCGCCTGAAATTGTTGATGAGAAACTTTCAACTAAGCGATGACCTGTCGTTCCGTTTTTCGAATCAAGCATGGAGTGAATATCCGTTGACACCTAAAAAATATGTTGAGTGGATGAATTCCAATAAAAAGGATGAAATCATCAACCTCTTTATGGAATACGAAGTCTTTGGTGAATACCAACGCGAGTCATCCGGCATTTTTAAATTTTTGAAAGAACTGCCGGCAGCGGTAGCAAAATATTCAACCTTCAAATTCGCTACGCCATCAGAAGTTGCCGAATCGTTTCAGCCGATTTCAGTGGTTAGCGTACCTCATCCAATATCGTGGTCGAACGAGGAACGCGATTTGTCAATCTGGTTGGGAAATGAGTTGCAACAAGAAGCATTCGATAAGCTGTATAAACTGGAGAACAGGATGATGAATGTTAGTGATCCGGCGCTTTGTAAAGACTGGGATTACCTGCAGGTTTGCAACCATTTTTATTACATGAACACAAGATTTTTCACCGATGGAAATGCACAACGTACTTATAATCCGTTCGAAAGCCCATATGAAGCTTTCATTAATTATATGAACGTGCTTAGTGATTTTGAACTTCGTTTGAATAGTTTTGTTCCTGAAAATAAGGTTGACAAAGAGATTGCAGCGTTAAACGATATACTAGCGGAGAAAGACGAAAAGCTTCGCCAATACGAACTGGAACTTAAGAATCTGCAAGTTGGATCTTCCAAAAAATTAAAAGCGAAGAAGCCGGCTGCGACTAATCAAAAGAGAACCGCAACTAAATCAACCAAGAAAGATTAGTATTAAACTCCAATTTGATGTAGTTCTGTCTGGGGCTTGTGATCTAAAAGGGCGAATGTGTCTTTTTGTATCGAATACAGCAAGAAAGCAGAAGCAGAGTCATTAAATTTTAAAAACAACTTGTTGTGGAAATAGGAAATTGGAAGAAACTGTTTGTTGAATCAAACATTCCCGGGAAATTGGCTCCTCTGAAAGAGTTGAGCAAAAATTTATGGTGGGCTTGGAATTCAGATGCCCGAGAGTTATTTGAGTTTATCGATCCGGAAATCTGGGAGGAAACTTCACACAATCCAATTGATTTGTTGGACAAAGTGAGCTACCAGCGTTTCCACGAACTGGAGAACGATGATGCTTTTGTGGCCAAAATGCAAGGAGTTTACGCTCATTTGCAAAAATATTTGGATGACAGGAGTAAGCCCGCTGGGCCTCAGGTCGCCTACTTTAGTATGGAATATGGTCTTCACGACAGTTTGAAGATATTTTCCGGAGGTCTCGGTATCTTAGCCGGTGACTACCTAAAAGAAGCCAGTGACTCAAAAGTGAACCTCGTAGCTGTTGGTTTGCTGTATCGATACGGATATTTTAAGCAGGTGATTTCCATTCATGGTGATCAGATGGCTAACTACGATGCTCAACAGTTCAATAAAATTCCGGTTCAACCAGCTTTTGATAAAGATGGAAATTGGATCAAGGTTGAAGTTGAATATCCGGGACGCACACTGAAAGCCCGCGTTTGGGAAGCTAAAGTTGGAAGCATAAGTTTGTATCTGATGGATTCCGATTTTGAAGAGAACAGTGACCAGGATCGTTTCGTAACTCACCACTTGTATGGTGGTGACAACGAAAACCGCTTGAAGCAGGAAATGCTGCTTGGACTGGGTGGTATTCGTGCGTTGAAAGCATTAGGTGTGGAATCGCAAGTCTATCATTGTAACGAAGGACACGCAGCCATGATTGGCTTGGAGCGTATGAAAGACTTCATGCACGAAAAATCGTTGAACTACGCTCAAGCTAAAGAAGTGGTTCGGGCATCAACTTTGTTTACGACACATACACCGGTTCCGGCCGGACACGACGCTTTCCATCAGGATTTGTTCCGTGGATACATGGACTTTTATTCTGAAAAACTTGGCCTTAGCTGGGAAGACTTTATTATGCTTGGTAAGTCGAATGCTTCCGAGGATCAATTCAATATGAGTTATTTGGCAGCTAACCTTTCACAAGGAATTAACGGCGTTAGCTGGCTGCACGGGGAAGTGTCGAAGGACATTTTGAAGCATATGTACGAAGGATTCCTTCCGGAAGAACTCAATATTGGATACGTGACGAATGGTGTTCACTATCCAACATGGACCGCCCCGGAATGGAAAGAATTGCACCTCAAATATTTTGGAAAAACATTTGTCGAAAATCAACTTGATTTCGACTCATGGGATAAAATCTATAAAGTGCCGGATGAAGAAATCTGGAATCTGAAAAAAGGATTGAAACTCAAAATGATTGAGTATATCAAAGCTCGCTTTACAGATAGCTGGATCAAACGTCACGAAAATCCAAAGCTGATTTCCGAAATTCTGAGTAAAATCAACCCAAACGCGTTGACAATTGGTTTTGCGCGTCGTTTCGCGACGTATAAACGAGCGCACCTGCTGTTCCGCGATCTCGACAGGTTGTCCAAAATTGTAAATAATCCGGAGCGGCCGGTTCAGTTCATCTTTGCCGGGAAAGCACACCCTGCAGACAGAGCCGGACAGGATTTGATTAAGTATATCGTAGAAATTTCAAAACGCCCTGAATTTTTGGGTAAGATCATTTTTGTGCAGAATTACGATATTAACCTGGCAAAGACACTGTTGCAAGGGGTCGATATTTGGTTGAATACACCAACTCGCCCGTTGGAAGCTTCAGGTACCAGTGGTGAAAAAGGAGTAATGAACGGAACGATCCACTTCTCGGTATTAGATGGCTGGTGGGTTGAAGGTTATAAGGAAAATGCCGGATGGATGTTGCCGATGGAACGTACCTACGATGTTCAGGACTTGCAGGATGAGCTGGATGCAGAAACAATCTATAACATCTTTGATGAGGAGATTGTACCTGCTTACTACGATCAGAATGAAAAAGGCTATTCTGAGGAGTGGGTGAACATTGTAAAGAATACGATCGGACAGGTTGCTCCAAACTTTACAACAACCCGCATGATTCGCGATTATCACGATCGCTTTTATAACCCACAAGCCGCACGCTACGAGCAGATGATTGCCAGCGATTATAAATTGGCGAAGGAGTTGGCTGCCTGGAAAGATCGAGTGGCTGCTCTTTGGGACTACATTGAAGTGGTTAATATTAATCTCGCTGATGGAATCACAAATGCCATGAAAATTGGTGAAACCTATTCTGCCAGCGTTGAGTTAGATCTTAAGTCGCTTTCAAGCGATGATATTGGACTTGAGATGTTGATTACATCGAAGGGATCCAATGGAGAAATGGAATTGGTAGAGACCTTAGAGTTTGAACCTGAAGCTTCAGCCACAGGTAGAAATACCTATAAGCTAAGTTTAAACCTGATGGAGCCGGGATTGTACAACTATGGATTACGTCTATATCCTAAAAATGCAGACTTGCCGCATCGTCAGGATTTTAAATTCTTACGTTGGTTATAAGAAGTGTTGAAAACATAATTGAAGAGGCAGCCGAAAGGTTGCCTCTTTTTCATGTTAAAAGATAGTCGCTAAGATTTGAGGACTTTCAAAATAAAATTAATTTTGTCAGTCATCATCTGAAAAACCAAAACAAAATGGCTGTAGAAAACAACCTGGGATCGAAGATTAAACGCATTCGGGAAACCCAAAAACTGAGTCTGGAAGGCTTAGCCGAATTGTCGGGACTATCTGCTGATCTGATCGATAAGATTGAAAAAGAAGGGGTTATCCCATCATTGTCGCCATTGCTTAAAATTGCCCGGGCGATGGGAGTTCGGCTGGGAACTTTTCTGGACGATAGCGATCACTTGGGGCCTGTCGTAGTTCGTGGCGAAGACAAATCTAAAGGAGTTCGTTTCTCCTCGTCGGATAGTGGTTCCCGTGAGCATTTAAACTTTTTCTCTTTGGCTGCCGATAAGGCTGGTCGAAATATGGAGCCGTTCATCGTTGAAATTGAACCAAGCGAACAGTCGGACTATAAACTTTCGACCCACGAAGGGGAGGAGTTCATTTATGTGCTGGAAGGACAGATTGAAATTAATTACGGAAAAGATCTTTTTACCTTGAGTGCGGGCGATAGTATTTATCTCGATTCAATTGTGATGCATAATATTCATGCCGCGAATAAGCAGAAGGCGCGCATCTTGGCAGTGGTTTACGCCCCGTTCTAGTTCATTCAACATCTAAATTTACCGCATGCAATTAATCGACTATACCTTGGGAGGCATTCTTGAAAAATATGCCTTCGAGACTCCGGATAAGGAATTCATGGTTTACCCCGATCGAAATCTACGTTTTACATACAGCCAGTTTAATGAGCGAGTCGACCATCTGGCTAAAGGGTTGATGTATATCGGGATTCACAAAGGTGATAAAGTTGGGATCTGGGCCAACAATGTTCCGGATTGGCTGACTTTTATGTTTGCCACCGCGAAGATTGGTGCAGTGTTAGTAACCATCAACACCAATTACAAACTTTCGGAACTCGAATTCCTGCTGAAAAATGCGGATGTTCAGACACTTTGCATGATTGGTGAATATCGGGACAGCGATTATGTGAACATGATGTTCGAGTTGATTCCGGAGTTAAAAACACATTCTCGTGGCGAGTTGAAGTCACCAAAATTCCCTGAATTGAAGAATGTCGTTTTCATTGGACAGGAAAAGCACAGGGGCATGTTTAATACAGCCGAGTTGATGCTTCTCGGTAGTCATTTGGATGATCTGGAGCTCGAAGATGTCAAAACTTCGGTGAACTGTCACGATGTTGTTAATATGCAATATACATCGGGTACAACCGGATTCCCGAAGGGCGTTATGCTCTCCCATCACAATATTCTGAATAATGGTAAAGCAACCGGCGAGTGTATGCGGTTTACTTCTGCCGAACGATTGCTTGTGTGTGTGCCTTTCTTTCACTGTTTTGGATGTGTTTTGGCGTTATGTGCCATTGTGTCGCATGGTGCCACGATGGTAATTACCGAGGATTTTGATCCGCTGATGGTGCTGGCATCGATTGAAAAGGAAAAGTGTACCGCTATTTATGGGGTGCCAACCATGTTTATTGCAGAACTGAATCATCCAATGTTTGATTTGTTTGATCTGACAAGCCTTCGGACCGGAATTATGGCAGGGGCACTTTGTCCGATTGAAACGATGAAACAGGTGATGGACAAGATGCATATCAAAGACATCATCAGCGTGTATGGGTTAACCGAAGCATCGCCTGGTATGACAGCAACGCGTACGCACAACGCACCGGAAGTACGTGCAACTACAGTTGGCTTTGAGTTTCCGAACGTTGAAGTGGCTATTTTTAACCCGGAAACAGGCGAGGAATGTGCTGATAATGAACAAGGCGAAATTTGTTGCCGTGGGTACAATGTGATGAAGGGCTATTACAAAAATGAAGAAGCAACCCGAAAAGCAATCGATAAGGACGGGTGGCTTCACTCCGGAGATTTGGCCGAGCGTACCGATGAGGGTTTTTATAGGATTACCGGACGTATTAAGGATATGATTATTCGTGGTGGTGAAAATATTTATCCGCGAGAGCTTGAAAACTTTTTGTTCAAACTTGAACCGGTTGAAGCTGTCGAAGTGGCCGGAATACCGAGTCCGAAATACGGCGAACAGGTTGGAGCTTTCATCAAATTAAAGGCTGGTAAAAATCTATCGGAAGCAGAGGTTCAGGAATACTGCCGCGGACAAATTGCCCGCTATAAAATACCGAAATACGTGTTTTTTGTTGATGCTTTCCCCATGACTGCAAGTGGGAAAATTCAGAAATATAAGTTGAAAGATTTGGGCCTCAAGTTGCTCGAGGAGCAGGGGATTCAAGTCGTTTAGGATGGGATGTGGCATCTCTGTCCTTTTGCGATGAGGATAGAGATGCTAGGTGCCGGTCGAAGATCAATGCAGGCGTTTACTTGCCTAAGTTAGTTCGTTGAAGTCGGAACACGATAATTGATTCGGATCACTTTGTCGCGAGGCTATCGGTTCTCACTTGAACTTTTAGGCTTACGTTTGAAGTCGCCACCGCCGCTGTTTCCTTTTTTACGGAAATTCCCTTTTTTGCCCCCTTTTCGTTTGTTGATGACTTTCCACTCAGGTCCTTCACCCAATTCGGGTGGCAGTGGAGCCTTGTATACTTCACTTTCAATCAGCGCTTCAATTTGCTGGAATTTGTACATGTCGTCGGCATTCACAAACGTGAGCGCAATACCGGTGGTGTTCGCCCGCGCAGTACGTCCGATTCGGTGAACATAGTCTTCCGCATCGCCGGGAACATCGAAATTAACCACCAGGTTAATGTCTTTGATGTCGATCCCGCGGCTTAGTACATCAGTGGCAACAATAATCCGGGTTTGTCGTGCACGGAACTTCATCAGCACTTCTTCGCGTTCTTTTTGCTCCAAATCCGACGAAATGCCTTGTGCGTCCAGACCTTTTTTTTGCAGGGCACGAACGATTAGGTTTACCTTTCGTTTAGTGGAGGAGAAGACAATAATGCTTTGGCAATCGTCTTTGCCGGAGATTAGTTGCTGAATGAGCGGTAATTTTTGCTCTTCGTGACAAATGTATGCGGCCTGTAAAACTCCTTCGGCCGGTTTGCTGATGGCTGAAGCAAATTCTTTTGGGTTGGTTAATACCTTCGATGCGAGCTGTTTGATCTTTGGAGGCATCGTCGCGCTGAACATTAATGTTTGGCGTTTAGTCGGCAAATGGCTGAAAATTCTAACAATATCGTCGTGAAACCCGATGTCGAGCATACGGTCGGCTTCGTCTAAAACAGCGAATTCAACATGACTTAAATCTGCAATGCTATTGTCGATGAAGGAGATTAGTTTTCCGGGAGTCGCAACAATAATGTCAACGCCTTTTTCCAGCGCTTTGCGTTGTACTTCCCATTCCTTTCCATCTCCGCCACCATAGATCGCGCATGAGGTTGTTCCGGCATAATACGAAAAGCCTTGCACTTGCTGTTCAATCTGTATCGCCAGTTCACGGGTTGGGACAACTATGAGGGCCCGCGTCTTGCCGGCTTCAAATTGCGATACCTTTTCAATGATGGGCAACATGAACGCGGCTGTTTTGCCTGTTCCGGTTTGGGCACATCCAATCAGGTCATGTCCTTCTAAAATAATAGGAATGGTATTTTCCTGAACTTGTGTGGCTTCGTCGAAACCCATGTCGTGGAGGGCATCTAAAATGTCGTCGTGTAAATCAAACTCGTGAAACTTCATAAAAAGCGGGAATAAATTTCGTTATCTCAAGAAAGAGAAGTGATCTGGTGGGTGACGCTCTCATTCTGTTCTACATGCAAAAATAGCAAATTTTGTTAGATAATACGCAGTCATGTTATCACGCCATTTGTGGGAGTATGAATAGGTATTGTTTTGAAATTAATCGTCTTATGCGTTAATGTAAAATGCGAACGACCTTTAGCTGCGTTTGGTTGTGTCGAAAATTTAAAAAACAGGATGACTGGTTGTTTACCCTATTTGTAGTTCTGGCGGATTCATTATCTTTGCACCCAATTATGAATCACGTGTTCTTGATAACCACGTAAAAAACAAGAGTCATGAAAAAGCAAGTATCTGTTTTATTCCTGTTGACTGGGGTTCTATTCGCTGCCAGTCTTTTAATCGCCAACATTTTAGCGTCAAAAATCATCATGATCGGCCCTTGGTCGGCTCCAGCAGGTGTGCTGATTTTCCCGATTGCCTACATCGTAAACGACGTAATTGCCGAGGTTTGGGGCTATGCTAAAGCGCGCCTGATTATATGGGCCGGTTTTGCCGTGAATATCATAGCCGCTTTATTTTTTGCACTGGCCATAGCTGTTCCGGCCGCACCTTTCTACGAAAACGAAGCAGCCTTTCAGACCATTTTGGGAAGCTCAATCCGGTTGGTAGTTGCCAGTTTAATGGCTTATATGGCGGGTTCGTTCCTGAATGCCTACGTTATGAGTAAGTTTAAGCTGATGACCAAAGGTCGAGGTTTTTCATTGCGGGCCATTGTGTCTACTATTGCTGGTGAAGGAGTTGATTCGCTGATTTTTATCACCATCGCTTTCGCGGGCATTTTCCCGCTGCCGGTAATCCTAACCATGATTTTGACGCAGGCAATGCTAAAAACAACCTACGAAATAATTATTTTGCCTGTCACCATTCTGGTAGTCCGAAAAGTAAAGCAGATTGAAGGGGTGGACGCGTATGACGAGGAAATTTCATACAATCCTTTTAGGTTGAAACAAATCTAGAATTCGAAGAAAAAATGGAATATGAAGCTATTCAATTTGACGAGGGAACAGGAAAGCATATTGGTGTTCTCCGATCTTGATTTTTAAATTGAAAAGCTGATAAGCGCAACGAAATGAGCAAAAGAAACAAGGCATTAGTCGTTTTCTCGGGGGGGCAGGATTCAACAACCTGTTTGTTTTGGGCAAAGCAGAAGTTCGCAGAGGTTGAGGCCCTTTCGTTCGACTACGGGCAGAAGCACCGACTAGAGCTGGAACTAGCGGCTAAGATCGCGAATGATGCTCAGGTTCCTTTTCAGGTTTTGAAGCTCGATTTACTCGGGCAAATTACCAACAATGCGCTGACGACACCGGGGATGGATGTTGAGGCTGAAAAACCGGACAATAGTCCTCCGAACACCTTGGTTGAAGGGCGTAATATGTTGTTTCTGACCTATGCTGCCATTTATGCCAAGTCGAAGGGAATTCATCATCTGGTTACCGGAGTTGGGCAGGCCGATTACAGCGGTTATCCCGACTGTCGTGATGAGTTTATCCGTTCGCTCAACCAAACGCTGAATTTGTCGATGGATTTTGCGTACGAAATACACACTCCGCTGATGTGGCGGAGTAAGGAAGAAGTCTGGCATTTGTCCGACGAACTAGGCGTTTTCGATTTAGTTCGTACAAAAACGCTGACCTGCTATAACGGTATTGTTGGCGACGGATGCGGAAACTGTCCGGCCTGTAAACTACGAAGAAATGGTCTGGAAAGCTATTTGGCGAAACGGCCTTAAGCGGCCAATCCGCATCATTGTGTTCGTGTCGTTTTAAACTTGTTTCTTCTCGCAAAAAATTAACCTCTTTTTTACCACTATGGACAATTTGAAACATTTAGGAAGTGCAACCAACTACGGATTCAACTATAATCCGGAAGTATTGGAAACCTTTGATAATAAGCATCCGGAGAACGATTATTGGGTGAAATTCAATTCGCCTGAGTTTACAAGCCTGTGCCCCATTACCGGACAGCCTGATTTCGCAACCGTCTACATCAGCTACATTCCCGGTGAGAAAATGGTTGAAAGTAAATCGCTGAAGTTGTATTTGTTCAGCTTCCGGAATCATGGCGATTTTCACGAAGATTGCATCAATATCATCATGAAAGATTTGGTAAAGTTGATGGATCCAAAATACATTGAGGTCTGGGGTAAATTCCTACCACGTGGTGGCATTAGCATCGATCCGTACGCGAACTATGGCAAAGCCGGAACAAAATTCGAGGCCCTGGCCTGGTACCGGATGGAAAACCACGACCTGAATCCGGAGATAATTACCAACCGCTAAGATTTTTGACGGTATTTTCGAGGGATGCGTTCCGGCTATTGCAGTCCGACTGCATCCCCCGAAAATCTCAGTTTAATTAAAGAACCCGGTATCTCAAGCCCAGAGAAAGGCTAACAATATCCCATGGCGAGATCGTTTTGTTTCCTATTGCGCTGATTAAGTACAAGTCGTTGGTGCTAAATTCATAGAAGAACGATAATTCCTTTCCGAAAAGAGGCGATCTGTTCAGTTTCACGGTAATAGCCTGTCCCATAAATAGATTGAAGCGCGTGTTAACAGCCCAGAAATAGTATCCTTCGGGGTAGCGCTCCGGGAGCTTTTCCCAAAAGTGTTCACCAAATATTTTATTGATGTAGATCCCGGTGGTTAGCGGTTCATAAGTTAAATCGTCATTCAACCGCAATCGCCAAGGGGTGTAGGTTTCTTTGAGTGTAATTGTTGTGTGTGCATCTTGATTGTCGATTTTAGGGATAAATCCCAAAAACAAATCAGTTTCCCATTGGTTCTTTTTGCCGTAGTACCAGCCAACCGATCCGGAAAGCATACCCATTGATCCGGCAAACTGAAGTTTGTTTTGGCGGGGGATTAAGCGAGCCCATCGATCTCGAATCCGTTCTTCTTTTTTATCTCTTTCAAGTTGTCGTTCTATTGCTGTTTGAGTTTCTTTCGCAACAAGATGACCGCCTAAAAGAAGCAGAATGAAGGTAAAGTATATCGTCTTTTTCATTGTCGTATTCGCTTAAAAGTATTCAATGGTGTAGCTGTAGGAGTCGGGTGTAACCGTAAATAGCATATAATTTCGTCCCGAAATATCGTCGCAGCCGTAGTAAATTATGCCATTGTTGAAGAAATCATTTACTTTTAAATTGTGGCCATGGGCGTGGATGCAAAAGCTAACATTGTTGTATTGCTCAAGAATGTAATTAAACATGAGCGCCGAATTGTTGTTGAATTGTTCATCATACGGAGCGGCATGCATGGCCACAATGGTTTGGTCCACTTCGGCGGAATCGGTCACGAATCCCAGCATGTAGTCGAAGTCGGGTACCGGTGTGGAATAGTCAAACTCAAGGGCGTTTGTATTTAAACAGATAAAACGGGTGCGATGCGAAACGAAGCTGAAATTGTATTCGCCAAACTTCTCCAGGTAAACGCTTTTACCTTCTCCCACAATATCGTGGTTACCTATGATGGTAACAAACGGAACATTCAGTTTTTTCAGAATGTCGTACATCCACTCGTATTCTTTAGCTAGCCCAAAGTCGGTAATGTCGCCTCCGTGAATCACAAAATCGATGTCGTTCCGTTTGTTGATATTGTCAACGAAATCCTGCGTCTCATCATAGTAGCGTTGCGTATCGCCCAAGAATGCAAACCGTAGAGTGTCCGACGAGCTGTCTTGATTTTCGATTAACTGAATATTCTTGGCGTTAACGTTGGTTTCATCCAAAATTTGGGTGTCATAAGGATGATATTCAAAAAGTTCGCAGGAGTTCAGGAGGAATAGCATGCCGATAAACAGCCATCGTCCTCTGATTCTGTAAAAAAATGTTTTCATGTTTGTTCAATGTTTTCTGTCGGCAAAAGTATTAAATGTCGTGTGCGATATTTGGCGCAACTGTGAAATTAATGTTTAAATAATATTAGTTGACAAGGTCAATCATTCATTTATTGATACCGAAAAAGTTGGTTTGTACCTATAACACAAAAGGTTATCGTAAGTTTATGAATCTGATAAGGATCATGTTGGTACCGATTTATTCATCCATCGAAAATTTTAACTTTGTGCGAAACAAAAATTAAACCAGAAAAGGGTATGCAAAAGAAGATCATGTTGCTTGGATCAGGCGAGTTGGGGAAAGAATTTGTAATTGCGGCACAGCGTTGGGGGCAAACCGTAATTGCAGTCGATAGTTATGCCAATGCGCCGGCCATGCAGGTTGCCGATGCATTTGAAGTAATTAATATGCTCGATGGAGCTGAGCTAGACCGGATAGTAGCCAAGTACCAACCGGATTTGATTGTCCCTGAAATTGAAGCCATCCGTACCGAACGTTTTTACGACTATGAGAAGGCGGGTATTCAAGTGGTTCCTTCGGCAAAGGCTGCCAATTTTACCATGAACCGCAAAGCGATTCGCGATTTGGCTGCCAAAGAGCTCGGATTAAAAACAGCCAACTACCGCTATGCCAAAACTTTTGAAGAATTGAACGCCGCAGTTGCCGAAGTAGGTATTCCATGTGTGGTTAAACCATTGATGTCGTCGTCCGGAAAAGGGCAGTCGACCATTAAAGTCGAAGCAGATATTGAAAAGGCCTGGAAAATTGCTGCTGAAAAGGGGCGTGGCGATGCCGGTGAAGTTATTGTGGAGGCATTTGTTCCGTTTTTAAGTGAGATTACTTTGTTGACTGTTACTCAAAAGACCGGCGAAACCTTGTTTTGCAAGCCAATCGGTCATCGTCAGGAACGCGGTGATTACCAGGAGAGCTGGCAGCCTGTAGCTTTACCCGAAGGCTTTGAGGAAGACGCACAGCAAATGGCAGCCAAAGTAACCAAAGCTCTGGGGGGAGCCGGAATTTGGGGTGTCGAGTTTTTTATTACAGCAGAAGGAGTTGTGTTCAGTGAGTTGTCGCCTCGTCCGCACGATACCGGCATGGTGACTTTAGCCGGCACTCAAAACCTAAACGAATTTGAACTGCATTGTCGCGCTATACTCGGAATACCAATTCCCGAAATCCGGCTCGAGAAAGCAGGCGCGAGTGCCGTTGTGCTGTCAGCCATTGAGACGGTTAATCCAACTTATACCGGAATTCAGCAAGTTTGCGAAAACCCACGTGCCGACTTCCGTATTTTCGGAAAGGAAGCTGCTCGTTTACACCGCCGCATGGGGGTTGTGGTGCTGAATGCAGAGCCGGAAGCCGATGTTCTTCAATTGCAAGCAGAAGCCAGAAAATTGGCTGATTTAGTTGAGGTGAAACCCTGATTTTACAACCTTGATTGTCGTTTATCTAAATCGTATTGAAAGAGGCCAAGTGCCTCTTTTTTGCTTTTTTAGTTAGGGCTGTTTCAGTTCGCAGGAATTTGATATTTTCAGGTTGAAGACCGACGGGTAGCTTTGCATCAGTTGTCGCATGCTGGTGGTCAATAAGTTCATCACGTCGTTGTATTCACCGCCTAGCAAAGTGCTCATGCCGCCAACTTCGGCTTCCACTTCGGGATGGTTTTCCAGCAAAGCCAGTAATTCTTTCACCGGTACTTCATAACGCTCAAGCAGTGGGTAGTAGCTAATTTCAACAGTGATGTGCATGATTTAACGGGTTTTATTGTGAAAACGTTCCGGAGCGAAGGCCGAATTGCGTCGGTAGCCTGCGACGGTTTAGTCGACTTTTTGGACACAGGCAGCCATAAAAACACCGGGTATGTTCGCTGCTTCGGGCGTTCCGTCCAGTAGTTCCAGTTTGTCGGACAAATGGACGCATTCCAAAATCTTTGGTGTTCCGAAACCTTCCAGGTACATGTTCAATTCGGCTTTCGTCATAAAGTTACCGTGACGATAAACCGGATCATCAGCTTTAGCTTTTCCCATAGCCGAGTTGGCATTCAGGCAGCCCACAATCAGCCAGCCTTTTGGTTTCAACACCCGATACATGTTGGCAAAAGCCTGCATCTGATCGTCGCAAAACTCCAATGCTGTCACAACCGAAATCGACTCAACAGATTCGCTGGTAAAGGAAAGGTTCATCAGGTCTGCTTTCAGGAATTCAACCCGTCCGGCGAGTTTACGACGGGCGTGTGTAAACATCGTATCGGCAATATCGGTGGCTGTAACCGAAAAACCTTCAGCAAGGAAAAATTCCGTCCAATGGCCGGTTCCGGCACCCAGCTCGAGCATTTTACCGCGGGGTATTCCTTGCATTACCTCAGTCAATGCAGCTTTCTCCAGCTCGTCTACCCGTTTCCCGAACTCTGTTTCGTAATACGCGTCGTACGAATCGGCAACGGCCTTATCTGTAAAAATATTCATAGCACTGTTTTAGGCTGGTAAAATTAGGATGAATCGTGAAACAAGCAACGACAAAACTTTAAATTGACAGAGCATTTCTCGCTTTCTTCGTATTTCATACGACTCTTTAACATTGAAAAGCTCCAACCTATAGATAGATTGGAGCTTTTCAATGTTGTAGCGATTGTTGAGTTAGTTCTCCAAACCGAAAATCTGGGTAGTTGTGAAACTTTCGCCTGCAGCCAATGTGATTGGGAAATTGAAGGCATTGGTTGCTTCAATACAAACGAAGTTCGCAAACCCATCGTCCGGAATGTCGCCAATACCGGCACAGGCCGCTTCTCCCGGATTCCAGACGGTCGTTACCTTGCTGCCCGATTTTTCAATCTTTATGCGGCGACGGTAGGCTTCGTCGGCCAGTACAACTGCCGATTCTGTGTCCAGGTAGTGGCGTGTCAGCCCCTCGTTAACGTGCAGAATCTCTTCGTTTTGCTGGTCGTTGTTGCCAGTCAGCTGGTTGAAATACGTGAGGCCTTGCAAGCCTTCAATCTGAATGTGGGCCAGATCAGACACGGCGAAATAGCTGTGCAACGCGCAGGTGTAGCTGAAGCTCTCTGTTGAGCTGTTCTTCACTTCCAGTGAAACGGTCATTTTTGCACCGATGACCATGTTTAGAACGGCTTCAAAATCGAACGGCCAAAAAGCTTTGGTTTCTTCCGAGGAGTTCAAGCCTAATTTAATTTCAGTTTCGCCATTGGGGAGACTGGCAGTGCTTAGCACATTCCAATACATTAGGCGTCCGAATCCGTGTTGCGGTAGGTTGCTGTCGGTTTTGTGCGGACCAAACCAAGGGAAACAAACCGGAATTCCTCCCCGAATAGGCTTGCCAACTTCGTAACTGGTTTCCGGGCTCATGTAAAGCATCTCCATGGTTCGCACCGGCCGGAAACTGGTAACATGGGCGCCATACAAACAAATGTCGGCATCGGCATATTTATTCGATACATTGATGAAAACCAGGTCGCCGTCCATTTCCATGAAGCCAACTTCGCCTTCAATTCCAAACTGATCGTCTAATTCGTCGGTATCTATCATACGATTTGAAATTTGATTTTTGGTTATTTGGTATTTAGTAGAGTTCGTTGAATTTTGCTTTCACAATTTCTTTCACCTCTTGCATATCCATTTTGCGGCCCAGTTCGCGTTCGAGCGAAGTGACCCCGTAGGTGAGAAATCCGCAAGGATTGATGTAGCTGAAATAGCGCATGTCGGTGTTTACATTGAGGGCAAAACCATGCATGGTAACGTAGCGGCTCACACGAACACCAATTGCGCAAATTTTGCGGGCTTTTGCCGGAATGTCGCTGTCTAACCAAACGCCTGTAGCACCGGGGTTTCGGCCTCCGGTGATGCCGTAGTGGGCCAATGTGGCGATAATGGCATCTTCCATTTTTTCAATATACTCGCGTACCCCAATTTTGAAATATTCCAGATCGATAATTGGATAGCCGACCAACTGCCCCGGTCCGTGGTAGGTGATATCGCCGCCCCGATTGATTTTATAGAACGTGGCGTCGATTTTTTTTAAAAATTCGCCATGGACAAGCAGGTTGTGTTCATCGCCACTTTTCCCCAGCGTGTATACATGAGGGTGCTCAACCAGCAAAAAGCGATTTAGTGCCGTCGGGCCGTTTTTGACTTTCTTTTCAGTCTGAACGTCAGCCAGAATTTGTTCCTGATAATCCCAGCATTCTTTATAGTCTTTCAGACCAACATCTTCGTATGTAAATTGTGCCATAGGTTGTTAAAGTTCCAAATTAAATGATTTCAAAATTCAAACGCCGGGAAACGCGAGTCGTTAAAAGCTCGGAGATGGGCAGTCAACTTTTATTGGTTTTCTTCCGAACGATGTGTGCTTTTATTGTTGCGACTATGCTCCGGCATGCAGCTCAGCGCGATAACTCGAACGAACCAGCGGACTGCTTTCAACGAAAGAAAAACCCTTTGCGAGTCCAATTGTTCGGTATTTTTCAAATTGTTCGGGTTGAATGTAGGCGACAACCGGAATGTGGCCTGTTGTTGGTGCCAGGTATTGCCCGATTGTTACGACCCGACAACCCACTTCGAGTAAATCGTCCATGGTTTGCAACACTTCCTCTTCGGTTTCGCCCAGCCCCAGCATAATGCCCGATTTTGCTGCCAGCCCGCTTTCGGCAATGGTGCGCAGTACCTCAAGGCTTTGGCGATATTTAGCGACACTTCGGATTTGCGGTGTTAGTCGTTCAACTGTTTCCAGATTGTGCGAAACAACTTCGGGACGGGCGGCTGTAATTTGTTGTATCAATTCTTCTCGCCCCTGAAAATCGGGAATCAGAACTTCCAGTTTGGTGTTGGGGTTTTCCGCTTTAATTTCATTGATGGTTTCCACCCAGGCTGAAGCACCGAGGTCGGGCAAGTCGTCGCGGTCTACCGACGTAACCACTGCATGTTTCAGCTCCATAATCCGGATCGATTGGGCAACGCGCTTGGGTTCATGGGGGTCAACGGGGAGGGGTTTTCCGGTTTTCACGCCACAGAATTTACAATTGCGGGTGCAAATTTCACCCAGAATCATAAACGTCGCCGTTCCCCGGTTCCAGCATTCTCCAATATTCGGGCAGTTGCCGCTACTGCAAATCGTGTGCAGGCCATGTTTGCCGACCAGGTTTTTCACTTTTGAATACGATTCTCCTTTCGGCATGTTCATTTTCATCCAGCGCGGTAAACGTGGACGGGGCTGCATTTCGTCGCTCATCGTTTTTTGATTATTTCGGGTAAAAATAGTCATTTCTTCCCGTTTCCGCTTATGATTATCAACTTCATCCTGCTACTTTCAATTTAAAATTAGTTAAAATCCGGGCGAAGGCTTATTGGCAATTCGCTAATTTAGGCTAATGGTTTTCTAAAATGAAATGAAAGGAAAATTGGTTCATTCATATTATTACTTTTGCACAAGATGAAACAGCACCTGTACATACGTTTACTTCTTGTTTTAGGATTTTTGTTGGCGGGGGAGTTGCTTTTTGCGCAGCAAATTCCTGACGCAAGCAAGGCTCAGCTGGCCAATCAGTATTACCAGTCGAAAGAGTTTGATAAGGCTGCTGTTTTGTACGACGAGCTTTATCAGGCAACCAGCAGCAGTTATTATTTCGATTTGTACCTGATTTGTTTAACCGAATCCGGCGATTACGAAACGGCGGAGAAAATCATCCGCAAAGCCCTTCGAAAAAATGAAAACGAGGCAACCTTGTATGTGCAGTGGGGACTGCTATTGAAAAAACAGAATAAAATAGCCGAGGCTGAAGAGAAACTTCAACAGGCGGTGAGCGTTGTTTTGCCTGCGCGAGCCGACTATACGCGTTTGGCCAACGCGTTGCTTACCCGGGGCGAATATGCCTATGCCGAACAGCTTTATTTGCAAGCACCACAGAAAATTCCGGGCGAGAGTTTTTTATATGAATTGGGCCGGGTTTATCTGTATCAGCGCGACTATCACAAAATGTTTGATGTTTTTCTGGATATGATTCGGGAAGACGAAAATACCTTGGCCCGGATGGAAAGTGCGTTGCAAAGCGCATTTCGGCTGGATGTTGACAATTCGCTTCGCAACCAGTTGCGTGGTCGGCTGATTCAGCGAATGCAAAAGGATCAATCGACAGTTGCCTACAATCGGCTGCTGATTTGGTTATTTATGCAGGAAAAAAATTATGCACAGGCGTTGCGTCAGCAGATTTCGCTCGACAAACGAGGGATCGATGAGTCGCCCATGATTATGGAGCTGGCTCGAATCGCGGCTCGGAATGAGCATTTTGAAGAGGCTCTGAAGGCTTACGATTACCTGATCGCGAAGGGAGAGAAGAATCCTTATTTCTATCAGGCCAAACTGGTGCGCATGGATTTGCTATATCAACAGTTTACGACTGATCCGAAACAGGCGCTGGAGCCGTTGGAGTTGCAAAAACAGTTCGAAGTTTGTTTCAACGAGTTGGGTTTTGTAGCCGAAACTCAGGTGCTGATACGCGATTTTGTCCATCTGTTGGCCTTCAACCTAAACCGGCCGGATGACGCGATATTGATGGCAGAAAAAGCCATCGAAATTCCCCGTTTGACTCCACTTGAGATTGACGAACTGAAAGTCGACTTGGCCGATGTGCAGGTTTTTAAAGGTGATATGTGGGAGGCTATTTTGGTGTATTCGCAAGTAATTGAAGCCAATAAAACCAATGAGCTGGGTGACGAGGTTAAAATGAAAAAAGCCCGGCTTGGCTACTATATGGGCGAGTTGTCGTGGGCCAAAGCACAATTGGATGTCCTAAAAGCCAGTACGTCGAAACTGATTGCCAACGATGCGATGGAGCTTTCGCTTTTTATTGGGAACAACCTGAATCTGGATACCACTAGTGTGCCGTTGCAGCTGTTTGCAGAAGCCGATTTGATGCAGTTCAGAAATCAACCGGAAGCCGCTTGGGCTATGCTTGATAGCCTGCAAAAGCAATACCCCTTTCATAGTTTGCAGGACGACATTTATTACCGGAAAGCCGCGGTTTTAAAATCGAAAGGAAATTGGATTGAGGCAGCGGCTCAACTTGAAAAAATAGTGACTGAATTTCCGTATGATTTGTTGGCTGACGACGCGATGCTGGAACTTGGAAATTTGTACCGAACAAAATTGAATAACCAGGAGCAAGCAAAAGCGTATTATTTAAAACTTTTGGAGCAGCATCCGGGGAGCGTGCATGTGTCGCAGGCGCGCGATTGGTACAGGCAACTGCGTGGCGATTTCGATGATCGGCCGCAGGAGGTCACTCCTTCAACTGAAAACCTGAATTAAATGAAGAACCAAAAAACAGCGATTGTGCTGGCTTTGTTGTCGGTTTTGCTTTGGTCGACTGTGGCCACTGCCTTTAAACTGGCGCTGCAAAATTTTAGCCCTTTTCAACTCATATTCGTAGCAGCAATTGTATCGCTTATTTTCTTTCTGGCGGCAGTTCTTGTTACCGGGAGGTGGAGCGAATTTAAGCAAATTTCTGCCAGTCAGTTGGGGCATTCGGCCATGCAGGGGTTTTTGAATCCATTTCTATACTATCTCCTATTATTCAAAGCCTATTCGCTTAATCCGGCTCAAGTTACGCAAGCCTTGAATATGGTTTGGCCGGTTACGCTGGCACTTTTGTCGGTTCCGTTGCTGGGGCAAAAGCTTAGCTGGAAAAACTTGGTGGCCATCTGCTGTAGTTTTGCGGGGGTGGTGTTTATTTCGTCGCAGGGTGGGGTCGAAGGTTTTGCCCGGACAAACACGTTGGGCGCTTTGCTCGCTTTGGGAAGCAGCGTGGTTTGGTCGTTATATTGGATTTTTAGTACCCGCGATACCCGCGACCGACTGGTGGTTCTTTCCTGGAATTTTATTTTCGGTTTGGTGTTCTTGGTCGCTTATAGCTTTTTCGAGCCCGGTGCCTTTCATATTTCGTGGACCGGCCAATCATTTTGGGCCGCTGTTTATGTCGGTTTATTCGAATTAGGGGTAACTTATATCCTCTGGATTTACGCCTTGCATAAAAGTGTAAACAACGCGGTTATCGGAAATTTTGTGTTCTTGTCTCCATTTATATCGCTGGTGTTTATTTATTTCATTTTACACGAAACGATTTATACAACCACCTTTATTGGCTTAAGTTTTATAATTTTAGGCATTCTGATCCAACAAGTCAGACTTCGTTTTCCGAAATTTTTGCGTGGCCTGTTGTCATTTCAACTGAAAAATTAATTCATGAGTTTAGAAGGAAAATTGATCTTAGGAATCGACCCGGGAACTGTTGTGATGGGCTACGGATTGATCGAAATTAAGGATAATACCCCTCGTATTCGTCATGTTGGAGTGGTTAAAACGGCGGGCTATAATAACCACTACCTGCGATTAAAACATATTTTCATTCGCACTCAGGCTTTGATTGATGAATTTAAGCCCGACGAGCTGGCGATTGAATCTCCATTTTATGGGAAAGACATTCAGGCCATGTTGAAGTTGGGACGCGCCCAGGGGATTGTTATGGGGCTGGCCTTGCAGCGTGATATTCCGGTGTTTGAATATGCCCCGCTAAAAGTGAAACAGGCGATAACCGGAATGGGGCGGGCAGCAAAAGAGCAGGTGGCCTATTTCCTGAAAAATATGCTGAAGGTTGACGATCTTCCTCTGGAGCTGGATGCCACCGATGCCCTTGCGGTAGCCATCTGTCACTATCTGCAAATGAAGAATCCGGTCTCGAAAGCCGGATACAAGGGCTGGGGCGATTTTGTAAAGAAGAACCCGGGAAGAGTGAAGTAGGCGTTTTTTTTTGTACTTATCAAACTAAGCCGAACAGCGGTAGTACTTCAGGAAAGTTGCAGATCCTTCATTCGCGATTCAGGCTTGCGTGTTCTTTGGCATTTCAACTGAATTCAATTATTTTAGCCCCTCTCAAAAGAAAAGCAATCACCGATGGATGTAAAAATAGACGAAAGCTGGAAAGCCATTTTAAGGGATGAATTTGAAAAGCCTTATTTTGATAAATTAACTGAATTTGTTCATCGTGAATATCGTGAATATACGGTTTATCCGCCAGCCAAGCTCATTTTTAACGCGTTCGATCAATGTCCTTTTAGCCAATTGAAGGTTGTAATTCTGGGGCAAGATCCTTATCATGGTCCCGGACAGGCCCATGGATTGTGTTTTTCAGTGAACGAAGGCATCGATTTCCCTCCAAGTTTGCGCAATATTTTCAAAGAGTTGAAAGGTGATATTGGCAAGGAAGTTCCAGGTTCCGGGAATCTTACCGATTGGGCAAAACAAGGTGTTTTGTTGCTAAATGCAACCCTGACCGTTCGGGCACAAAATGCCGGATCTCACCAGAAAAAAGGCTGGGAAGAATTTACTGATGCGGTGATTCATCAAATTAATGCACAAAAGGATCACGTGGTTTTTATCCTGTGGGGAAACTATGCCATTCGTAAAGGCGAATTTATCGATCGCAGTAAACATCTCGTGCTCACGTCGGTGCATCCTTCGCCTCTGTCGGCAAGTCGTGGTTTTTTTGGCAATAAGCATTTTAGCAAAGCCAACGATTTCCTGATTTCTCATCAACTTTCGCCGGTTGTTTGGTAGCTTTCGGTGTTTGTAGCGTTCTTGTATTGCTTCTGTTTCGGTGTAAGTTGCACATTATGAGTGATATTTGCGCTGATGGCGTCGGTGCTGTTTTATCCAAATTATTAATCTATCTTTACGGTCTTAATTTATTAGATGACTTTTAACGATTTAGGAATCTGTGATTCCATTTGTAAAGCGCTCGCAGACGAGGGCTACACCAATCCAACTCCTATTCAGGAACAATCAATTCCCATTTTGCTTAACGGACACGACCTGCTGGGATCGGCGCAAACCGGAACCGGGAAAACCGCAGCATTTGCGATTCCGATACTGCAGCAATTGGCAGAAGACCGCCCTCAAACTAAAGGGCCACGCAAAATAAGGGCATTGGTGGTAACACCAACACGAGAGTTGGCCATTCAGATTGCCGAAAGTTTCGATACTTACGGACGATATACCGGGCTTAGTAATACCGTCATTTTTGGTGGCGTAAAACAAGAAGCTCAAGTGAAAGCGCTTCGGCGCGGGGTCGATGTTTTGATTGCCACACCTGGCCGTTTGCTCGATTTGATGGATCAAGGTTATATTAGCTTGAAGATGCTTCGCCATTTTGTATTGGATGAAGCTGACCGAATGCTGGATATGGGCTTTGTACACGATATCAAAAAGTTGATCGCTCAGTTACCGCACAATCGACAGTCGCTGTTTTTCTCGGCTACCATGCCTCCTACGATTGTTGAATTGTCCGGAAAAATTCTGGGTGATCCGCAAAAGGTGGTAATTAAACCAGAGCAAACAACAGCCGAAAAAGTGGAGCAGTCGCTTTATTTTGTCAACAAGAAATGGAAAGCCAAGTTATTGGTTCACTTGTTGGAAAGCCTTTCGTATGACTCGGTGATTGTTTTTACCCGTACAAAACACGGCGCCGATAAAGTGGTTCGTTCGCTGGAAAAAGCTGGAATTAAGTCGGCTGCCATTCATGGCAATAAGTCGCAAAATGCCCGCCAAAAAGCATTGGGCGACTTCAAAGATGGAAAGATTAAAGTGTTGATCGCAACCGATATTGCCGCTCGTGGAATTGACGTGGAGCAGTTGTCGTTGGTAATTAACTTCGACCTTCCGAATATTCCTGAAACCTATGTGCATCGGATCGGTCGCACCGGACGTGCCGTTTCAAGTGGTGCTGCTCTGTCGTTTTGCGACGGAGAAGAACGTGTCTATTTGCGCGATATTCAGCGCTTGATCAGACAGGAAATTCCGGTGGTTCAGGATCATCCGTTTCCGGACGATGAAGAAGAAGAATTTGTTGTTCGCAAACCAGCTTCGTCGGGGCGAGGTGGTTCCGGTTATCGACCGAAGCCCACAAACCGATCGGGTGGAAGTCGTCCGGCAGGGAAGAACCGATTTCAAAGAAACCGCTAAAAACGGTTTGGGTTAAAATATAAAGAGCTGTTGACATTCGTTTTCAACAGCTCTTTTTTTGTTCTTTATATCGTTGGGATTATGCCCATTTATAGATAATCGAGTTGATATTCATTCCGGCACCAACAGAGCAAAGGATGATGTAGTCGCCCGAATTGATTTCCTGTCCTTCCATGTCACCCTTTACAATCAGATCGAGCAGGGTTGGCACCGTTGCGGTTGACGAGTTTCCAAGTTTTTCAATGCTCATTGGCATGATGCCTTTCGGGATATTTTTTTCCTTGTAAAGTTTGAAAACTCCCTTGAGGATTGCTTCGTCCATTTTTTCGTTAGCCTGGTGGATCAGCACCTTTTTAATGTCGCCTAGTGTCAGCCCCGCCTTATCAATACTGTCTTTAACAACTCCGGGGACATGGCTCAGCGCATAAACGTATAGTTTGTGACCTGCCATTTTAATGTAGAAGTCATCGCCTTTAAAGTCCGGATCAAGCGAATTGCCAAAGGTCAGTAAGTTCGCGTACGGATTGCAGTCGGAACGGCTGGAATGCGACAAAATACCCACAGGCTCATCGCTCCAAATTCCTTCAACAATGGTTGCACCTGCTCCGTCGGAAAAGATCATCGTGTCGCGATCATGTGGATCAGAAATTCGTGAAAGCGTGTCTGCGCCAATCACAACTCCTCTTTTAAAGGTCTCGCTGCGAATATAGGCGTCGGCAACAATCATACCCTGTGTCCATCCGGGACAGCCGGAGATCACATCGTGACAAATACAGGCCGGGTTTTTAATGTCGAGATTCTTTTTTACACGGTTCGCCAGACCGGGAAGTGTATCTACACGCGTTTGATTGGGATGAACATCGCCAAAGTTGTGCGCGAAAATGATAAAGTCCAGACTTTCGGGATCAATGCCCGAAGAGTCGCAGGCATCTTTTACAGCGATCGTAGCCAAGTCGGAATTAACTTGGTCGTCAGCTACCCACCTACGCTCAACGATGTTGGTGATTTCCTGGAATTTGGAGACAATCTCTTCGTTGGTCTTATCAAATAATTTGCGGGTGGAAGGATCGAAGAATTCATAATCCATAAAGTGAGCATTTGTCACCACTTTTGGGGGAATACATCGCCCTGTTCCAATAATTTTAGTGTAAAGTTTCATTGTCATAACGTTCAAATCTGCACACGCAAATGCCTATTTTTTATATGTCTTTAATTCAAATTTTTTACCATCAAATACGCCGTACGAAAAGTGAGTGATCCAGTCACCCAGATTGATGTAACGGCTTTGATTTTCAATCGGCAAATCTAATAACAAATGTCGATGCCCGAAAATAAAATAATCAATCTCTTCATTTTCAAGAATCGACTTTGCAAAAACAAAGAGACCTTCTTTTACAGGTCCCTTAAATCCATCGCCCATTCCTTTATCTAAACGGCTTTTTTTCGACCAGGCATGCGCAACCGCGATACCCAGATTGGGATGAATGCGGGCAAATACCCATTGGAAAAATCGGTTGGTGAATACCTTTTTCAAAAAATGGTATCCGGTATCAAAAGGATCGAGTCCATCGCCGTGGGCCAGAAAAAATTTCTTGCCCCCCAAGCTAATCCGAAGTTCGTTGTAATGAACCTGCACCCCCAACTCGTTGGGTAAATAGTCAAATACCCAAATGTCGTGATTGCCTGTAAAAAAATGAACCGGTATTCCGGAGTCGGCGATTTCCGCGATCTTGCCTAGCGAGCGGGTGAATCCGCGCGGGACAACACGCTTGTATTCGAACCAATAATCGAAGATGTCGCCCATGAGAAACAGCATGCCTGCATCCTTCTTAATTTCGTCGAGCCATCTCACGAAAAGCCGCTCGCGTTCTTCGTTGTTGGACAACGCAGGTGCACCAAGATGCACATCCGAAATGAAATATATTTTCTTACCTGCTTCAATCAAAACACTAAACGGTTATTAAAAATGCTGACAAAGATAGAATTTCCGGACGACCGATATTCCATTCCGCGTAAATGAGGGTGATTTTATCGAATTAATTTAAGAGTTCGCCCAGCATTTTATCCAGGTTTGGTCCTTTCAGGTCTTTCGCTATAATACGGCCTTCCTTGTCCAACAGGTAGTTGGTGGGCACTTGGGTAACATTGTAGTTTGTAACAGCATGGTAGCTTCCTTTCATGTCGCCGACATTTATCCAGCTAAGCTTGTCCTGATCGATGGCATCCAGCCATTCATATCGGTTTTCATCAACCGAAACCTGATAAATCTCAAAGCCTTTGGATTTGTATTTCTTGTATGCCTCTACCAATACTGGGTTTAATATGCGCGATCCGCGATCCATAGCCGACCAAAACTGAAGTAAAACATATTTGCCCTGGAGTGAGCTAATCGCAATCTCTTTACCATCCGAATTTGGCAACACAATGTCGGGGCTGTTAACCCCTCTTTCGTCGACAAGCTGTTTTATTTTGGCCGTTCGCTCTTCCTGCATTAATTTCAGGGTGTTTCCATAAAGCGCTTTTACGTGTTCCGACTCGGGATAGAAGGAATTTAGTGCCGACGCAGCTAGTTTCAACGATTGGATATCCTGAATGACGTAGGTGTCATCGTCGAATTTTTGATACAAGGCCAGCACATTAGCCATTGAAAACGCATTTTCAGCAACGAATTTCTGAGAATACTCGACTTGATTTTGGCGTACTTCATAATATACCTGATCCCACTGTTTCTTTTTCTCCGCGAAATCCGGATCATTTCGAAACGAAATCTGCAACGAACGAATTGAATCCAGTTGGTGTTTCGTTCGGCTTAATTGCTGATTTAACTGTTGCACATATAATGAGCCCTGCGATCCGCTTACCGAATAAGATCGGCTAAAATTTGCAGCATCGCCCATGACCTCGATTTGTTCTGCCGAGTCGACTAGTAACGTGATGAAATTGTTCGGATCCAGGCGCAAGAGAAGAAACGTAGGGTAACTTACGTCTCCTTCAAAGCTAAAGGTTCCATCCCGGTCGACCAACACCGAATCAACAGTTTCGGTCGTTGAAACTTTCAGTTCGTCAAGATAGATGTAATTGTCTTCGGCATTGCTAATGCGGCCTTTGATGGTATACTTCGACGAATCATTACAGGCAACAACAAGGGTTGCGATGGCTAATAGAAAAAATCCTAATTTTCTCACTGATCTCAAGTTTATTTTATTCGACCGGTAAAAATAATAATTTAAGCTTCATGCAGGGCGCTTATTCAAAGTTTTGAAACATGATTTTAAAGGGGAAGTAGCAATGTTCCCTTCAAAAAATGTAATTTTGGCGAGCCTGAAAGACAAGCAAAATGAAGATTTACCATGATATTAATGATTTTCACGTCGAAAAACCTATTTTGACGATTGGTTCATTCGATGGGGTGCATTTGGGACATTTGGAAGTCATTAGTCGTTTGAATGAAATTGCCAAGCAGAAAAACGGAGAGAGCGTTATTTTTACCTTTTATCCTCATCCGCGTTTGGTACTTTTTCCCGACGAAGGCAACCTGCGCCTGCTGACTACCTTACACGAAAAAATCCGACTTTTCGAAAAAGCAGGCATCGACCATTTGGTTATTTACCCGTTTACGAAGGAGTTTTCGCAACTGAACTACACCGATTTTGTACGCGAAATATTGGTTGAAAAGCTCAATATTAACAGCTTGGTGGTTGGGTATGACCACAAATTTGGTAAAAACCGCGAAGGTAGCTTCGATATGCTATTAAGTTTGTCGAAGGAATTTAATTTTGAATTAGAGAAGCTTGATGTGCTGTTAATCGACAACACAAATATCAGTTCAAGCAAGATTAGGGAGTCGCTGCAGAATGGGAATGTCGCTCGGGCTAATAGTTATTTGGGGTATCCATACACCCTTCATGGTACCGTAATTGAAGGGCAAAAGTTAGGGCGGAAGATTCAATTCCCTACCGCGAATATTTTAGCCTCCGATCCACATAAGCTCATTCCTGGCTATGGTGTATACGCGGTGTTTGTGTTAGTTGGCGGGAAGTGTTACGAGGGAATGTTGAATATAGGTACACGTCCAACGGTAAACTCGAATGCCGATCACCGAAGCATTGAAGTGCATATTCTTAATTTTGATGGCGATTTGTATCATAAGGAAATTGAACTGGAGTTTATTTCTAAAATCAGAGATGAAAAGAAGTTCGCCTCTATCGATGACTTGCGAGTCCAATTAGAGGAGGACAAACAAACAGTTTTGAATCATCTGTCGAGAAAAGACTGATCAGATGTTAATCCACATCTTTAAGGGCGTTTTTTTATTGTTCTGCCGAATATCTGGTTATGATTTCAGCCTAAATTGATTTCTGAAGTTTTGTATGAAAATTTTCCGCTGTGCTGGTCGCGAAACACTTTGTCGTCGTTTTTGTTCATTGTTTGTGCGGTGTTTTTAGGTGAAAAAACAGTCTAAATCAGGAGATTATCTTGTTGAGTCGAAAAAAAAAGCTGGTCAATTTAAGGGAAAGAATTATCTTTGCTATTCAAAATAATAGGATTATGATGACGATGACAGATACTAAAATGGACTACAAAGTAGCCGATATTTCCTTGGCCGAATTTGGCCGCAAGGAAATTGAAATTGCAGAAAAAGAGATGCCCGGTTTGATGGCAATCCGACGGAAATATGCGGATGAAAAACCACTGAAGGGTGCCCGAGTTATGGGCTCACTGCATATGACCATTCAAACAGCAGTGTTGATTGAGACCTTGGTTGAACTTGGAGCTGAAGTGCGCTGGGCAAGTTGTAACATCTTCAGCACACAGGATCATGCCGCTGCAGCGATCGCGCTTGCAGGTGTTCCAGTGTTTGCCTGGAAAGGTGAAACTCTGGAAGAATACTGGTGGTGTACCGAAAAAGCCCTCGATTTTGGTAATGGCCTTGGTCCTAATCTTATTGTGGATGATGGTGGTGATGCAACCATTATGGTTCACCGCGGAGTTGATGCGGAGAAAGATGCTTCAATCCTAGATGCGGAGCAGGAAGCAGAAGATGAAATACAGTTGAATAAGGCGCTGAAGCGAATTTTGGCCGAAAACCCAACTCGTTGGACAAATGCCGCGAAAGAGCTGAAAGGCGTTAGCGAAGAAACAACAACCGGTGTACACCGTCTCTATCAAATGATGGAAGAGGGGAAATTGCTGTTCCCGGCTATCAATGTAAACGACTCGGTTACTAAATCGAAATTTGACAACTTGTACGGATGTCGCGAATCGCTGGCTGACGGAATTAAGCGGGCAACCGATGTTATGATTGCCGGTAAAGTAGTTGTGGTTGCCGGTTATGGCGATGTAGGTAAAGGTTGTGCACGTTCAATGCGTGGCTATGGTGCTCGTGTTATTGTTACTGAAATAGACCCGATTTGCGCGTTACAAGCCGCTATGGAAGGGTTCGAAGTTAAAACAATGGAAGATGCCATCGAGGAAGGAAACATCTACGTAACAACTACCGGAAACAAAGATATTATCACAGCCGCACACATGGCAGCCATGAAAGATCAAGCGATCGTGTGTAACATCGGGCACTTTGATAACGAAATCCAGGTTGGACGCATGGAGCGGTGGCCAGGAGTTGTTAAAACCAATATTAAACCACAGGTTGATAAATATACCTACGAAGATGGACATTCAATCTATTTGTTGGCTGAAGGTCGTCTGGTAAACCTGGGATGTGCTACAGGTCACCCAAGTTTTGTGATGAGTAACTCGTTCACAAATCAAACGTTGGCACAAATTGAGTTGTGGAAAAATGACTATGCGATCGATGTGTATCGCCTGCCAAAGCAACTCGACGAAGAAGTTGCCCGTTTACATTTGGAACAGTTAGGAGTAAAGCTGACGAAGCTTTCAAAAGAGCAGGCCGCTTATATTGGTGTGTCGGCCGATGGTCCGTACAAACCTGAGCACTACCGGTATTAATCGGAGTGGAGAAGCGATTCCACAAATACTGATAAGATCAAAAGCAGCTTTCGAGCTGCTTTTTTTGTATCTTGAGGTCGTGAATCCGGTTTTTCCTGCCCGACACTTAGTCTTATTTTGCAGGCTATCAGTCAGCCGGAATCTTTTTTTTCTTCCGAAAAATATGGATAAGAAAAATGAACATATCATTCTGCAGCAGTTTGCCCGCCTATGGGATAACTTCCCGAAGGGGCGAATTGTGCCCGCTGAGTCTCCTGATTTTATACTGAAAATAAATCACAAAAAGGCGATTGGAATTGAGCTGACTGAATTAAAAGGGCAAGACTTTATTAATCACACCGGTCGGTTAGTAAATCCGTTATATCTGATAGATCATCTGAAGGAAACAATTGATGCAAAACAGGAAAAGCTGATCCTGTATCGAAGAAAGCGATTATTTCAGATCTGGCTTCTGATTCACCTTGCCGAATTGCGGGGGACGGTTAGTTTTAATTTGAAGAATAAGCTTGATAATTTGAAGTTATATTCCGGCTTCGATCGAATTTTTTTGCTGGAAACCAGAAATGATCGGGTAGTTGAGATAACCAACTAGTTGGAGATGTAGAGTCGGTTCCCGGAAGCGGTTGCCTGATATTGCAACAGCGGCTCGGTAGACGTGCCTGACATGACAAAACCTCCATCCCATAAGTTGTACTGCGATCCGCAGCACGAGCAAGTTCCAATTCCCCCCTCAACCGTAATCAAACAAGTCTGGCTTGCTTCGTATGGGCATGAGGCATCGTAGGCGAAATACTGAATGCCGTTAAACAAAACGATGATACCACCATAGCCACTTCCAAAAGCTACAGAGTTGCCTGCTACCGTGAGGTCGTTGTAGTTTATCAGGTTGATCGAAAAATTGACCGGTACGTAAGGAATCGAAGATTCAAAATTATCGGAGCAGGAAGACGTGCTAAATGCGACTGTAAAAAGGGCGAAAGTAATTCTTAAGAAATATCGTTTGATGCCATTCATTTTTTATACCTTTATATGCAAAACTAAAACGGTCGGCAATTTATTTCATCGAGAGCAAAATTTAATCGTATGGAAGATTATATTTTTATTATTATAGCGCTAGTGTTGTCGGTTTTTGGTGCGTTAAACCAGCAAAAAAAGAAGCGGGAGCAAGAACTGCAAAAAGAGGATGACATGGAGATCCCTTCAAGAAGTGTTTTCGAAGAATTTTTTGACGGTGATCCAATTATGTCAGACCGAACGTCTGAAAATTCGGTTCCGCCGCCGGTTGTAAAACAAGTATCATCCAAGCGGGAGAAATTGAAAGCACCACCTCCAATGCAAGCTCCTTCAAAACTTAAATATAATGCGTTGAAGCACGAAAGCCTGACGCATTCTTATCGAAGAGAGGAACGTAAAACACAAGCGCTGCAACTGGAAAAGCTGAAAGTTGAAGACGATTCAAAACTGACTCCCCGAAATTTAATTCGTCAGGATTTTTCGTTGAGAAAGGCGGTTGTCTACTCCGAAATCCTCAATCGAAAGTATTAGAACAATTTAATTACTAGTGCTTTAAAATCATTTTTGAAGGATAGCGTTCGTAAAAATCAAATATTTTATATAGCTTTGTCTCCACAAAGAGTTCCGCTCGTCGGAATTCTTTTTTGTTTATAATGAAGTCACGTAACAAAAAAATAAAAGTTTAAGAAATGGGAAAGGTGGCCTATATCACTCAAGAAGGTTTAAATAAGCTGAAAGCAGAGCTTGATCAGCTTATGAACGTTGAACGCCCGTCAATCTCAAAGCAAATCGGTGAAGCCATTGAGAAAGGTGATATTTCGGAAAACGCGGAATATGATGCGGCGAAAGATGCACAGGGAATGCTGGAAGCGAAAATCGCGATTTTGCGCGATAAGATCGCTAACGCTCGGATTATCGATGAATCAAAAATCGATACCGATAAAGTGCAGATACTGAATAAAGTAACGATCAAAAATAAGAAGAATAACGCGACGATGGTTTACACCATTGTTTCAGAACATGAAGCGGACTTTAAATCGGGGAAAATCTCGATTGAAACACCGATCGCCAAAGGACTAATTGGTAAAAAAGTAGGCGATGTGGTTGATATTAAAGTACCATCGGGTATTATTCCTTTTGAAATTGTCGACATTTCACTCTAATACATTATGTCCAGTCTGTTTACACGAATCGTACAAGGAGAGATCCCGGCCTACAAAGTAGCTGAGGATGATAACTATTTGGCTTTTCTTGATATTTTCCCCGTTGTAAAAGGCCATGTTTTGGTGATCCCGAAAACAGAAGTAGACTATCTGTTTGATCTGGACGATGACGTTTTTATTGGTCTTCAATTGTTTGCCAAGAAAGTGGCCGCCGGGCTGAAGAAAGCTATTCCATGCCAAAAAGTAGGGGTAATGGTGTTAGGTCTGGAGGTGCCCCATGCGCACATTCATTTGGTGCCAATGCAAAGTGAAGCTGATTTGTTAAACTTTTCGAATAAGAAGAAATTCACTCCCGAAGAGTTTACGGAAACAGCAGCTTTAATCGCGCAACATATTAGCTTGTAAAAGCATTGAACCATCAGCATTCCTGATGGTTTTTTTGTACTTTCCCATCACACTTCTCCGTTCGAACTTCAGGTTGAAAAATGCTTTCGTTTCAGTCTGAATCGATTTTGTTGGTTTTGTACTGGATCGATCGTGAACATCTTTTCCTTTTCCCGTGTGAGAGTTCTTTGTACTTTTAGCATTCAAATTTTACATTTATGGAAATCATCTATCTGCTTGCTGGTTTCGGCTTGGGCTTTATTGTCGCGTTGCTGGCGTCTAGGTTGAAGGCGAAATCAACTGAAGCTGAGAACTTAATCCGTCAGACTGAGTATGAAAAAGCGAAGGCACAGCTCGAAGAGCGAGTGTCGAACTTGCAAGCGGATCGCGATCGGTTGGATGACCGACTTCAGTTTGTTGAAACGGAACACGAGCAGAAGTCACAGCGACTCGCCAAAGCTGAAGTTGAGTTTGCCAATCTGCAAGAAAAACTGGCATCGCAAAAGCAGGAAATGGAAGACCTTCAGAAACGACTAACCACCGAATTTGAGAATGTTGCCCACAAGATTCTTCGGCAAAATTCGCAGGAGTTCACGCAGGTGAATCAGAAAAATATTAGCGAGATTCTGAATCCGCTTCGAGACAAGATCCAATTATTCGAGAAGAAGGTTGAAGACACCTACGAGAAGGGATTGAAAGATCAAACTGACCTGAAAGCTGAGTTGAAAAAGCTGCACGATTTGAATCTGAAAATTAGCGACGAGGCTAATAATCTGACCAAGGCTCTGAAAGGAGATGTGAAAAAGCAGGGAAACTGGGGAGAGGTTATTTTGGAAAAGATTCTGGAGCGCTCGGGTTTAAAAGAAGGACAGGAGTTCAGCAAGCAGTTCAGCACCATTGGCGACAACGGACAGCGTGTACAGCCCGATATTGTGATCAACCTGCCCGGGCAGAAGCATATTGTTGTTGACTCAAAGGTCTCGCTCGTCGCTTACGAACGTTGGGTGAATGCACCGGATGATGAAGGCAGAGTCCGGTTCATAAAAGACCACCTGTTGAGCTTAAAGTCGCACGTGAAGCTGTTGAGCGAAAAACACTACCAGGTTGCGCAGGGCATTAATAGCCCCGATTTTGTGCTGTTGTTTGTTCCGATTGAGTCGTCATTTAGTGTGGCCATCCAGGCAGACCAGGATTTGTTTTCGTACGCGTGGGACAATAAAGTTGTAATCGTGAGCCCTTCGACCTTACTGGCCACATTGCGTACCATCGCGTCAATCTGGCAGCAGGAGAACCAGACCCGAAACGCCATTGAAATTGCTCGGCAGGGTGGTGCGCTGTACGATAAATTTGTCGCTTTTATCAACGATTTGGAAAAGGTGGGAAGCAACCTTGATTTAACCCGCAAAAACTACGATTTGGCTATGAATAAGCTAAATGATGGTCGGGGGAACTTGGTTCGGTCGGCCGAAAAACTGAAAGAACTTGGAGCCAAAGCCAGTAAGGAGTTGCCCGCAAAGTATTTGGATGAATAGGAAGTTGATTCCTCCTAATTATTCCTCCAGAAATTCGATAAGTGGTTCGATAAAGCGGTTAAATGCTTCAATGTGTGGTAAATGACCGACATTATCTAGTTCAATCAAACGGCTTCCTTTAATCTCTTCACGGGTTTTGCGACCCAGCTCCGGATAGTTGCCCATCGTTTTTCTGACATCCTCGCTCACCAGTGGCTTGCCGAGAGCGGTGCGGTCGCGTTGTCCGATAATTAGCAATGTAGGTGCGGTCACGTTCTTAAACTCGTAACAAACCGGTTGGGTGAAAATCATATCGTAGGTGAGTGCGGCGTTCCAGGCGATTAGTGGATAGGCTTCATTCAGAGTCCATCCGGCCAAAAGGTTCACCCATTCGTCGTATTCGGGTTGCCAATTGTTATCGTAATAGCTTTCTAACTGGTACTTTTTAATGCCTTCATACGATTTCTTCAGTTCGTTCTGATACCACCAATCAACTGTATTATATGGCACTATCAGTTTCCAGTCTTCCAAGCCAATAGGGTTCTCGAGGATGAACTTGTCGGTAAGTTCCGGAAACATCAAAACAAAACGCGTGGCCAACATACCACCCATTGAGTGCCCCAAAACGCTCGTTTTTTCAACCCCGAGCGTATCTAAAATCGCTTTCGTGTTTAGTGCCAGTTGTTGAAAGGTATATTGGTAATGTTCCGGTTTGGTCGATTTCCCAAAGCCAATCTGGTCAGGAATAACGACCCGAAATCCCTCCGTCGCTAATCGGTTAGCGGTTTGTTCCCAATAAGCTCCATTAAAATTTTTGCCGTGTAGCAACATCACTGTCTTGCCATTTGGTTGCTCGGGAAGAACATCCATGTAGGCCATCCGCAACGGTTGTTGCTGGTTATATATCGTAATGAAATGCACAGGGAATGGATAGTCGTAATTTTCGAGGTTTATTTCCAGTTCCATTAGCTTGCTATCTTGAGCGGAAGCTGTACCCACCAGACAGAACGCAACCAAAGCGGCGCTCACTATTTTTTTCCAATTCATATCTTCTTTTTTAACCTATTAGGAGTACAACAGTCCATTGCTTGCTTGGTTGATGCAAGCAGGTCAATTTATTTGTTAATAAATTGAAAGAAGCCGAATCGCCTTTTAGCTAGGAACGAATCAAATTTCTGTCTAGCCGGTCGTGTTTATCGAAGCTTTGACGGATAGCGAAGAGCAGTTGTAGAATGATGCTCAGCAGGCCTGTGAAAGTTAGTACGACCATGATCATTACCTGGTATTTGACAGCCAATGCCGGATCGCTGCCTCCCAGAATTTGGCCGGTCATCATTCCCGGTAACGACACCAATCCTACGGTTGCCATTGTTGCAATGTTCGGAGCCATCGCAGTTCGGATTGCCTCTTTAAAAAACGGACGCAGCGCTTCTTGTCTGCTTGCTCCGGCAGCCAGCAAATAGAGATAGACTTTTTCCTCTTTTTGAGCCAGATTGAAAAAGGTTTTTAACGCTACAATGTTCGATTTAAGGATATTCCCCAGCATCATTCCACCAATCGGAATCAGAATGTCAGCCCGGAATAAATTTGGGATTTGGACAATAGCCAGGTTGAAGTAAATGAGTGTTGCCAGTGTTGGAATAAACATTGACAAAAAAGTTGGGAGAATGAAGCGTTTGAGGCGAAGCGATGAATTTCGAATGCCTGAAAGCGCCGCAAAAAAGACCATCATACAGACGTAAGCTACGTTAACAAAAGCATTGTCGAGCTTGAAAATATAGATGAGGTAAAATGCCACAAATCCTAACTGCGCCAGCATTCGCCCAACCGAGATCAACAGGCGCTTGTTGAAGCCTAGTTTTAGTTTCCATACCAACGCAACAACCGGGACAACTAAAATAAGGCCGGCCAGAATTCCGCTTGTTGTAATTATTGGGGTACTCATGAGCGTAAGTTGGTGATGATCCGCATAGGCTCGGTATGCCATTCTATATCGTGGCTGGCGCAAATGACGGTTTTTTTACTGTGTCTGACAAAGTCGATGAGAAATTCCTTCATGGAGGTGTCGAGTGCAGAGGTAGGTTCGTCGAGTAGCCAAACCGGACGATTGAGCAGCATGATCAGTACCCATCCCAATCGTTGGCGTTCTCCACCTGAAATGTCAATCGTATTTTTCGACAGGATGTCGTCGCTTAGCTGCAACAGCTTTAATTTCTCCAGCAAAAGCTCTCGGTTATATGGCAAGCTTTTATTGGACGAATATTGAAAAATTTCGTTGAAAACGTCTTCAATTCGCCCGTTTGGCAAGTCGATATCCTGACTGAGATAGCCTATTTGACTGCGAATAAATCGCATGTTTTCAGGTTTTACTTCCTTTTGGTTAAAGATAATTTTACCATTGTCGGCCTCGAAGAAACCAAGAAGCAGCTTTAATAAACTTGATTTCCCGGTACCCGAGGGAGTCGAAATGACAACTTTATCACCCTTGGCGATTTTTAAATCGTAGTGTTCGAGCAATTGCTTATTCCCCAACTTCAGGGACACATTTTTAAAACGAATCATGAAGAATAAGTGAGGTTAGACAAAAAATGCCGGAAAATATCCGGCATTGAAAATTATTTAGCTTGCTTTTAATCGCTGGTGGTCTTCCGTATCGAATTTCGATTCGGCATATTCGCGCGAAATTTTAAGGGATTTAACACCGTCCGACGGGCTGTCGTACATGGCGTCAATCATGATGTTTTCGCATATTGAACGTAATCCGCGGGCTCCAAGATTAAACTCAACTGCTTTGTCAACGACGAATTCCAGCGCATCCTCATCAAAGCTTAATTCAATTTCATCCAGTGCAAAAAGCTTGACGTATTGTTTAATCAGCGAGTTTTTAGGCTCCGTTAAAATATTTCGCAACGCTTGTCGGTCGAGTGGTTTCAAGTAGGTTAATACCGGCAAACGACCAATGATCTCCGGGATCAGTCCAAAGCTTTTCAAATCCTGTGGTGCGACATATTGCAGCAGATTATCACGATCAACATTCTCATGTTTTTTCTGTGCTCCATATCCAACTACCTTGGTGTTCATTCGGTTGGCAATTTTCTTCTCAATTCCGTCGAATGCTCCGCCACAAATAAACAGGATGTTCTTGGTATTAACAGCAATCATTTTTTGCTCCGGATGTTTGCGACCTCCTTGAGGTGGTACGTTAACAACCGAACCTTCGAGTAATTTCAGTAATCCCTGCTGAACACCTTCGCCTGATACGTCGCGTGTAATGGACGGATTGTCTCCTTTGCGGGCAATCTTATCCAATTCGTCAATGAACACAATTCCTCGTTCTGCAGCTTCAACATTATAGTCGGCGGCCTGTAGTAGTCGTGTTAGCAAACTCTCAACGTCTTCGCCTACATAACCAGCTTCTGTCAGTACTGTCGCGTCGACAATCGTGAAGGGGACATGCAGCATTTTGGCAATTGTCCGAGCCAGCAGAGTCTTGCCTGTTCCGGTTTGGCCAACCAAAATGATATTGGATTTTTCAATTTCAGTTTCGTCGGTTTGTACCTTTTGGTTCAATCGCTTGTAGTGGTTATAAACTGCCACCGACAGGATTTTTTTTGCCTGATCCTGGCCAATTACATACTGATCCAGGAAGTTTTTAATTTCTTTTGGTTTCAGGAGCTGGACGCCCGTCAGGTCGAAATCGTTATCTGTTTTGAATTCTTCTTCAACAATGGCATAAGCTTGCTCAATACAACGATCACAGATGTGACCTTCCATCCCCGCAATCAACAGGTTGACATCTTTTTTCTCCCGTCCGCAAAAAGAACATTTATCCATAGTATTTTTTCTCCTTAGTCAAATGCTTAGCTTCTCACCAAAATCTCGTCAATCATTCCGTAGGCTTGTGCTTCTTCCGAAGTCATCCAGTAGTCACGATCAGCGTCGCGTTCAACTTCTTCGTATGATTTACCGGCATGTTTGGCGATAATGTCGTATAATTCTTTTTTCAATTTTAAGATTTCACGAGCCGTAATTTCAATGTCAGAGGCCTGACCTTGAGCACCTCCCATTGGTTGGTGAATCATTACGCGTGAATGTTTTAGAGCAGAGCGTTTTCCATGTGCTCCGGCAGTTAACAGTACAGCACCCATTGAGGCGGCCATTCCGGTACAAATTGTTGAAATGTCTGGCGAGATGTACTGCATCGTGTCATAGATCCCCAATCCGGCATGAACTGATCCTCCAGGGGTATTGAAGTAGATCTGAATATCTTTTGACGGATCGGTTGATTCGAGGAAAAGCAACTGAGCCTGAATGATGTTGGCGATATAGTCATCAATAGGCGTGCCCAAGAAGATGATGCGATCCATCATTAAACGGGAAAACACGTCCATTGAAGCCACATTCAGTTGGCGTTCTTCGATGATGTAGGGAGTCAGGCTATTGGTAAAGATTGAATCATACCGGTGCATTGTTAAGCTGCTGATTCCCTTGTGCTTGGTTGCATATTTGTTAAATTCCTTTGCGTCGTTCATTTGTTATCCTCCGATTAAAAAAAAAACTTTGTAAAACCCGGTGCCAGATAACTCCACTTAGAATGTTTGGAGTTTTTTCGAACCGAGTTCTACAAAGTTAAGAAAATATGCTTTTGCCCTAGTGTTGAGGACTACTTTTCGAGTAGTTTGTTAAATTCGTCGTAACTGATTGGTTTTTCATCCAGGGTTACTTTCGATTTAATCACTTCCAAAATTTTATCTTCAATAGCTTTGTTTGCCAGGCGTTTCTTCTCTTCTTCATTTTGAAGGATGTGTCCGGCGTAGTTTTCCAGATGTTCTTCCGGTACGTTGTGCATGCCGTATTGCGCGAACTGCATAGCAGCTACCTTCTTCGCCAATTCTTTAATTTCACCTTCTTCAATCTTCAGCTCGTTGTCGCGAACCAAACGATCTTTGATCAATTGCCAACGCAAGTCTTGCATGAAGTTATCGAAGTCGCCATCGATTTGTTCGTCAGTCAGTTCGTTGTTTGTTGCTTTTAACCAGCGCTTTAAGAATTCTTCAGGTAGTTCCATGGCTGTTTTTTCAACCAAGGCGTCGCGGCTATCCAACGCAAATTTATAGTCGCTTGAGTATTGGAAATTTTCCGACAGTTCGGCTTTCAATTTAGCGTGGAATTCTTCTTCGGTTTTAATCTCCGTTTCTTCGCCGAACGCTTTTTTGAAAAGCTCTTCGTTTACTTCCGCAGCTTTGAATGATAAAACTTCAATGATTGTGAATTTGAAGTTGCCTTCAATGTTTTCAGCTTCCTCGTGAGAAACGTTCAACATGTTCGCTACTTCATGTTTGTTGTCGTAAACAGCAGCAGGGTTGAAAACTAAAACATCGCCGGCTTTTTTGCCGATCGCTTCGTTTTTAACCGCTTCGTCTTTCATTTGGTCGATGGCGATCACTACTTTTTCAGCTTTGATTCCGTCTTCCAATTCATTGCCGTCCGCATCCAGCTGAACGATGTCGCAACGCAGTGTGTCTTTTTCGCCTGCAATTTCAGCAACTTCGTTTTCGCCAAAACGGCTGGTGTATGATTCAATCTGCTTGTTCAGCATCTCTTCGTCTACCTCGATGTTGTAGTAGACAAACTTTTTACGCTTGTCGAGTTTTACGTCAACTTCGGGTGCAATCGCAATGTCAAATACAAATTCGAAATCTTCGGTGGTGTCCCAGTCAATTACAGGCTGTTTTTCTTCGTTTGGAAGAGGTTCGCCCAGAATATTTAGTTTCTCGTCAACCAGATATTTTGACAAGTTATTCGACAACATCTTGTTTACTTCATCGGCCAAAATGGCTTTGCCATACATTTTTTTGACCAATCCTGCAGGAACTTTGCCTGGGCGGAAGCCCGGCATGTTAGCCTTTTTACGATAGTCTTTTAAAACTTCGTTTACCGTTGCTTCGTAATCGTTTTTTTCGATTTTAACGGTAATTGTAGCATTTAGCTCGTTGATGTTCTCTTTTGTAATATTCATAAAAGTTCCACTTAATTTTTTGGAAAAAGATCGGATAACCAATTAGTTACCAATGTTTGTTGGTGGTTTACCAACGTCATAAATCAATAAAAACCGCATGCTTGGCGTTTACCAAGCATAGCGGTTGAGCTTTGTTTTGTGCGGACGAAGGGACTCGAACCCCCACGCCGTGTGGCACTAGATCCTAAGTCTAGCGCGTCTACCAATTCCGCCACGTCCGCTAATCGAGGCGCAAATGTATGGCATTTTTTTAATATCTACAAACACCTGCGCCTAACTTTTTTTGAAAAAATGTAAAAAGATTAAAAACTGTCTGTTTTTGATCCAGATATTGAGCTTCTTAGGGTGATTTTGGGTGCCATGGAAAAATAAGGTCATTAAACGAAGTGATGCTATTTCGCGTTTTAACGCAGCGTAAAGTTCTGACCGAGGTACACTCGGCGTACATCTTCGTCGTTCGCTAAATCTTCGGCTGTTCCGGCTTTTAGAATTGATCCTTCAAATAGTAAATACGAACGGTCTGTGATGGACAGCGTTTCGTGAACGTTGTGGTCGGTGATTAAAACACCAATGTTTTTCTCAACCAATGTTCGTACAATTTCCTGGATGTCTTCAACAGCAATTGGGTCAACGCCTGCGAACGGTTCGTCAAGAAGTACGAATTTTGGATCGATAGCCAGTGCGCGTGCAATTTCGCAACGACGACGTTCGCCACCGGAAAGCTGATATCCTTTGCTTTTTCGAATGTGTGTCAGGCGAAATTCTTCGAGCAGCGTTTCAATTTTCTCCGTTTGTTGTATTTTGCTCAGGTCTGTCATTTCCAGTACAGCACGAAGGTTGTCTTCAATGCTGAGTTTTCGAAATACGGAAGCTTCCTGTGCCAGGTAACCAATTCCCTTTTGTGCACGCTTGTATACCGGCATGTTGGTTATATCCATATCGTCCAGAAAAACCTGTCCGCTTAGGGGTTGAACCAAGCCTACAATCATATAAAATGAGGTTGTTTTTCCGGCACCGTTAGGTCCCAGAAGTCCAACTATTTCACCTTGATTAACTTCGAAGGAAACCCCTTTAACAACGGTTCGCTTCTTGTATTTCTTTACAATATTGTCTGCTCTTAATTTCATGGCTGAATTTTCGTGTTTCTACAAATTCAAATTAAATGGCATTGATGGCTTCTTGTGCCTTTTTCTGTACTCTCCGCGATATTACTATTCCAATCTCGTAAAGGAACACCAGCGGAAGGCAAACCATAATCTGGCTGAAAACATCCGGAGGAGTTATAATGGCCGACAAGATAAGCAGAACGATGTAGGAATGTCGTCGATATTTTTTCATCATTTCCGGGTTTAAAATGCCAACCCTGCTGAGGAAGTATACGAAGACCGGAAGTTCGAAAACGACTCCACTGGCTAAGGTGATTGAAGATACGGTGCTGATATAGGATAAAATATTGATCTGGTTTGCCACTTCGGTGCTGATGGAGTACGAGCCCAGAAAATGAACCGACAAAGGCACAATTAGGAAGTAGCCAAATAGTACACCTGAGAAAAAGAGGATGGTCATGTAGAAAATTGCACCAGTAGAGCTTTTGCGCTCGTTCTCGTACAAAGCGGGTTTTACGAATCGCCAAAATTCGAAAATGACATAGGGGGCAGCAAGGACAAGCCCGGCGATAATTGAAGTCCAAATGTGGGTCATGAACTGGCCCGACATAGAGATGCTGATAAGCTTGAGTTCGCTGGTGTTAATGCGTAGTGAATCGATCCCGGTAAAATCAGCCAGCATGCCAAACATCCGGTTGGTCCAGAAATCCGGCAGCTTCGGATTCATGATAATCTTGTCGAAAATAATGTCCTTGTTGACAAAGGCAATAATTGCGAAGAGGAAGATCGACCCGAATGCACGGATCAGATGCCAGCGCAGTACTTCAAGATGATCCAGGAAGGACATTTCGACCTCTTCAGCTTTTTGTTGTTTCCTTTTTTTAGTTGTCTGTTCTTCGGCCATAATACGCAAGTATATTCAGGATGAGTTGCCAAAATTGGTTTCGACAAACGGGAACAAATATAGTTTTATATTCAGAAAAGTGCCAGAGGGTAAAACCTTAAAATTTCTTAAGCGTTTTGAAAACAAATCAAATTCAAAAAAAATCATTGTATTTTGAAAATGTTTTTAGCATCTTAGATTCCCTTTAAAAAGTTTATTAATAAAGGAGATCAAAATTTAGCGGCTATATGGAGAATAATCTCACATTGACCGATCAGCTCCAGAAATACTTTGGTTTTGATCGTTTTAAAGGTCAGCAGGAAGAAGTAATTCAAAGTGTTCTGGATGGGAAGGACACTTTTGTACTGATGCCAACCGGTGGTGGTAAATCGTTGTGTTACCAGTTGCCGGCACTAATTATGGACGGTACAGCGATTATTATCTCGCCACTGATTGCCCTGATGAAAAATCAGGTTGATTCGATCCGCAGTTTTGGGACTGATGACGGAATCGCCCATTTTCTGAATTCTTCCTTATCGAAACAGGCAATTCAGCAGGTGAAGGAAGATGTGACCAGTGGGAAAACCAAGTTGCTGTATGTGGCTCCCGAATCGTTAACAAAGCAAGATAATGTTGACTTTTTGAAATCGGTGACAATTTCGTTTTATGCCATTGATGAAGCCCATTGTATCTCGGAATGGGGACACGATTTTCGTCCCGAGTACCGAAGGATACGTCCGATCATTCAGGAAATTGGCGCTGCACCACTAATTGCGCTGACTGCTACAGCTACCGCCAAAGTGCAGCACGATATTCAGAAAAGCCTTGGTATGTTGGGAGCGAATGTGTTTAAAGCTTCTTTCAACCGACCAAACTTATACTATGCCCTTAAGCCGAAAGCAAAACCCGAAACCCAGATTATTCGGCACATTAAAGAGAATGAAGGGAAAAGCGGGATTATTTATTGTTTGAGCCGCAAGAAGGTGGAAGAACTGGCTGAGTTGCTTGTGGTAAACGGAATTAAAGCTTTGCCTTATCATGCCGGAATGGACTCTTCCACTCGAAGTGGTAATCAGGATAAATTTCTGATGGAAGAGGTGGATGTAATTGTTGCAACCATCGCCTTTGGAATGGGGATCGATAAACCGGATGTGCGCTTTGTAATTCATTACGATATACCGAAAAGTTTGGAAGGCTACTATCAGGAAACCGGTCGGGCCGGACGGGATGGTGGTGAAGGGCAGTGTATTGCTTACTACTCGTACAAGGATATTCAGAAGTTGGAGAAATTTATGCAGGGAAAACCAATTGCCGAACAGGAAATTGGTCGGCAGTTACTTCTGGATACCGCTTCGTATGCCGAGTCTGCTATTTGCCGTCGGATAATTCTGCTAAATTATTTTGGTGAAACATTGGACGAGCCATGTGGAAATTGCGACAACTGCTTGAACCCGAAAGAGCAAATTGAGGCTTCAGATGAGGTTCATCGCGCGTTGCTGGCCATTCAGGAGGTGAAAGAAAAATACAAGGCAGAGCATATCTCAGATATTTTGACCGGACGCATGACTTCAGCGGTGAAGTCCTTTCATCATGATGATTTGCAGGCGTTTGGTAATGGCGATGATCATAGTCACAGCTTTTGGAATGCCGTTTTTCGTCAAAGTATGATTGCCGGTTTGATCAGCAAGGATATTGAGAATTATGGACTGTTGAAGTTGACAGACAAAGGAAACGAGTTTATCTTAAAACCGCAGCCTTTCCTCTTAGTTCGTAATCACAATTACAGCGAGCTTGAGGAGGAGTATAATACGGTTTCGGCACCATCAACCGGATCGGCAGGAGACCCGGAGCTGTTCGAGGCACTTAAGGACCTTCGAAAGAAAGTAGCCAAAAAGTTAAATTTGCCGCCATTCGTGATATTTCAGGATCCATCGCTTTCGGATATGTCCATTCAGTACCCGATTTCAATCGATGAATTGAAAAATATACAGGGAGTTGGCGATGGAAAAGCAAAGCGCTATGGTGCTGAATTTGTGGCTCTTATCAAGAATTATGTCGAGGACAATGATATTGAGCGGGCTCAGGACATGGTCGTAAAATCGGTTGCCAATAAGTCGAAGACCAAGGTTGAAATAATACAGGCTATCGATCGTAAAATGTCACTCGAAGATATTGCTGATTCAAAAGGAATAGAAATGACCGAGTTGATAGCAGAGATTGAAGCCATTGTAAACTCAGGAACAAAAATCAACATCGACTACTATATTGATGAAGTTTTAGATGATGAACATCAGGAAGAAGTTTTCGAATATTTCCGCGAAGCTGAAGATGATTCCATTCAAGCAGCGTTGGATGAACTGGGAGAAGACGAATATGATGAAGGAGAAGTACGATTGATGCGGATTAAATTCATGTCGGAGTTGGGGAACTAGTAACTGCGTTTGCCAGGTTACCTACTTTGATTTGTTTTTACGAAACAAGGTCCGAATTGAATAATACATTAATAGCAGAGGCTGTCCAATTTTTTTTGGACAGCCTCTTTTGTATTTGTTGTTTGAAGTTTTCTAGTGGTTGTGTTTATAAACGGTTCCCGGATAAACCTTAAGTGCTTCATCAAGAATCTTAAGGGCGCGAGCCAGATCTTTCTTTTTTAGCACATAGGCAATGCGCACTTCGTCTGTTCCATAACCCGGAGTGGTGTAAAACCCGGTGGCAGGAGCCATGAAAATAGTTTCGTTTTCATATTCGAACTCTTCAAGCAACCAGGCACAAAACTTATCCGAATCGTCAACCGGAAGTTGGGCAACGGTGTAGAAAGCACCCATTGGAATTGGCGAATAAACACCGTCGATACGGTTCAATCCGTCGATCAGGAATTTCCTGCGTTCAACATATTCGTTGTACGAATCCATGAGGTAGCCGTCTGTTTCTTCCAGCGAAGCTTCGGCTGCTATTTGGCCAATCAGAGGTGGACTCAGACGAGCCTGGCAGAATTTCATCACATTTCGTCGAACCGCTTCATTTTTCGAGATCAACGCACCAATCCGGATGCCGCATTCACTGTATCGTTTCGAGACAGAGTCAATCAGGATCACGTTTTGCTCAATTCCTTCGAGGTGAAAAGCAGAAATGTAAGGCGCTCCGGTGTAGCAGAACTCCCGGTAAACTTCGTCCGAAAACAGATACAAATCGTATTTTTTTACCAAGTCGCGAATGGCGTTCATCTCGGCCTGTGTGTACAGGTAACCGGTCGGATTATTGGGGTTGCAGATCATTATCCCTTTTGTTTTCGGGCTGATCAGCTTCTCAAATTCTTCAATTGGTGGCAACGCAAAGCCTTCTTCTATTTTTGATGGGATCGATTTAATAATCGCTCCAGCCACAATGGCGAAAGCTTCGTAGTTGGCGTAAGCCGGCTCGGGAACGATAATCTCATCACCCGGATCCAAACATGACATGAATGCAAAAGTAACCGCTTCACTTCCACCAGCAGTTACAATAATATCTTCAACACCAACATTGATTTTAAACTTGTGATAATATTTGGCCAGCTTTTGGCGAAGCGATAAAATACCTTCGCTGGGACTGTATTCCAGAATTTTCCGATCGATATTACGAATCGCATCCAACGCCCGCTGTGGAGTTGGCAAATCAGGTTGACCAATGTTGAGGTGATACACTTTTACCCCTCTTTCCTTCGCTTTGTTGGCCAAAGGTACCAGTTTCCTGATCGGTGAATCAGGCATTTTATTTCCCCGAATGGATGTTGTAGGCATATGTTGTAAAAAATTTTTGCTCGGAGGGCAAATATACAATTATCAATTTTAAATAGAACGAACTGTTAAGACATAAAAATGAAATATTTATGCAATGCTTTCTTTTAAATTGAAATGAGCTAAAGCGAGACGTTTTGCAGCATCCGAATTGTTTGACGAATTAGTTGTATATTCTTAATATCTTGTCATTTGTCATGTTTTGTACTGTGTCAAGTGTCTAGTTTCGTATTATCAAATTTAAATTATTGCAATATGATAGTTGGCGTTCCCAAGGAGATTAAGAACAATGAAAACCGGGTGGCTTTAACGCCTGCCGGAGTTGCTGAAATGGTAAAACGGGGTCGTCAGGTGTACGTACAAGAGAATGCCGGTATCGGCAGTGGATTCTCAAACGAAGACTATCTGCATGCCGGAGCACTGTTGCTGGCGAGCATCGAGGAAGTTTACGGAATTGCGGAGATGATTATTAAGGTCAAGGAGCCTATTGAGCAAGAATACAAGCTGGTTAGAAAAGGTCAGATATTATATACTTATTTCCACTTTGCTTCGTCGGAGCCCTTAACAAACGCGATGATTGAAAGCGGAGCGGTTTGCCTTGCTTACGAGACTGTTGAGCTGGACGATCGGTCGTTGCCTTTGTTAGTGCCAATGTCAGAAGTGGCAGGTCGCATGTCGGTGCAGGAAGGTGCAAAATATCTGGAGAAAACATATGGCGGCTACGGTGTTTTGCTCGGAGGCGTGCCTGGGGTGCCACCAGCTAAAGTATTGATTATTGGTGGAGGGATCGTTGGTACTGAAGCAGCAAAAATGGCTGCCGGATTGGGTGCTGATACAACCATTATGGATGTAAATTTGAAACGGTTACGTTACCTCGACGACATTATGCCCGCCAACGTGAAAACCATGATGAGCAACGAATATAACCTGCGCGAAATGGTGAAAAACCACGATGTAATTATTGGCGCGGTGTTGATTCCCGGAGCTAAAGCTCCTAAGTTGGTTACTCGTGATATGATTCCAACAATGCGCCCCGGAACCGTAATGGTTGATGTGGCGGTTGATCAGGGCGGCTGCTTTGAAACCACCAAGGCAACCACCCACGATAATCCAACTTTTGTGATCGATGATGTGATTCAATACTGCGTGGCTAATATGCCCGGTGCAGTTCCACGCACATCAACCTTAGCATTAACAAATGCAACTTTACCATATGCTTTGCAACTGGCGAATAAAGGCTGGAAACAGGCTTGCCAGGACAATATGCCACTTAGAAAAGGGTTAAACGTGGTCGACGGAAAAGTCGTTTACGAGGGGGTGGCCGAAGCTTTCGGTTTACCGTACACGCCTGTCGATTCCATTTTATAAATTAGGTGGATTTATTCTGAAGCGAAACCCTGTCGATCCGGCAGGGTTTTTTTTGTGCCTCCGAATCTCTGCTCCTAACGTAGTTTGTGCCGGCGTTTTTATCCCGGATTGAACCGTCTTAAATACACGGGGAATAATCGGAAATCACTGTGAACTAGGGATGTTAAGGATGCCTGTTTTTCGTTTTATGTATCGAAAATGGGTAGGTGAAATTCAATATTGCAGATGCACCGACTAACAAAAGATTCAATTTTTTCCGTTTTCCGGTCAGATCGAGAACTGAAAATAGTATCTTGCAATTAACAGGTAACGAGCAATAAACAAGAAGACATATGATAATAGACGCGCATACACACATTAACAATTACCACGAAGACAGAGTGATTTCCCTTGACGATAGTCTTAACCTGCTTACAGATACGATGGCAGAAAATAAAGTTGACTATGCGATGGTCCTGTCCTCCTACAAAGTGAATAAAAACAGGCCAAGTACCAAGCAGGTTGTTGAAGCTGTAGAGGGGCGAAAGAATTTGGGAGTCATTTCAGGCATTAGTTATCTGAATTATAATCACCGGGATATTCGGGAAATCGGAGAATATCTGGAGCGAGGGCTGATTAAAGGCCTGAAGTTTTATCCAGGCTATGAACCATTTTATCCCAACGATAGCCGGCTCAAAGTATGGTTCGAGATGGCCATCGAGTATGACGTACCTGTCATGTTTCATTCGGGCGACACTTATGCCCCAACCGGGAGAGTGAAGTATTCACACCCTCTGCATATTGATGATGTTGCGGTTGACTATCCGGATTTAAAAATAGTGATCTGTCACGTTGGCAACCCTTGGATTAAGGACTGTATGGAGGTTGTGTACAAGAATAAAAACGTTTATGCCGATATTTCCGGGTTGGTGCTTGGCGATTTTTCGGAGAAGTTTGAACGCTTCATGAAATCTGAAATTGAAGAAATGATCACCTTCGCCGGTGATGCTAGCTATTTGTTGTATGGAACCGATTGGCCAATCTCGAATATGAGATCCTACTTGAAATTCATGGATCAACTTGATCTTGCTGATGACAAAAAAGAGCTGATTTTTTGGAAAAACACCGCGCAGTTGTATAAAATAGATGTTGAGAATTTGTAATTATTTCAATCGGAATATTCGCGGGCGAACTTCTTGACGTTAATCGGCAGTCTGCTCCGGAGCTGATGTCATTAGGTACGGATTCGTTATGTGGAGAACAGAACTACCTTGTCAGAACAGAAAGAAATGCAGTGAGATTTAAAATATTTGGTGATGGTAAACGATAGCGAAAACAAAAGCATCAACTATAATGGCAAAGTATTCAATTGTTCGTTGGCTTTCGCGCTGCATCTGATTGGCGATAAGTACAAAAGTCTGATTTTGTTTCACTTAAAAGATGGTGCTCAGCGGTCGGGGGAATTGCAAAAAAGTATTACAGATATTTCCAATCGAATGTTTACCTATTCGATCCGGGCACTTGAAAAAGACAAACTTGTTCGTCGGAAAGTGTATCCGGTTACTCCGCCAAAAGTTGAGTATGAACTAACTGAGGAAGGGAAAACGCTTATCCCCATCATTCTCGAATTGGATCGATGGGGACAAGGTTTTGCCAACGATAATTACTTATATGCTCCGGCTGAATAGTGCAACTCATAAGAGTGCGAATAAATTTCGAAAACTGTTCCAAACGGATCTTCAACGTAACACATTCGGTAGGGTTTTTCACCCGGATAATAGGCTCTAACTGGCATCCGTTGTTTTCCACCGGCAGCAACAATTTTCTTAACAAGTCCTTCAACATCCGGATCCTGAACCGAAAAATGGAATAACCCGCTTCTAAAAGGTTCAAAGGTGGGTTTTTGCGTTTTACTTTCTTTAAATTCAAACAGCTCGAACCCGATTCGGTCGCTGCTTGAAAGATGGGCAATTTTAAATGTTCCCCATCCTTCGCCGAACACATCAATACACATTTGGCCGATAGCCGTTTTGTTTTCTTCTGTCACTACAGTTGGTTCCATAATCACGTAAAATCCCATCACTTCAGTATAAAACTTAACAGCCTCCTCAATATTTGGAACAGTAATTCCGATGTGAGAAAATGTCTTTGGGTAAGTTCTTGCCGGTTCGTTTAAATTGCTCATCTTATTTGTAGTTTATAATTATTAAATGTTGAGTCGTTCAATACGTACGGAAGGCGTTGATACTTTATTTCGCTTTTGTACGTTTAAAAACTGATGCAAGGATACAGGTTTACAAAGGGTTAAACAATATGATACATTGGTTGCAGATAGTTACATGTATGTGTATTATATTGATAGACAGTGGTGCTAGGCTGGGAAGAAATTGAAAGAAAAAGAGCCGTAGCAGTATTGGGCGTAGTAACAGAGGGGGGGGTATAGGCGATTACTTTCAAATATGTTTAACTTGAATACTATTCCGCGTAAAATAGGAGTTGGAAACGAAAAACTGAATTGGAATCTTTAAATCGCAATTATGGAGCAGAGTAATATGTTTGTGTTAAACGTCGTAAACTCTGGTATTAGTTTGATAATGGGCTTTTATCTGTTTTTCCTGCAACGAAATTCGCTTAAACATGGAGTCGGATACTGGGCCGCAGGAAGTCTGATTGTTGGCCTCGGACTATTGATTCGAATTATTGCTCCTGTTGACAGTTTTTTTGTGCTTGTTGGAACACGGGTCTTAATCACAATTGGTTTGTATCAATACTTAGCCGGAATTTGGAAATTTAAAGAATTAAAAATCCGGAAGGGGGTTGTCATTGGCATCCCAATTTTGGATCTGATTCAATCTGCTATTTTCATCGGGGTTTTCCACGCCTATAAAATTCAAATCGGTATCCATTTATTGTTTGTGATTATTTATTGTTCAGTCGCCATCTTTGAAATGGTTCATTTAAACGCAGATCAAAAGTATCTGACGAAAGTTTTCCTGCTGAACACGGTTGCGTTCATTGTTTTTCTGGTTCTGGTGTTGCTAAATGTATATGCGTTATTGATGAACCCCCGATATAGCCCGGCAGAAATTACACCTGAAGTTATTTCGATCCATCTCATTTCGGGCTTTATAATGATTGCTTTAACATTCGGCTTTTTATCTGCGGTGAATATGCGTTTGCGAAAAGAGTTGGAAGGGCAACTGAAATCGAAGGCTAAGTTTCTCTCGATCATTGGCCACGACCTAAGAGGACCGGTAGGGAATATCATGAATTTTTTGGATCTGATTCAAAACGACACCGACCTGTCTGAACGCGACAAACAAAACTACATTAAGGTTTTAGACAACCTGAGCCGGTCAACTTTCCACTTGTTGCAAAATTTGTTGGACTGGGCGACTAAATCCCAAAATCTAAATCAATATGAAAGTGAGAGAATAGAATTGAGCCGACTTGTAGCTAGTGATATCGGTGTGTTCGAAAGTTCAATGGTTTTAAAATCAATCGATCTCAAGTTTGAAGAAGGACGACATACGTTTATATCCGGGAACGCAAATATGCTGAAAACAGTTGTGCGGAATTTGGTTTCAAACGCAATTAAGTTTACGCCCAAAGGGGGTGTAATTACTATTAAATCAGAAAAGGCAGGTGAGAAAGTACGTTTGGTTGTTGCCGATACCGGACAGGGAATTAAACCGGAAAATATAAACTCGCTTTTTAAGTTCGAAACTAGCCGTTCAACAGTTGGGACTGCCGGAGAACTTGGGTCTGGGTTAGGGCTTCCGCTCTGTAAGGAATTAATTGCCAGTAATGAAGGAGCTGTTCGGGTCGAAAGCGAAATTGGTATCGGAACGAAAGTTATTGTTGAGTTTCCGTTTGCCGATTAAGTAAATCATTTGTCCCCAAAGCATTTATGGTGTGGTCAGAAAAGGACGTGCTCGCTTCGGGTTTGTAGTGCCGAATGCGAGGACGCAATTTTATCGCACTCCGGATCTGATGCTTTTTTCCGTTCAGCCCCTGATCTATTCTTCAATCCGACCATCGCGCATGCGGATGATGCGATCCGATTGGCGGGCGAAATTTTCATCGTGAGTTACGATGATCAGGGTCTGCTTAAATTCGTCGCGTAGTTTAAAGAAAAGATCATGCAGGTCGTCCCTGTTCTTACTATCGAGGTTTCCCGATGGTTCATCGGCCATGATTACCGCCGGGTTGTTAATTAGTGCCCGGGCAACAGCGACCCGTTGGCGTTCTCCTCCCGAAAGTTCCGCCGGTTTGTGAGTCAGGCGGTGTTCCAGTCCCAGGAAATGCAATAGCTCTTTAGCCCTTGTTTCTGCTTCCTTTTTACTTTTCTTGGCAATAAATGCCGGTATACAAACATTCTCCAACGCGTTAAACTCGGGAAGCAGGTAGTGAAACTGAAAAACAAAACCGATCTCCTTGTTTCGAAAAGCTGCCAATTGCCTTTCACCCAAGGCAAAGACCGATTTATCGAGAATATGCACTTCACCCGAATCGGGTTTGCTGAGCGTGCCAAGAATTTGGAGCAAGGTTGTTTTGCCGGCTCCACTTGGGCCAACAACTGAATACAGTTTCCCGGCAGGAATGTCGAGGTCAATTCCTTTTAAAACCTGAAGTTCTCCGAAGGTTTTGGTAATATTTCTGGACTGAATCAATTTTTGCTTTTTTTATTTCGGCTAAAGGTAATTAATTCTGTTCTGACATAGTTAGGAAATCGACCTGGTTTTTATCCGTTCGGGAGTCGGCTGAAAAAGCTGGCCGAGAAGTTCGTTAGCCAATCAGTCAGAGCATATAAATTTCGCGTGCGATGTAGATCACGTACATGCCTAACAGAACCAGTCCTGTTACCCAGTTGATATTCCAACGTTTGAAAATTAAAAGGAGGGTGAACGCAATGAGCGATGCGAACAGGATGAACGAGGAGCCTTCGAGGTTTTGACCACCAGCAACAATGTTGTTGCCATTGATGAGTATAACAAGCAGGAAGGGAAATCCCAGGCCGACAAGAATGTCGAAAATATTGGATCCGATTGCGTTGCTGATTGCCATATCGCCGCGTCCTTGTTTTGCCACAATTAATGATGACATGAGGTCGGGCACGGAGGTTCCGGCGGCTAATACGGTTAAGGCGATAATTGATTCGGGAATATCTAAAATGTGCGATACGTGAATTGCTGCTTCAACCAGCACCCAACTCATTCCTGCAATTAAAACGATGGCAATAAAAAATACCCAGTAATAGTGCTCTTTTTTTGGGAAGAGAATCGCTAAAAAACGATCGATCAAATTTGGTTTTTCATCTGTTTCCTCCTGTATGGCAGCGGAATTGTGGTGGTGTCCGGTGTCGGTATAAGTGAACCATTTTTTCCAGTTTACAACCGCGAAAACGTAAACCGCGTAGAGAGCCAGAAATGCGACAGCATTCGTTAGATTAAAGTCGCCGTCGATAATGCCCCATAGCAGCAGGATAACCGCCACGAAATAGAACAGGATATCACGTAACATGGGTTGCCAGGTGAGCGACGACTTGCGCACCAAAGCAACTAGTCCGCCAATAGCAAGCAGGTTGAACAGAGCGCTGCCAACAATGCTCCCAATGCCGATAGCACTGTGGTCTCCGGGGCGGAAAACAGCAAAAAGGGCGACGAACAATTCCGGGGCGCTGGAGCCAACTGCCATCAGGGTGGCACCTGCCGCGTCGGACGAAAGCTTTAAGTCGTGAGAGATTCGGTCGAGCGATGCAACAAAGAATTTATCGCAGATTCGGGCGAGAAAGACAAAACAGAGCAGCATGGCTGCTACTGATATAATTAATTCGATCATAACGGTCGGAGGCTAGTTTTTTTTCAACTCGTTTTCCACACTTTCACTGATTTTGTTGCCTTCTTTTTCAATGGTGGATGATGCTTCATTGATGTCAGCTGTGATGCGGTTTGATTCCTTTTTTACGGTTGATTGGACATTGTTGAATTCGCGTTTTATTTCGCTGGTGTTCGATTCAAACTCACGTTGAATTTCGTTGGTCGCTTTTTTAAATTCACGCAATCCTTTCCCCAGTGTTTTGGCGATGTCTGGAATTGCTTTCGAACCGAAAAACAAAAGAGCCATCATCATAACAATTACAATTTCGCCACCGCTGATAAATAAGAAAGAGTGCATCATGTTCGAAAATTTTAGGCAAATATACAAACAACTTTATGACTTCCTTGGTTTGGTGCCGATGGAATTTAAAAATCGGATGTGCTCTCTGTTCAAAAAAAAAGCCTCCGCAAGTGCGGAGGCTTTTCTACTTTTATGGTCGGTATTTTGCTTGAATTATTGAGGGGCCACTTTGGGTTAAGCCCTCAATGTCAAGAACTTGTAGTTTATTTTACAGCTTTTTTAGCTTTTGCTTTTTCAACGCGTTTGTATGTATCGTAAACGATTGGTGTGGCAACAAAGATTGAAGAATAAGTACCAATTCCAACACCCAACAGCAGAGCGAACGTAAATCCTTGGATTGATGTACCTCCAAATAGGAAGATCGCCAGGATTACTACCAAGGTACTCAGCGAAGTACTGAAGGTACGGCGAAGTGTTGAGTTCATCGCTTCGTTCATGTTAAGCTCGTTTGAGCGTTTTGGGTGAATTTGCAGATACTCACGGATCCGGTCATACACTACTACGGTGTCGTTAATCGAGTACCCTACTACGGTCAGAATAGCGGCAATAAATGCCTGGTCAATTTCCAACGAGAAAGGCAAGATGCCGTGGAACAGCGAGAACGCGCCAAGTGTGATAATGGTATCGTGAGCCAAGGCGGCAACCGCTCCAAAACCAAACTGCCAGTTGCGGAAACGGATCAGGATGTAAAGGAAGATGATCACCAGCGAGAAGAAGATCGCGATCAGCGCATCTTTCTTGATATCATCGGAAATGGTTGGTCCAACTTTTTGCGAACTCATCCGGTAATCCGAATCAAATTTCGCCATGTCCACATCGCCGGGCACGAATCCACCGTTCTGTAATCCGGTTAACAACAACTGCTCAACTTCGTCATCAACTTCACTTGATAATTCATCAATTTTGTATTCAGTTGTAATTTTTACCTGGTTGTCGCCACCAAACGTTTTTACCTCGGGTGTTTCGCCATAAACAGCAGCCAGCGCTTTGCCAACTTCAGCTACTTTTACGTCCTGTTCCATACGTACAACAAAGGTACGGCCCCCTTGAAAGTCGATACCGTAGTTGAATCCGCGGGTTGCCATCGAAATCAATGAAATAGCGATTAACGTACCGGAGATAATATAGGCGACTTTTCGTTTGTCGAGGAATTTGATTTGTGCATCACGCAACCACCCGTCGGTCATTTTAGAGGTAAAGGTGATGTTTTTACCTTTAGATAATTGACGTTCGAATGTCAAACGAGTCAGGAAGATGGCCGAGAACAACGATGTAAAGATACCGATGATCAGTGTTGTCGCGAAACCTTTGATTGGACCTGAACCAAACATGTAAAGAACGAAACCGGTTAACAGCGTTGTAAACTGTCCGTCGATAATAGCAGAGTAGGCGTTTTTATAACCATCGGCAATTGCCAGTTTTAAGCCTTTACCTGCTTTGATTTCTTCTTGTACACGTTCGTAAATAAGCACGTTGGCATCAACCGACATACCAATTGTCAATACAATACCGGCAATACCAGGCAGTGTCAACACGGCACCGATAGAAGCCAGCACGCCGATCACGAAGAATAAGTTGGCAATCAGCGCGATGTTCGAGGCCAAACCTGCTTTTTTACTGTAGAAGAACAACATGTAAGCCAATACAAGGATGAAGGCGATTACGAACGAATACATACCGCTGTTGATCGCTTCTTGTCCGAGTGATGGTCCAACAATTTCTTCCTGAATAATGTGTGCCGGAGCAGGCATTTTACCTGATTTCAGGATGTTTGCCAAGTCTTTCGCTTCTTCAACCGATTCCAAACCGCTAATGCTTGAACGACCTCCGGTGATTTCACCGTTTACAGTAGGGAACGAACGCACATACCCGTCGAGTACAATTGCGATTGATTTGCCAACATTTTCTTTGGTTAAACGAGCCCATGTTTTGGCTCCTTCAGAGTTCATGCTCATTGAAACTTCCGGACGGCTGCCGAATTGTTCGTAGTCCTGACGGGCATCAACAATTACATCACCATCCAGTGGAGCGCGACCGTCGCGGCCGGTTACTTTGATAGCGATCAAGCGGAAATAATTACCGCCTTCATCAATGGCTTTCGATGTCCAAAGGAATTTGAGGTTGCGGGGAATGATTGATTTTACCTGAGGTAATTTCAGGTAGTTGTTTACTGTTGCTGTGTCTTTAAAGTGAGAGGTACCAACAACCGGTCCGGGATACAATTGTCCGTCGGCAGTGGTGCTGGGTTGCATAACAGCAAATAACGGATATTCCTTTTTGAAATCAGCCATTTGGTCAACGTCTACCGAGTCGGAAGAGCTTTCCAATTCTGAAAGCAATGAGTTGCCGGTTGTGTCAGCAACTTCTGTTGTAGTTGTTTCAGTTGTTGCGGCTGTGATTTTTTCTTCCGAAAGGGCCTGTACTTCTTTTACTTTCTCATTGGCCTGCATGATTACCGAGTAAACTTCGCTGTTTTCGTATGTTTCCCAGAATTCCAGTTTGGCAGTTCCCTGAAGCAATTTCCGAACACGTTCCGGATTGTCAACACCAGGAAGTTCGACCAAGATACGACCCGGAGTTTGCAACGGTTGTACGTTAGGTTGTGCAACACCGAAACGGTCGATACGAGTACGAATAATGTTGAATGAGTTGTCGATTGCCGCTTTTGTTTCTGTGCGGATGACAGCCATTACTTCAGAATTGGTCGAATTGTATTTTACCTTTTCTTTCAGTTCCAGCGTGTTGAAGATCGCAGCCAATTGTGCGTTTGGATCAATTTCCTCAAAAGCTTTTCCGAACAAGGTCACAAAGTCGTCCTGGCTGTTGCGTTGCATTGCGGTTGCACGGGCCAGTGCGGCATTGAAAGTTGTATCGGTGCTGTAGTTTGAAAGCGACTTGATTAAGTCGGCTACCGATACTTCCAGTGTTACGTTCATCCCACCTTTAAGGTCAAGACCCAGGTTCATCTCCAGAGCTTTAACATCCTTATAGGTGTATTTTTTCATTCCAAGGAAATTGTATACGGTTGTCCCCGATACCGAGTCCAGGTATACCAATTCCTTCATTTTATCACCTTGAGCATATTCGCGCGCATCTTTTTCAACTTTGCGGGCTACAAATGTAAAGGCGAGCTGGTAAGCGCAAACCAATGCCAGCAGAATGGCAAAAGTTCTGATTAATCCTTTGTTTTGCATGAGTTATAAAATTTAAATCTATTGT
>NZ_JBFHIT010000010.1:0-95142 GCF_041596335.1 Mangrovibacterium sp. | reverse complement strand
CGATCACCAAATCACCATTTTTTATGGCTGCGATCGCTTCAGCAATTGTATTTAATTTGAACTCGGTCATTATAATTCGTTGGTTTTCAAAATGCCGCTGCAAAACTAAGGATTTTTATCGATATTTAAATGACTTTTGCTATTCTAAGCCCGACGAGCTTTTTCCCAAGTGACTGGTTGCTTGCCTTTCAGAAACCGAAAAAGACCTTTAATTGTCGCATAATTGATGGCGGTAAAATAGTATGGAATATAAAACAACTTATTGCCGGCAATCGCCCCTTCTGCCTTAAAACCCACAAAGGCAAACAAATACCAGCCAAGCTGCAATGCAAAAACGACGATGTAAATTAATTCTAAAGAATTTCCGGTTGCAAAAAACACTAACAAAAAATTTGAAAGAAAGGCAATCAAAATACACCAGGGTGCTACTGTCCACCGCAATATTTTATGCGAAAAATATTGAAAACTCACCCAGCCAACCCGAAAGGGATTCAGTAAGGCAGGCATTTTTATCATAGCCTGCAGTCCGCCGGCTGCGATCCGGCTCTTGCGCTTTAGTTCTTCCCTTACATTCTGTGAGCCGTTTTCCCATGCAACCGCTTCTGATTCGTACACAACCCGGTGTCCGTCTACGGCTAAACCCATCGATATCTGAAAATCGTCGAGTAAACAATTATTCGCGACCGGAACGAAAAGGTCGCGACGAATGGCGAACAGCTCACCGACGACCCCCACTACTGAGCTTAACTCCGACTCGAACTGCTTCAAAATCGACTCCATGTTCCAGTACAAGTTTTCGCCCGCGGCCGCCATATTTTCCGCCGATCCTTTAAAAACCCTTTTTTCACCGGCAACACAGCCAATCCGTTCATCCTGAAAATGCCGGATCAACTTCTGAACAGAGTCAGGCGAAAGCAGAGTGTTACTGTCGGTAAACACCACAAAAGGCGAGTCAACAAACTGCATTCCCCGGTTCATGGCGTGCACCTTCCCTCTTCGTTCGGGTAAATATTCGACCCTCACCTCCGGGTATTTCTCCAGTCGGCTGTTGGTGTCATCGTCCGATCCGTCAGTAATCCAAAGCAACTTCAGTTTTTCTTTGGGATAATTAAGCTGAAGTGAATTTTCAACTTTAGCGACCACACAATCAGCCTCGTTGTAGGCGGTAACAAACAGGCAAACTTCCGGCAATTCAGCCGGATTTGGCATTGGTAATTTCGTTGAACTAAAGATTCGTTTTATGAGAACAATAATAGCCAGCAAGATCGTATAACCGGCAAAGGTATACCCGACTACGACAACTGATATCCAAAACAGTTTCTCAATCATTTATTTGTCGGTTATAAAAATCTATCAATGACGAGACAATAGCCAGGTTATCAAATTTCTCGCGAATAAACTCAACGGCATTTTTGCAAACGCTTCGGTAAAGTTCCTTATTTTCGATTAACGCAGCTATGGCCTGTAAAAATTCCCCGGGTTCATTGGCAATCAGAATATTTTTACGGTCAGTAGCTGCAATCCCTTCTACTCCAATATTGGTTGAAACAATCGCCTTGCCAAGTGCCATTCCTTCAACAATTTTGATACGCATACCAGACCCTGAACGAAGTGGAACCATCATAATCGCCTTCGAATTCATGAATTTATAGGCATCTTCAATCTCTCCAAGAAACGCCACGCCGTCCATTTTTAATTTCGTTTCGAGCCAAGCCGGCGCGTTCCGCCCGGCAATGTAAAAGGTTAGTTCCGGATAGGCCGCATGAATCAATGGCCAGCACTCGCGCAAAAACCACAAAAGGCCTTCCTGATTAGGTCCCCACTCCAACGATCCGATATGAAATAAGGACGGAAACTCCAGGTCTTTGGCAGTTGGCACTAAGGTCGACAAGTCGATACCGGTTTGAGAAGTAATCCGTGGTTTTGTATTTCCTAACCGATCCAACATTTGGCCATCTCGTTCTGTAATCGACACCAACACATCGTAGCTATTCAGGTAATCTAACTCGAATTTCCGCAAACGGCGAGTGAGTAACGACAGGTATAACCGTTTGAAGCCTACGGCCATTTGCTTGGACCGATCCCATATTTCGTGTTCGATATTGTGTGCCCGATAAGCGATTAAAGCCTTGCTATGCCTCCTGAGCAAGGGAATATACGGACAAAGGTACAGGCCTTCCAGTTGAATAACGTCGTACTCCTTCTCACCCAACAATTTGATCAATGCCTCGCTATAGTCCTCGTTAATAAACCGGCTGGCCAAATAGGGTAAATTTGAAAAAAGCAGATTACTCAACGCATCCCGATAATTAATTTTAGCCGGCACTTCAACCAGATGAAAATCGATCTGCGCGGCCAAATGCTCCGGTATTTCGTCCAACCGGGTATGATGCTTCTCCGTACTCATGGCCAAAATGCTAACCTGATGCCCTAACAGGAAAAACCCCTTAGACAAAGTCAGTGTAGCAATGGTTCCACCATCGGTTGGTGGCCACGGAGCTTTATTCGTTAGTTGAAGAATTCGCATGAGCTATTTTTTCTGAATCACTGCTTTTTCGAACGACAAAGTTCCATAGCCGCTTCAACTTATAGGAATAAGTTTCAACATTCATTAATCCAGAGTCGGTTGCGGCTTTATAGGTCAGGAAAAAACCTAGCGGAAAGAAAATCAAGCTTGAAAACCACATTCCCTCCATCATTGGCCAGACATCTTCACGAGCAGCCTTTTCGCCTGATATTGAGACCATGTAATACAAGATAAACATCAGAATAGAAACCACCGTTGGCATTCCCAATCCTCCTTTACGAATGATCGCCCCCAAGGGTGCGCCGATAAAAAAGAAAATCAAGCAGGCAACCGACCAGGTGAACTTCCGATGCTTCTCCATCGAATATTTGTTCAAACTTTTCTTAATATTATACAGTTCAAATACATTTTGGTCAATGGTCTGTTTGTTCATTCTGGCTTGGCTTAACGCGGTTGTATAAGCTTCATCGCGCTCCATGGGATCTAAATTTACAAGCACCGAATCAAAGCTCAGTTCGCGATTTGCAACCAGTGGGCTATAGGTGAACAACGAGTCGTCCAAATTCGTGAGATCAACCACTGATCGATTTAAAACCGTGTTGTAACGCATATTGATGGCAAAACGTCTGACACGCCTGTTGTAGTCATTATAAAGCGAATCCTCAACGTGCTCCAGCTGCTTTAAAGTTAGCATCCGATACATATTCCGCAGATTATCTTCGTCGGTTCGTTTAAAATCGAAGCCGCGCAAAGGCACAGTCACAATTTGTTTCTCGAAATGAGTCCTCCGAAATGCATAACGTTTGGTTCGTCTGTTTTCCTGTGGATTCTCATCGATCGCAGTCTCTCCGTTAAACATGGTCATGATCATGAACTTCTTATCTTCAGAGATTTTCATGAATCCGGAATCGGCAACTGTTACCGAAGTGTTTCCCTGATTTGATCTGTGATCGTATATAAGAATCTTATACAGCATGTTGCCACTTTTGCTTTTTCGATCCACCTTAATACTGTATCCATCGATATCATTGGTAAAGATTCCTTCGGTGATCACCATTTCCGGCTTTTGCTTTTTGATACTATTCATCAAAGCACCGAATTTGAGGTTACTTTGAGGCAGAATATTATTCGAAAAGTAAAAGGCAAAAAGGGCCAAACCGATGGCAACAAACACCAGCGGCTTCATGATTCGGAAAAGTGAAATTCCGGACGCCTTCATCGCGACCAACTCGTAATTTTCACCCAAACTTCCAAAGGTCATGATTGACGCAAGGAGCGTAGCAAGTGGGAACGCCATGGGAACCAAGCCCATGGAGGCATAAAGCAAAAGCTCAGCTACAATATTCCATTCCAGGCCTTTTCCGACCATATCATCAATGTATTTCCACAGGAACTGCATGAGCAGAATGAAAACACAAATAAAAAAAGTCATGAAAAAAGGGCCCAAAAAGCTCTTTAGTACATATTGATGTAATCGTTTCATTGTTATTTATTGGAAACGATACAAAACTAAGCTATTTTGGAGAAAAGTAAAGTTAAATTGAAATTAACAACCCAGAACCTGACGCAAATCGGCAATCTGACTATTCCACAGGTCGGTAGTCTCCTCTTCTTCGCCTTCGTCGGCAAAATCAGTTATTAACAAGGAAACATCACCGGTCATCTCATCCTTATTGATCAAAAATTCGAAATAAGTATCCTCATCGTCGTCATCTTCCCACTTAAAACGAACCAGCCGACTGTCTTTGCTTTGAATCATTTCTGCAACTTGCGTCGAACCGTCCCAAATAAATGAAAAGAGCTTTCCCTTGACATTGACGTCATCGGCAAACCACTCCGTAAGTCCGGATGCTGTACTTAATCGATTATATAGTACGCTTGGCGAACATTTCATTGGAAACTCCAATTCTATTTTTGTTTTTGAGGTCATCGGTGTATTAGTTTAGCGCAATATAGTTATTATCGGCAAATTAACCAATCCGTTTAAAATTGGATAAATATTTTTAAAATTTTATTTGCAAATGGTAAAAATTAAATACTATATTTGCACCGCAATTTTGGAAAAACACAATGCCTAAAAGCACTGTAAATTCTGAAAAAGTTCTACAAAAAAAATGGCGAGGTAGCTCAGTTGGTTAGAGCGCATGATTCATAATCATGAGGTCGGCGGATCATGCCCGCCTCTCGCTACACTGAGAATAAAGGAGTTATGACTGAGAATTGTCGTAACTCCTTTTTAATTTGCACACAATTTGCACACAAAATTTGAATACCGAAGTGGGTGGTAAAATTGCATGGCTCGACTTCATTGAACGCTTAGTACCCCATGACGTAACGGGGACGAACGGACAAAAGGAAACGGGTTGATGATTGAAAAATTGAATATATCTACGCCCTTGCCTTTTGACTGATTTCATCCCCGGAGCTTAAATTTCTTAAGCGGATAATTTAATTTTTAAAAAGAGTGATATTGCTATTGCATCTCCCAATAGATGCATTTTTTTTATATTATTCTCTGTGATTTTGAACTTGAACTAATTGAGAATTAATAGAGTTTATTCAATTTTAGCGACTACCTTTAACACAATTCATACAATGTAGCCCATGCAGATTGCAGTGACCAGAAAAGACATCAAATTTCGGCCCGATGCCAGCCGGGTAATTGCTCGTTTTCTATACGCAGGAGATGAAAGGGCCTTGAGTACTATTCGCTCGGTGCTGGAGATGTCAAAAAACGAAGCAGCGGTTGCCATAAACCCAGTGTTAAGAGATTTTTCTTTACGACATCGGAATATTTCAAAAATTTTTGAACGACATTTCAATAGAATTTCTCATTTGTTTAAACGATTGGATTTAGATTCCGAATCGCTTAATACAGCACAAAAGCTACTGGTTGGTTCTTATTTTACCATGGAGTATTCGATTGAATCGGCCGCTTTTTTCAATCCATCAATTGTTGAACATCCCGACCAATCGGAAACCGGGCCGGACGAAAAAAGAGTTATTTTTAGTTTCAGGGCAACCGGCGAGGGACATATCTCATCAATCGTTTTCCGGACCGGTGTGCTTGATAAATACAACAACCTGATTATTGAGCCGGTTGGGAAGATGCTGGAAGAAGCAGAACATATCAATCGTCATATTTACGATAAAGAGTCGTTCAAAGATTTATTAGCTGAGATGAAGGATGTTCATGGAATCATCCCACCCGGTTTGATCCTGGATCGCTTAGATGACAAGTTTTCGTATGAAGAACTAAAGATTTGCATTGAAGAGGCCAGAAAATCACTTCATCTTGCCGCGGATAAAGAAATTTTGTTTAATCAGATCAACTGGCTGGCGTCGTCGCACTACGAACTCGATTTTTCGCTGGACACGAATATCTCCGAACGGGTAATCTTTCCGGTCTCGGCAAACGAAAAAAATGGGATTGAGGACGCCCGCTTTGTGAAATTCACCAATGACAAAAACGAGGTAACCTATTATGCCACCTACACCGCATACGATGGTGTAAGCATATTGCCAAAGATGCTCGACACCAAGGATTTTTACCACTTCCGGGTATTGCCGCTTCATGGTGAAATTGCCCAAAACAAAGGAATGGCGCTTTTCCCGCGCAAAGTAAACGGGAAATATGCCATGCTTTGCCGATTGGATGGTTTTAACAATTACATCGCCTTCTCGGATAATGTTAACATTTGGCGCGAGGCTCAATTGTTACAACAACCCAAATTCCCATGGGAGTTAATTCAAATCGGGAATTGTGGCTCACCAATAGAAACACCCGAAGGTTGGTTGGTCATCACACACGGTGTAGGCCCGATGCGTGAATATGTTTTAGGAGCTTCGCTTTTCGATCTTCAACGGCCGGAGAAAGAAATTGGCCGACTGAAATCACCGCTATTAATGCCCAATGCCGAAGAACGTGAAGGCTACGTGCCCAACGTTGTTTATTCCTGTGGCTCCACGATTCACAACGACGATTTAATCATACCCTACGCCATGTCCGATTATGCGTCAACCTATGCAACCGTAAACCTACGTGAACTTTTGAATGAATTGAAAAATTCGAAGTTGCAGTAAAGGCATGCGCTTTGGTTGACCAGAACAGGATCAATAAGCTATTATTTTACTTATCAAGTGCATTTTACATGACTGCTGATATGTGAATGATGTAACTCTTATCGTGAATTGTGTAATGCTTTCGGGTCAAGTGATGGATAACTTTACGCTTTGGTTAGATATTCACTTAATAAACAATCCGATGAGAAAAATAATTTTCTGCATGATGCTGACTGCCTTAATGGCGGGTACGGTTTCGATATCGTTCGGACAGGAAGCCAATAACCGGCCAACAAAAACAAGCGTTGGTTTACAAACAGCCCGGAACGACACCATTAGTCCCAAAATGGAAATGATGAAAGTCAGGAAGGATTCGATCCATTCCGAAATGATGATGATGTCCCGGAAGGATTCCGTTCGTTCAAAAATGATAATGATGAAAGCTTTAAAGGATTCCACCGCCGAATTTCATGAGTTTAAGAAAGCCGCTGATCTGAAATTCTTAAGCAACCGAAAAAATATTTCAGTTTTAAGGGCAAAGTACCTGAAACTTGAAGCAACAGATAAGGTTTGCATGGATAAGATTTCCAAACTGGAACAAAAAAACAGTGACCTGGAAAAGTCCTTGGCTAATTATAAAGATCTCGGAGAATCCGATTGGTCATTATTTAAAAACCGTTTCAACGATGATATGGATGAACTTCAAAATGAGTTGAAAGCGCTTGTTCCGGTTAACTAAAACACAGGTTATCAATTCGCTGTTCTCCCGGGCAGATTGAAAGATTACCCGATAATACAAAGACAGTTATTCAATACAAACTAAAAAAAAAAAACACATCATGCCTATTTTAACCGTTTTTATCGTCATTCTTGGTGTTGGAGTTATCCTTTGGCTGGTGAATAGCTATATTCCCATGCAACGCACAATAAAAGGTATTCTGAACGCTGTTGTCGTGATTATTCTGGTGATTTGGTTGCTGAAAGTATTTGGTGTACTAAGCAGCATGCAAAACATTCAGATTTAAATTGGCCTTTTCCCCTGGTAACAGATGGAGAATAAAGAACAGATTTTCTTATTCCACGTTATAAATCAAATTGCACATCTGTTGAACGATAGAGTCGACGGAGGCAAAGGTGTGAATGATGTAAGTTTTTCAAAGAATTGTGTAATGCCTCTAAAGAGTGAATGATTTATCTTTAAGTTCCCAAAATTTTATCTGGGCACTGAATTGCAAACCATGTACGATAATGCCATTGGATACTGGAACGGGAAGAAAGGAAAAATCAAACAGAAATTTCCGTTTATTACCAACGAGGATCTGAACTTTCCCGAGGGAAAGGAAAAAGAAATGGTTGAGATGCTGGGATACAAACTTGGGAAAACGATAGAAGAAATGCGAACAATAATCGCATCACTCTGATTTATTTGTTTCTATGAGTTATACATATACGGAGATCCGTACATTCTTTGAAATATTAACACGTTATCCCGGCATGATCCTATATGTTAAAAATATGAAGAGCACTCGTTGTAAGACACTGGTAAGAAGCGAAATGAATAAACTTGGGGTTCACGAGATGACTGTTGAACTGGGTGAGGTCGAATTATTAGAGAACCTGTCAGAAGAGAACCTGCAATTATTAGCAAATGGACTTCGAAATACCGGATTAGAATTAGTCGAAGACAAGAACACCCAGTTGATTAAGAAGATTAAAGCTGCAGTTTATCAGTTGGTCTCATTGGTGTCCCATTAAAATCCAATATAGTTCTTTGAAAATTTTGAAATTTAGTTGATTACAGAGGTTTCGAAAGCGAACGGACTTGAATTCTAGCTTTGCTTCAGATTAATCTGACAGCATATGTTTCAAGACAAATATGTTTTCGCTCAACTGGTCTCGTTTTTAAATCGAAGTAAATTCAACCGTATTGTTGCCAAATATAACGGTGACAGATATGTGAAGCATTTCACTTGTTGGAATCAACTTCTTTCGATGATGTTTGGCCAGCTTTCGAATCGTGAAAGCCTGAGAGATTTGATAGTCGCTCTTGAAGCTCATCATTCCAAATCATATCATTTGGGTTTGGGCAAGAATGTTTCAAAATCATCTCTGGCCAGAGCCAACGGGGGCAGAGACTATCACATCTTTGAAGAGTATGCTTACTATTTGGTAAACGAAGCCCGGCAAAAACGAGTTTCCGACATCCTCAGACTAGATGGTAATGTCTACGCTTTTGATTCAACCACGATTGACTTATGCCTTTCGGTATTTTGGTGGGCGAAGTTTCGCAAGAAAAAAGGCGGAATCAAAGTGCATACATTGTATGATGTAGAAACACAAATACCGGCATTCTTTCATATTACTGAAGCTTCGGTACATGATTCTACAGCAATGAAAGAGATTCCTTATGAGTCAGGATCTTATTACATATTTGATCGTGCATACAATCACTTCAAGATGCTGTATAAGATTCATCAGATAGGAGCTTTCTTCGTCGTCAGAGCTAAGAAGAATCTTCAATTCCAGATAATCAAATGGAAACGAAGAATGCCCAAGAACGTACTTTCAGACGCATCAATTAAATTGACTGGTTTTTATCCCAAGCAATACTATCCAGAACATTTTCGGATGGTCAAATATTGGGATGAAGAACAAAAGCGTGAGCTTGTATTCTTGACCAATGCGATGCATATTTCTGCACTTCAAGTTGCTGAACTTTACAAGAACCGATGGCAAGTCGAGCTGTTCTTCAAATGGTTGAAGCAACATCTGAAAATTAAGAAATTCTGGGGTACTACTGAAAATGCTGTTCGGATACAAATCTACGTAGCCATGTGCACATACTGCTTAGTTGCTATCGTCCAAAAAGACATGCAACTTGACAGAAGCACTTATGAGGTTTTGCAGATTCTGAGCATATCTTTAACAGACAAAACTCACCTTACTGACCTATTCGACAGAACTAAATTTCAAAATGACAAAGAACGTTTTAGGCTTAATGAGCCAAATTTGTTTAATTTTTAATAACGTCCCGATTTTAATGGGACACTAGTGATACGAAATTTAACTTCGCGTCCATGACAGGCGTTGCTGTTAAAATTCGATAAAATCAACGTTTTTGACAGCGCTGTCAAAATTCAGACTTATCTGAAGACATATTCTTACTTGAAAAGCAGTTGAGAAAACTGGTAGAGATTATCTTTCCACACCTTGAAGTCGTGATATCCGCCAGGAATTACCTGATAAATATGAGGCACACCATTTTCCGTCAAGTAAGTGTGAGTCCGCTCACTAAAACGAATCAAGCCATCTTGGTCACCGCAGGAAATCCAAAGTAATTTTAACTGTTCCTTTGCCTTTTCAGGGTCTGGTACAAGTTCTTCCGGCAGTTTTGTATTAGGTGCCGAAGAAAAACCGCCAACCCAAGCAAACGTGTCCAGATGTCCCAGACCGAAATTCAACGCTTGGCCTCCCCCCATTGATAATCCGGCAAGAGCGCGATGATCGCGATCTGCCAATACAGCGTATTTTTGTTCCACAAATGGGATCAAATCATGAAGTAAATCCAGTTCAAAATTGGAAAAAGCCTGAACTTTGTCTGGCGCCATAATATTTCCAACAGCCCTGTCGTCCACCATGGCCCGACCATTTGGTAAAACCACGATCATTGGTTTCAACTTGCCTTCAGCATAAAGGTTATCGAGGATAACTTGTGGGGCTCCCTGATTGTACCATTCTTTTTCGTCGCCACCAATGCCGTGCAACAGGTATAAAACCGGATATTTTGTATCATCAGAATATCCCGGAGGTGTATAGATCAAGGTTTTCCGATCGGCCCCTACTGTTTCGGAGTGATAAACCAATGTGTCTATCTTCCCATGTGGAATATTCGGTCGGGACACATCAAATCCAAAAGGCGTGGACTCCGTGTACTTCTGTGCATTCACAATAAGAGAAAAGATCATGAATGCCACAAAAAAAGTTTGTTTCATTTGCCATCAGTTTAGTTTAGAAACGGCAAATTACATCAATTGCCCACGAGGCGCTTTCAGTTTTGAATATTTAATTTACGATTACAGATACCACTCAGCAAGTTTTGAACTGCTCCGCAATTTATTTGTTAGGGGTGTTCCATTTGTATGTTTTGTTACATTCAATATTCAAGGTTTGATTACCGCTTTGCATACGAAAATCTCCTTGTTCCAATATCCATTTACCATCTGCACCAACAAATGCTAAGTCACTGCCTTTAATGGACAAGGTAACAGTTTGGGTTTCGCCAGGCTGTAGTTCTACTTTTTTAAATGCTCTTAATCTACGGCTCTCTGGTGTAAGGGACGCCACCAAATCACGGCTGAAAAGCATAACTGCTTCTTTCCCTGATTTCGTACCGCTATTGGTTATATCTACAGAAAAATGTAATTCGTCCTCAGCTGTAAATGAGTCCATATTAGCTTTGAAATTACTGTATTCGAATGTTGTGTAGCTAAGTCCGTAGCCAAAAGGCCATTGTACAGAGATAACTGCGTCATAGTCATACGCTCCCTCCATTTTGTCTATTTCTTCGCTTACCCTGTAATCATAGGTGGTAAGTTCGGCTTGATTGCGCGGGTATGTGTATGGCATTTTGGCACTCGGATTGACACTACCGTCTAATATGTTGGCCAACGCATCGCCACCAAAATTACCTGGCAACAAAATGTTTATGATACCACTTGCCATCGGCTCAATATCGTTGATAATACGAGGCCTACCTTCGTTGAGTATTAGCACAATTGGTTTTCCTGTAGTGGCCAGGGCTTTTACAAGTTTACGTTGATTTGGAGAAATGGCGAGATCGTTGAGGTTACCGGGCGTTTCGCAATAAGAGTTTTCACCAATACAAGCAATGATGATATCGACATTGCGTGCTGCGGCAACAGCTTTTTCAATCTCCGGCTCATTTTCTTCCGTATAACTTCCTTCCTGTTTATAGGTTACTCCTTGTTCCAATCGTACATTGTCCGCACCAAATTTGTTGCATATAGCCTCGTAAATGGTATTATACTCACCAGCAAACCTATCGGTAAGATGTCCTTGCCATGAATAGCTCCATCCACCATTCAAACAGCGCATGGAATTAGCATTTGGGCCAGTGACAAGGAGTTTTTTTCCTTTTGTCAGAGGTAATATGTTATTCTCATTTTTAAGCAGGATCATTGACTCTTCAGCAACATGGAGTGCTAATTGCTTGTGTTCATTACTACCAAAAAGCGGATAATCTTCAGTCAATGTATTAGGGCAATTGAAGAGATCCAAGCGGAGTTTTAATCTGAGAATCCGGCGTACAGCGTCATCAATTCGGCTCATGGGTACCTTATCTTCTTCCACCAGTTCTTTCAGCAGTGTACAGAAATGAAGATCGTAAGGCTCCATCGCCATGTCGATCCCTGCATTAATAGCTATTTGGATAGCCTCTTTCTTATTGGCTGCGATGTGTTCCCGTGTGTAAAGATTGTCAATATCTGCCCAATCAGTTAACAACATTCCATCCCATTTTAAGTCTTCTTTCAACCATTTGGTCAGCAAGTCATAGTTGGCATGAACCGGCACTCCGTTAATAGATCCGCTATTGACCATGATGGTTAATGCTCCGGCTTCAACACATGCTTTAAAAGGTGCAAAACATTTTTCACGCAGGTCGGCATCGGATATGTAAGCTGGCGTTCGATCTTTTCCAGTACGCGACATGCTGTACCCCATATAATGTTTTACTGAAGTCGCGATACGATCCGCTGGGATATGATTAGGATCGTCGCCCTGGAAGCCACGAACGGCAGTACTCCCCATGATTGAGTTAACCAGGCAATCTTCGCCGTAATTCTCCCAAACACGTGGCCATCTCGGGTCGCGTGCCATGTCCACAGTCGGGGAATAAGTCCACGGACAGTTGGCTGCACGGGTTTCATAAGCAGTAACCTGTGCCGATTTGTATGCCAATTCGGTATTGAACGAAGCCCCAATATTAATATTTTGCGGGAATAAAGTACCCCCCAATGTGTAGGTGGTGCCATGATTCTGATCCAATCCATAGATACAGGGAATACCGATTTCTTTCATCGATACATCCTGTATTTTACCGATAATCTCTTGCCATTTCTCACGACTTTGTGCTACAGGACCAGGGGCATTTAAAAAAGAACCAACTTTGAATTCAGCAATGGCCTTGTGAAGTTTGGCATCATCAAGTTTGAATTCATCATTAACGAATTCACCTAATACGTCAATGCTAAGTTCAGTCATTTGACCTATTTTTTCATCAAGAGTCATTTTTTTAATGATGTCATTCACCTGCTGCTCTATCTTAGTATCTTCCGCAATTGCTGAAGGAGGGGTTACCTGCGTAGTGCAGGCAACCATAATAGTTGATGAAAAAATTAGTAATACTTTTTTCAGTGTCATAAGCCAATGATTAATTTTTTGTTCATATTACTGCACGGTTACCATATCTACATAGTAGCCATGTCCTACACAAAGAAATCCGCTTTCAGCCTGAATTTTATCCAGAACCTCTTGTGTTAACTGTACTTCTTTCACTCCGTCTGTTGAGAACTCGATTACAGAAGTGCCGGGTAGATCATTCCACCAGCCGGTCGTGGTACGTAACTGATGATATGCTGCTTCAGCGGCTACTGAATAGTGAATACTCAGGACAGCACCGGCTTTTAACGAGGCAAATACGTCACTGCCAATCAGGTTGAAGGTTTTGTTCGGACTGTCGTCAGGAAGATCCCACGACACATAATGGTGTCCTTGCCAGAGTACAGTGGTTGAAGAAACAGTGACTGTTTGTTCGGTAACGACATTCTTATCCACATAGAATTGTAAGCCTGCACCGCTTTGGGTAACACCGGTCAGTTGGTATTCCCCGTCATCCAATTGAGGACAGGTAATTGCGATTTCAGTGGTCGACTGCCGGGTGAACCCGGTGATCGTCTGTCCTGCGAAGGTCAGCGAAGCAATCTGGTCGAGATTGATACCGGTCATTACCCATTCTCTGTTCGCATTGGTACGGTCGGCTCCTGAAGTGATAAGTGCCGTGTAGGTGACTTTGACGGTGTTGCCACCATATTCGTTGTTTTCATTGTCTACCAGTACCACGCGATGCTCACCTTCGGCCAGGTCGGCCGGAACTTCATATTCGATATAGGGATTGTCTTCTGAAGCGACGTAAACGATATTATTGATGGTTATTCCATCAATAATAATGCTCGTTACGTTGTCAAGATTGTTGCCATAAAGGCGGGCGCTTATTCCCGGCGCGATGATACGCTCAAAGCCGACTTCTGTTGCCCAGGGGTCGTCCGCTAAGGGATTTACCTGTACAATACCCTCGCGATAGGTCGATTTACCGGCTTCGGTTGAAACGATTACCTTAAAGTTGTATGTACCTGCTTTGAGGTTGATATCGAGTGACGTTCCGGTTTGTACTTCAATTCCGTCGATCTGCCATGAAATGGTGGTATAGTCAGCCGGAGTGACGGTCAGTTCCATTTGGAGGTTGGCATCCCTGCTAATGTTGGCGACAACAGGCAGTTCGCCGTTTACGCGGTCCGGGAAAATGGGATCGAGTATCCGCGGGTCGTCACTGGCAGTAGCTGTTGAGAACGGATCTTCGTTGTTGCATGCTGTGAATGTGAAATTCATCGCAAGCACGGCAACCAGTATAAAATATATTGTTTTCATATTTCTTCTATTTACATCTTTATCGTTATTCCGTAATTATTTTGTTCCACCATACAGGTGTGTTCCAGCTGTTATTGCCACCCATCCGGTTCAAGGCTTCGTCATAATTTGCTTTGTTGTATGACGATTCGAGTACCGGGTAACAGAGACGTACCGGAATTTCTGAACCTCCGGTTAGGAACTGACCGAAGCCGTAATCTGCCGGAGATTTAAGTGCGGGATAACCTGAGCGGCGCACGTTGGCCCAGCATTCGGTCGGGTTGGTGAGATGAAGAATCCATGCTTGTGTGTTAATCGCTTTCTTTTTTTGCTCGTCGGTGTAGCCTATGTTTATATTCGGGATGAACGCGTTGAAATCATCGTCGGATACAGCATCGCAATTGTAATTATCGGTCAAAAAATCCATAGATGCCCGAACGCCTTGGATATACAAGTCATTAACAGAGCTAGCTCCAACATTCCATCCTTTTAATTTGGCTTCTGCTAACAGGAATTTCACTTCTGCCGAAGTTATCACAACCCCCGGACTACTGCCTTTGAGAAAATTATTAGCCAGTTTTGGCTCGGTTTCGCGGGCTACACTCGGGTTGACTGAAGGATTGGTCTTGGCCAGCTCTTTCAAAATATCGCTGTCGTAGCCTGTAGGCCACGGTTCCCATGAGAAAGCTCCCGGATCGCGGGGGTTCGTTTGGATGCCTTTGGCGATTATCTCGTCAGTTAAATCAACACGGTTGGCCGGACTTGTGGCGCTCATAAGCCCGTCGTAATAGAAGCGGGCGATTCTGAAAGTACGGGGGTCGCCGGTGTTGTAAAGTTGATTGTATAAGGTAGAACAAAGATAGCTGGGATTATTGGCAGGGTCGTTACCGAAAAGCAACTGCGACAAAGCATTACCCCGATAATCGGAATAGGCTTCCTGCCCAAAGCTGAACGAAATATCCATGTATTTGATAAGTGCGTCGTCGCTGGCAGTCTCCAGAATGCCGCCATCGGCTTGCAGCGCTTTTTCAAATTCTTCCTGAGCCTTTTGAGGTGCTACATCGGAGATTCGCATGGCAAAGCGCAGGCGAAGTGAATTGCCCAGTTTTTTCCATTTTGCAATGTCTCCGTTGTAAATAACGTCGCCCGTAATTCTGTCTTTGGCGGCGTCAAGGTTTTCAACAGCACTATTCAACTCCAGGAAGAAATCATTGTATATTTCTTCCTGCGTGTCATAGCTGGGGTTGAACTTTCCTTCGAGAAAGCCCTTGCCAGCTTCGCTGTAAGGTACATCACCATAAATGTCTGTGATAACAGACATGAGATAGACTCTGTATATACGCAAGGCTGAATTAATATTCACCTTTAGGCTGTCGTTGGCAGTATGGTATTCAGCGTCCGTGATGTTCTTGATGGCCATTGGATAAAACGATGTCCAGATGCGGCTCATCTCACTGTTGTCTTGCGTGTGACGTCCTCCATAATTTGTGGTATTCCAACATCCCATGAGCTGTTGATTGAACGCGTAGAGATAGTTGCGGTAAATTTCAACCATTCCCAGGTCGCCATAAGTTTGTAGCTGTGCCGTAGTGAGCTGGGCGTTGGGGTCAACAGAGGCAGCCTTCGAGGGGTCGGTGTTCATATTTTCCATGTACTGATCAGTGCAGCCGGCAAAGAACAGGACAGAGGTCACCAACAGTATTGCTATATAGGATAGATTGTATTTCATTGTATTATATTCTTTGTAAATGAATTAAACTTGAAATTCGTTTAGAATTTAATGTTGACGTTGAACCCGTAGCTTCTGCGCGACGGTAAGGAGCCATATTCCATACCCATACCAGTCGTGTTATTGTAATTGGAATCCGGATCGATGTTCGGAATGTTTTTCCAGATGATAAATGGGTTACGTGCAACAAACGAGAGGTTGAGACCTTCTACAACATTTTTCAACAGGGATTTCGGAACATTGTAGCTCAGCGTTAGTTCGCGTAGTTTCACATACGAGTTGTCAAAGACAAACATTGACGGTGCATTGCGGCTTACACTCATCCAGTAATCCTCTGGGTTGATGTAGATGTCGTTGGGACGATAAGTGCCATCTCCATTGTCAATTACCCCGGGAGCGACAAATCCTCCGGTGGGGTTCCAGCTGGCAGAGCCTTTGGCGATGCCGGCAGCTTGACGTTGTTCTTCAGAGCGGTACCATCCCTCTCGTCCGGCAAGTGTTTCTTTGCTCTTGCCCGATTCATAAGCTGCACGGGCAGACATGGAGTAGAGGTCGGCTCCCACTTTTACGTCGAAGATTGCTGAAAGCGACAGTCTTTTGTAAGTCAAGGTCGTAGTTGCACCTCCGGTCCAGTCCCACGAAGCGTTACCCAGCACATGATTGCTCTTGTCATATTGAGGCAAACCAGTCTGCGGATCGATGAGTACTTCTCCATTATCATTGTACTTAAAATCAGGTCCTACAATCGAACCAAAATTCTCGCCGACCTTGGCTGCCACCTGAACATCGAGCCAGGCAGCTTTTTCCAATTCGAACATATCCATATCGTCCACAAGCTTTTTTACTTTGTTGCTGTTTTTCGAAAAGTTCAGATTTACATCCCAGGAGAAGTCTTTGGTTTCAACGGGACGTGTATTGAGTGCTATTTCGATACCTTTATTCTCAATTTCGCCGGCATTAATCAGTCGGTAGTTGTAGCCCGATGTCCAGGAACCGGCCATGCCCATAATCTGGTTTTTACTGGTCTGCGTATAGTAGGTAAAATCAACGCCAACCCGGTTTTTTAGGAATTTTGTATCCAGACCGATCTCAAAAGAGTTGGTCTTTGTCGGTTTCAAGTCCTTGTTTGGAATGGTGTTGTTGTCGATATAGCCGATGGTGTAGCCGGGATAAGTAAATTTGGATTTGGTGTACACCAGTCCTAACTGGTAGGGGTTCGTATCGCTGCCTACCTGGGCCCATGACATGCGGAGCTTTCCGTAAGGCATGAATTTTTTTACCTGAGCCAGTTCGGAGAATACGAAGCTACCCGAAAAAGAAGGATAGACATAGATGTTGTTACTGGTAGGAAGCGTCGACGACTGGTCACCGCGCAGCGTGGCGTCGAAATAGAGCATGTGTTTCCAACCCAGATTGACAGCGCCATAGACCGAGTTGATTTGCTTGCGATAACTGTTCAGTTCGATGCTGGTTTCGTTGAAGCTCATCAAGGCCACGACATCGCGAACCTGCATATCCTGAGCTGTGATAACCGTGGTTTGGTTATTCACTTTGTACACGTTACCTCCAAGGGTCGCATTAAGGTCGAAATCTCCCCAGCTTTTGTTGTAAAGGGCAAGCAGCTCAAAATTGTACATCCGGTTTTGGAACGAACTGCTTTGAAGGCGTCCTGCTTCAAAACCGGGCGTAGTGGGGGCTTTAAAGTCGTCGAAAGTAAACCAGTTGAGTTCGGCTCCTGCCGTTCCCTGCAACTTCAGATGCTTATTGATATTCCAAATAGCCTTTCCGCTGAAGCGGAATTGATCTTTCTTCGAGTCATTGCTATTTTTATAGACATCCCAATAGGGATTCACGTTGTAGGGATCCATGCCATTCCAGTTGGCGTACTCGCCATTCTCATCCTGGTAGGTTTTTAGCCAACGTTGATCGTAAGTGGTGGCCAGTGTCATCAGGTTTTTACCAATATTCGACTTGCTGTCGCCCAGCGCAGGACGATTTTTTACGGCCTCACGCGTATAGTTGGCATTGAAATCAAAATCTACCTTGTCCAGCGAAGTATTAGCACGCAGATTAAAGATGTCACGGCTCATATGGGTTTCCGGAACAATATCTTTGTTCCGCATGTCGGTATAAGTGAACCGCACGCCGGTATTACCGTTGTTTGTGCTGATGATGGCTGTATTACTGGCAGTAAGACCAGTGCGGAAAAAGCCCGAGGTATTGTCGGGTATAATGAGGTATGGCCGCTCTACGCCGTCATAGTATTTCAGGGAATTGGTTCCGTCAGCTTTCGCACCCCAGCTTTTATTGGTATTGGATACCGCATCGATGCTGTAGGTTCCGTTGCTGCCCATCCCATAAGTCTGTTGTATGTCGTTCCATTTGGCAAGTTGTGTATCGAAGGTCACCGTTCCGTTGTATTCCACGTCGAAACTGTTTTTGCCATTGGCTTTTTTGGTCGTGATCAGGATAACACCGTGGCTGGCACGGCTACCATAAAGAGCAGATGCGGCCGGACCTTTCAGCACCGATATATTTTCGATATCATCGGGGTTGATGCCCGAAATACCATCGCCAAGGTCGAAACCACCGGATGTGCCGGCACTACCGTAATTGGTGTTGTCGAGTGGAATACCATCAATAACATACAGGGGCTGATTATTTCCGGTCATCTCGGTATTTCCGCGCAAGAGTACACGGGTAGAACCCGATGGCCCGCCAGCAGTTTGACTGACCACCAACCCGGGTACACGACCGGCCATTGAATTGATGACATTGGTTTCCTTGGCCTTTGTCAGTGCGTCGCCGTTTACTTCGGCCACATTATAACCCAGCGCTTTGCGTTCTCTTTTGATTCCAAGTGCAGTAACGACGACATCGCTAACCATTTTATTGTCTTCTTCCAGGACAATGTCCAGCGGAAGCTGACCAACCGCTACTTCCTGGGTTTTATAACCGATGTAACTGACAACAAGAATGGCCCCGGGACGGACATTCAGGCTGAATTTGCCTTCTTCATTGGTTATAGTTCCGTTGCGGAGATCTCCTTTTTCTACAACAGTTGCTCCAATGATGGTGCCAGAGGCATCCCTCACCGTTCCTGTAACTTTGAGTTCTTGTTGTTCTGTTGCAGAGTCATTTAGTCCGGCCGCTTTCACCTGAAATACGCTTCCGAAAAGGCAGGCAGATAATAGTCCGCAAAACAAAATGTATTTGTAAGCTTTTATTTTCATCGAATTTATAGTTAAGATTAATAGATTTTCACCCAGTCAATATACATGTGCACTTTTTCACCGTCTTTTAAAGCAGTGATTCCGTTTATATCGGTGATGCCGGTAAAAGAACCACCTACGGCAAGATTAAATAGAATGAAGAAATTGTCGTGGAAATATGCAGAGCGTCCGCTGGTTTCACTAATGTCGAACGAATGAAATTCGATATTATCAACCGATACGGTCAAACTATTTTCGCTCCAGTCCAGGGTGTAGACATGGTATTGGCCGTCCTGTAAACTGTGGGGGAAGTTTGAAGCCTGGTATTCTTGCTGATGCCCTGTTCCGGCGTCGGTTCCGTAGTGGATGGCTGTGTTCAGGAATGTTTCGGTGGTAGCTCCGGCAATTCCATTACGTTCGCCCATCTCCATAATATCTATTTCTCCGCATTGCGGCCATGACTTTCCGTTGTCTCCCATCATCCAGAACGCGGGCCAAAGGCCGTTGCCGGTTTTGGGAAGCTTAATGCTTGCCTCTATCTTTCGGTATTTGAAGTTCTTTTTTCCTTCGGTATTTACACGTCCGGAGTAGATTTTATTGCCTTTGCGTTCGGCTGTTAAAATCAGCACCGATTTACCGTCGTCGGTACCCACCGAAACATGCGCTGCATCGTAGGCTTGCAGTTCCTGGTTTACCCAGCCTGCTTCGTGCACTTCTTTCGTCCAGATGTTTCCGTTAAAAGTTTCAAAATCGTCTTTGAAAAAAAAGCTCTCTTGTTTTCCTGCATCCACCTCATCGTTTGACGAGCAGGATTGTTGCATCAAACACATTAGTAGTAGAACGACTGTTGTTTTTTTCACATTAAAATGTTTAGGTTAAACTTGTTTTTTCGGCTGTTCTGAGTACGGCTGCAAACAAACATTTCCCAAAGTCGAATTCGGGAGAACGTCTATTTTTTGGTCGGCCTTTTTGCTCAAAATAGCGGCGTGAAAATGCTAATTGCAGGTAAAAACGATGGGCAGATAGCTGACAAATAAGGTTTGATTTCAGACAATTTTTCTATTAAGCCCTATCCACGGGGCTTCCAGAGACCTTTGCAACTGTGTTTGGGGATATAAATTTCCGGCGTTGTGATAAGCAAAAAGCGCCAATAAGGTCAGTTATCGTCCGTTTGACAGAAAAGGCTCCGGTCTAAAATCAGTTATGGAGCGAAATCGGATTAATTGTATTTGCTGGGTTGAATGCCAAATTGCTTTTTGAACAGCGAACTAAAATATTTCGTATTGACAAATCCGGTGTCGGTAGCAACTTCGGTCACGTTTCTGCCTTCCTTCAATAGTTCGGCTGCTTTCTGAAGCCGGATGATGCGTATAAACTCTTGTGGACCTTTTCCGGTCAGTGATTTAAGGCGACTGTAAAAGAGCGTCCGGCTCATGGCCATTTCCTGGCACAGCGTGTTAATATTGAAATCAACGTTACTCATGTTCCCGATGACAAGTTGAGTCGCTCGTATAATAAATTGACGGTCGCTTTCAGGCAGCATATCCGAAGCCGGTTCATCTGTTTGATTGTCGTTGGTTTTTGCTGATAAGCCCGGGTTGTCGTTATTGTTCAGGCTTCCTTTTTCTGCTTCAACTTGTAAAAGAGCCTGCCGCATGAAAAAATCCCGTTGTCTGTTTCGGTTGGCTATCAGGCCCTGTACTTTCAGTTTCAGAATCTCGGTACTGAAAGGCTTGGGAATATAGTCGTCTGCACCTTTCTTTAGTCCTTCAACAGTGGCATCATGATTCACTTTTGCAGTAAGCAAAATGAAGGGTATACCCGCCGTGTCCGGATTTTCTTTGACCAGCCTGCAAAGTTCATCCCCTTGTATGCCCGGCATCATGACATCGGATAGGATCAGGTCGGGGTATTCGTTTGAGAGATATGTAAGAGCCTCCTGCCCGTCGGAAACATCAACCACCCGGTAGTCGTACTCGAAAGTTTTACGCAGGTAGTAGCGTAGCGCCTCATGATCTTCGACGATAAGCAGCGTATCTTTTCCTGTTTGCCGGTTTAGGTTCCTGGTCTTGTTCACTTCTTGTTGGGCAAGGTCGGCCGTTCGGGAGAACAAAACTTCCCGTGGAGTAACAGTCGGCTTTGGTACAGCTTTGGGGACGGTATATGTTCTTGGCAGCGTTACCGTAAAGGTGCTGCCTTTGTTTTCCTCGGATTGAAAGCTGATCTTTCCGTGCAGTATTTTTATTATCCGGCGTGCTTGTAAGAGGCCGAAGCCTGTTCCGCCTTCGTTCGATTTTCGCGTATTCTCCGCTCTGTAAACATCGGTAAACAGGTGCTTTTTTGCCTTTTTCGGAATACCAATGCCGCTGTCTTTGATTTCTATAATGGCTTTTCGTTTCGTGTAAAGTAAACTTATGCGGACATCACCCTGTGGCATCGTATACTTGCAGGCATTGGAAACCAGATTGTCCAGCAGTATTTCGACGATGTGCATGTCTGCCATAACGTAAACGTCTTCATCGGGCAAAGAAAGACTTAAGTGCAATTGTTTTTTGTCGCACAACGGCTGAAAACCGGCAATCTCCTCGGCAAGGATGTCGTTGAGGTTTAAGGGGCTTAATACAGGCTGTTGCTTGTGAGTATCTACCTTTTCAAATTCGAGTAGTTGCGTGATGAGCGTATAGAGCTTGTTCGTGTTGCTGTGTGCCAGTTCCAGGAGGTAAAGGGCTTTGTCCGAGAGTCCCTTTTCCTTACACAGGTCGTCCAAAGGTGCCATAACGAGCGTTACAGGTGTCCTGATGTCATGTGCTGTATCAATGAAGAACCTTATTTTGTCCTCATCGTAGCGTTTCTGAAGCTGATTGCTTTTATAGCGCCAGATAAAGGAAATGACGATGCCTGCGACGCCAATGTAAACCACCCATGCCCACAACGAATTCCACCAGGGTTGAGCAACTTTTAAGACAAGTGTTTTTTCGGATATAATTTTCCCGTTATTCCGCCGCAAGCTGCGCACTTTGAGAAGGTAAGAACCCGGAGACACATTGGTGTACCGTACCATACCATTGGGCGATAAGCTGCTCCATGATTTTTCGTACCCTTCCAAAATATACTGGTAGGCGATGTCACGCTGAAAGCGGTAATTGATCGACTCAAAGGTGACTGAGAATGAGTTATGTTTGTAGTCAAGTTCAATCAAGCCATTCGTCAGCATGTCGTATATAGCAGGACGTAAACGCTTTTCTTCTTCTGCGGGGAGATAGTCTATGGTCAAGCCGGTAAATCTCAATTGGGCCTGATAGTTTGTCATGCTTATCGCGTCGGGCGTAACCAGGACAGCGCCGTTTGTGCTACCATAGGCAAATTTTCCGTCTGTCAGCCGGGCAAAAGAAGATTTGTTATACTCCTTGTCAATGTCGCCCACATAATTGAGGTTCGATACCTGGAAGTTTTCGATTAACGCAAGCCCTTTCCCTGTACTTATCCACAAACGTCCTTTGGCATCTTGTTGCAGGCTGTACACGTCGTTGGATGGCAGCCCTTCTTGTGTGGTGAATATCCTTGACTCCCGGGTTCGCATATCATACAGGTTTAGCCCACCCCCTTCGGTTCCCAGCCAGACAGTGCTGTCGCCGTTAAAAAGCATGGATATGATATAGGCGCTGACATTTTGTTCATGATATTCCTGGGAGCTTGCGTAGCGTTGGATTTCTCCGGTACGTTTATTCACCAGACTAAATCCATTCACTGTGGCGACAGCTATTTGGTCATTGTTTACTTCTTCTATGGAATGAATCCACTTAATATCGTATGTTCGTTCGGGGCGTCCCTGCTTATCCATCATCAGCAGTTGTCCGTCCAGGCCTCCCACCCATAAGTTCCCGTCAGTGTCTTGTTTGAGCGAAAAAACATAATTTGTTGTAAGTCCTCCCTCCTGTTTGGTGAGATGGCGGATGACCTGTTTCCGGTTGTTCAAAAGGTAGATGCCGTCTCCGTAAGTTCCGGCCCACACGGAGCCATTTTCTCCTTTGCACAAAGCAACAACTACCACACCCTTTAACTCGTGGCTCCACTGATTCGAAAATTTATCGCGAATACTGATTCCAAAATCAGTGGCAAACCAAAGGTTTCCAGTAGTATCTTCTTCAATATCATTGATGTTGTTATTTGCCAATGATTGCGGGTCTCCCCTTTGATGACGCAATATTGTAATCGGATATTTCAACAGGATAGCAACGGAGACGCCCCCGGTGTAACTTCCTATCCATATGTTCCCTTGATTGTCCTTGGTGACAGCATAAATCCCGTTACCGGGTAAAAAAATGTCGGTACTGTCCTCTGTACTCATCAGGAGATGGCACTTTTTCGAGTCTCGGTCGACTGTGTAAACGCCTCCTCCGTCTATTCCTACCAACAAGGTATGCGAATCATAGCTTGTAATGGCTCTAATCGGGTTGAGAAAACCGGAACTCTGTTCATTCAGGGGAAGCAGGGCCAAAGTTTTCAAATCCATCACCCATAGACCATTGTTGAAAGTCCCTATCCAAAGTTCATTTCCGGTAGCGTTGAGGAATAACGTCTGGACATCCTTTTCTGTTATCAGCCAATGCACTTTGTCTAATTGCGAATAGGAAAGTTGCAACACCCCTGTGGATGTACCAATGAAAAGCAATTCGCCGGTAGGTATAATGTCATTGATATATTGCCCGCGTATGACAGGAGTGATCGGCTTATCAGTATCTTTCTTGTATAGCCCGCTGCTCAGTCCCAACCATAAGGTTCCATTCTCATCCAGGCACAGTTTGTTTAATATGATTTCTTCGCTGATGAATTGGGCCAAATACAGGTATTGTTCAAAGCTGTCATCCTGGATCGAATAACGATAGATTCTCCCGGTATTGTCGTATGCCCACAGTCCGTATCGTTTGTCGTAAAGCAAACGAAGTGTACGCCCGCCCATGTCGCCGTAATAAAAATTGCCCGACAAGGTATAGCTTTTTACAGCACTGCCGTTGTAGCGGTCTATTCCTACTTTCGTGGCCATCCACATGGCACCGTTCTCATCTTCAACAATCGAAAACACACGTTGACTGCTGAGACCTTCGGCATACCCAATGTGCCTGATGTCGAATATATTGTTGGTCAATTCGGCCTTGACGACAACGACCACCATCAACAATAATATTACTATTGGTAGTTTCAACAGTTTTGTCATAAATACGTTTCACAAGTGCATGATAATGGGAAGCTGTTTAATATTAGATAAACTGGCACAAATAATTGACTATCAAATTGACAAATGAAATAAGAATCCATATCTCACACATAATCAAACAAATAAAACACCAAAAGAGTGTATTTTACCGAACCGACCGATACCCAACATGATGTAATATTAGCCATTTTAAAGGATAAACGAAAACGGAACTATTCTTTGAGGAAAATATTTAACGCCACCTTCTATGTGCTTAAAACCAGTTGTCAATGGAGGATGATTCCGAAGTGTTTCCCAAAATGGAAACTCCTATACTACGCCCCATGTAGCTTGAGACAAATGTCCGATGGTTCAAATGGGAAGAAAACGATCTTCAAATCGGGCTCCCACCACAAGCTTGTCCCTGTCGTTCGGAAGAGCCCGTTGTTCTATCTGCCCGTAAGACTGTGCCAAATCCCCTACCGTAATAAAACGATAATCAACCTTATAAATACAACAGCAGTAATCGTCATTGTTCGAATAAGTTTTAACCGTAATTAGTTATACGATTGTTCAGTACATCGATAGTCGAAAAATGCAATTACAAAAAAACTAATTAGAAGCAAAACAAAAGAGAAATTTAGTGCCGGCAACCAAGTCACCTGATTCAGGTCTATAATTGCGCCTTGAATAGGAGACATAAGTGCGCCACCAACAATCGCCATGACCAAGCCCGCTGCACCGGAGGACTTATCATTTGGACAGGTATGAACGTCGGGAACAGGTGTTTGGGTAATATCGGCATATTCACTGGTTTGGTAAAGTCGCTTTGGCTGCCCCATTTCTAAATCGGTTAAAAATGGCGGAAGCGTGATTTCAGCCTCGTTTAAAATAAAATGATCCACTTGTGGATAATTGTCGTGTTCCTGGGTAAACAAGGGGCCACCAGCAACTATTTTAGTATGCCATTTCCCACATTCGTCCATGACTTTGCGAACTGATTGTTTCTGAATATACATGGCGCTGATGAAAACATAATCAGCCCATTGAATATCGCTCGCGTGAAGAGCCGAGACATTCATATCGACCAATCTTTTATGCCACGATGATGGGAGCATCGCCGAAACGGTGATTAAGCCAAGTGGCGGTACGGCAGCCTTTTTGTTAATAAACTTTAAGGCATTTTTGAAACTCCAAAACGAATCGGGGCACTGTGGGTATACCAATAATATGTTCATGCGTTTTATTCTAATTTTCGGTTAACCTCTGATTTACCATTTGTGAAGAAAAAAGGAATAAAAAAATCAACTTCTGAATCTTTCAAGCTTTTTTCATCCAGATCATCAATAAGTTCCTGATAGAACCGATTAAAGCGTTCCAGATCATCTTGATCCAGCAAAAACAGTAATTTTTTCGTATTGTGGAAATTCAAGTCCCCGACCTTGGTGTAAATTATAACCAACTCGAAATCATCAACTTTTTCGCGTCGGTGCAGGTAAAACCCAATGAATCTGTTTTTGTCTCCCTTTGGATTGACCACATACCGGTAATCTCTGGATATGCGATCCCGTTCAAAACGGACGATATATTCATCGATTGAAAAATAGGGTTCAATGAACCGATGAAAGATGTCTTCCAGATAGTATTTTTCCTTTTTATTCAAGACCAAACAAATTAATTTGCTACAACACGAAAAGCATGGCGCTCGGTCACTGACTAGCCACCAGACCAATGAAAAATAAAAACAAAAACTTCATTTTCCCGGCATGGAAGTTGCCGAAATATAAAATTCAGGAATTCGATTGGCTTTCTAATTACACAATTCTGAAAAAGATTTGCATGATTCACACATCCTCAAGTGTGTCCCTTCTCTTTCCTTTTAACTTTTTAAAGTACGAAGGTGTTAAACCGGTAAATTTCTTGAATTGATTGGATAGGTGAGCAACGCTGCTATAGTGCATTTTGTAGGCAATTTCCGTAAGATTTAGCTCATCATAGACAATCAGTTCTTTTACTCGCTCGATTTTGTGAGTGAGGTAAAATTTCTCGATGGTTATGCCCTTGACTTCTGAAAAAAGATTGGAAAGGTAGGTGTAATCGTAATTGAGTTTCTCGCTCAGATGGTCAGAAAGGTTGACCTTGATTTGGTCGTTGGTGTAATGTACCAGATCAATAATTACAGCTTTTATTTTCTCAACCAGAATACTCTTTTTATCATCCATAAGGAGGAGTCCTGATTTTTTCAATGTTACTCCCAATTGCATCAATTGGTCCGGTTGGACTTCTCCAATAATGTCCGCCTCCCCAATTTTCACATAAACATATTGAAGTCCCAGCTTTTCCAATTCAGCTTTAACTACCATCTGGCACCGTATGCAAACCATATTTTTGATGTAAATTTTCATCGAACCGGGTAAAACGGGTATATCAGCAAATTTATAAGTTAGTGAGAAATATAGCTTTAAGATCTTAAAAAAACTTTAAATTGACCTTGGAATTCTTCTTCCTTACAAGTTAATTACCAGATTAACTATTAGGCTGATGGGTTTAAATAGGTGAGGCGGCTTTCATTATCGCACCTGGAATCTTAGCCCTAAGCCAGGAGTTTGGAGATCATCCTCCCAGTCAGCGATTTCCTCCCCCAATTCAGAAAAAAACTAAAGGCCTCTCAATCGCTCCATCAACTGTTTTACGTCTTCTGTACCGGGATAAATTTTTAGGATTTCCTCACCCAGGCTTATTGCCTTTTGCGTTAGATTGTTAGTTAAATAAAATTGAAGCAGCTCCAAACGGCTGTTGAGATCGTCCACAACTTCGACTTCCTTCTTCATCACCTTCTTCCGGTAATGGTCACTAATTTTGTGATTGAGAATACTGAACAGCCAGTTTTTAGGCGAGCTGTCGCCATTGAACGTTCCGGCTTTTTCGACGGCAGCAAAAAAAGTGTCTTGCACCAAATCCTGTGCAATCTCCACGTCGGAAACTTTATGCAAAGCCCAGGAGTAGAGGTCCTGCGTATAGGTCTCAACCCAGACTGAAAGTTCATTTTGCGTTTTTTCTATCTTCATACTGAGGGCAATAATAGTTTTTAAAGATATGAAAAACTCCCTCTCACATTTGGATGGTTTAAATTCTCCCAGTTAGAGCACTCATTCATTAAATCTCTGCAATTTCACTCCAGGTGTTTCTGTTCCAATTCTTTAATCTGCTCCTGGTTTTTCCCATCAAATTCTTTCACTTGTTCCTGAATTTCCTTTATCAGCGTGTCGTTCCGGTGGAAGTGAAACATATCTTCCAATTTGGAAAGCTCCTCAGCGTTAATCCCACCCACCATTTTGATGTACCTGTATTTGATGTCATTATCGCCCATAAGCATTATTTTTATTCTTTGATAAACATTTCCAATCAGCGAAACGGCAAACAAGAGGAAAAGGAAGACGAAAGCCATTCTCACTTTCCTTGATTTTAGTTTATGCTGGCGTGCGTGGAGGATGATTCGTTCTTTTTCCTGGTCTTTTAAAGTTGAAAGAACGCTTTCAAGCCCTGAACGGATTTGATTTTCTGACTCTTGAACAGATACTGAGAGCTGGTTAAGCTTTTGGTCCAGGACCGATAAATTACGCGATGTTTGCAGGAACGCATTTTCAGTTGTAATTCTATTTCTTTCAAGGTCTTCTTTAGAGACGACATCATCCAGCTTTTGGTGCTGATCGTTGATTTTCTGGTCAATGGTTTTCAGTAGGTTGTTGACCTCTTCGAACAGGACCGCTACTACATTTACATTCTTTCTCATTTTTACCTCCTTATCCCTCTTTTTCTTTTGAGTTTTGGAACAGCATTTTGTTTTGTCCGGTTTTCGTTGTCAGCGGAGTATTTTCCCATCTGATAGAATAAGCTTTTGAGAATATTTCCTGCGACCAGGTGATCCGGAATATGATAATGGATATGCGTTTTTTGGTAAACTTGCTCAGAAATATTCTGTTTGAGCTGAAAGGTAATTTTTGAAAAACTGAATTGTCGATCTACTTTGGAGCCATTGAATGAATAGCCGTTTTTATCGAAAACAACTCCCTGTATTTCGCTGGTTTTCCCTTTGAATTTGAACGTCACGCCAATGCCCTGTTGTTTTAGCCCTGCAATAATTTGATCCCAGCTATGGCATGCGGGAAGGATTGCTTTCAGCGATTCGTAGATTTCATATTTGGTTTTATCCGGCTCCCGCAGGCGATATGCTTTTACTTTCTCTTTTCCCCGGGTGAAATATAAACCATGTTTTTCGGTGAGTTCTTTACAGATTCTCTCACTACGGTACCGGTCATTTCGGTCTGAGATTGTTTTGCCATTATTATCCACCCGGTTAAAGACCAGGTGTGCGTGTGGATGCTCTTTGTCAAAGTGACGGCAAAGAATGTATTGCGTATTGGAGATTCCCATCAAGTTCATATACTCCTGCGAGATTTTTACCACCAGCTTGTTGTTCAACTTTCCCAGGTCCTGCGCAGAAAAATCAAGTGAAATATGACCAACCGGCATTTTTATCCGGACGTTCATTTCTGATTGAAAGACGAAACTGTCGATGATCGAACCAGCATTTTTAAGCCTTACACCTTGGCTGTCCAAAATCTCAGTGCTTTTGGATTGATCCAGGACGTAGTTGACAACGCCCCGGAATCCCTGTCCTTTAACAATCTTAGCCATCATGACGAATTTGATTCAACAGGTTATCAATCTTGCCTGCCAGGTACAGATACTCAAGCCGGGCATCGGAATATCCCGCAGCGTTTGCTTTGCGGGCAATTTGGTTTAAGTTGTTGGCCATTCCGGACAGTTTTCGGATGTGATCATGCAATTCAGGGGAAAGCCGTTGCTTCACGTAACCTCTTCTGATGAGCTGACGGATGCATTCGCTGAAACTCACATCGGCCTCCCTGGCTTTTGCCTTGAGCGTGTAATAGTCGATGGTTCCCATTTTTACGTTGATGTGATAGGCCATTTTTTCACCCAATCGTTTGACCGGACGGCCATTTTTATTTTTCATTTTCTGCTATCTGATTTTTTGATTGAGACCAGCGGGATGACACAGGGGTTTTGGTATTACCAAAACATAAACTTGCTACCCCTGAAAAAAGAACCTTTTCTTACAGCCTAAAACTTCTGCCTTTTTTCATTTGTTGGGCTTGTTTTTTACCGCATAAATAATCATTGAGGTCTTTGCATGCAGCATACTTTTCCGACCTGTCATCGACAGAAAAGCATGATGCTTTGATTACCTGAACAGCTTTTCGTCCGCTTTCATCATTGTCCAGATAAGCAAAGATATTTCTGTGCCCTGCCAGAAAAGCCAGTGACTTTTGAATATTGGCCACCGAGTTGAGCACTGCAACATCGTACTGTGTCTTTTCGATTTTTCGTAGTGTTAAATAGGAAAGAAAGTCCCAAAAGCCTTCAAAAACCAAACAGTTGTCATGTCCATTTTTTACAGTCGTAATATCTTTTGGAGAGATGCAGCCTTTAAATTTTGAGGGACTGGACAGTTCATATCCACCGCTATCATTCCCAAAGCCAATTGAGAAATAAACGTTGTCCTTGACCTGGTAATGAACTTCCCTGCAATACAGGTTTGCCAGGGACAAGTCAATTTTTCGTGTGCTTATCCAGGCTGCTAATTTGGGATGGGAAATCGTGCAAATGTTCCGAATGGTCATAGCCGGGTTCCTGTTTTGTGGCGTAGCAAGTATAGAATCCCGGTGAAAAGAAAAAGAATTCCGACTGGGACCTGCAACGTCCTTCTCCAGTTTGGCTGCAGCCTCATGAAAAGCGCAGCCCTCCAGTTTCATCACCAGATCGACGATTGAACCGCCTTCCTGGGTGCCGAAGTCATACCAAAGGTTTTGGCGGTAATCCACCTTGAAGCTTGTATTCTGCTCGTCACGGAACGGACTAAAATACATTCCGTAGTAAGCAAACTCTCTTTTGGGAAGAACCCCCATATTCTGAAGATAACCCTTGATACTTATTTGTTTTATTTCAGTGAGTGCCATAAGTGTCAAATTTTTGTTGTTGTGTTGTGGATAATGGCTAACCTGCATTATTTCAACTTAATACAGACTCAACAAAAGCACAACAAATGAAAGCGGTGTTGTAGTCCGGCCATAACAAACAGGATTTTGTTGTGTATTTGTTGTGTGATTGTTGGGGTGTGTATCTGTCCTATTTTCAATTGTTTAATAGCTAAACTCAACATTACAACAGGATTTTGTTCAGATCGGCGATTGCAACTTCCATGTAACGTCCTTTTCTTTTCACCGGAACAAGTTCCCCATCGGTACCGATATGATAAAAATTGTATTCGCCGTTCTTTTCAGACGTTAGTTCCCAATTGTCTTTGAGTATGTTCCGGATCACAGTAATGTCGGCCCGGAGCCCTGACTCCCGCAATACTTCCAGCAGGTCCTTCGGGCAGCAGCGCATTTTGTCCTTTTGCAGTCCCTCCATCACATCACGGCAATAAGTCGCCATTTCCATTTCAAGCTTGTTTGTATTGTATTTTTTGATTTTCTGAAGTGCGGGAGTCTCGAGTGCAGATGGATTGAACCACATTCGGGATTCATTTTTTGCAGCGAGTTTTCTGTGAAGAAGAAAATGCAGGAAATGAGGAATCTCTTTGGCCATTAATTCCCGGAGACGGATGTTGTCCTTTTCGACCCGATTGATTTTTCGCACCCAAAACCGAACTTCTTCCCTGGGAATGATAATCGGGTCTCGCTCGTTGTTGGAGCAAAGAACAAATTTGGCGAAAAACTCAATCTCCCTTCGGTCTTTGCCTTTGGCTTCAATTTTATAATCGCCGGCTGTTGAGAGGTTTTTGATTTTCTCCGTGTCTTCCATCTTGTTCAGAAGTAATTCGTCAACCAGCACCAGCAGGCGGTTGGCCCAGTCGGCATTGAACTGGCTCCGGAAATCTTCGTTTGTGTTGAACGTCGCGTTTTTTCCGAAAATCATTTTCAAAAAACGCAGAAAGGTCGTTTTCCCCGTATTCCGTTCATTGGAAACCAATAGCAGAATGGGCAACATTTGGGCAGGCAGAGTATAAAGAATCTGAAGGTAATCCAGGCCGATTTCAATTTGTTCCTCAAAAATATGGTTAAGAAAATGCCGGATATGGGGAAAGTCTCCCGGACACGGCACATAGCTCACCGGTTCATACTGGTTGAGATACGTGCCATGTACCTGTCGATAGTGAACATGATCGGGGATAATGCAAAAACCATCATACTTCTCAACTTTGGGAAGGTTGTTCTTGCCAAAGTCCTGCCGGAGCGTTTCATAGCTCCAGGGAATCTTATCCTCGATATAATCGCCGCTGATCAGTGGACGTTGCACGATTTTGTACAAGCTTGTTCCTACACGGATGTATTTACCGCTGTTCAATGTCTTTTCCTTCATCGCGATTACCTTTTACGTCTTGCACTCCGAGCAAGGGTTAAGCTGATTTTACTTGAATCATGTTTGGGCTTGGTTTGATTTTCAGCCCACAGCAGTATTTCTTTTCGCGAGAAGACCAGTTTGTTTCCATACGTTTTGCAGGGAATTTTACCGGTGGAGGTTAACTTGTAAATTTTTGCTTTTGATGTCGGATAGCCATATTCCTTTAACAATTTCAATGTATCGTCTAGGGTTATGGTATCAATTGTTGACTGAGGCGAAGCCTGTTTGGGCAGTGCCAGGGAAACTGCCTCACTTACGATTGCCCTTAGTTCCTCGGGCGTTGTCACAATGATGTTCGGCATAATACTCAAATTTATAGTTACGCATCGTTTTGAATTTGAGTGTAAAATAAAAATGAATATGGTTGAAAATCAATTAGATAAATGGCTTTACGTAAGTAGGCCTATGGCAACAATTTAAATGAAATATTAACGAAAAAGTTGTAAAAGACATTCGTTTTATTGTCAGATTATATCAAATCGATACGATGTAAAGTTGAAAACTTTTTTTACTTTTTATTTTTTTGTTTTTGAAGTTGTTTCAGGATCAGGTCAGGAGGGAAGGTTTCGGTTTTGGATAAAGCTTCTGATTGTACGGGGGTTATAAATTTCTCCCGGATCCATTTATCCAGCGTTGGTCGCGATATTTTCAACATTTTGGCGATCTCTTTTTTTGATACGATCGTTTCACCGTTGAAGGTTTTGATGTATTCTTTATTTACTGCCAAATAAGTTGTTAGGTTGCGTATTGCCTTGTCCACATTTTGGATTCGGGGCGTAATTTTCTTTTTAACGGAAATTTGGATGGTGTCCATATCGTAATCAGCCAGTTCTGGGTTTTTCTGCAACTCGGAGACAATCGTCTTATAAATTGCAGTTTGCCTGGCTAATATTTTGTATTGCTTACGACGGGCCATGACTATTTCAACAATTTCTTTGCTTTTTCCGTTAGGTGATAGCCGCCAGTTTTAGGTGCTCCCCTAAATTCAATGATTTCTTTTTTCCGCAGCAAACGTAAGTATCGTTCAATAGTAGAAAGTCCTCTTTTTGTACGGGATGCAATCTCTACTGCATTCAGTCCTGCTACATTCGTAAGAATGCTTATGATGTCATAGACATTTTCATTTACACCCTCATTTACACCCTCATTTACACCCTCGCGAATAAGCCTTAAAACATTATCATGTTGACTGGCATTGGTTTTTACTCCTTTGTTTACACCCTCGCTTATTTCATCTTCTGCGAAGAAAGCGGGATGTATTGGAAGAGTTGTTATGAAGTAACTGTAATTCTCGTCGGTTTCAAATCGAGGTTCGGGCGAACCGTTCCTCTCCATTTCCCTGCGGATAATTGGAATCCCGGTTCCCCTGCCTTCAGTCATGTCCAATTCTTTCAGGAAATCGCCAATCCTCCGATTCCGATACCTTCGGTTATGAATTAGCCCTTTTTGAATCTCCTCCATTTTGGCACTTCGGTCAGGACCTCCCTGGTTGACGATCTCAATACAATCCGGTAAAATCCGTATTTCAACCGGTTCCCTGATTTCCCAATTTCTGTGATATAAGGCATTCACAACACTTTCCTCCAAGGCACGGAACGGGTAGTTCCAGACCCTTTGGGCTTCTGCCCGGTCAGGCAATTTATGGATTCGTTCTTTTAATACAATACTTTCCAGTTGGCCCAGTGCTTTTTGTATCTGCACATAAACCGGGCCCGTTATCGCTGGTTTCTCAAAAAATACAGGGTCGCCCAAGCCATTGGGAAATTCAACAATTTCGATTCGAGAATAGGGAAAGAACTTCTCCGGCCGGTAATTAAACATCATCAAGGCAATATTTTTGGGATAAAGCAATTCGCTGGGCCCGCTTATCAAATCCATTGCCCTGTAAATCTCATTAATGGGGGTGGTTTCAATTTGTTCTGCCAGGGAGCTGTTCACATTCTGTAAATATTCCCTGACTAAGAGCGGTGATATATCTTCAACACTTGCTTGCGTATTAATCCTGTCGTCGAACGGTGTTTGACGGGTGAGGCTTATCAATTCGTCGCGTTCGTCTTTGTCTGCCTGGACTGTACTTGCATATCTCCGGATGTAGTACCGGTGTTTTTTATTTTTCTTTACAGTTACATCTTCGGGAACCTCGTAAGGGCGCTGATTTCCTCCCGGAACCCATATGACCAGAATTGAAGCATCATCAATTGTTTCAATGCTGATTTTAGGATCGTAGTGAGGGTTGATCAATTTGTTGTATTCGACCATCTTCTTTTGAATAGCATCCAGTTCATCGACAGCAATACCGGTAACAGGACGTTTTGCCCTTCCTTTTTCTTCTTCAGCGCCAACAATGATATAGCCTCCACCAATATTCTCAAAATCATTGGCGAATGCACAGATTGTCCGATAAATCGCTGCCGGGTTCCATCCCTTTTTGTACTCTATCCGTTCACCTTCAACGATTTTTCCAGAAATCAACTTTTCAATATTAATGTGTATTGCCATGCAGGTTTATTTGGGTCTATAAAAATACAAATTTGAAAATCGTTTAATCGCCAAAATTCGTCAGAAAACTTGCGTTCTTAACCCGTTCTTCTTTTTCAAAAGAGGCCAAATAGTTTTCTGTCGTCTTCAAATCATTATGGCCTAAGCTTTCCGAGATATAGGCGATGTTTGAACCTGATCTTTTTAAAACAGTTGCGAAGGAATGTCGGGCAGAATAAGTACTTAATCCCTCTATACCAATGGCTTTCCCTATTTTTCGAAGGCGACGATTGCAATTACTTATAACATCCCTTGTCCTGGCCTTTATTCTTGCTGGCGATTCATCACCTTTGAGAAAGTTAAAGATGTAACTATCTGGGCTTTTGTCCTTATTCCCCCATCGCGTCATGATAGCCTCCATCTCCGTCGTTACGATAGCACTAATTCCCTTTTTTACTTTTGCCGTGGTTCTTGTCTTTGCTCTCATAAACGATATCTCCCCATTCTTTATATTCGAACGTTTCAATGTCAGCATATCCGCAAAGTTGATCCCATTACAGAGATAGGAGAAAAACCACATGTCCCTCGCATGTTCAATCGCCTCGCTACCATCAGAATAATTCACGAGCTGTTTAATCTGTTGTAGCGTCAATGCAAGCTTTCTTCCCTGTCCGGTCGGGATCTCATATTTCCCCCTACCAAAAGGATATTGACTTTCTTTAACAATATGAGCTTCTTTTGCAATGTTCATTACGGCTCGAATTGCCCGACATCTCATCCCCACTGTGGTATAAGACTTACCTTCCTGCAACAGATGTTTCTCGAATTTGCGCAACCAATCCGGAGTAACTGAATCGAAACCAATATTTTTGCCCGCAAATTTTTCAATACTTTTCAATGTATAGCTATAATACTCATGGCTGTTAATCTGTTCATTCCCGCGCAGGTTCTCTATTTTTAACTGAAAAGCTTGATTTAATGTATCACTTGCATTTTTCCCGAGGTAACTGTTTAATGCAGCCAGCGAAAAACCGCCTTCCCGTTCTAATTTTATTACAGCATCTTTTACTTTTTCGAACGAATATTGAATATCATCACGTACTGAAATCTTATTTCGACTTCTCGTTTCCGGTAAGTTGTCCCAATCATCTATGCTCATTTTCTTTCCTGTAGCGTAGTATTTTCGTACTCTTTTAAAAGTTACACGTATCTTTACAGGAAATATCTCTCCTTTCAATTCTTTGCGTTGATCAAGAATTGAGGCGACTGTTATTCCATTATTTGCATAAGTAAACATGGGCTCCTGATTTTTTCTGTGTGCAATAAAAATTCGCACACAATTTGCACACAAAATTAGTCTATCCATCCAAATTAAGCAAATAAGAAACAGTTCGCCTACCAACATAAAATACTACCCTACTGACAATTGCATAATAGATATAAAATTATAGAAATTAAAGAAACCAGATTCTTTCTGTTTCATAATCATGAGGTCGGCGGATCATACCCGCCTCTCGCTACTTGAAAAGGAATAGATGAAAATCTGTTCCTTTTTTTCATAGGACAAACCACATCCCAATCTCGCAGAAATTCCCCCCTTTATACGTTGAATTGAAATTCTCGTGTTATTTTTGACCTCTACTAAATTGGGATCTGGGTATGATGATTGAAAAATTTCCCTCACGATTGTTGGAAAATGCAGTAAACGAATTCTCCAAACTTCCGGGGATCGGACGAAAAACGGCTCTGCGACTGGTGCTGCATTTGTTGAAACAGGAAAAAAACGATGTTGAAATTTTTGGGAACAGCATCATCCAGGCACGAACAGAAATAAAACACTGCAAAGTTTGCCACAACATTTCCGACCACGATATTTGCAACATTTGCAGTCATCCCGACCGTACCGGCGAGATAATTTGCGTTGTGGAAACGATTCGCGATGTGATGGCCATTGAAAATACCCGCCAATTCATTGGACTCTACCATGTTTTGGGAGGCATTATTTCGCCTATGGACGGCATAGGCCCGGCCGACCTGGAAATCAACTCATTGATTGAGCGAGTTCGCGAGGGAAAGGTCAGCGAAGTGATTTTAGCACTCAGCACGACTATGGAAGGCGACACCACCAACTTTTACATTTATAAAAAGCTGAAGGAATTCAAAATAAAAATCTCAACTCTGGCTCGGGGAGTATCGGTAGGCGACGAACTGGAGTATGCCGACGAACTAACGCTTGGACGTTCTATTAAAAACAGACTCGATTTCGAGAACTCTCTGTCACAGTAAATCTACCCCATGAAACTATCGGTTATCATCGTCAATTACAATGTCAAGCATTTCCTCGAACAATGCCTATATTCAGTTGAAAAGGCCTTGACTGCCATTGATGGTGAAATCATCGTTGTGGACAACAATTCGGTAGATGGTTCCTGTCGGATGCTGCGTCAGAAATTTCCTTCGATCCATTTAATTGAGAACTCCGAGAATACCGGTTTTTCGAAAGCGAACAATCAGGCAATTCGGATTGCCCGGGGAGAGTATGTCCTCTTGCTCAATCCCGACACGCTGGTTGAAGCCGACTGCTTCTCCAAATGTCTGAGTTTCATGGACGACCGGCCGGATGCCGGGGCGATGGGCGTTAAAATGATTGACGGCAACGGTCGGTATTTACCGGAATCGAAGCGCGGACTTCCAACTCCCTGGGTAGCTTTCTGTAAAATCTTCGGACTAACGAGCTTATTCCCAAAATCAAAAAAATTCGCTTATTACTATCTGGGACATTTATCGGCCGACTCAATTCAGGAAGTTGAAGTCTTAGCCGGAGCCTTTATGTTCATGCGCCAATCGGCATTGAAAAAATCGGGCTTGCTCGACGAAACCTTTTTCATGTATGGCGAAGACATCGATCTTTCGTATCGAATCAGTCAGAGTGGATTCAGGAACTTCTATTTCCCCGAAACGACAATCATTCACTACAAAGGTGAAAGCACAAAAAAAGGCAGTCTCAATTATGTGAAATTGTTCTACAACGCGATGTTAATATTCTCGGAAAAGCACTTCTCTAACCGACACAACAAACTCTTTAATCTGGCCATTAAGCTGGCTATTTATTTCAAAGCCTTTTTATCTGTCTTCAACAATCTTTCCCGAGTGCTACTCTACCCACTTATTGACGCGCTGCTCATTATGTTGGGATTCTCCGTCCTGATTCCTTTTTGGGAGCACATTCAATTTGAGCCGGGCCATTTCCCGCCTCTATTCACGCAATATATTGTACCCGGATATGTTTTGATTTGGCTTATTTGCATCGGCCTATCCAAAGGGTACACCAATCCTGTCTCTCTTAAAAGGCTCATACGTGGAATTTTGGCTGGCACAATCGTCATTAGCTTAGTTTATTCATTTCTCGACGAAAGCTGGCGTTTTTCACGCGCACTCATTTTCCTCACATTTGGATGGACCCTGCTTACATTGACCATTACCCGAATACTTCTGAGCAAAACCGGGCGTGCCAACTTCCGCCTGCAGGAAACTCAGGCCAAACGAATTATCCTGATGGCAGGCACCGTAGAAGCCGACCGAATCCGGAAACTGCTTCAACTAAGCCAGTCGCACATCGAACTGATCGGATTGATTTCGCCCAATGATCAACTACCCGATGGCCAATATCTGGGGCGAAACAATCAAATTCGTGAAGTCATCGACATTCACAAGCCTGACGAACTGATTTTCAGCGGAAAAGATGTACCCTCTGGTCAAATTATTGATTACATGCTCGATTTAAATGGTCGAAATCTTGCATTTAAGATCGCACCCCAAGAAAGTTTCACCATCATTGGCAGCAACTCTCCGAACTCAAACAGTGAACTTTATCAACTGAAAGCCAGCCCGCTATCGACCAGAATGAACCGGATATTGAAGCGATGGCTCGATGTAAAAGTCGCATGCGTATTGCTTTTTCTTTACCCGCTTCTATTTTCAACGTTTAAAAACAGACGCGGATTGAGGCAAAACTGTGTGGATATAATTCGGGGCCATAAAACATGGGTCGGCTATGGCTGTCCTGCGGAATCAGATCCTCACCTGCCGACCTTAAAACCAGGTGTTCTATCACCGTCGTCCCCTTTTGAACCGAGCTTCGACGAAGCAAAAAAGCTGGAAAATGATCGCCTGTATGCGAAAAATTACCGACTTTTGAACGACCTGGAACTGATAGTTCGCAACTGGAAAAACTTAGGACGATGAACATTGCCGCACTTACCTTTGGAAAAATAAATCTTCGCCCGTTGGAGCCGGAAGATCTGGATTTGCTTTATAAATGGGAAAACGACAGCACCGTTTGGCAAATCAGCAACACGCTGACGCCGTTCTCTCGCTTCATCCTGAAACAATACATTGCCGAATCGCATCGCGACATTTACGAAAGCAAGCAACTGCGATTGATCATTCAAAATGAAAAATCGGAAGCAGTAGGTGCCATCGATTTGTTCGATTTCGACCCTTTTCATCAACGGGCCGGGATTGGCATTTTAATTCATGCCAATGAAAACCGCCAACAAGGATACGCCTCCGATGCAATCATGCTGCTGTGCCGATACGCTAAAGATACGCTGGGACTGCACCAACTATTTGCGAACATTGGCGCCAACAACCCAGCCAGCGTTGGCCTTTTCGAGAAATGCGGCTTTCAGCTTTCCGGCACTAAAAAAGATTGGTTGAAATTGCCTTCAGGAAGAATTGACGAATACCTTTACCAGCGAATTTTATAGATTCTCAACGCTGCAAAGCTCCATGAACGTTGGAATTTCCTGCAAGAAGCGATAATTCCGCTTTTCAAAATCGACCTGGCAACAGTAGTGATTCATTCCATTGGATACAATCAAATACGGAACTTCGAAGGTCAGATTATACCGCGCGATCTGGTCGAACGTTTTCTGCGTAATTTTAATTTCAGGTGCTTTAAACTCAACAATCATCAGCGGGCTCCGGCTTTTGTTGTACACCACCAAATCGGCTCGAAACTGGTTTTGATTTAATTTCAAACCTGCTTCTACAACCATCAACGAAGCCGGAAATCCCTTCTCATCAATCAGATAACGGATGAAATTTTGACGGACCCACTCCTCGGGGGTCAGCACCAAATATTTCTTCCTGATCTGATCAAAGATCTGGATTTTGCCTTCAACTTGCTTGGTACGGAATGAATATGTTGGTAAATTTAGCTGCGTGAACATTTAAGACAGTGCAAAGTTGTATTTTTGTAATTCTGAATACAAAAAAACGATTTATTTAGCTCCCCTACAATAAAGCAAAAAATTGATTGCGCATGAAGACAAAAAGAGAAATTGTTGACAACTGGCTCCCCAGATACACCGGACGAATGCTAGAAGAATTTGGCGAATACATTCTGCTGACTAATTTTCAGCTTTATGTGGATCTGTTTGCCGAACAGTTCGATGTGCCGGTTTTTGGCGAAGACAAAAATATGCCCAGCGCTACTGCTGAGGACATGACGATCATCAACTTTGGGATGGGTAGCCCAAATGCCGCTACAGTGATGGATTTGCTCAGCGCGATTATGCCAAAAGCGGTTTTGTTTTTAGGGAAATGCGGTGGATTGAAGAAGAAAAACAAACTGGGCGATCTGATTCTTCCGATTGCCGCGATACGTAGCGAGGGAACATCAAACGACTATCTTCCGGCAGAGGTTCCTGCGCTTCCGGCCTTTAACCTGCAACGAGCCGTATCAACCGCTGTCCGTGAAAACAAAATGGATTACTGGACTGGTGTTGTTTTCACGACAAACCGCAGGGTTTGGGAATTTGATGAACGTTTTAAAAAATACCTCAAGAAAACAAGAGCAATGGCCATCGACATGGAAACGGCAACAATATTCACGGTTGGTTTTGCCAACAAAATCCCGACCGGTGCACTCCTATTGGTCTCCGATCAACCCATGATTTCAACCGGAATTAAAACCGATGCGAGCGACAAACGAGTTACCACCGATTTTGTAGAAAAACACATTAAAATCGGCATTGAAGCACTCATCGAAATCAAAACAAACGGACGCTCGGTAAAACACCTTAAATTTTAAATATCCTACCACAAATATGACCTTCGACGACATTTTAGTAAACCTTAAAAAAAAGATATACCACCCCATTTATTTCCTGATGGGTGAAGAAAGTTACTTTATCGACCAAATCTCGGACTACATCAGCCAGCACGTGCTAACGGATGCCGAAAAAGGATTCAATCAACATATCCTGTACGGTAAAGACACTGACATCGACACGATTATTACTTATGCCCGGCGATTTCCAATGATGGCCAACCATCAGGTAATTATTGTGCGGGAAGCTCAGAATATTAAGAAAATAGAAGAACTGGAGGCCTATGTCAAGAACCCCCTCAACTCAACCATTCTGGTTTTGAACTATAAATACAAGAGCCTCGATAAACGAAAAACATTCAGCAAACTGGTCGCCCAGAAAGGAGTTTTATTCGAATCGAAAAAGATATACGACAACAAACTTCCGGATTGGATCAAATCGTACTTGGCAACCCGGAATTATTCCATTGTCCCGCAAGCTTCAGCGCTGCTCGCAGAATATCTGGGTACTGACCTGAGCAAGGTTTCAAACGAGCTGGACAAGCTGATCATTAGTTTGCCTGAGAATACAAAAATAACCCCCGACCACATTGAACAAAACATTGGAATTAGCAAGGATTATAATATTTTTGAATTGCAAAACGCTTTGGGAACCAGAAATGTATTAAAGAGCAACCAAATTATTAACTACTTTTCGGCCAACCCAAATGCCAATCCGTTTCCACGAACCATTTCCAGCTTGTTCCAGTTTTTCATGAAAATACTAACCTACCATTTTCTGGAAGACAAATCGCAAAATGCTGTTACATCGGCGTTAGGGGTTCATCCTTTTTTCACTAAAGATTACATTGCTGCAGCTAAGCAATTCCCGATTAAAAAGGTTGTTGAAATCATTTCAACCCTGCGTGAATTCGACATGAAATCGAAAGGACTTGGCAATGTTTCGTCCACCCCCGGAGATCTTCAAAAGGAAATGATTTACCGAATTTTACACTAAAAACAGACTATGACACTAATAATTATTGCCATCACCTGCCTGGTATCGATCATGGCTTTTAGCCGCCCCGATCTGGTTGACAAATTGCAGTTCAACGCCAGCAAAACGGTCCATAAAAACGAATACTACCGTCTGATTTCGCATGGTTTTGTGCATGCCAACTGGGAACATCTGCTCGTGAATATGATTGTACTCTATTCATTTGGCTCGGCCATTGAAATGATTTTTGACGTGCGACATGGACGCATGGCCAATGCCTATTTTCTGATTCTTTATTTTGGGGGCATGCTGTTTTCAAACCTCTACGCATTAATCAAGCAACGAAACAACTACTATTATAATGCCGTAGGGGCATCGGGCGCTGTATCAGCAATCTTGTTTGCCGCGATCTTTTTCGCGCCATGGAGTAAAATTTACTTTTTTGGCATTATCCCCATCCCCGGAATTGTGTTTGCCATTGTGTACCTGATTTACTCGTACTACATGAGCCGTAAGCAAAACGACAATATCGCCCATGACGCCCACTTTCTGGGCGCTTTGTTTGGGTTCATCTACCCAATCCTACTTAGTCAGGATAATTATCAACTGTTCATCGATAAATTATTCCGGATCATATAAACCAAGCAGAACCGCAACCAATACGATTCATGTCCTATATCCTATTCAACGGAACTTTTCACCCGCCGGAGGGAAAATTATTTTCGCCGCAAACATTAAACGAGCTACTGTTTCGCGACAAATTGAAGATGATTAAAAGCAAACTGTTGTTTTGGGACGAACACCTGAACTTGTGGCAACTCCATTTTCAGCTTTTTAGAATCGCTCTACCTGACTTCATAGCGAACAATGGGAAAGAGCTGAGGCGGCAGATCGAACGCTGCCTTGTTAAAAACAAATGCTACAAAAGCGCACAAATTCAGCTGACTTTTTTCAATACGGGAAAAACAATCAGCTACTTAATCGAACTGGAACCGGAAGCTGATTCCGCCTACCCTTTCGATGCTGATGGCTATTCTGTTCAATTATTTCACCAGATTTACAAATCAGACTCTCCGCTTTCCTCCCTTTCCACCGGATCTGAAACACTATGGGAAATAGCTAGAACAGCCATCCCTGGCCGAAAAGAAATCCCCATTATCATGGACAGGAATCAAAATTTGCTTGAAGTTCCGGGAGCCAATCTCTTTTTGGTTCGGGAAAATCAACTGCTGACTCCCAATCGTGATGAAGGAACATACATCAATCCGGCCAAAAGAGTAGTCGGACAGATTGCGCAAAAAATACAAATGGATTTTGATGAAACAAACACAATTCGGGAAGATGATTTACGACAGGCTGATGAAGTTTTCGTTGCCGATGATATCCGGGGAATCCGCTTTATTCGGGCATTCGGAATGAAACGCTATTATAAAAAAACAACCAGCTCAATTGCTGAGGAATTCAACCGTCTGTTAGTTCAATGAGGGATTTTCCGGGAAATTCTCCCAAATAAGGTATTTACCGCCAATTGCACGGACGTTGTCGAGCCAAAATTGTTTCCGCTGCTCGACTCCCATCACATTTTCTTCTTCAATCTCGGATACCAACCAACTGTTTTCCTGAAGTTCTTCTTCCAACTGACCACTATCCCAGCCGGAATACCCCATGAAAAAGCGAACATCACCGGGTTGTACAGTGCCTAGTCTGATTTTACTTTTAAGCTGTTCGAAGTCGCCTCCCCAATAAAGATTTTCTTTGATTGGGATACTACCTGAAATCTCATTCCCGAGTGAGTGGATAAAATAAATGGAATCTGTACTTACCGGTCCACCAATATAAACCTCGGCATCAAACTCCGGAAAGTCCGGCACAATTTCCTGAATCTGATATTCAACTTTCTTATTCAATATAAATCCAATCGCTCCTTTGTCGCTATAGGCAACCAACAAGATGACCGACCGGTTAAAATAGCTACCCGACAGGAAAGGTTCAGCAACCAATATTCGGCCCTTTTGTGGCTTTACGTGATTGGTTTCAATTTTAAATATGTTGATATTCAGCTTCATAATTTGAATCAATTTAAAGAAAAAACTTTGATATATCAAACTAAATAAAGCCTGTTCTGAAACAAATCAGCATTGGTTCACAATTTCATAACTCTCTGGTTATAAATTTTTAGCATTGATGGTCTGATTCGGGAGGGTATTTATTCAACCACTACGAAAACATCTTCGTTTTCTTTTCGCATCAGGAATTGTTCACGGGCGAACTTTTCCAGGTTCTTTTGATTTGTCTGAAGTTCCTGAATTTTCAACTGATCGGCTTCAATTTTCTCATTCAGAATTGCTTTCTGTTCAACCAATTGCTTCAACTTCGCTTTACTACGCATATGTTGAACGAGGTTGTGCTCGTTGATTAGAAGAATGTAAACCAAAAAGATCACCACGGTGATGCCCCATTTTGTCAATAATCTTTCCCGAACCCATTTTGGTGTTTTCAACATCGCTTTTAATTGATTTAGCACAAAAATAGCGACTCTGACGGCAATAAAAAAGGAGATGCTTAAAATCATCTCCTTTCATTATCAACTATTTTTGGTTTTTATTCCCGATCGGGTAAAAAATTTGGATACATATAGTCTTTCGGCGATACAAAAGTTTCTTTCACTGTGCGAATTGAAGTCCACCGAAGCATATTGAAGACTGAACCAGCCTTGTCGTTTGTACCCGATCCCCGGGCTCCGCCAAAAGGTTGCTGGCCAACAACAGCGCCGGTGGGTTTATCGTTGATGTAGAAGTTTCCGGCAGCATTTTCCAACCATTTGGTAATCTTCTCAATATTATACCTATCCTGCGAAAATACCGCTCCGGTGAGCGCATAGATAGATGTCCTGTCCAGAATCGCCAGCGTTTCATCCATCCTTTCATCCTCATAAACAAAGACTGTAAGCACCGGGCCAAAAAGCTCTTCAACCATTGTAATGTAGTCTGGTTTTTTAGCCAAAATCACTGTTGGTTCAATAAAATAACCGACAGATTTATCATAGCCCCCACCGAATATTACTTCCGCATCCGGACTTTTTTTGGCAGCGTCAATATATGAAGCCAGCTTGTCGAACGATTTTTCGTCGATCACTGCATTTACAAAATTCGTAAAATCTTCAACCGGCCCCATTTTTACTGTTGCCAGTTCTTTCCCAAATCGCTCGCGCACCTCGTCCCAAATACTTTCCGGAACATACACCCGTGAAGCTGCCGAACATTTTTGACCTTGATATTCGAATGCCCCGCGCAACATGCCAATTGCCAGGCTTTGCGGATCGGCAGTGGGGTCGGCAAAAATAAAGTCTTTCCCGCCGGTTTCGCCAACAATGCGCGGATAGGATTTGTATTTGAAAATATTCTCGCCAATTGTTTTCCATATATTTTGAAAAACAGCGGTTGATCCGGTAAAGTGTATCCCGGCAAAATCAGAGTGATTGAAAATAACATTTCCGGCTACGGGTCCTGAAACATAGACCAGATTAATAACACCAGCCGGCAACCCAGCTTCCTGCAATACCTCCATAATTACGGCTGCCGAATAAACGGCTGTATTCGATGGTTTCCAAACAACCGTGTTCCCCATCATAGCCGGAGCAGAGGGCAGGTTGCCTGCAATTGCCGTAAAGTTGAATGGTGTCAGCGCAAATACAAAGCCTTCGAGCGGACGGTATTGGTTGTAGTTCCAAATTCCGGCAGCAGACTCTGGTTGCATCTGATAAATATCCATCATACACTTCACGCCGAACCTCAGAAAATCGATAATTTCACAAGCCGAATCAATCTCAGCCTGGAAGACATTTTTTCCTTGCCCCAACATAGTCGCTGCATTTAGCTTATCGCGATATGGACCGGCGATCAGATCTGCAGCCTTGAGGAAAATCGAAGCACGATGCTCCCAACTTAGATCGGCCCACTGTTTTTTGGCCTCCAAAGCTGCATCAATCGCCATTTGCACATGCGACGAATCCCCTTGATAAAAATAAGCCAAAGTATGCTTGTGGTCGTGTGGCGGCGAAACACGCATCCGACGGTCAGTCGTCACTTCCCGACCACCGATAATCATCGGCAGTTCGGCTTCGATCGAACGCATTTCTTCCAATTTTGCCTTTAAACTCTTTCGCTCGGGCGAACCGGGAGCATACGTTTTTACCGGCTCATTTTTTGCAATCGGTAAGTTGAAAATTCCTTTTGCCATAATTTTAAAAATCTGATTATTAAAGTATTCCTATCGATTTAATCCTCTGAATTACAAATCTAATGAATACACTTGCCCTATTCCCTAATAAAAATCAGCTTTCAAAATTTGTCGGGATTAAAAGTGAATCGGAATTTTCCAGAAATTAAAAATCATTATATTTAGGCGCATCTTTTAAGATCACTCATGCGCGCACACATAAATCAGCTGATTTCAAAACTGTATTCTTTAAACTTAAGCGAAAGAAAACGCAAAATAATTGGGTTGTACATTACGTATACAGCCATGTTTATTTATAGTTCTTTCAGCTTATTTCAAAGTCTGACCGGCATTTCAACCGACCCTTGCATTCCTGGGGATGCATCGTTGATGGCTTTGTCGATAATCGGGCTATATAGTTTGCTCAACAACCACCTGAACGTTTCAATCAACTGTATTTATTTCATCGTTTTTCCGGTTTATTTTTACTTCATATCGGAATCCTACGCCGTAATGCCGATCCATTTAACCATTCAATTTACACTTTGGTCGACGATTGCCGGCTTAATGGCTTTGTTGTTTTTCAGCAACAAGCGGCAAAAAATTAGCTTGTTTTTTGCCCTCGCCGTCGCTACACTCGTCCTGCACATCGTTGAATCAGATCGTCTGAATCTGATAAATTCAATCTACTGGGATCCCATCGACTACACACTAAACCCATTACTGGTTCTGACAACTGTCTTTCTAATTTGCTTTATCACAGCATACTTCTTCGAGCAGAACATGAAAGAATTAAAAGACAAGATGGGCGAAAGTGAAGAGCAAATCAACCAAACCCTACGCCAGCTTCAACAGGGTTTTATGATGTTGAAAATGAATCGCGACGAAATGGGGAGCATCGTAAACCTCGAAGTACTGAAAGTTAATCAGGCATTTGAAACACTCTTTAAAATTAATGCCCGCGAAGTCAGGAATGTTGATGTATCTATAATTTTCCCTAAAATTTTTCGCGATTCGTTTGATTGGGCCAACTTTTTCCTCTTTCCCAAAAAGAAGAAAACGGAACTTCATATTGAGCATTTGAACAAATGGGTTGAGCTGACAACGTTTTCGCCCGCTAAAGATCACATTGCATGTCTGTTTCACGATGTGACGGCAAAACAAAACGCAATCGCAAGTCTGAAAGAAAGTCGGAAGCGCTACAAAGTATTGCTGGAAGCCATCCCCGACCTTTTCTTTATTATTGATAAAGATGGAATCTATGTTGATTTTGTCGTCAAAGACTCGGAATTGATTCAGATTAATCCGGACGATATTATTGGGAACTCGATATTTGAAGTTGGTTTTTCGGAGAAGATGTCGCGGAAGATCTTTCAATTCATTCAGGATGCAATTCGTTTTGACTCGATTGAAACGATTGAGTATGCGCTGGAAGTAGAAAAAGGGACCGCGATGTTTGAAATGCGAATCGCAAAACTGGATGACAATTCAGTTATAACAATCGCAAGAGATATTACCAAACGCAAAATGGCCGAAATAAGGCTGGAAGAAGCCAAGATTAAAGCCGAGGAAGCAGACCTGCTTAAATCGGCATTCCTGGCTAATATTTCGCACGAAATAAGGACCCCTATGAACGCGATTATTGGTTTTTCGCGTATGATTGGGTCGCCCGATTTCGACTCAGAGGAAAAAGATCGCTTTATCGAGATTATTGTCAGCAACGGACGTCTGCTGATGGAAATGATCGATGACATGATCAGTATTTCAAAAATAGAAAGCAATCAGGTTGTCGTGCGCAAAGATTTCTGTAAGATTAACGACATCATGATTGATTTGTATCGTGAATACAGCATTGAAGTTCGAAACAAGCCGATCAAACTAAAACTAAACAACGAAAACGCAAACCCAAAATTTGGGGTTGTTACGGATCGTCATCTGCTTAGTGAAATCCTGAAAAAACTGATTGATAACGCCATCAAATTTACCTACGAAGGAGAAGTTGAGTTTGGCTATGAAATGCTTGGTAAAGACCGGTTGAAATTCTTCATTCGTGACACGGGAATCGGCATTAACAAAAACCATGTCGACCGGATTTTTGAGCGTTTCCACCAAATTGACAACAAAACCACCCGAAAACATGAAGGAACGGGTCTTGGTCTGGCCATTGCACAGCATTATTCGGTTGTATTGGGAGGCAAAATCGAAGTTGAGTCAGAAATTGACAAAGGCTCCGTTTTTTCTTTCAGTATTCCGTTTGAAAGTGGCGATGGAATGTTGACGATCGTTCGTTAATACTTGGAGTTTATCTGATGAAATCCAACCAGCTCGTCAAACCGGCCTGAAAATCCACGATAGTAAACAAAAATCTGATAGTCATTTTCTGTTTCAACGTGACTTCCCTCCAACACGGTTTCATCAGCCTGCTTTCCGCCCTGTGGGACATACACATATTGAAAATTGTAATACCCCTGCTTCAGCAATAAAGTCAATTCATATTGCTTTCGTTCGGCAATCCAACTCATCTCGTTTTTCTCGCTGGCACTCCATTCGGTTAAAGCACCGAACACATTCACCGAACCTCCGACCAACGGCACCGGCACGGCTAACGTAAAATGAACAAATCCGTAATCGCATTCTGTATCCGGATCGTTTATCCGATCCTGACTTTCGATGGTGTAATTTCCATTGAGCTCGCGATAGTTGAAATATTTTTTATTTGAACGAATCTCGTCGGTCGACAAAGTAACATGATTGTACCCTTGAAACTGTTCAATCTTAGCCACATTTTCGCCATTATACGTCCACGAGCGAATGTCAAAATAGCGGAACTCGTTACCTCCGGCAAACACATTCTCTTTATCGTAATTATAAACCAGCTGATTTTCACGGACGAACAAGGGCTTCAAATCACGAATTGACGAATCCCAGCGGCGATTTTTCATGACCACCACCTTTATCTCCTGAAAAGGATCAACAATGCGCAAACGCGGGTGAGAAATGGCAAAGTCGACCTCCTGATTGTCTCCGTTGTAGGGATCGAAAGTTGCCCGTTTGACCTCTGCCGCAATCTCCACTTTGGGATTCAGCACATAAAACCGCCGGCTAAGGACGAGCTTTTCCCGATCACCATCTTCATAAACCAACAAAATATAATTTCCCGAGTAATTTATTTGAACCCGATCATTGGGAATGCTTAACTGGTAATTGGTGTAGTTAACAGTCGTATTGAAACTTAGCGCATAATCCTCCAATGGATTTTCAACAAAACCGTTCAGATATTCACTCTGTATAACATATGATTCGTTCCATTCGGCATCGCAATGCAAAATGGTGTAACTATAGTTCCGGCTTTCTCCCGACAGATCGTCAAATTTCAAGAGCAAGCGTTCATCAGTACCTAAAGTCAGAACAGGGATCGACAATACGCTGCCTTCAGAAAATAACTGCACCGACTTAATATCCGGATTAAAAACTGCGTCGCTGTATTCTAAATTACCGGCCGTTTGTGCCAAAGAACTTAATGAAAAGATAACGCATCCGCAGAACTGCAAAAAAGAGACTAAATACTTCATTTTAGATCGAAATCAGTGATTTTTCGGATTGATAAGTGCTTTAATTGCCAATGCCACAACTAACAATTCCCGTTATGGAGAAATCGTGTTAATCAATTGATTAATCACACCCTTGATTCAGAACAAAGATTGTGAAAAGTTTTTAATAATAATTACTTTTGCTACCCATTAAAACTAAAACAACAAGGGATTACAATGTCAAAGCATTTTAAATTAAAACGCGGATTGGATATCCGGTTGAAAGGTGCTGCCGAAGCCATTCTAGAGAATGCTCCTGCCCCTGCAACCGTTGCCCTTAAGCCAATTGATTTTCCAGGCTTAACTCCAAAATTAAGTGTGAAGGCTGATGCCCAGGTAAAAGCTGGCGATGCGCTGTTTTTCGACAAATACAACCCCGAGATTTTATTTACCTCTCCTGTTAGCGGAACTGTGAAAGCAGTCGTTCGCGGAGAGCGTCGTAAAATCCTGGAAGTTGTGGTTGAAGCAGACGCTAAAAACGAATTCGCCACTTTCACCAAAGCTGACCCGCTGAAACTTAGTCGCGAAGAAATTACCGGGCAATTATTAAACAGTGGACTTTGGCCATTCTTCAAACAACGTCCTTACGGGATCCTGGCCAAACCGAGTGATCAACCAAAAAATATCTTCATCTCAGGATTCGACTCAAGTCCGTTGGCTCCCGACTATGAATTTATTTTCAAAAATGACCTTTCATCAATTCAAACCGGAATTAATGCATTGAGCAAGCTAACAGAAGGAAAGGTTCAACTTGGACTTTCTTCGAAAACAGCCAACAGCATTTTCGGCGGTTTGAAAAACGTGGAGGTAAACACCTTTGCCGGCCCGCATCCAGCAGGAAATGTGGGAATCCAAATTCACAAAGTTGCACCCATTAACAAGGGCGATGTGGTTTGGACCATTTCAATGCAAGCTGTGGCGTACATTGGTCGTTTGTTTGAAAACGGCATTGTTGATCTCAGCAAAATCATTGCTTTAACCGGCTCTGAAGTTAAAGCACCTAAATACGTCAAAACCATCCATGGCGCCGAAATAGGCACATTGGTAAAAGGTAAAACCAAAAACGAAAATTCAGAACGCCTTATCAGTGGCAACGCGCTTACAGGAAGGCAAGTTGACACCGATGATTATTTGGGCTATTTCGCACAACAAATCACCGTTATTCCAGAGGGCGACCATTACGAATTTATGGGATGGGCTGCTCCGGGTGTCGGGAAATTCTCTGCATCAAAGACATTCTTTTCCAGCTTATTGCCGAAAAAAGCATACACGCTCGATGCAAACCTGAATGGTTCGGAACGGGCATTTGTTGTTTCCGGTCAATATGAAAAATTCCTTCCGATGGATATTTTACCAGTCTTTCTGCTTAAAGCAATTCTGGCGAACGACATCGACAAGATGGAACAACTAGGTATTTACGAAGTGGTTGAAGAAGACCTTGCGCTATGCGAATATGCTTGTACTTCAAAAATTAAAGTGCAGCAAATATTACGCGAAGGATTGGCAACTATGGTAAAAGAAGTGGGATAAACGATTGCTTTAAAAAAAGAAATTCAATGAAAGCGATAAGAAATTTTTTCGAAACGACACAGCCTCATGTACAAAAGGGCGCCAAATTCCATTGGCTGCACTCCACGCATGACGCTCTATTTACGCTATTCTTTGTACCAAAGAATACATCAAAATCGGGAACACACATTCACGATTTTATCGATCTGAAACGAACCATGGGACTTGTTGTTCTAGCGTTGGTTCCAGCCTTACTTTTTGGCATGTACAATGTTGGCTACCAACACTTCGGTGCTCTTGGCCAATTAAGCACAGCTGGATTCATGGACATGTTCCTGTTTGGTTTGCTGAAAGTTTTACCCATCATTATTGTTTCGTACGGTGTTGGTTTGGGTATTGAATTTATTTTCGCGCAATTCCGCGGCCACGAAGTAAACGAAGGTTTTCTGGTATCGGGACTATTGATTCCGATGGTTATGCCCGTAAACACACCGCTGTGGATGGTTGCCATTGCTGTGGCATTTGCAGTCATTTTCGGTAAAGAAGTGTTTGGCGGAACCGGAATGAATATCTGGAACCCGGCACTAGTGGCACGTGCATTCCTGTTTTTTGCCTATCCCGGACAAATGTCCGGCGACTCAGTTTGGATCTCTGCCTCAGGTGTTGAAAAGATGGTTGATGGTTTTACAGGAGCAACTCCAATGGCATTAGCAGCCGCCGGAAATGCTAACCCTGTTAATACCTGGGATGCCTTTATTGGTTTAATTCCCGGATCAATTGGAGAGACCTCAACTCTCGCGATATTGATTGGCGCGGCAATCCTAATTATTACAGGTATCGGAAACTGGAAAATCATGGTATCAACCATTCTTGGAGGTATCACCATGGGAGTCCTTCTGAATGTTTTCGCGGGCGACAATATCTATATGTCACTTCCTTTCTACGATCACCTTATTATTGGAGGATTCGCATTCGGTGCGATTTTCATGGCTACCGACCCTGTTTCTGCGGCCCAAACCGATAAAGGAAAATGGATCTATGGATTCCTGATCGGAATTCTGGCAATCCTGATCCGAGTGGTGAACCCAGCGTATCCGGAAGGTATGATGTTAGCCATTTTATTAATGAACACCTTTGCTCCATTAATTGACCACTACGTTGTTGAAGGCAACATTAAACGGCGGTTGAAACGGGTAAAAGCAACTATTTAACCTACAAAGACGACAAAAATGGACAGGAATAGTAATGTTTATACATTTATTTATGCCTCGGTAATGGTGATTCTGGTTGCTGCCATCCTTTCGGTTGCTGCATTCAACTTAAAACCATTTCAGGCTAAAAATATTGAAATTGAGAAAAAGCAAAACATTCTTGCGTCGGTAAATATTGCAGCAACAGCTGTTGATGCCGAACAAATTTACAGCGAGAAGATTGTGAACTCATACATTGTTAACTCAAAAGGCGATCTAGTAGACGGTGATGCCTTTACCGTTGACATGAAAAAAGAACGGGCCAAAAAAGTTGAAGACCGCGCATTGCCGGTTTTCGAATGCCAAATAGACGGAAGCGTGAAGTACATTTTGCCGCTATACGGAGCTGGACTTTGGGGACCGATCTGGGGATACATTTCACTGCAGGACGACATGAACACCATTTATGGTGCAACATTCGACCACCAAGGTGAAACGCCCGGACTAGGTGCCGAAATTTCAACAACAATTTTTCAAGACCAGTTCAAAGGCAAATCCATCTTCGATCAGGACGGTACGCTGTATTCAATCATTGTTGCCAAATCAAACGAAACGGCTCCAGCTGAGCATAAAGTTGATGCCATTTCTGGTGGCACCATCACTTCGAAAGGGCTACAAACTATGATTGAAGATGATTTAGCTGCTTATAAAGCGTTTTTCAACCAGAAAAAATAGAAGAAAATGAGCGATAAAGAAAAATTATTTTCGAAAAAAAATCTGGGTCTCTTAAGCAATCCGCTTAATAGCGACAACCCCATTACAGTGCAAGTACTGGGTATTTGTTCTGCCCTTGCGGTTACAGCCCAGTTAAAACCGGCTATTGTTATGGCCATTTCGGTAACTGCAGTACTTGCTTTTGCCAACGTAATTATTTCACTTTTGCGCAACACGATTCCAAACCGGATTCGCATCATCGTTCAGCTGGTTGTTATTGCTGCTTTGGTAATTCTGGTCGACCAGGTGCTCAAAGCATTCGTGTACGATGTAAGCAAGCAATTATCAGTATTCGTTGGGTTAATTATTACCAACTGTATCCTGATGGGTCGCCTGGAAGCATTTGCGCTGGGCAACAAACCGTGGCCATCATTACTCGACGGTATTGGGAACGGTGCCGGCTATGGTGCAATTCTGGTTATCGTTGGTTTCTTCCGCGAATTATTAGGATCAGGAAGTTTGTTTGGTTACAAACTAATTCCTGAAAGCTGGTACATCGCTAACGGAGGATTCTATTCAAACAACGGGATGATGATTTTGCCACCAATGGCTCTGATTACTGTTGGAGTTATTATCTGGGTGCAACGTAGCAAAAACCGGAAACTAATTGAAGACTAATAAAGAAATCAAAGATACGATATGGAAAATCTGATTAATATATTCGTCAAATCGATCTTTATTGATAACATGGTATTTGCATATTTCCTCGGAATGTGCTCCTATCTGGCTGTATCAAAATCAGTAAAGACCGCAACCGGTTTGGGTGCTGCTGTAATTTTCGTTTTGGCAATTACACTCCCGGTTGACTACCTGCTTGAGAACTATGTACTAAAAGAAGGTGCTATGATTTGGCTGGGGCCTCAATTTGCAGACGTAGACCTGAGCTTCTTATCCTTTATCATGTTCATCGCTGTTATCGCGTCAATGGTACAGTTGGTTGAAATGATCGTTGAGAAATTCGCTCCGGTTCTATACACTCAGTTGGGTATCTTCCTTCCATTGATTGCCGTAAACTGTGCGATCCTCGGTGGATCACTCTTCATGCAGCAAAAAGCGTTCAACAATATCGCCGAAGCAACAACCTACGGATTGGGATCCGGAATTGGCTGGTTTCTGGCAATTGTAGGTATCGCTGCTATTCGCGAAAAAATTAAGTATTCTCAAATTCCAGCTCCCTTGCGCGGATTAGGTATCACGTTTATCGTGACCGGTTTGATGGGCTTGGCGTTCATGGGATTCATGGGAATTAAACTATAAACTGACTTAAAATTGAGTACTATGATATTGTTAGCCTCTCAATCAACAGTTGTTTTAACCAGCGTTATCATCTTCCTTTTGGTGATTATCCTGTTGGTGGGCATCCTGTTGTTTGTCAAAAAGAAATTAACTCCATCCGGATCGGTGAAGATTGACATCAACGATGGATATATGGAGATGGAAACAGAACCGGGCAGCACGTTGCTGTCTACTCTGAGCAACAACAAAGTTATTCTTCCATCAGCCTGTGGTGGTGGTGGTACTTGCGGTATGTGCCGTTGCCAGGTTACCGAAGGTGGAGGTTCAATTCTGCCGACAGAAACCGGCTTCTTTACCCGTAAAGAACAAGCCGATAATTGGCGTTTGGGTTGCCAGGTGAAGGTGAAAGAAAACATGAATGTGCATATTCACCAGGAAGTTTTAGGTGTGAAGAAATGGGAATGCGAAGTGGTTTCGAACCGCAACGTGGCTACCTATATTAAAGAGTTCGTAGTGAAACTGCCTGCGGGCGAAACACTCGACTTCAAATCAGGTGGTTATATCCAAATTGATGTGCCTAAAATTGATGTGGATTTCAAAGATATGGACATCGACGAACAGTTCCGTCCGGAATGGGAACAGTTCAACATGTTCGACCTGAAGATGAAAAATCCGGAGCCAACGTTCCGCGCTTATTCTATGGCCAACCACCCTGCCGAAGGAAACATCATCATGTTGAACATCCGTATTGCAACACCTCCGTTCGACCGAGTAAATGGTGGATTCAAGAAACTAAATCCAGGTGTTTGTTCTTCTTTTATCTTCTCGCGCAAGCCAGGTGATAAAGTAACCATCTCAGGTCCTTTCGGTGAATTCTTCCTGAAAAATAACGAAAGTGAAATGATGTTTATTGGTGGTGGAGCCGGTATGGCACCAATGCGTTCTCACTTGTTCCACCTGTTCCACACGGTGAAAGAAACAAAGAAAAATGTTACTTTCTGGTATGGTGCCCGTTCATGGAAAGAAGTGTTCTATTATGAGCAATTTAAAGAAATTGAGAAAAACTTCCCTAATTTCAAATTCCATCTGGCACTTGACCGTGAAGATCCGGAAGCCGACAAATTGGATATTCAATATAAGACAGGTTTTGTCCACAATGTGATTTACGACAACTACCTGAGGCAACATGAAGAACCTGAAGAAATCGACTTCTACATGTGTGGTCCACCAATGATGAACTCGGCGGTGCAAAAAATGCTTTACGATTTAGGCGTTCCCGATGAAAACGTTCTGTTCGACGACTTCGGAAGCTAAATTTCAGTATTGAAACATATATCAAAGAGCCGTTCCATAATAGGGAATGGCTCTTTTTTTTGCGTGCATGGCACCGAACATGCCTTCGAGTACGATTAAAAACTCAGCGGCTGACGTTACGTCTTCAAAACGGCATATAAACTGAAAACATCAGTATGTAGACTCCATCGTTTAACCTTGATATTTGTAAGCAATAACCTGGGAGTGGGCTCACCCTTGGTTGGCTCTTTGGCAGCCATCAATTAACGGGGAGCTAAAATTTCGGGATTCAGGAATGAGATGAGAAACCGAGCCCTAATTTCAATAGAATACTTCAGTGGAAAGTGTGTCAATCCAAAAATCGCAGATGCCAATAAGCTGGCATATTCTCACATCAATCGGAGCATTAGCTTTAGCCCCTTTAAACGAATGCCGGATCCCCTCCGATTTGTAAGTCCGATTCGGTGCAAATAAGTTAAACGCTCGATTATACAGCCCGAACTGAGGCCTTTCGAATGCAAGACGACTCCCCTTACTGCCCGGTTTTCTCGAAATACTTTTGGATCACCATCAACGAGATCAGCTCTTCCTGCTTTTTATTTTGAAACTGCTTGACGTAATTATTCGCGTTTCGGACAATCTGCAAGGCTTCATCAGGATGTTCTATAAAATACTGTAACCGTTCTTCCAAATCACTATAATCAGCCTTAATCTCAACATAGTGAACGTTTGGCTTCAAAGTTCCTTCCATAAACCATGTTTCGTAAACCGGCTTAGGCATTACCGCCAGCGAATTCGACGACATCACCCATTTTAGATTGGTTGCAACATCAAAACCCTCAAGGCATAAAATGAATTTATAGTTCAGATGCTCCCGCAAGGTCATTTTCCCAACTTGCCACTTGTGACTATTCTCATTGGTATTAATCTGCCCAAGATTACAAAGCGGGTGCCCGAAGTACATTTCCAAAAATCGTTTCCGGTGAGGCTGCTTAGCATTTGACCGCCCGACAAGCATATCTTTTTTTCTGACAAACGAAACCGGATCCTTAATGAACAAAAAATGCCTCACTTTATCTAAATTGAGAAGCACCGAATTTCGATTATCTCCCTCTATTGGCCGGCTTTTGGTGAATGCGGGATAATCTGGCACATGGATGATATCCCCAAATAGAAAATCAGCACTTTTCCTAAAGCTGAAAAAACGCATAAACTCATAGCTGTCGAAAAAGTACACCCGTTGTTTTTCGGGCAACCTGAAATCCGCCAACTTCGTTAATTGATCTTTAACGTCCGAAACCTCAGTTAGTTTATTGTAATAACTCACCCGAGTTTCAAGGTAATCCTGATCAAACTTCCGAACCTGACCTAGCCTTCGTTCCAAAATATTTTGCAGTACTGCACGTGGCATCAGAAAGCGGGCAAACGCTTTGAGGTAATAATAGGGCTTCACGTTCCTTTGCATGAGATCCCAATAACCGCAGTAAAGCTTATATAGTTTATCGTCTGGCTGTGCAGGGTCAACTGACATTCCCATGTAATTAAGTGATTTCAGGTTAGTGAAAAACGCTACAAACTCCGCCCCCAAAAAATGGATGCGGAGTTTGCACGGTATTTATTAGGCAATATTGGTAAACACATGCTGAACATCGTCATCCTCTTCGATTTTGTCCAACAGTTTTTCGATATCTTCCAATTGTTCGTCAGAAAACTCAACCGGTGTGGTCGGGATTCGTTTCAACACAGCTTTGCTTAGTTCGATCCCTTTATCTTCCAGTGCTTTCGAGAGACTTCCAAACGCGGTATAATCGCCGGTTACATACACAATCCCTTCTTCTGCCTCTATCTCCTCCAACCCGGCATCAATCAACTCGAATTCGAGCTCTTCAATGTCAATGGAATCGGTTTTTGCGAACTCGAACACCGCTTTACGAGCAAACATAAATTCTAGAGATCCGGTAGGAACAAGCCCTCCTCCCGATTTATTGAAATACGATTTTACGTTTGCAACGGTGCGGGTTGTATTGTCGGTGGCACATTCAACAAATACCAGCACCCCATGCGGGCCTTTTCCCTCATAGTTTACTTCAGTAAAGTCTGATGCATCTTTCCCGGCTGCCCGTTTAATAGCTGAATCAATGTTATCCTTCGGCATATTCTGCGCTTTCGCGTTTTGGATAGCGGTACGCAATTTGGCATTCATATCCGGATCTTGTCCGCCTTCTTTTGCTGCCATTGTAATTGCTCTGGATAACTTCGGAAAAATCCGCGACATGTGGCCCCAACGCTTTTCTTTGGCTGCCCGGCGATATTCAAATGCTCTTCCCACGGGATATCTATTTTAATGAATAAGATTTTTAACGGCACAAAAATAAAAAATACTTCCTTGAATCAGCCATTATTTTAGCGAATTTCCTCCGTTTACGTTTTCCGCTTCGGAATTGAGAAATAAAACTCAGATCCAACCCGATATTGGGATTCAAACCAAATTTTGCCACTCATTTTTTCGACCAGACGTTTTGCCAGGTGAAGCCCAATGCCAACACCACCCTCCAGGGTATTGTCCCGGTTCTGTATCTTAATAAACGGATCGAAAATGGCGGAGTAATTTTCTGTTTTTATCCCACTCCCGCTATCCTTCACGTAGAATATCAAATGCTCATCATTTTCGTAGCATCCCACTAAAATTGTTCCATGCTCGGTAAATCGGTAGGCATTTGAAAGAAGCAAACGAACAACCTGTTTCACGCGAAAAGGGTCGATAAATTGCTGTTTTTTTTCAACCTCAACGCGACACTCAAGCTTGATATTCGATAGAGCGTCGGCATCCAAATACCGGCAAAATTCTTGTCTCTGATCTTCCAAAAGTTTCCGGAGATCCTGCATACTGTAGTGTAGCTCCAGCTCCTCCACTTCGAGTTTCGACAAATCAATAATATCTTCAATCAGGCTTAACAGCTTCATCCCATTTAAATCGATAATCCGGTTAATCGCCTTTAAATCGTCATCCGAGTAGTTCATCTCCGGAATCATCGAGGTAAAACCGGAAATAACATTAAGCGGAGTGCGAACTTCGTGTGATAAATTGGCTAGAAAAGCGGATTTAAGCTGATCTGATTTTTTCGCTCTTTCGTACTGACGGAGATAGTTTCGCTTCACAGAGATCGTCAGCCCCAAAACCAGGATAAGCGCGAAAAGACCGCCACTATATACATCCGCAATTCGTGTCGGCTCATCGGGGTAACGCCCAACAATGTCAGGGGAAAGAAGTTCGAGCAGGAAAAGCGCCAACACATTCACAAAGCAAATTACAACCAATACTATATAATGCTCCTCTTTAGCAATTAAGATGAAAAAAACATAAGCTCCAATAATGAGATACAGGGCAGATCCCTGCGAACCAAAACTGAAATACCACAACAGATTACAAAACACGATCGAAACAAAAAACACGCACGTTATGAGCCACTTACTCAAAAATCCAAAGCGAACCAACGAAAAACAAATCAAGGACAATAAACTGAAGATTGCTGCGACTAATCCGGAGCTAGTCAGGTTTAACGCAAAGTTTGCCATTGAACCCACGAGTGATACAATGGCTACAAAAAGGCTGCCCACCAGCACCAGCTTCTGTTCAAAAGTCCCTCCTTTATATCTCCCTAAAACAGCATCTCCGATTCTGTCAATCAGCAGTTCATGAAGATTGTTTTTCATATCCACACAAATAATTAGGTATAGTATAGCGTTTGAAAATACACAATTTTACTATCTATCAGAATATTTCGCGATGAAATTCATTTTCGATCTCCTGATTCCGCATCAGGAATATTTTCCTCTATCTTTGCGAATCAAAAAAATTACAAGGATGAAGTACCTTTTTATATTGTTGCTTTCAACAGCTCTGTTCTCCTTCAATTCGTGTAAGCCGAACCATAAGTACATCCGAAACGAAGGTCTTATTTTCGGAACGATTTATCATATCAGTTACGAGGAGCCGAACGGAAACGATCTTCACGAAGGAATTAAATCGTTATTGAACGAGTTTAACCAGTCGCTTTCTACCTACGATTCGAGCTCTGTGATCTCAAGAATAAATTCCAATCAGGATTTAAGCGCCGATCAATATTTTCTGACCGTATATAAGAAGGCTGAAAAAGTATCGTCGATTACCGATGGAGCTTTTGATATTACCGTTGCTCCGATGGTTAATGTGTGGGGATTTGGATTTAAGAATAAAGAGCAAGTAACACCTGAGCTAATTGATTCGCTAAAAGAATTGGTGGGCTACAAAAAGGTGAAGCTGATTAATGGCAAAATTGAGAAAGCACACGCTAACACCATGCTCGATTGCAGTGCTATCGCGAAAGGATTTGCAGTGGATGTTGTCGCCGGCTACATCCGGGATCAAGGATGCACCAACTATATGGTTGAAATTGGAGGAGAAGTGGTCGCTCGCGGAGTAAACCCCAAAGGGAAAGCGTGGAACATCGGAATTAGCAAACCCGACGATGACATTCTCGTTCAAGACCAACAGTTGCAAGCCATCGTCGAATTGAGCGACAAAGCGTTGGCGTCATCCGGAAACTATCGGAATTTTTATATTGAAGGAGGTAAAAAATACGCCCACACGATTGATCCCAAAACCGGATACCCTGTACAACACAGTTTGCTCAGTTCAACTGTTTTGGCTGACAGCTGCATGACTGCCGACGCTTTTGCGACAGCTTTTATGGTACTAGGGCTGGAAAAATCGATCGAGATTGCGAATGCTGTTCCCGAAATTGAGGTTTATTTTATTTATACTGACGAAAACGGAGACTATAAAAGCTATTTCTCCGATGGCTTCCGGTCGCTTATTCAAGAAGAGAATATGCAACCCTAAACCAAGGCCGGAAAACTAACAACTTCCGGGTTCATCCTTTATCAACGTCAATTCTTTAAACGTCAATTCCCGACGTGCTTTTGCCTGTTCTATCTTGTCGAATGTTTGGGCACAAGTAACTCCTCTCGCCTTCATGTGCTCATTGGCACCGATATGCAAATTCGGAAACTGACCTTTTTTTTCTACCAATAGTTTAATTGCCAACCCTGCAAACGCAAGGGCAACTAAAACAACTGCGATGGCTAAAACCAATAAAAAATTCATATTTAAACCCTTTCTTTTGAGGATGCGAAATTAATCAAAAAATACTGATTGAACTTCATGATCCTCTCCAATACTAAAACAGCGAAACGCCCGTCTTGTTTTATCGTTTAAAATGATGCACGTAAAATGGCTGCTAATTCAGAACATTCTTAGTATTTTTAAACTTCTTGTTTTCAAAAAACAAAAGTGAATCCCATTCAATATTCGAATCATGCATAAACATGTACAAATCATCGGTATACTTTATCTCATTCTAAGTTGCATCAGTTTGGGGCTGGCATTTTTCATTCATTATTTATTGAATCTGATCGGTGCAATTACCGGTGATCAGGATGCAAACTTTATTTTATCAATCGTAGCCAACGTTCTTTCTACTGTGCTTTTCGCGTCATCGATACCAGGAATCATTGGAGCTATTGGTCTGTTAAAATTTAAAGAATGGGGACGAATTCTAATCATTATCATCTCAGTAATCAACCTCCTTAATTTCCCCATTGGCACAGCCTTGGGTGGCTACTCGATCTGGGCTCTCGTTCAGCCTGAAACCTTAAGTCTTTTCAATAAGCAACAAACAGAAATAAGCTGATCGTGAATTCCAGAAAACAAATCCACCTGGTTGTTATTGGCCGTGTTCAGGGCGTTGGCTTTCGCTACTTTGTGACCCAAAAAGCCAATGAACTCAATCTGGTTGGTTGGGTGAAAAATAAAATGGATGGTAGTGTCGAAATTGAAATCGAGGGAAATTCGGATTCAATCAAAACATTTATCGATTTTCTGAAAATTGGAAACGGGTGCAGCCGTATCGACCGGATTTCAAAATCGGAACTTCCGGAATCGCAGCACTACCAATCGTTTTTTGTGAAATATTAGCCATGCGTTTAAACCAGAACCTAAATGAACTACCATATGACACCCGATCAGTTCCGAGAGGAAGGTAAAAAACTGATCGACTGGATTGCAGATTATTACGAACAAGTGGAAAACTATCCGGTGATGTCGCAAGTTAAACCGGGAGATATCAGCCGGCAATTACCGGATTCCGCACCCGAAAGTGGCGAAGATTTTTCGACCATGATGAAAGATATCGACCAGATAATTATGCCGGGAATTACACATTGGCAATCGCCCAACTTCTTCGCTTACTTTCAATCGAACAATTCGTTTCCATCCATTTTAGGCGATCTGCTTTCTTCCGGACTGGGCGTGCAGGGTATGCTATGGGCAACCAGCCCGGCCTGTACCGAACTGGAAACAAAGGTAATGGATTGGCTTGTTGATTTAATGGGGCTCCCCGCTCATTTTAAAAGCACCGCAAGCGGTGGTGGAGTCATTCAGGATACCGCGTCGAGCGCCGTTCTGGCAGCATTGCTGGCTGCCCGCGAACGAAAAACCAAGTTTAGCTGCAACAAAACCGGTGATAACTCCGGACTAACGGCATACATTTCAACACAAACCCACTCCTCGGTTGAAAAAGGAATTAAAGTAATTGGGCTGGGCACCGACCGACTGCGCCACATTCCGGTGGACGAATTGTTTGCACTGCGCCCCGAGTTGCTGGAACAACAGATCCAGCGCGATTTGACTGCCGGATTCAAGCCCTTTTTCGTTTGTGCAACAATTGGCACAACATCCTCAAATGCGATCGACCCAATTAAAACGATTGGCGAAATCTGCCGGAAATACGACATTTGGTTGCATGTTGATGCTGCCATGTCGGGAACAGCGGCGATTTTACCAAACTTCCGTTCACATTTCGAAGGGCTGGAATTAGCCGACAGTTACGCGTTTAACCCCCACAAATGGATGTTCACCAATTTTGATTGCGACTGCTTTTGGGTTGCCGACAAAGCTGTGCTAATAAAAACCCTCAGCATTTTACCTGAGTATTTAAAAAATGAAGCCACTGAAAAAGGTGCTGTCATCGATTATCGCGACTGGCATGTTCAACTGGGTCGTCGGTTTCGTTCGTTAAAATTGTGGTTCGTTTTACGGCATTACGGAGCGAATGGACTCCGCCATCACATTGCAAAGCATATTGATATGGCTCAGCAATTTGCCCATTGGGTGAAAACGAGTGATGAATTTGAATTATTGAATGAGCCTCCTTTCAATTTGGTTTGTTTTCGACATAAGTCAGGAAATGAATTCAACAAACGGTTGATGGATTCCCTCAACAACGAAGGCAAAATCTACCTGAGTCACGCGGTGCTAAACAAAACTCTATGGTTGCGTATGAGCATTGGCCAAACTCAAACCGAATTAAAACATGTACAGGAAGCCTGGCGCTTGATCCAGGAATCTGCCAATAAATCGGAATGTACACCCGAGTAAAAATCAATGGTTCAATTCGGTTCCGGGCAAGGGAATTTACAGCATTCGATCGACAGGCTTGTATTCTACACTAACACGTTCTCAAATCCGGAATCGGAGCAAAAAACCGCAGAGATTCGACTCTGATTCACAATGGTCACCATATCCGCCACGCTCATCCCAGGATCGATACTAAAAATATTGACGTCGGTGTTTCGTTCTTTGTTGACATTTTCGAGCAAATCGCCTTTCTTCACCGAGATTGAAGTCCTTTTCGGGAATCGGATCATGGTTTTCAAGTCTTCAACATCATCGGCCGAGAATTCCAATTGGGGGTCATTGTTCAATAAATGAACATCAATTGTTCCTTTCCAATTCCGGCAAATAAGCAATGCGAGCAAGGTTGAAAGATCGTTGTTACTAACATTGAACGTTTCTTTCCAGTTGACAGGTAGATTCGTCATCCACAAATTGATACTCTTTTCAATTGCCAGGCTCGCTGTCGAAAACGGAATGTAGATTATTAGCCCAAAGTTATTCTTCTTTGTGTCAAACAACAATTTGTCGTAATACGCCAGATTAGAGGTTGCCGGGTCGATGCTGGCGAAGATATTATTTGGTTTGAAAAAAGCCGCGTTCAACGACTGCATACTCACATTCACGGTCGTGTTAAAGTCGGTATTGTCGATGATGGTATACGAAACTGACAATTCACTTTCTTTGAACTTTTCAACAGCGTTTTTCAGAAAGTTTTCCAGGTTTTTTTGTTCAACTTCATTTTCGTGTCTCAACGCCAATATCTTGATCGATCCTTTGGGATAAATAATTGAGTGGATGAGCTTAAATGAGCTTCGAAGTTCCTTTGGCAAAGTTACCGGCATCAGCAAATCCGGTCTCCACGACCTAACTTCACGCTCCTGTCGTAAACTATTCGTTTTTTTAGTTGCCCATTCTGCAAGAGCGGTAAATAGCCCGCTTCGTGAGTCTCCGGCTGCCGACTTGATATTCATTTTCACTAAATAGAGATAGAAAACGATAATAAAGGACAACGAGAAAAGAGCGACAATTACGTTCATGACAAACATGATGGCGATTGATCCCAAGGTACCAACCGCTGGAATAATTGTCGGAACTTTCAGTGTTGGCCGGTAACTGGGCAGACCCAATGTTTGTTCAACCAGAGCGACAATATTCACCATGGCATAGGTAATCATGAAAAACATGGTGAGTATCGGAGCAATGGTGTTTAAATTGCGCAAAGAAATGCCAAAAAGTACAATTATCGACGTAATTAACATTGCATTTACCGGTTCACCTCTTTTAGACAGTTGAGCGAGCATCGGGCTTTTGGGGAGGATGTTTTTCTCCCCCAGAGCCAGCAAAATGCGGGGAGCGCCTACAAACGAACCAAGCGCCGACGAAAGTGTTGCCCCCAGCAAGCCAGCAAGTACAATTGGCCCGAATAACGACTTATCGATAAACACATTGTAGTTTTTCGCCAATTCGTCCGGACTGGCAATTAAAGCCGCGACGAAAACCAAACTAACATAAATTAGAGTTGTAATGATGACTGAGGAAAGAGTCCCCAACGGAATGCTCTTCCTCGGATTTGTAAGGTCTCCCGACATATTTGCTCCCGCCATTACTCCGGTCACGGCCGGAAAGAAAACAGCAAAGACAGACCAAAAAGAGGAACCACTGAAGTTATTCTCAACTGACCCCGGGAATTTCCCGAACCATTCGAAGTTAAAGTTTAAATCATTCGTGAATAAGGCGCCATAGATAGACCCCAGCGACAACAAAATTATGCCAAGAATAATGTATTGTATTTTAAACGCAAAGCTGGTACTAACAAAAGCAATTCCCATCACTAAAATGAAAATACCGATATCCAGGATAAACGGATCGACCCCCGGCATAATCGTCTGCCACCCTTCCCGAAAACCAAAAATATACATCGAAACGGCAATCGACTGCGCGAAATAAAACGGGATACCAATTGCCCCTCCAATTTCGAGACCAAGTGATTGTGAAATTAAACTGAAGGCTCCCCCACTGCCAATGCGAACGTTCGTTGTGATCGACGATAAGCTAAGTGCTGTTGTAAACGTAATGGCAACCGACAACAATACGATTCCCAAAGCACCCAACACTCCTGCATTTCCGACTACCCATGGTTGCCTGATGTACATTATGACCCCCAATATGGTTAGGGTGGTTGGCGTAAACACACCCGCAAAAGTCCCAAACGTTTTTTTTGTCATTGCTGCTGCGTTTTGTCGGTGGTTAATGTATCCGGCTGTTCTGCCGATTGCTTTTTACGACAATTTAAGAAATTCAATCCACATCAACCTCATCCAACAGTCTGACTTTCAAACGGTGAATAACAAAAACATGTGACGAAAGGTACACGACACAACCAAGGTTAGCCTAAACGAGATAATCATGCCTTTTTGAACATCAACGGTCAATATCGAATCCGCAATTCCGACCTCAAGTAACCACAACTCTCGTTTAAGTTCCATATTTCGCCCAGCCCTCGCGGCAGAAAAAAGGCAAAAAAAAATCCGGGAGACACCCGGATTTTCCAATTCGATCGAATAGTCGATTATTTTTTCACTGAAGCGATTCGTGAATTCATCGCTTGCAACACGTCTTTTGTAATATTATGAGCGTCGTCGCCAATTAAAATACCGCTCGAGTTAAAGATGTAAGCGTATTTCTTATCGGCATTGAAACTTTTCAAGTAGCTCATCAAGCTGTCTACCAATTGCTGATTGTTCGCGTTTTGCATCTCAGCCAACTTAGTCGATAATTCCTGATCCAGTTTCAAAATCTCTTGCTCTTCATTCACCAAACGATCACGTTCCTGAACGGCACGCTGCTCTGTTAAAAATCCTCCTCGTTGCACTTTTTCCTGAAAAGCAGCTGCCTGCTCTTCAAATTTCGAACGGCGTTTTGCATATTCTTTGGTGTAAGCTTCCTGGTTTTTAGTAAACTCATCGTGTAATTGTTGAGCCAAGTCGTAGTTTACAATCAGCGAATCAACTTTCACATAAGCGATTTTCGTATCTGTTAATTGCGATGCACCATTTTCCACCATACTATCGGATGAAGAACCTTTCCCGGAAGAAAAGTGTAAGACGTACAATACAATTACTGCAACCAACAAAACAAGACTTAAGATCAATGAAGAATTTTTCATGCGTATAACTTTGTTTATCACCGGAAAATAAGTTGACTGCGAGTAAATTTCACACCCACCACAATTCTCCTTCTTTTTTAGTATTCAATTAATCGGAGCCAAAAATAAAAATTTAAAATTAGGAAAACGTCCAATGCCTGAATATTTTTCTCACCAAAGTTAAATAACATCATTACGCTTGAAACATGCGAAAAATCATACCATTTGGGTGATAAACATCATTGACAAAAGGCTGATCTGCATACTACTTTTAAACAACTGAAATCGTGTATCCTAACGAATAGCTGACAAAAAAATGATCAATAGACTAATAGCCCAAGTACTTCCATATATGCCCGAAAAGCTAATCTGGCAGTTCTCGAAAAGGTACATTGCCGGAGAAACCATCGATAGCGGAATTGAGGTTTCACGCAAACTGAACGACGATGGCATTGATGTAACGATCGATCTGCTGGGGGAATTCATTACGAACCTCGAGCAGGCTGAAGCTTACAAAAACAGCTACCTGGAAATAATTGAGCGATTCACGTCCGAGAAAATCCGGGGAAACTTCTCCTTAAAACCATCCATGTTTGGACTCTTGATTGACACCGAAGTCTGCTACATGCACATTCGTCAGATTGTACAAAAAGCGCAGGAATGTAACAGCTTTGTGCGTATTGACATGGAAGACTCACAATGTGTTGATGAGGAAATCAAGCTATTCAAAAGATTGAAAAAAGAGTTTTCGGGACATATTGGGCTTGTAGTTCAAGCCTATTTACGGCGCACGATGAACGACCTGACACATTTAAACCATGAGATGAGCAACGGGCATCCGCTGAATTTTCGACTTTGCAAAGGAATTTATGTTGAACCCAAAGAAATTGCCTACAAAGAATACCAATCAGTTCGCGATCATTACCTGGAAGATCTGGACTACATGTTTCGACATAAAATAGCTGTTGGGATTGCCACGCACGACAAATACCTGGTCGACAAAGCCATTGAACTAATCAACAAATACCAGGTTCCAAAAGAAATGTACGAATTTCAGATGCTGCATGGCGTAACACCCGAATTACGACAATCGATTGTTGATCAAGGTCATCGAATGCGGGTTTATGTCCCTTTCGGAAAAGAATGGTTTGGCTATTCAACCCGCCGTTTGAAAGAAAATCCGAAAATTGCCAGCCACATTATAAACGCGTTGTTTTGCAAAGGCTAAACGGAAGTGATCCGGAGTGCTTTTTCGCTGTCTATTCTAACGATATCCACCAAGCCCTCCTGATCGTTTCAGCCCATTTTAGTTGAAGCAAAAAGCGATGGGGACTTTTGCCCCTGTATCTTTCGTTCCTTCACCTCCGTTCACGGGCAGATCGGCACATACCGGCCAAACATTTTTTTTAAATCACGATTACAGCTTCAGAATTAATTCATCCAACGAACGTTTGGGCACATGATGAACTCCTTGCTCATCGCGCCAATACTTGTAACCGCCATCCTTTATATTCTCTATCACAACCTCTTCCACTGGCTTGCCAATGGCCAAAACCATCAATATCTGAAACCGATCCGGAATTTGGAATAGCTCTCTCAACTTTTCCTTTTTTACTGAAGCAATCATGCAACCACCAAACCCTGCCTCAACCGCTCCGAGCAAAATACTTTGTGCCGCAATGCCATCATCGCAAAAATAGTTTGTCGTAATGTCGGTATCATTCAACATGAGAATATAAGCTGAAGGGCGTTCACCGGATTTCGGGCCATTCCAGTCTTTCAAATAACCGGCCCAGCCCAGAAGCGGAAACAACTTGTCGCACCTCTCTTTCTCCCATAGCGGAACAAACTTAAGTGGCTGGGCATTGCGGGCACTGGCCGAAAAACGAGCCAACCCAATCCAATCGATTAATTGTTGTTCCGAAATTCTTACCGACTCGTCAAAGCGACGATAACTCCGGTTGCGATAAATTAAATCGTTGATCAACATGTTTTTTTTCTTTCAATATTACAAAAAAGCATTTGTTTGAAAATAGCTGAATTCTACGAACTTTTGTATGTTTGCATAACAGAACAGAACACCTATGCCCAATGAGTAAATTTAAATTCCAGATTGATCCGCAATCTAACCAACTCAAATACCAGCAATTAGTAGATGCTGTAATCGATGCGATTGGTCGCAATCTGCTTCAGGTAGGCGACATTTTGCCTTCGGTAAACCAGCTTCTCAAGGAATCGTCATTGTCTCGCGACACCGTTTTTAAAGCGTATGCTGAGTTGAAAAACCGAGGAATTGTTGAGTCAGTCCCGAACAAAGGATATTTCATTGCGAAAGCTACAACGAAGGTGTTCCTTTTTCTCGATACCTTTAAAGCATATAAAGAAGTACTGTACGGATCGTTTCTGGATGCTCTTCCGGAAAATTACTCGGTTGATTTGCACTTTCATCACTACAACATCGACATCTTTGAAAAAGTAATCACCGAAAGTGTCGGCAAATACACGAAATATATTGTAATGAATTTCGACCACGAAAGAGTGCCTGAAATCATCCGCCAAATACCAGCCGGTAAATTGCTTTCGATCGACTGGCAAGTGCATGCCAACCAAGAGGCATCGTCGATTTATCAGGACTTTGGCAAAGGCTTGTATGAGTCGCTTCTGAGCGAACTAAGTACAATTCGGAAATACCAATGCTTCACCTACCTGTATCCCGAGTTTACCTACCACCCGGTCGAATCAATCACTTACTTTGAAAAATTCTGCACCGAACACGATATTCAATTTCAGGTACTGAAAAATTCGAAGAAACTAGATGTCAAAGCCGGTGACTTGTATCTTTTGGTCAGTGATCGAACCCTCTCACGCTATTTGGACCAGTGCGCGGAACGAAATCTCATTATTGGCCAGGACACCGGTGTAATCTCCTATAATGAAACTCCGATGAAAAAATATATCAAAGATGGAATCAGCGTTATTTCCACTGATTTTGAATTGATGGGCAAGAAAGCCGCGGAGTTTGTCACGACCGGAATTGCTGTGCACCAGCAAATACCAACTCGACTCACAATTCGAGCATCGCTATAAAAACATGCTTTAGAACACACAAATTAGTCTTTGAAATACTGATGGCGCAATCTAAATTTGCAGAACACATCAGAACAGAACGGATAAGAACACATAACCTATAAATCGCGCACAGAAAATGTATCTACTAGGATTTGATATCGGCAGTTCATCAGTTAAAGCTTCCATCATCAACGGTGATTCGGGCGAGTGTATGGCATCTGCCTTTTACCCAAAACAAGAAATGAAAATGACCGCGATCCAATCAGGATGGGCGGAACAAGATCCCGAACAGTGGTGGGAAAACCTTAAAACGGCGGTTGCTGAAATTATGCAAAAGTCGGCAGTCAATCCAAAGGATATTGACTCCATCGGTATCTCATACCAAATGCACGGATTGGTTGTGGTCGACAAAGATCAGAACGTTCTTCGTCCGTCCATTATTTGGTGCGACAGCCGGGCAACCGGCATTGGTGAAAAGGCGCTGAAAGAAATCGGAGAAGAAAAATGTTTGGCAAACCTGCTGAATTCACCTGGAAATTTCACCGCATCGAAACTAAAATGGGTGAAAGACAACGAACCCGAGTTATACGCCCGCATCCATAAAATCATGCTACCGGGTGATTACATTGCCATGAAACTAAGTGGTGACATCAAGACCACTGCCAGTGGACTTTCCGAAGGTATTTTGTGGAACTTCAAAGAAAATAAGGCCGCAAAATTATTGATCGATCACTATGGATTTGATGAAAGCTTCATTCCGGAAATCGTTCCAACTTTCTCGGTTCAATCCGTGGTAAGCGAAAGCGCCGCAAAAGAAATGGGGCTGGCTCCGGGAACGAAAATTAGTTATCGCGCCGGCGATCAACCAAACAATGCTCTCTCACTGAACGTGTTAAACCCAGGTGAAATTGCAACCACTGCCGGAACTTCGGGTGTGGTGTACGGAGTGAGCGATGAAATTAAATACGACCAAAAATCGCGTGTGAACACCTTTGCGCACGTTAATCATACTGCCGAAGCCAACCGCTTGGGCGTTCTGCTGTGTATCAACGGCACAGGCATTCTGAATTCGTGGCTAAACAAACAAGTTGGCGGCGGTGCAGTCTCATACGAAGGGATGAATGAATTGGCAGCCAACGTTCCGATTGGTTCAAACGGATTGAGCATCCTCCCTTTTGGTAACGGCGCCGAACGCGTGTTGGAAAACAAGAATCCCGGGTCGACAATGGCCGGAATCAACTTCAACATCCATTCGAATGCCCACTTATTCCGCGCAGCGCAGGAAGGAATTGTTTTTTCTTTCAAATATGGAATGGATATCATGAAGACCATTGGCATTGATGCCAAGGTAATTCGTGCCGGAAAAGCGAACATGTTCCTCAGTCCGATCTTCCGCGAAACATTAGCCGGAATCTCCGGAGCTACAATCGAATTGTACAATACCGATGGTTCGGTAGGTGCAGCTCGTGGAGCCGGAATCGGATCGGGATACTACAAATCGCCGGCTGAAGCCTTTGCGAACCTGAAAAAGCTGGAAACAATTGAACCATGCTTAAACAAAAAAGCGGAATACGAAGCAGCTTACGGAAGCTGGAAAAGTATGCTGGAAAAATCCATTTAAACAATCCGAGGGCATCGTAATTCCTTTCAAAACAAATAATCTTAAATAGTTAACAATATGAGTACAACAGTTTATTTCCCATCAGTGGAAAAAATTAAATTTGAAGGTAAAGACAGTAGAAATCCAATGGCATTCCGCTACTACAATCCAGAGAAAGTAGTTTATGGAAAAACAATGGCTGAATGGTTTAAATTCTCAATGGCCTGGTGGCATACGCTATGCGCCGACGGTGGCGACCCATTTGGCGGTGGCACACAAGTTCATCCTTGGGTTGGTGCTGAAGATGCACTTGAAGCAGCAAAAAACAAAATGGATGCAGGTTTCGAGTTCATGCAAAAAATGGGCATCGGCTACTATTGTTTCCACGACCTTGACCTTGTTAGCGAAGGAAACAGCATTGAAGAATACGAAGCGAACATGAAAGCGATTGTTGAGTACGCTAAACAGAAACAAGCTGAAACCGGAATTAAATTAATGTGGGGAACTGCAAACGTATTTTCTCCTGCACGCTACATGAACGGAGCAAGCACAAACCCTGATTTTGACACCGCTGCCCGTGCCATGCTTCAAATTAAAAACTCAATTGACGCCACCATCGCCTTAGGCGGTAAAGCTTACGTTTTCTGGGGAGGACGCGAAGGTTACATGTCGTTGTTGAACACAAACATGAAACGTGAGAAACAACACCTGGGTACCATGCTTCAATTGGCTCGCGACTATGGCCGTTCAAAAGGTTTTACCGGAACGTTCCTGATTGAACCGAAACCGATGGAGCCAATGAAACACCAATATGATGTTGACACAGAGACTGTTATTGGATTCCTGAAGGAATATGGCTTAGAAAAAGATTTCAAAATTAATATTGAAGTAAACCACGCTACGCTGGCAGGTCACACGTTCGAGCACGAATTACAATGTGCTGTTGACAACGGTATGCTTGGAGCAATCGACGCGAACCGCGGTGATGTTCAAAACGGTTGGGATACTGACCAATTCCCAATTGATTTGTTTGAATTAACTCAAGCAATGATGGTGATACTTAAAGGTGGTGGCATTCAAGGTGGCGGTACTAACTTCGATGCTAAAATCCGTCGTAACTCAACTGATTTAGATGATTTATTCATTGCCCACATCGCAGCAATGGACGTGATGGCTCGTGCTCTGGAAACTGCCGCAGCTATTTTGGAAGAGTCGCCTTACGAAAAAATGCTTACTGAACGCTATGCATCATACGACTCAGGAAAAGGTAAAGAATTCGAAGAAGGAAAACTCTCTTTCGAAGATGTTTATGCTTACGCAAAAGCGAATGGTGAGCCAAAACAGATTAGCGGAAAACAAGAATTATATGAAGCAATTGTGAACATGTATATTTAATGCGTGTCTGAATTTGAACTTCATGAAATGAGTTTATTTCTGAAATAAAATACCGCAGATAACCCGATTCCGAGGCATTGCCTACGAATCGGGTTTAACTGTTTTTTTGATATTGTTTAAACCACAACTAAATAGGCTTTACTGCAAACAACCAAATTTGTTTGCTTGAAATCGAAAAATAAAACAACAACGAATGAAACAAAACAAATTTTTCATCATTGCGATCACCATCGTTGCAACGCTTGGTGGTTTGCTTTTTGGGTACGATACAGCGGTTATTTCGGGAACAGTTGGATCGCTCGACGCATTTTTCATCGTTCCGATGGGGTTGAGCGAAACTGCAGCCAATTCACAACTCGGCTTTATTGTTTCCAGCGCGCTCATCGGTTGTATAATCGGTGGTATTTCAGGTGGATTAATCAGCTTGAAACTGGGACGTAAAAACGGACTGATTTTGGCCGCCATCTTATTCTTCATCTCAGCCCTCGGATCGTCTTACCCCGAGATGTTCTTCCGCCCTTTTGGCGAAGGCGATCATACATTTTACTGGCATTTTATCGTTTACCGGATTATTGGCGGAATAGGCGTTGGTCTGGCATCGATGCTCTCTCCAATGTATATTGCTGAAATCTCGCCTGCCAGCAGCCGTGGTAAACTTGTTTCTTTCAACCAATTCGCCATTATCTTTGGTATGTTGGTCGTTTATTTTGTGAACTACGCGATCGCCCGCCAAGGCGACGACAGCTGGTTGAACACGATTGGCTGGCGCTACATGTTTGCATCGGAAATGATCCCGGCCGGTTTGTTCTTAACCCTGTTGATGTTTGTTCCGGAAACCCCACGCTATATGGCACTTAAAGGCCAGGACGAAAAAGCACTGCGTGTGCTGCAACGGATTAACGGACCGGAACTCGGCGCCAAAGTACTGGCAGATATCAAATCAACACTCACAACAACCTCCGGAAAACTATTCTCGTTCGGAATTGCAATTGTTGTAATTGGGGTTTTACTCTCGGCTTTCCAACAATTTGTTGGAATTAACGTGGTTCTTTACTATGCTCCGGAGATTTTCAAAAATATGGGTTCAGGTACCGACACCGCGTTGCTACAAACCATTATTGTTGGTATTATCAACCTGTCGTTCACTGTGGTTGCCATTTTATCGGTTGATAAATTTGGTCGCAAACCATTGATGATTATCGGTGCTGCCGGGATGGCTTTCTTTATGTTCGCCCTTGGCTTTTCTTTTTTCTTCCAACAAGTTGGAATGGCTGCCCTCATTTTCATGCTGGGCTACGTGGCTTGCTTCGCGGTAAGCTGGGGACCTGTTGTTTGGGTGCTATTGGCTGAAATCTTCCCCAACCGAATTCGTGGACGTGCCATGGCGTTAGCTGTTGCAGCGCAATGGATTTCGAATTATCTAGTATCGTGGACCTTCCCGATGATGAACAAAAGTACCTTCCTGGTCGATACGTTCCACAACGGATTTGCCTATTGGATTTATGGCGTGATGGGCATTTTAGCTGCTCTGTTCATGTGGAAATTCGTTCCTGAAACTAAAGGAAAGACATTGGAAGAAATGGAAAATCTTTGGAAAAAATAAAAATCATAGAGTAACAAAAGAAGTCAGTCGATAGAATCAACTGACGAATAAAAAAGGGGCCTCAAGCCCCTTTTTCTTATTTTGCCGGTTCCCAGGCACATCGTACCGGGGAAACAATTTTACCTTCTTTTTTTAGCTGATTCATCGCTTTATCAACTTCCTTGCGATCCAACCCGGTCGCGTCAACCAACTCGCCGGCCTTTACAGGCTTTCCGGCAGCGGCCATAGCTGCCAATACTTTTTCAACACTCATAATGGCTCTGACTTTAATTGTTGTCACGCCGAACTGTTTCGGTGTCTTCCTAAAATTAAGTTCCCGAAACAAGCTCAGAATGACTCTTACAAAACTCTAAAATCGACTTTCAATTACTTTCCAATCCAGAATTTTGAAGAAGTCTTCCACGTACTTCGGACGAAGATTCTGTTTGTCCAGATAATAGGCATGTTCCCAAACATCGCAAGTCATCAGCGGAGTTAATCCATCGCGTAGCGGACAGCCGGCATTTCCGGTTTGTACGATACTTAATTTTCCGGCAGCATCTTTCACCAACCAAGCCCAACCAGAGCCGAACAAAGTTGCAGCCGCTTTGCTAAATGCTTCCTTAAATGCGTCAAACGATCCGAACGATGCATCGATAGATGCTTTTAACGCGCCTGTTGGTAAGGCAGCTGGTGTTGCTGAAAATTGAAAGAAGTAAAACGTGTGGTTCCAAACTTGTGCACCATTGTTGAAAATTCCGCCTTCCGACTTCTTTACAATTGTCTCCAAATCGGCATTCTCGAACTCGGTTCCGGGGACCAGATTATTCAAATTATTCACATAAGCCTGATGGTGCTTCCCGTAGTGAAATTCGATTGTTTTTTCACTGATATAGGGCTCTAATGCGCTTTTTGCGTAGGGTAACGCAGGTAATTCAAATGGCATAATTTTACATTTAAAGGTTAAACGATTCTTGTTGATTTTTGACTTTTAAAACATGAAGTTCGCGTAAAAGTTTGAGAAATTATGCTCGGAAATTTCTATTTAAAGTGATTCCAAATAGTCGATTTATTCAAAAAAAATCCAGTGGAAATTAACATCCACTGGATCAAACCGATATTCTCGATTTCACAATATTCAGAGCTTTCTAACTAATTTTTACAATCACCCGCCCGCGGCTTTTCTTTTGCATCATCAACTCAATGTAGCTGTTCAATCCTTCCAGCCCGGTTTCTGAAATCACCTGATTGCTGAAATCAATTCCCCACTGATCGGCCAACAAGCTCCAGATCTCTCTTCGAATTGCCATCGGACAATTCTGCGAATCAACTCCCAGCAAGCTTACACCTCTCAGAATAAACGGATACACGGTCATGTTTAAATCTCCGGAACCAATGTTTCCGCAAGTTGTAACGTTTCCGAGAGGTTTACATCCTTTCAGCAAGGTCGTCAGTGTATTACCACCAACCACATCAATGGCGCCGGCCCAAGTGGTTTTCAACATTGGACGTCCTGACTGGTCGTCTGTTTCAACTCTAGTCAACTGAGCCGAAGCGCCGAGGTTTCTCATTTCAACATCAGTCATTCCGTTCGAGCTAGCTGCAATAACCTCAAAATTTAATTTCTTCAGAATTTGACAGGCAATGCTTCCAACACCACCCAAAGCTCCGGTTACAACAATCGGCCCCATTTCAGGCTTTTGCCCGTTTTGGAGTAGCCGATAGACTGACTGGGCGGCTGTAAAACCGGCAGTTCCGTAAATCATCGCTTCTTTTGCATTCATTTTTGCGGGCATTGGAACAACCCATGCACCAGGAACCTGAATGTATTCGGCAAAACCACCGGGATGACTCATCCCCAGATCGTAGCTGGTTACAATAACCGATTCGCCAACTTTAAACGCCGGACTTTTGCTTTCGGCGACAACTCCGGCAGCATCAATACCGGGCACATGCGGATAGTTGCGTGTTACCCCTTTGTTTCCATTGGCCGACAAAGCATCTTTGAAGTTCAGTGAGCTATATTCAACTTTAACCCGAACATCGCCGTCTTGCAGTTCGGCAAATTCCAACTGTTCAACTTTTCCTGAATAGTTCCCGTTTGATTCTGAAACAAGAAATCCTTGGTATTTTATTTTAGTTTCCATCATTTATATCATTAAATTTGAAACAAACTTATTGAAAATAAACAAGATGCAAAAGAGCTTACATTTTTTGCCTATACTTACATTTAGTTTAGAATTAGTCATTTTCAACTAGTTATAATTCGATATTAATGAAAAAAAGTTACTGCCCGATTGACACCTTCATTAATGTGATCAAGGGAAAACGGAAAGCCACCATTATCTTGCACCTGTTTCAGGGAGACAAGCGATACAGCGAACTTGTACGCCTTTTGCCCGACATAAGCGAGCGCATGTTGAGCAAACAACTTCGCGAATTGGAAGAAGACCAGCTAGTTGGGAAAACGGTGTACCCTGAAGTCCCTCCAAGGGTTGAGTACTTTTTGACGGAACTGGGAAAAACGATTCATCCGGTTTTAAAAGGAATGATGAAAGCAGGGCATGTTTTTGAAGATTTGATCGAGTCAGAGGAGTTGAAAGAGTCGTAAACCACCCGGAAATTCAGCTGTCTTCTGCCTCGGATAGTCTAATCACTGAATTCCGGCTCCCCATCACGGTAGGAAAGAAATATCTCTTTTCCGCCTTGTTCGATAGTTATATTAACATCGGCAGGCAATGCGGCATGGATGGTAGGAAACCATTTTTTCTGGTTCTGATTGACCAGGATTAACAGCGCTGATTCGTCTCCTGCAGCACAAAAATATTTATCATCGCCGCAATACAATGGCAAACTAAGTCTACCGGACAATTTTTGGTATAGCTTGGCAATGTTGTCACATGGAAGTCCCACTTCGCTGATTCCCAAAATCGAGTTTGCAGTAAAATTTTCATTCGAATTAATTGCCAGATTCTTACGGGCAATTAGTTCAACAACATTCCCATCATAATCGTAAAAGTAAATCGCCTCGGCATTCCAGCTTTCATAAGGAATTATCGAGTCCTCTTTGTCTTTCAATTGAAAAATCTCGGAATTCAACCAGCTTTTAGCCTCGTGAATTTGATTGGAAGGAATATTAAATGCAAAATGGCTACGTCGGAAGTACTCCCGAACCGTGAATTTCAGAAACGACTCACCCACCGCACAGATGAAATACAGGTCGTTTTCAGCAACAATTGGGAGTTGGAGTAATTCGCCGTAAAAGCGCTTCTGCCCCGGAAGATCGGTCGTAAACAGCTCCAATAATTTAAACTGAAATGAACCCAAATTACATAATGTTTAAATTGAAACAAGAAAAACCCCGAAGCCACTGCTTCGGGGAAAAAAACCAAAAATCAACTAACCTTTAAATCGTTTGGCGACTTCATCCCAATTGATCACTTTAAAAAATGATGCAATATAGTCAGGACGTCTGTTCTGGTAATTCAAATAGTATGCATGTTCCCAGACATCGATGCCAAGAATTGGAGTTCCTTTAACATCTGCTACATCCATTAACGGATTGTCCTGATTCGGTGTGGACGAAACCACCAAACTATCACCCTGTTTTACCAGCCAAGCCCAACCCGAACCGAAACGGGTTGCGGCAGCTTTGGTAAAAGCGTCTTTAAAATTATCGAAAGATCCAAATGAATCGTTTATTGCAGTTAATAACTTGCCTTCCGGCCCTTCAGCGATACACGAGCCCATGATGCTCCAAAACAAAGAGTGATTGTAAAATCCTCCTCCGTTATTACGCACTGCGACAGGAAGCTTAGAAATTCCGGCCATCAATTCTTCAATTGATTTGCCCTCCATTTCAGTACCCTGAATCGCATTATTTAGGTTCGTGGTGTAGGCACCGTGGTGCTTTGTGTAATGAATCTCCATTGTACGAGCATCAATGTATGGCTCAAGAGAATCGTAATCGTATGGTAATTTTGGTAATTCGAATGACATATATTTTCTTCTTAAATGGTTATTTTCAACTTTGGTTTTGTATTTCGGAGTTTTATATCCTTTTATGCAAATCTAAAAACTATTCAGAACCATTCCAAATAAAACACAAGCTTTTTCAATTGAAATAATCTATCCCCGATCGTCAATCCCGATTCAAAGCGCTAAATTCAACGTTTTACCTGCTCTCTTTTTTTTACTTACTTTGCGCGAAAAAAATAAGTGAACAGGAAAATTTTACACCTCGCCATACCAAACATCATCAGCAACGTTACCATCCCATTGCTCGGCCTTGTTGATATGGCACTGATGGGCCACCTCGATTCAGAAGTCTTTATCGGTGCGGTTTCGTTGGGGACTGTTATTTTCAACTTCATTTACTGGGGGTTTAGCTTTCTGCGGATGAGCACCAGCGGTTTCACCGCACAAGGATATGGTGAAGGTGACCAGCAGGAAACCACAAACATACTGGCAAGGGCGTTGCTGATCTCCGCCCTGATAAGCGCGATAATTATTCTACTGCAGGTTCCGATTGAATGGATCAGTTTTAAAGCCATCAACGGAAGTCCGGAAGTCGAAAGCCTTGCCCGGCAATATTTCCGGATTCGTGTCTGGGCGGCTCCCGCGACTCTGGGACTGTACGCGCTGAATGGCTGGTTTTTGGGGATGCAAAATGCCCGTTATGTGATGATCACATCCATTTTAGCCAATATTTTCAACCTCGCCTTTAGCTTTTTCTTTGTTTATGTGATGAATCTGAACTCGGCCGGAGTAGCTTTGGGAACTGTTATCGCGCAGTATACCGGGTTGGCAACCGGACTATTTTTACTCCACAAAAAATACAACTACCTGCTCCGGTTTAGGAACCGAAAAGCCATTCTGGATTTGACGGCAATGAAAAATTTCTTCCGTGTAAATTCCGATATCTTCATCCGGACCTTTTGCGTAATTTTTGTGTTCACCTTTTTCACTTCCAAATCGGCCAGTATGAATGATCACATTTTGGCTGTAAACTCCATACTAATCCAGTTTCTCCTGCTTTTTTCCTTTTTTATTGATGGTTTTGCTTTTGCCGGCGAAGCCCTTGCTGGAAAATATATGGGCGAACGTCGGAAAGATTTATTCAACGAACTCGTTCGCAAACTTTTTGTGTGGGGAATAGCTCTGGCTCTGATTTTCAGCGCGTTCTTTTTAGTTGGGAACAAGTTCATCATCGGGTTGCTCACCAATCAGGAAAGTCTGTACGAAACAGCGAGTCAGTTTATGTTTTGGGTGATTCTAACACCGCTCATCACCTTTAGCAGTTTTGTTTGGGATGGTGTTTTTATCGGAGTCACAGCCTCTAAAGAAATGCGGAACAGCATGCTGGCAGCCACACTTTTGGTGTTTGCGCCTGCCTATTTTTTCCTTCAGAATCAAATTGGGAATCACGCGCTTTGGCTGGCTATGATGCTTTTCATGTTGGCACGCGGTGTATTCCAAACCTTGTTGTACCCCAAAGTACTGGCAAAAAGCTTTCGCTAAACTTCTGAGTAGATAAACAGGCCGACTGCAAATCGACCGGTTTACTTATTCTTAGTATTCGAAACTACTTCCACCCAAAAACTCACGAATTAATGATGTTGGCGGAATTTCAACATCATCGATATGATTGAAATAGCTAAAGAATTTTAGCAACCGGTTCGCTTCACAATGCTCAGGACAAATTTCAGCAACGGCTTTTAGCAATGGTTCAACATACTTTTTGAGTACCGCCAGCTCATAAATCAAGGCCGAATTAAACATCACATCAGCGTTTTCCTGATAGGGGAAAATATTTTTCTCTTCGCCACTGCGAACGCTTGGCCAACGTTTGATTGTTTCGTCGGCCGGATAACCTCGATATTTACTGTCGCGAATCATCCGCCGGATTAAGCGGTTGTCGGCCGTTGAAATGTGGTTGTGATCGTCCATCGAGATCTGGGTTAAAGCAGAAAGAAAGATTTTAAAGCTTCGCCCGTTCTTTACATGAGGCATCAATCCCGGGTTCATCCCGTGAATACCTTCAACAATCAGAATATGTCCGGCACCCAATTGCAATTTGTTACCTGATGGTTCCCGCTTGCCAATAATAAAGTTGAAACGTGGCAACTCCACTTCTTTCCCCTCGAACAACTGTAAAAGTTGCTCGTTGAAATACTCGACATCAATCGCCTCCAGTGCTTCAAAATCGTAATTTCCATGCACATCCAGCGGAGTTTTCTCGCGGTCGACAAAATAATCGTCCAGCGAGATCATATGCGGTGTGATGCCGTTTACTGCCAACTGAACAGCAAGCCGTTTACTGAAGGTTGTTTTCCCCGATGCTGATGGTCCGGCAACAAGCACCACTTTAACATGATCCCTTCGTTCATCGATCATGTTGGCGATTTCAGCAACCTTCTTTTCGTGCAATGCTTCCGAAATTTTAATAATGTCACCACTTCGTCCCGATTCAACGTATTCGTTCAACATCCCCAGATTAGGCACATTCATTAATTCTGCCCGTCGTTTGTGTTCCTTGAAGATATCGAAAAGCTTGTCCTGGTATTCAATTTCATTCAGTTCCTGAAAATTATCTGGTTTTGGAACCTGCAGCAGAATACCATCAAAATAAGGAACAATATCAAACGAGGTTAGGTATCCGGTTGACGGCACATGATGACCATAGAAGTAATTGCAATAGCCATTTAGAAAATAGAGGAACGAGAACATCATTCCTTGTTGATTAAAGAGTTTGGCCTTTTCTTCGAGTCCCTGACGAACCAACTCCTCAACCGCATCGGGGGTTAAAATGCCTTTCTTTTCAAAAGGAAGATCCTTTTTTACCCAATTTTCCATTTCGTTCTTTAGCTCGAAAATATCGGAATCGCTAATCTCTCGTTCCAAGCCAACCAGCTCACAGTAATAACCTTGACTAATTCCGTTTAGGACGCGCAGTTTAACCTGCGGAAAAGTCTCACGTACGGCAACATAAAGCAGAAAGATAAGCGAACGAACATAAAGTCGTCGGCCATCAATATGGGTGTAATCAATAAACCGAACCTTTTTCGATTTCACCACTGAAAAGGAAAGTTCCTTCACCTTATGGTTGACAATAGCCCCGCAAATGGGGTTATCCAACTGAATGCCAAGGTCGATACTAATTTCCTCGAGTGTAATTCCCAGCGGGTAGGCCTTTACCGTGTTTGTGTTTTCACAGTATATATCAATTGTTCTTGAGCTCATGTTTCTGAATTCATTCCGTTTTAGCTAAACCTGTTTTGGCTTGGTTCAGCCTGTTTGAGTTTTGCAGTTTATAAAGCTAACTCTTTTTTCAGAAAGGTTGCCGTATACGATTCGTGTTTTGCAACGATTTCCTCAGGTGTACCAGCGCCCAAAATCAGACCTCCGCCACGACCTCCTTCGGGCCCGAGATCGATAATATGATCGGCCACTTTTATAACATCCAGGTTGTGCTCAATGACAATGACTGTATTTCCGCGTTCGACCAGTTTATTGAGTACGCCCAACAGAATACGGATATCCTCAAAATGCAGCCCTGTGGTTGGTTCATCGAGTATATATAACGTTTGCCCCGTATCTTTTTTGGCCAACTCTGTAGCCAGTTTCACCCGCTGTGATTCGCCGCCGGAAAGAGTTGTTGACGATTGACCAAGTGTGATGTAGCCCAAACCAACTTCCTGCAAGGTTTTCAATTTATGGGCGATTGATGGCAGGCTTTCAAAGAATTCCACGCCCTGATTAATGGTCATATCCAAAACATCGCTAATGGATTTCCCTTTGTAGCGAACCTCGAGGGTTTCCCGATTGTAACGTTTCCCATTACAGCTGTCGCAATGCACATATACATCGGGGAGGAAATTCATTTCAATCAACTTCAATCCTCCTCCCTGGCATTCTTCACAACGCCCTCCTTTTACATTAAAGGAGAAACGGCCCGGTTTATAGCCTCTGATTTTCGCTTCGGGCAATTGTGCAAAAAGAGCGCGAATATCGGAGAACACGCCTGTGTAAGTCACCGGATTTGATCGGGGAGTGCGTCCGAGCGGCGATTGATCCACCTGAACCACTTTATCAATATACTTCAGTCCTTCAATTTTATCGTAGGGCAGCGGATCTTTCAGTGAATTGAAAAAATACTGGCTGAGAATAGGCTGCAAGGTTCCGTTTATCAAACTTGATTTTCCGCTACCGGAAACACCGGTTACACAAATCATTTTGCCGAGCGGAAAACTTACATCAACCGATTTCAGGTTATTTCCAGAGCAACCAGTCAGCTTTAAGCTTTTGCCGCTTCCTTTCCGACGGTTTTCCGGCACAACAATTTGATGCTCCCCTTTCAGATAACGCGACGTGAGTGTATCGGCAGCAAGCACTTCCTGTGGTGTTCCGGCAGCCACCACTTCACCACCATGACGCCCTGCAAACGGGCCCATATCAACGAGATAATCGGCACAAAGCATCATATCTTTATCGTGTTCCACCACAATGATTGAGTTGCCGGTATCGCGCAGTTTCTCCAGTGAATTGATCAAGCGAAGGTTGTCGCGCTGGTGCAAACCAATGCTCGGTTCATCCAGGATATACAGCACATTTACCAGTTGCGAACCAATCTGGGTGGCCAGACGAATACGTTGAGACTCTCCTCCGGAAAGCGTTCCTGAGGAACGATCAAGCGACAGGTATTCAAGTCCTACATCGATTAGAAAACTCAATCGGGTACGGATTTCCTTGATGATCTCCTCTCCAATTTTGCGTTGGCGCGACGAAATTCGGTCTTCCAGTCCCTGAAACCAACTACTCAGTTCCGAGATATCCATTTTGGCCAGCTCCGAAATATTTTTTCCGTCGACCTTAAAATAGAGCGACTCTTTTTTCAACCTTAAGCCATTACATTCGGGGCAAGCTTTTTCACGCACAAATTGGTTGGCCCATTTCTGCGCTGTTTTCGACGGGTTATCATCCCGCTGACTATCAATATATTTTACAATACCCTCGTAGCTCATATTATAATGAACTGAGCTTCCAAGCGGCGAATTTTTGAGTGTGATCCGTTCGTTTGTTCCATACAAAATAGCGGTCATCGCTTCTTCCGGAATATCTTTTACGGGCGACTTCAGCGTAAAACCGTATTTCTCGCCCAAGGCTTCTATTTGCCAAAAAATGAGTGTATTTTTTTGCGATCCGAGCGGAGCTATTCCACCTTTGGCGATACTCAATTCCGGATCCGGAATAATTTTTTCCTGATCAATTTCGGCTATTCGGCCAAGCCCGTTACATTTCGGACAAGCACCTTGTGGCGAGTTAAACGAAAAATTGTGCGGAGCAGGTTCGTTGTAGGAGATTCCGGTAGTTGGACACATTAGCTGTCGGCTATAGAATTTCAGGTCGTCCGAATCATTGTCCATAATCAGGCTGACCCCGTTTCCGTGTTTCATCGCCGTTTGAACCGATTCTTTGAGGCGTTTTACGATCCCCTCATCCACCGTGAGCCGATCGATTACAATCTCGATGAAGTGATTCTTATAGCGATCGACCCGCATATTTGGCTTCAGTTCAACCACTTCCCCATCAATCCGGGCATATAGAAATCCCTTTTTCCGGGTTGATTCGAACAGCTCGCGATAGTGCCCTTTCCGACCCCGGACCAAAGGCGCCATGATCACAATTCGTTTCCCGGCAAAGTGCTCCTGAATAAGCTTCAGTATTTGGTCATCGGTGTATTTCACCATTAGCTCTCCGGTCTCGTACGAGAAAGCTTCCGAGCCCCTGGCGTACAACAAACGCAGAAAGTCGTAAATCTCGGTTACCGTTCCAACGGTAGAACGAGGGTTTTTATTTGTTGTTTTCTGCTCAATGGAAATCACCGGACTCAATCCGGATATCTTATCCACATCCGGACGTTCCATATTGCCCAAAAATGAGCGCGCGTAAGCGGAGAAGGTCTCAATATAACGCCGCTGTCCTTCGGCATAAATGGTATCGAAAGCCAGCGAAGACTTTCCGCTGCCACTTAATCCGGTAATTACGGTTAACTTATTACGCGGAATTTCAACATTAATATTTTGCAGGTTGTGCACACGGGCACCCTGTACAATAATTTTTTCATCCTGATCCAGCAACTCGTCCTCCGGCTGCACTTTATCGTTCTCCACCATCTTAGTTATTTACGTTGGTCCGGAATCCTTCAGCCGGCACTTTAATCACATAGGTTTTTCCTTTGGCGTTTGTCAGGTAATTCTCGCGGAGCCAAGGGTTTAACATTTTCAGAATTTTATAATTGGTTCCGTGCTCCTGCGCAAAGGCGGCAAAATCTTTCACCGGTCCTTTTACCGTGATTGTTTTCACATTCCACAGTGGATATTTCTCTTGTTCTTTTACTTTAAAACCATATTCCTCAGGGGTTTCCATAATCAATTTCAGCGCGAGAATCCGGAATACGTAGCGCGATGTTTCCTCCCCCATCAGCAAGTCGTAATAACTGGTTTCTTTCTGTCGTTCCAATTGCCGATCCATAAAACCTCGGCCGGCATTGTATGATGCGGCAACCAGAGTCCAACTACCGTACTTTTTATACGAATCTTTTAAATAGCGGCAAGCGGCATGGGTAGCCTTCTCCAGATGATAGCGTTCGTCGACCTCTGAGCTGACTTCCAATCCATAATCGGCCGCTGTTCCTTTTAGAAACTGCCAAAAACCAGCTGCTCCGGCAGGCGACAAAGCCCGTTGATCGAAACCACTTTCAGCCAGTGCCAAATACGCAAAATCCACCGGAACGGTATCTGCTTTGAGAATGGGAACAATGATATCCATGAAACGAGGAGCCAGTTTCAGGAACCGTAAGGTTTGCGAATGAAAATAGCTGTTCACCAGCAACTCCCGATCGAGGCTTTCGCGGACGTCGATATAATGCAACGGAACCGCTTCATCCATAAAACTCAACTTCTGCGGTAGCGCAACCGACCGATACATTGTTGGTTCTATTTCTTCAATTTTCACTTCTGGCAGAGTTGACGATTCCAGCAGATGAAACCCAACCAACAACCCCACCAACAACAAAACACTAAACAGTATTCTTCCTACAATCTTTTTCATATCCCAACGTGCTAGTTTAAACGGCAAAAGTAATGGTTTTCAGGTTGGCTATCAACGGTGTCGAACTTTTAATTTTCAATTCGGCACAGGAAGTAGAATGGATTTTCACGACTGACATGGGAAACAGGTGATGCAAACAATCTGCCGCATCAATGAAGCTGCCCCGTTACCAGACAATGCGATTTCGTAGGGTTGCAAATACCTGACCGCCGAAACATTCATTTTATTAGCCCCAGGTTAAAAGGAGCACCGGAAAAGCTCATTCAGTTAACCTTTCCCCAAGCTTCTTGTTTGTATTAGTTAGTTTTGTGCCACTTTAATAAAAACAAGCATGGATTTTAAAAGCGTTTCGTTTTACCGGCCAAAAATGGAATACCGCCGATTTGGAAAGACCGAAAAAAAAGTGAGTGTTATTACGCTGGGAGGTATGCGTTTTAAACATGGATGGGAAGAACCCCGTCACGAAATTCCGAAAGACACGCTGGACCAATGCCGGGAAACTGTTGAACGAGCCTTTCAACAAGGCATCAATCTGATTGAAACAGCATATGGTTACGGTAAAAGTGAAACCGTTTACGGAATTGTACTGAACGATGTATTGAAGGTTGAGCGGGAGTCGTACTTGCTGATGACCAAAGGAAATGCCACGACTGCAGTGGCGATGCGCGAAATGGTCATGGAACAGCTGGCGACACTAAAGACCGACTATTTTGATTTTTATGCCTGGCATGGAATCAACACCATGGAATTACTTGAAACGGCCTGTGCTCCGGATGGTCCAATTGCGGAACTTCTAAAGATGAGGAAAGAAGGGCTGATTAAACATATTGGATTCAGCACGCATGGCCCGTTGGATGTAATCCTAAAAGCCATTGAAACCGATCTGTTCGAGTTTGTCAACCTCCATTACTACTACTTCTTCCAACGCAATAAAGCAGCGATCGATTTAGCTCAATCTAAAGATATGGGGGTGTTTATTATCTCGCCAAACGACAAGGGAGGCCGATTGTACACACCGCCTCAAAAACTGATTGACCTAACTGCACCGCTACATCCGGTACAATGGAATGCCCGTTTCTGTTTGAGTCATTCTGCTGTTCACACACTCACCTTTGGGCTACCGGCAACAGCTAGCTTCGACCTGCTCGATGGTATTTTTCCTGCCCCGGCACCTTTTGCTCCAAACGACGAAGAAATAAAACGAAGAATGGATGATCAACGTGCGCTCGACCCCTATGCCGACTATGAAGGTTACGATATGCTGAATGATCCGTCGGGACTCAACATACCGGAAATCCTGCGTTTTCGGATGCTACTGAAATGTTACGATATGCGCGACTTTGGAATCTACCGATACAACATGTTTCAGGAAAAAGGCCATTGGTTCCCCGGACACATTCCAACAGCCGAAAACCTGCAGAAAGTAGACATCAGCCGTTGCCCAAAAAACGTTCCGATTATCGAATTGATTGAAGAAACCCATCGTGAACTCTATAAACCGAAAGAGAAAAAGTAGACCGTTGCAAAGAGCTTATTTTTTCCGACTGTTCGAATTCATACACATCAAGCTGTATACCTGCCTGTTAGGCTTAATAACGAAGCAAATATTGCAGAAAGAATCCAACAAATTCCTGTTCTTCCGGGGTGTTATTGCAACCGTCGGATCGTGTAATGGTCGGCACGGGTAACATAAGCAATTTCCTGACTATTTTTATTGAGAAGAATTACCCGACCACCGATATAACAAAGAAGCTCATCGTCGCTTAATATTGCTACTTCCCGAAATGCCCAAAACATCCAGGGAACTTCAAATGCATAGTTCATTGCCACTTCATTTCCCTGATCTATAGTCAACCCCTGAACAGCCCATCCTCCACCGGAAACTTTCCAATGCCTGATTGCGGGATCCCGAAAATCGACATCAACCAAGGAATACGAATCAGTCAGAACCGGGTAATACACTTTGTCATCGGCAGCAATAAACGATTCAACAATTACCTGATTGCTGTTTAAATATTTCTTTCCACAAAGTAAATCTACATTGCCGCTTTTTTCATTTTCTTTCAGGAAAATACGATCATCCGGATGATCCTTAGGAATTTGGTAAACCCGCTGCCCTAAAAAAGGATCTGCGACGGTTCCACTTATGATTTCCCCATCTCGTTCCAGGTACAACTCAAACGGATAGTTCTTTTTCAACAATGACTGATTGACCTCCAATTCGGTGAATAAACTATACTTACTGACACTGAGGTAAAGGAGAATCATTGCGGAATAGGAAAACACATTAATAATACCGGCCACCTTCAAGGATCGATTCCGGTTCCTTTTTTCCTTTGCAAAGATCAAATTGACAAAAGGCCATTCTACAACGACAGTCATCAGATAGAGTCCCACTAAACTGAAGATCCAAGCTACGAAAACACCTTTCAAACGAAACAGTGAATCAACCAATAGCTCCTGCCCCCAGAAAACAAGTGTGTTTCCCAAAATCCACGAAGCATAATTGGCTCCAATCATGATCAGCACTGAACGCACCCATTTTAGCTTAAAAAGCAAGGCAACTGCCAAACCTTCGACCACCCCAATAAGAATATTACCGAAAAGCATTTGCAGAACGGGCATCCACATAAGCGCTGTACCGGCGTTGGCCCAACTCACTTGAGGAATTAAAAGAACTCCCGGTAAAATAATCAGCCATTTAATTTTATTCATCCGATCAGGTTTTAATGAATTTGAGTGCATTTATCGGCGCCCATCAACCGACATGTACAATATTCGCTCTAAGTCCGGTTCCGACAAACCGGAAGCTCCATCTAATTTAGTGATTTCCGCAATTGGAATTGTGAATTATCCAGACACAAATCCGTCATGTTATGGAAATCGACTTACTCCATACGCATAAAAAACTGAAAAAGAAAAAGGCTTTACTTTTCTTGGCAAAACAGCAATCAGCTTGTAATAAACATCGGCTATGCTGTAAATTCATTTCCATGCTGTTCACAGAGAATTCTCTACCTTTGTCCGAAAATTAGCAACAATAAAAAATGGACTATATTTTTGAATTACCTTTCAAGGTGCGTGATTACGAGTGCGATTTGCAGGGAATTGTGAACAACTCGGTCTACCAAAATTATCTGGAACATACCCGCCATGAATTTCTGGAACATATTGGGCTTAATTTCGCAAAAATGCATAATGAAGGAATTGACGCAGTTGTGTTTCGGGTTGAAATCGACTATAAACTTCCGCTAAAAAGCGGTGACCAATTTGTTTGCAAATTAAACGTCGTTCGTGAAGGCAAACTGAAATTCATCTTTCTTCAGGATATCTACCGTCTGTCGGACATGCGACTTATATTGAAAGGAAAAGTGATTACAACCACAATTAGTTCGCAAACCGGCCGACCAGTATTTGCGCAGTCATTAGCAGATGCTTTTGATCTGTATAGCCGAAAAAACGGCCAACTCGCCTATTCCTAAAAGTTAGTTCTACTGTTTCATAGCTGAACATGAAACACATTCGGCACAGATCTTGTGTGACACCAAACATAAATAATACAAACCAAAACCATAAGCACATGAAAACATTTACTCTTTTTTTACTAATCATTGCAACTGCCTTATTCACATCCTGCGAAGGCGACCAGGGCCCACAAGGGATTCCCGGAGAAGATGGCTATGACATTTTGGGAACCACTTTCGAAATCGAAGGAACTTTTAGCGCATCGAATGACTACCTGCTCTACTACGAATTCCCAAGCAGTTTTACCGTTTACGACGGCGATGTTGTTATGATATACATCCTTTGGGAAGTTACAGAAGGACTGGATGTTTGGCGAGCCCTTCCACAGTCTGTATTCTTCAACGAAGGCGTGCTCCATTATAACTTCGATTACACATTGGGCGATTTACAAATATTTATTGACGGAACAATTGAGCCGGCACTACTGTCTTCAGATTATCTTCAAGATCAAATTTTCCGGATTGCAGTCATTCCGTCCGAATTAGCACAAAACAAATCCGTTGATATCAGCGACTACAATTCGGTGATGAAAGCCATGAAAACGTCAGATACTGCGATCCAAAAGATTCAAATTGACACAACAACAGGTCTCAACTAGTTTGAAAGAAGATCAACACGTAGAAACGTTCACCCTATTTAAGGAAACCTGACGCTGAATGCAGTTTCGGAAAGTCAGTTGACAAAAAAGGCAAATCCTCATATGTGGATTTGCCTTTTTCACGATATTATTTTTCTAATTATATAAACTATAAAGCGAATGCATATCGGAGTTTCAACCCGAGACCAATTGTTTTCATGTGTCCGGCATACGTGCTGCCTTCACCTCCGGGAGATGATTCCAGAACAGTATTGTAGGTCAATTTCGTTGGTTGAGCCGCATTGTATGAGATCAACGAACCGGTAGTTTCAGCAGTTTTCACAACGCTATTAAATGGTATATTCGCGAATATACCCACATACAGATTTCGTTTTTCTTTCAGGTTCTTTTTCACCCCTGCCTCCAACAAAAACGCATAGCTACTTCTAACATCCAGATCTTGCTTCCCGCTTTTCTGAAATCCCCAACTTCCAAAACCCATAAACTTAGGGCTGGTCAGTAAGGCATCCCACTGAGGGAAATACGCCGATGTATTTAAATCGAAGGCCGTCGTTTTAAAAATCCCTCTTATCGGTAATCCCATCGCCAATCCTCCTGAAGCATAAAACTTTAGATCATCAGATCCGCGTTCGTATTGTATCCGAACAGGTACATTCAATAGGGTAACACTTTGTCTCTCCCTGTACGTAGCTGCCGAATAGCGAAACTCAAAACTTTCGCCTTCAATATCGGTTGTTTGGTAACTGCCGGTAAAATCGTCGAACACCACCTGCGAACGATATTGCTGAACTTCAAGCCCTGCCGATACGCTCCAATGACTATTTAAATAATAGGCATACTGAAGCCCAAAACCAACGCCCCCTCGACCACTTCGATCTCCTTCATCATGATTCAGTTGATAGTTTAAGTATGAAAAAGCCCCATTGACGTAAAAGGAGAATTCACGGCTACCAAGGTTTTCTGACTGAGCACTGAGCCCCATGCTTGCAATTAACAGGACTCCACTCAATATAATATGTTTGTAACGGTTAAGTCGGTTCATATTCATCATTTTTGTTTTTTGTTTTTAAATACACTGAAATTGAGCCATTGATTATTTGATAATAATTTTTGAGCTCAACTCAACCCCTTCGGCATTGGTTGTCACTACATAGGTACCCGGGCTAAGCGATGAAGGCAAACTGAGATGATTTTCATTGGTTTTCACCTCTTCGAGCAACACTACGGATCCATATAGGTTGGTAACCTTTATCTTCATATTCTCTAACATTTCTGTCGTATATGTAGTAATCACATCAATCGTCTTTCCTGCTTCTGCCGGATTTGGTGAAACCATAATACTAAAACCGGCGTCTAACGTAACACTAAAATCACAGGTTCGATATACATCGCCGTTCTCTGCCGTCAGGATGGCGTAGTATTCCGCGTTTGCATTCAACGTATTGCTTGCATTCTCACCGGCAGAATAATACTGATTTGTGCCGACTAGCTTTCCGTTGATATACCACGCGAAACTCTTAAACCTATATCCACCGTTGTTGTCCGAGTTGTTATTGACCAGTAAAACGTTATTATACTTCTGAATAATGATACCATCAGGATCCAGGAAGTTATAAGGCTTTTGAACGGTTAACACGTAGGTTTCTGTTTGTGTACCATCTTCTGAGGTTACTACAATAGTCTTCTTGTACGTTCCTGTATTAGTTACATCAATCACAAATTCGTGAGCGATATTAACTGTTGCGTTCGTCTCTGTTGTGAAGGAAACTTCTACTTCCTCCATGTTGTCTCCACAATCCATCACGTATGAAATCGCGTTCCCTGGCTCAATCGTTGTATTCCCGTTGATGGTGATTTCATGGATCGATGCATCTGAACTTTGAATCGTCAACACACGAACAACTGATTCTGCCGGCAGATAATTATCATTTCCTGCTTGTGAAGCAGTGATTTCAACTACTCCGGAAGTCAATACAGTTACATTTCCGTCGGCATCGATCTCGACAGGAGCTGTGGATGCGGTGTAAGTATAGGTAAAAGTAACAGGCAAGCCCGAGCTGGCTGTTGCCGATAGGCTAAAATCAGGATCAGTTTCCAGATGTTGGACTGGAATCTCATCAAAAGTAATCGTCTGTTCAGCCTTGTCGATCGTCAGGTTAGCTTTCAATTCCACCTGAGAACAGCTGGACGCTTCAGCGTTTAAGGTCGCTACAACTTCATAGGTGCCGGCCTCTGTTTGGTCGTTGTTCAGATAAGTGACCGTAACTCCTTCCGGCAAGCCATCGACAGCCAAACTGTGCGAACTACCGTCGTAGGTATAGTTTCCATCGGCCATGGTTACTCCGACAATCGGTGAGTCTTCAATTTGAATATTCTGTGTTTGAGTGGCTTTATTGCCGGCAGCATCTTCGTATGTCCATGTAATAACTGTTGTTCCTGAAGTATTAATTGGGAAAACGCCATCGTTTGTTACCGTAACTGGTCCTAAACAATTATCGGTTGCTGTTGGCGCCACCAAATCTGCAGCTGAAACCTCACATTGCGCTACAACATCAGGCAAACTTGCCAAATCCGCAACGGGCACGGTAACATCCTCGATTACTACATTTTGCATTTGTGTTGATGTGTTCCCACTTGCATCTTCAAACGTCCAGGTAATTACAGTCGTTCCCTGAGCTGTGATCGGAAAGACACCATCATGCGTCACAGTCACTGTTTCGTCGCAATTATCGGTAGCTGTCGGTACAACCAAATCCAATTCGGTTACCTCACATTCATCAGTAACATCTGCCAAACTTTCCGCATCGGCAACCGGCGCAGAGCTATCTTCAATGACTGCATTTTGTGTTTGTGTTGAGCTGTTACCGTCTTCATCAGTGTAAGTCCAGGTAATAACTGTTGTGCCTTTTGCTGTAATTGGAAAAATCGCATCATTCGTTACAACTACTGTTCCGCCGCAATTATCAGTTGCAGTTGGAGCAATAACATCCGAAGCAACTATTTCGCACTGAGCAGTAACATCTGCCAACACCTCTGCATCAGGCACAGGCGCAGTAGTATCCTCAATTACAATGTTTTGCATCTGAGTTGAGCTATTACCAACGGCATCACTATAAGTCCAGGTAATTACCGTTGTCCCTTTCGTCGAAATCGGGAAGGTTACATCTGGCATTCCGATTACTGAACCGGAGCAATTATCCGTAGCCGTTGGTGCCATTACATCGGAAGCTTCCACTTCACATTGAGCTGAAATATCGGTTAAACTTTCCGCGTCGGCAACAGGAGGGGTCGTATCCTCTATCACTACGCTTTGTGTTTGTGTTGTACTATTGCCTGCTTCATCGCTGTAGGTCCAGGTAATTATGGTAGTCCCCTGATCTGTAATTGGGAATGCAACATCAGACACTCCCGTAACAGTTCCGGCACAATTATCAGTCGCTGTTGGCACTGTAACATCGGAAGCCATCACTTCACATTCAGCAGCAATATCCGGCAGGCTAACTGCATCGGCTACAGGAGCCGTAACATCTTCAATAACCACATTTTGTGTTTGCGTTGCACTGTTCCCCGACGCATCGCTGTAGGTCCAGGTAATGACAGTAGTGCCTGAAGTTGTAATCGGGAATGCAACATCAGGCACTCCAGTTACAGTTCCGATACAATTGTCAGTCGCCGTTGGAGCGACAACATCAGACGCGGAGACTTCACATTCAGCGGTGACATCCGATAAACTTCCCGCATCAGCCACTGGTGCTGACACATCTTCAATCACAACGTTTTGTGTTTGCATTGCTTTGTTGCCACTTGCATCTTCAAACGTCCAGTTAATTAGCGTTGTTCCGGCCGTTGTGATTGGAAAAACACCATCATTGGTTACAGTCACTGTTCCGGCACAATTATCAGTCGCTGTTGGTTCAACCAAATCAGCTCCGGTTACTTCACATTCGGCATTAACATCAGCCAAACTTTCGGCATCCGGAACAGGTGGCGTTGTATCTTCAATAATGACATTCTGTGTCTGTGTAGTGCTGTTTCCCGCAACATCAGTGTACGTCCAGGTAATAACCGTTGTTCCGCTAGTTGCAATTGGGAACGAAGCATCGTTAGTTACCGCTATGGGGCCTGCACAATTATCCGTTGCTGATGGAACAGCGAGATCATCAGCTGTGATTTCGCATTCACCGGTAACATCAGCCAAGTCAGCCACATCAGGCACCGGAGGAGTAACATCCTCAATAACTACATTTTGTGTTTGCGTTGTGCTATTACCTGCATCATCGGTGAAGGTCCAGGTAATTAATGTTGTCCCCTGTGTTGTGATTGGGAAGGTAATATCTGGTGTTGCGTCAACAGACCCCGAGCAGTTATCAGTTGCCGTAGGTACTGCTACATCAGAAGCTGCTACTTCGCATACAGCAGTGATATCTTCTAAGCCAGCAGCATCAGGAACAGGAGCTGTAGTATCTTCGATAACAATATTTTGTGTTTGAATTGCGCTATTTCCAGCCAAGTCGCTAAAAGTCCAGGTGATTACTGTTGTACCTTTTGTTGTAATCGGGAATGCAACATCAGGCACTCCCGTAACAAGTCCGGTACAATTATCAGTCGCGGTTGGTTCTGAAATATCAGAAGCCGTCACTTCACATTCAGTAGTAATATCTGTCAAACTAGCCGCATCGGGGACAGGCACCGTAATGTCTTCAATTACGACATTTTGTGTTTGTGTTGATGTGTTGCCACTCCCGTCGGTATAACTCCAGGTAATGATCGTCGTTCCACCAGTGGTAATCGGGAAAGAAGCATCATTTGTTACAGTTACTATTCCTGCACAATTATCAGTCGCTGTTGGCTCTGTTAAGTCACTTTCCAGCACCTGGCACTGGTCAGTAATATCGGCTAAAGTTGCCACATCGGGCGTTGGCGGCGTCGTATCTTCAATAATCACATTCTGCGTTTGTATTGACTGATTGCCATTTCCATCATCATAAGTCCAGGTTAGCACAGTAGTACCCTTGGCTGTAATGGGAAAAACACCATCATGAGTTACAGTTACCATTCCGGAACAATTATCCGTAGCAGAGGGTATTGACAAATCTGCTTCCAGCACTTCACATTCACCGATAATGTCTACCAGACTCTCCATATCAGGAACCGGCGGAGTGACATCCTGAATAACCACATTCTGTGTTTGAGTAGCCGTATTGCCAACCTTATCTTCAAACGTCCAAGTGATCACAGTTGTTCCCTGACTTGTAATTGGAAAAACCCCATCATGAGTAACGCTTACATCACCAGCACACACGTCGGTTGCCGTTGGTATTGTCAAATCGGCCTCGGTTACTTCACATTCAGCTGTGATATCCGGCAAACTTGTTGCATCAGGTACCGGTGCGTCAGATTCCATCACCCGAACCGTGGCAAAACAAAGCCCGAGTCCGTCGTCATTTTCATCTGCTGCTGCCACAATTAGTCGTACGGTATTATCACCGGCATCGTCACAATCAAAGCTATCGATGTCGACAAACAGGATGACTGGTCCGCCCTCATCATACGATCCGTCATCAATATCTTCCGGAGTAATGCTTGCCTTTCCACTGGCATCCAGATAGATCGTAATATTTTTACATATAGCAACCGGAGGAGGATTATCAATTGTCTCTTCCAACCCAGTTCGGGTTGATGCAGCATTTGCACTAAACTGAAAAAATAGAAAGATGATGAATATACCCCAAATTCCACCTAGGGAAGGGTACTTTTTCTTAGTAAAGAAAAAATCAGGTAAAAGTTTAGTCATTTTTCTCCTTTTTAAATTACACGAATCTTTTTGCACACAAGTTCTAAATTTATGAACATCACAGCTATTATCCTAACATTTCAAAAGAAAAAAACGGACTGTTGCACATCAGTCATATATAGTTGACATTAACTAAATATTTTCATATATAAAGTTCACAGGACAAGTTTTATATTACTTCGATTATTCGAACTGAAAATAAAACTACTATTTTCCACCCCTCAGCGACGATTGATTTTAAATTTGCCTTTTCAAAAAATTGAATCCAAAACGCTCAACCATTCCTACAAGCGATTCCAAACCAGCCGTTTAATGACAATTTCACACAACTACGTTGTGCCGAACACCCGTGATTTAATGACAAAAAAAAAGCACATCAATAATTTGAAGTGCTTTTAACTTAATGAGCGAGAGACGGGATTCGAACCCGCGACCCCGACCTTGGCAAGGTCGTGCTCTACCAACTGAGCTACTCTCGCAAACAATATTTTAATAAAAAAAGTACCCGGAGCGGGACTTGAACCCGCACGAT
>NZ_JBFHIT010000009.1:0-101208 GCF_041596335.1 Mangrovibacterium sp. | reverse complement strand
GGTCGTTGAAAGTCTTGGTCATTTTACATCAAACCACAACGCGCACATGTTCCGCATACAAGCTCGAACGGTTGAAAGTCTTGGTCATTTTACATCAAACCACAACGGGATATGTTGTGCCTGGTGAAATCATGGAGTTGAAAGTCTTGGTCATTTTACATCAAACCACAACTTGGTGGTGGCCGCAGCCATTACCGCCGGTGTTGAAAGTCTTGGTCATTTTACATCAAACCACAACCTCATTTGGTTGTTTGTTTGTTTATGCTACGTTGAAAGTCTTGGTCATTTTACATCAAACCACAACTGTTTAGGGCATTACTGCATTTGCCTGGTCGTTGAAAGTCTTGGTCATTTTACATCAAACCACAACAGCCTACGCCAAACAAGTGCGGCAAGGTACGTTGAAAGTCTTGGTCATTTTACATCAAACCACAACGAGCACTCGCTTAGTTGCCCGCTTATGAAGTTGAAAGTCTTGGTCATTTTACATCAAACCACAACATCATCGTTCACTACTTAATATTTGTTACTGTTGAAAGTCTTGGTCATTTTACATCAAACCACAACGTGTAATCGGCAAATTTCAGCCGGGCGCAAGTTGAAAGTCTTGGTCATTTTACATCAAACCACAACCCCAGCCAGTTCCGTCGAATCCTGAAAAAGTTGAAAGTCTTGGTCATTTTACATCAAACCACAACTAAACTCCTCGCGGTCGATTGTTCGTGGAAGTTGAAAGTCTTGGTCATTTTACATCAAACCACAACCTCAGCTGACAAAGCTATATTCATCTTATCGTTGAAAGTCTTGGTCATTTTACATCAAACCACAACGGAAATCTTCGATCTTTTTTTCTTAGTCCTGTTGAAAGTCTTGGTCATTTTACATCAAACCACAACTGAGCATGATGACTACACATTTCAATTATTGTTGAAAGTCTTGGTCATTTTACATCAAACCACAACTAAAGAACCAGGGTGATATTGTTGTACATAGTTGAAAGTCTTGGTCATTTTACATCAAACCACAACCGGATGTTGCGAATGGTATTTTCATAGCTGTTGAAAGTCTTGGTCATTTTACATCAAACCACAACCAGTCAGTAGACATAGCCGTAGAATCGCTTGTTGAAAGTCTTGGTCATTTTACATCAAACCACAACTAAGGCGAAGCGGGCGGGGTTTTGGTCTGTGTTGAAAGTCTTGGTCATTTTACATCAAACCACAACTGCGGAATTCGTCCCAGTCGCTTAGTGCAAGTTGAAAGTCTTGGTCATTTTACATCAAACCACAACTTCCGGTCGTGTGTCAGCCGCAAAGTACGAGTTGAAAGTCTTGGTCATTTTACATCAAACCACAACGGGGTTACTGTGTCGACTGCGAATAATCTTGTTGAAAGTCTTGGTCATTTTACATCAAACCACAACGGAGGACTAAAGTAGTATTGCCTGTAACTAGTTGAAAGTCTTGGTCATTTTACATCAAACCACAACCCAAGTGGAACTTCAAACTCAACATCAACAGTTGAAAGTCTTGGTCATTTTACATCAAACCACAACGGCCGACGTTCCTTCAATAACGATTATGAAGTTGAAAGTCTTGGTCATTTTACATCAAACCACAACTGCTTTACTGAATAAGACAAAAAAACGATCGTTGAAAGTCTTGGTCATTTTACATCAAACCACAACAGGTCGGCGATGTTGACGCAAGCGGCGGCAGTTGAAAGTCTTGGTCATTTTACATCAAACCACAACTTCGGGAAGAAAAAGAAAAACTTGCGATGCGTTGAAAGTCTTGGTCATTTTACATCAAACCACAACTTCCTGCCTTACCTATATATTCAGCCTTTAGTTGAAAGTCTTGGTCATTTTACATCAAACCACAACCGCATACTTACACTAAAAAACTACAATGTTGTTGAAAGTCTTGGTCATTTTACATCAAACCACAACCAAATTGCCTTTGATAGTGCGAACAAATTTGTTGAAAGTCTTGGTCATTTTACATCAAACCACAACGTTTAACTTGCGTCTGCCTTTTAAAAAATGGTTGAAAGTCTTGGTCATTTTACATCAAACCACAACGAAATTGTCCTTGATGAAATAGGGGGTTGAGTTGAAAGTCTTGGTCATTTTACATCAAACCACAACCGAAAAATGCCTTTGCCCTTTGCTCTGCGGTTGAAAGTCTTGGTCATTTTACATCAAACCACAACATCGAAACATTGAAGTTCATAAGATTACACGTTGAAAGTCTTGGTCATTTTACATCAAACCACAACTGTACGCCTGCCGAGAATTTCCTGCACATGTTGAAAGTCTTGGTCATTTTACATCAAACCACAACACTTTTGTCTTTACGCACATCCAGTACAAAGTTGAAAGTCTTGGTCATTTTACATCAAACCACAACACAGGATCGGGGTGAACGATCAGGCTATCCGTTGAAAGTCTTGGTCATTTTACATCAAACCACAACGCATTCGCATTCGACGGCGAATTATTCGAAGTTGAAAGTCTTGGTCATTTTACATCAAACCACAACCTTACCTAACTGAGGCAATCGAAAAATCGGGTTGAAAGTCTTGGTCATTTTACATCAAACCACAACGCAACAGACGTGTGCAAACTTCCAGGACGGGTTGAAAGTCTTGGTCATTTTACATCAAACCACAACGACTGGCTGAAGATGACCACTTAGTTATTGTTGAAAGTCTTGGTCATTTTACATCAAACCACAACGCCCCTCCGAATCGACTATTGCCACAGAAAGTTGAAAGTCTTGGTCATTTTACATCAAACCACAACTTTCAACAGCGACAGGAATTTTCACGTTTGGTTGAAAGTCTTGGTCATTTTACATCAAACCACAACATACCTTAATCGTTGTTCAAATGTTCCTAAGTTGAAAGTCTTGGTCATTTTACATCAAACCACAACCACATATCAAACCGAACAGGTCAGGGCGATGTTGAAAGTCTTGGTCATTTTACATCAAACCACAACAAAAGGAAATTTTAACCGCTTTAAATAATTGTTGAAAGTCTTGGTCATTTTACATCAAACCACAACGTAATGCTTTCTAAGGCGAGGTTGGTTATTGTTGAAAGTCTTGGTCATTTTACATCAAACCACAACCACTTATTTATGCTATGACCAAAAGGCACAGTTGAAAGTCTTGGTCATTTTACATCAAACCACAACGCAGATCCATTTCTCGAACCGCTTAACATAGTTGAAAGTCTTGGTCATTTTACATCAAACCACAACTGAGCATCGAGTGAGCCTCGAACAATAGATGTTGAAAGTCTTGGTCATTTTACATCAAACCACAACAACAGACTCACGCAAACTAGACAAGTCAGAGTTGAAAGTCTTGGTCATTTTACATCAAACCACAACACAGAGCAACAGTTAAAAAAATGATCGAATGTTGAAAGTCTTGGTCATTTTACATCAAACCACAACCTGATGATAGTTAGTGTACAAATTGTTATGGTTGAAAGTCTTGGTCATTTTACATCAAACCACAACATGATATAGTGACCATTCTCTCTGCTGATTGTTGAAAGTCTTGGTCATTTTACATCAAACCACAACTACAATTGTTTGCCATGCTGAATAACTTAGTTGAAAGTCTTGGTCATTTTACATCAAACCACAACCTTGAGCTCCTATTCCCTTATTTTGCGGGACTTTTGAAGCATTTTTCAATTCTAAAAATGCCCGATTTGTATCAAAGAAGCGGAATGATGTCTAATTTTTTAAATTCTATCGTTGTAAAACTAGCCAAATTTGTCAGTCTGTCAAAGAACGAATGTATGTGTTTCTTATTTCCGCAGTAAATTTAAAACATTTCCAGTTGCCGGGGGCCTTCTGGCAGGGGATCGTCCTTTTTACCCCAAAAATTGGTAATGTTACCATACTGCTTATCGGTAACCGACAGAATACTCACCTGCCCTTTCTCCGGAACAAAATCGTTCACTCGTTTCAGGTGTACATCGGCACTTTCTTTGCTGGCACAATGACGAATATACACAGAAAATTGCATCATTGAAAAGCCATCTTTCATTAGATCTTTCCGAAATCGGGCCGCCTGTCTCCGTTCCTTTTTTGATGTTACCGGCAAATCGAAGAAGACAAACAACCACATAATATGATAGGCATTTAATCGGATTTGTTCCATGGTTCTTCTATAAATAGACCTTCAAGGTGTTCGAAACCTTGAAGGTCTAATTATCCAGTTAGTTGAATTCAGGATAAACAATCTTTCGGCTCTCGCCACTAAAACAGCGACTTAAAGAAGCCGTAGTTTGAGAGAGCGCAACCATTAGCGGGCGTCGGTTGCCATCAATCCAAACATCGCCAGCCATCAAACTCAACATTTGAGCTTTCATTTCTTTTTTTAAGAACAAATCGTCCGGATAATCGCCATAAACACGCAGCGCTAGTTGGTCGACAAACGGCCGGTAGGGTTCCATCACATCGTCGGCCAGGCAAAACGCGTTGTACTTATTGTGATGGTGAATTCCCAGGGTTGGCAGTAAACCCGATCCCACCAATGCCCGGGCAACGGCCGATCGCAAGAGAATGTACCCGTAATTGAGCAAGTGGTTGGGAGGATCGCCGTAGCGGTCGCGAGTAAAGCCATTGCCAATTAATCGCGACCAATAGATGCGGGCTGCAAGCCCTTCGCGGTTTTCAGTATCGCCACTTTTCACGCTTTTGGCATAGGCCCTAAGCTCGTGCGATTTATTACCTTGTTGCTCGAGGTGGGCTGCCTGATTGGTAATTTTTGCTTCAATGGTCTGCTTCCATAAGTTCTTTTTCAAGGGTTCTGAAGCACTCACTTGCGCTCGAAATAATTCACTTTGCAGGCTATGGCTTTCCAGATTTAGCAACATCGATGAAGGCATGTGCTGGCTGTCGCAAAACACCACCGCCACATTGTTGGCATTCAACTGCTCCATCACTTTCATGGTGATTGAGATTTGCGGATGTTCCAGAACAATGAAGCCGATGTCTTCGATCGGGACAGTTTTGCTCATCATTTCATCTTTCGACTGAATTACCAACTGGCAATCGCGCAGGCTCAAGTGGTAGGCTTGTGAAAAAAACAAGGTTCGTTTTAGCATTTTTCTTCTTTTTGAACTTTGAAGGTTTTCCTAACCTTCAAAGTTTGGTTGAGTGAATAAACTCCAGTTGAAGCTCCCGATATCGCTCCAGCGACTGCTGTCCATGATAAACTTGAAACTGTTGCACATTAGCGTACCATTTCAGTACCGCATCCCGTTTCAAGCGAGTTTGTTTGGGCGACATAATTGATAGGTACGAACTCCAGGGATAATCGAGGTAGTGCTCGCAGTATCCGTGATGGATCGGATTGTGGTGAATGTAGTACACCAAATATTTTAATTGAGCCAACGATTCGACTCGAATGCGCCGGAATGGATGTTCGAACAAGGCACCAGTACGGGTATAACGTTTATTGTAAGCTTTCGTGTATGCGTTAAAAAGATTGGCAAATTGTTGGTTTACCCGATTCCGGTTTTTCAGACCTTCAAGCTTTTCGAAACCTTGAAGGTCTTTGATGTCTGCCTCTTCCTTTATCCGCACCAAAACATGAAAGTGATTCCCCATTAAAACCCAGGCATAAGTATCAGCCACAGGCGATATATGGTGATCATACAGTCGTAGGAAATGCTCATAATTGGTCGGTTCCCGAAACAACGCGCAACTGTTAATCCCCCGGTTATAGATGTGATAAAATTGACCGTATTGAAGTGGTTCTGTATTCATCTCTTCTTATTACTATGTTAGCCGTTTCCTGGAACCTTCAAAATCTCGTGAAACAAAGCTGCATTGACACGTTTCATAAACCTGATGTTTAGCGCATTAGACTCTACTCTTCGAAACAAGCTTCAGACCAATCATCAGCGAAACAAACTATACCAAGGCAAACTACGATGATGGAATCTGAATGCAATACAACCTGGTCAGATGTCATTCCGTTCCGGTTTTTCACATTTCGCTGCAACAAGTTACGGTTCGCCCTGGTCGTGTCGAAATCCGAATTGTTTTTTTTGCGGTGAGCTTCGGTTACTCTCATTTTGTGTTGACTTTCATCGTTTTGAGTTGTTTCGATCTAACTGTTTTCCAAAGTTTGAGACTTTGGAAAACAGTTGATCAGTCTACTAAATTGGTTTGATGTTGCCAAGTGGGTCGACGGTTACCTTAATAGGGTTGTATTTTCCCCACGCTCCAAAACTCTGGATATAAATTTCCTCATCTTTATTCGTTATTGTAGATGCTAAGTGATGCCGAAATGTATAATAAGAACTCGACACTTTTTGCACCCGATATAAGTGTTTGCTCAATATGGATGCATTTACTTGATTGATATCTACACCTTCGTCAACACCTAAAAGGAACATATCGTTAATTTCAAGTGTACTGATCATTTGCTTACCATCTTCTGGTAGTTTATAAACAGCGGATTGTTGGCGCTGTCGCTCTACCACTTCGATAAATGAAACTACTTGTTCCTGAAGTTTTCCATCAAAATCTTCATATATTAGCACATGGTGATTATTCCGAGGATTTACATACTGCTTGATGTTCTGTTTTAGCAAAATAGCATTTCCTATATTTTCGCGCAAACGCACTTTTTTCACAGGAACCGGTTCTCCTCCCTTTCGGTTCGGCAAAAATAGGCGGTATTGCCCATCTCTGAAGAAAGCGTCCTTTGGGATCGAAAAATTAGCTTTTGCAACATCAACATCACAATTATCCCGCAAGTGATCTAAAATGAGTTTGCGGATTGTATCATCGACCACTTTATTGATCTGCTTTTTATCCTTTAGACCGATGATATCTTTTCGGATGTGATACGAATCCTCTGATTGCCCAGGCGCCTTTCTCTTTCCAAACACGGTTTCCTTATGTAATTGCCCTCGTGCTGCAAAACCTACGCTTCGATGAGCTTCGCCGTTTTTCACAACTGTTTTTGAAATTTTGGTCAGTATCTTGTTATTTTGTTTGTGTGAAATAAACATAGCTTCCGCTGCCTTTCGCACATCGTCTGTAAAGCCCAACCATGGTTCCGGAAATTTTTTGGTGCTGTCGATTCCCCGTTTTTTATTCTCCTCCTGAGCATGGTAGGTGCTCAATCTTTGCAAAAAGCCCTGTTCGGTCAAGGCTACCGTAATCGCATCAATAGCATGATGGCGATGGTCATCGCGATTCTTTTTCGGGTCGTATTTAATCTCTCCTGTATTTCTATCAACCCAAACCGTAGCCTCCGTTAAACGTTGCCCTTTGGCTGGTACGGGGGCCTCATTCTCCAATGGATGCAATGTTTCTTCAACTAATTCAATATCGAACATACAATAATAACGACCTTTCGCTTTAGTTACCTTACGACGATAACCGGGATCCGGATCTGCAGCCATCCAACCATCCTCGTCAACGGTGGTATAGCTTATCAATTGCCGCTCTGCAGGTTCCGGTTTGGGGTTTACAGCTCGCACATAATCAACCTGCTCAAAATCCAGTTCGAGCAAAGCCCAGTATTTTCCGTCGGGTAAGCTAGTTTCGCATTGGTAAATGTGACAACTAAACTGCCCGTTGCGGATTTCGCCAAACAGAGCGATTGATGATCCGCTTGTTTTTAGTTTGCCTTTTCCTTCCGCCAGTTTAAACTGCTTTTCTTTTATGCTGAAGCTGGCCCAGTAAGCGCCATTATCCAATCCCTCTGCCTTAATCCGTTTGCCAACCGTATCGTTTGTAAAAAACTGTTTTTCAACCCGACCTTTAAATACAAGCCGCTGCTCATCCCCATCGGGTTTTTCAGCAAATACCGATTGAAATGAATGTGGTGCCGAAACATTCACCACAGCCCAGTATTCACCATCTTTCAAATTAGGTGCATCTATTTTCATACGTAAATATTTCGACGAAAAAGCTCCCTTATTTACAGCTCCGGTCAGCACCAGTTGTTCAGCGCCAGTTTCCGGACGGTCGTTTGATTTTCGCTGCATTGCCAATACCCGGTTATCTTCATCAGTAACCACATAATAGGTCAACCGTTCGTCACCCCTCACTTCGGCTTTAAAGTTTTCAATTCCCAGAACAGGGTTCAGAATATTGTTGATTCCCCAGAGGTGACGCAACTCGGCGGTTACCTGTCCTGGCAACATGCGCACATCGCTACAGATGGCCGATAATGATTCAACCGCTTTGCGACTAATGTATCGTGTGTCGTTTAGCTGGCGTTCAATAAAATCAGTTTTTTCAATCTTCTTCTTCACAGTAAAACGTTTAGCTTTTGGGTAGGGTAACACCTTGAAAGCCCGTTCCGAAATTTCTTTCCAGCCATCCTCCAAATCTGGATATTTATTGATGCCCCAAAGTTTATAATCCGGGTTAGTCAGGTAAAACTCATAAGGGGTTTTCTCGCCTTTCATCCGATTAAAGTTGGCTTCACAAAGAGTTTTGTTTCCGAAACTATCGTCGAGCGATACGCTGTAAGGAACCATGTGTTCAATTTGTACGGTATTGCCTCCGCCAATTAGGTCGGCCATGCTAATCACCTTGCCGGTATAAGGGCAGAGAACGGGCCCAGACACATGCATTTGAATTTCATCGTACAGTAAATAGCGCAATAAGTTATCCCGAGTCGGTCGCAATCCAAATTCTTCCAGTCGCTTCCGGGCCTCATCATTCTTTTTCTCATTATCCCTGATCTTACGCGTTAAATCTTGGCGCTTAGTTTTGTTGTTTTTTAGGTCGCGCCCCATTTCCACATGAATCCGGTCAAACGAAAAGTCAGGCTCTTTTTCCCGATATTTTTTCAACAACGAATTCACTAAACGGCGCATCTCCTGTAGTGCTTGTTGAACAATCGGGTTCCGTAAATTTTCCAGCTCAGGCACTAAAGCCAGGCGTTCTTTCTTCAAAATTTCCTGACTGTGATGATATAATTGCGAAAACGCCGGATCTTTTTTCGAGAAACCGTAACTATTCACCGGAGAGGCTAACCATTCTTTTATTTTTTCGATGCCTTCACCTTCTTTATTGTCTTCCCGCAATATCTGACATACAGCCCGCTCAATTTCATCCTGGTACATTTCAAAATTTCCCCAACGATATCCAAAAGCGTTTTTTACGCCCCCTAATACAACAGAGTCAGCGTACAAATAGCCTTTTTCCAAAAACGGATTGATATTGCGGATTGCTTTCAACGAAACATTCGAATAACCGTCTTTCAATCGGATTTTCGAAATTTTATCAGGGTCGTCAACTTTTAATTGAAAATCCTTTTTCAGTTTTGCAAACAATCGCTCATTATCATCATAAAAATAGAAGCAATGCCAAATAACCTCATAGTTGCGTTCCCAAATGCTAGCGGGAAAAAGCGGAGTTAGTTTTTTTATTGTAGTGTTCCCTGCTATTTTCTGGTCATTGTCGTAGTTGAACTTCTCATAAGTCAACTTCAATGCCTTCGGTATTTCTTCAAAATTGAAATTACCATCTCTGCCGTTCATCAGTTCCAATACTTGTTGTCGCTGTTCCAAGGTCAGCTTCTGTCCTTTTCCGTACCGGATGTTATTAATGAACTGATAGGCCCTGAACAGTTCAAACTCGGGGTGAGACAAAGGGCAAGGCTTTTTGCTACGGAGCACCAATTCCCCATTTTTCATCCGGTATTGTCCGTTTGTCATTAGCACAGGCCGGTTGTTCTCGAAACGACAGTTGTCCAGCAAGTTCTTCTGAGATCGAAGTGGCCGTTGCCAAAACAACAAACTCTCGTTACTTTTAAACTTCAATTGTCCATCCAACTCTTCAATTTCACCGGCAAAATATTTTTTCAAAGGAATTTCAGCAATACTTGTCACTTTATTGTCCTCGATAAAGAGGTTATTCTCGCCATATTTTTCCTTGTACTTTTCCAGCTTATGCTGGTTGCGGGGACTTTCCAAACTACCTTTCAGAAATCGGATTTTCCGCACAGGCATTACTCTCCGGTCTAGGTCTAATCGAGCGGCTTGTTTTTCCCAAATTCTCTGAAATTCGTCAATATACATGTCCCGTTGGGTATATCGGGCACGCAACCTCAAGGCTTTCCCATCTTTGTCTATTTTGTTGTGGTATTTTTCACCAGGCTTATATGATATGTCATGTAGCGCTTTTCCAAGTGTTTGTCCGTCCATCAGCACACGGGTACTATCAATCCCCGACATATTTTCCTTGCCTTTGTATATCGCTCCATCATCGCTCCCCTTTCGACTACTTAAAAATCCTCGGCGTTGTATGAAATGATAAAAAATGCGGCCTAGTTCCTGCATACTAAGCTGTTCATCTAACGCTTTGGCACGTAACTCGTATGGATTAAGTTTAAGCCATTCAACAAAATCCGGCTCCGATGGAAATTGTTGCCCATTGGTTTTCTGAGACTTTTCCCATTTACTCCATCCCTTAAGGCCATCGACAGACAAGGGACACATTTTCAGTTTAACCAGAGCCTCAAGCAATTTCACTTTTCTCAACTTCTTGCGATAAAACTGACGACGCATTTGTCGATGTTCTCTCCTTGTTGCATTTTTCGACTGTTCTTTATCGCCTTGCCCGATTGTGTTTGGTTCAACGCCTTCGGGAAAAATCCGAACTCCTGAATCAGAAATCGATAAGTAACGTTCAACCTGTCCATCTTTCATTGTAGCGTCCACCACTGCCCAGCCGATGCTGTTGGTGCCTAAGTCAAGTCCCAGTATTTTAGCCATAAGTTTATTTTTTTATATTATCTATTGTTTTGTATTTATCAATTCTTTACTTTAGCAGACATAAAATTGAATCATTTTACATCTTATCACAATAAGGCTATATGCCGAAGGTGTTAAAACCTATACTCCCGCTTCGGTGGGAGTTTTTATTTTCAGGCGGTTGGTTTCGGAATGCTGCCAGTTAAACTGTGTTTCCTCAAAGTACTCTTTCTCTTCAATCCAAAGCGGCTTTCTCCCTACGCGTAAAAACAGACTTCCAATTTATATTTTTATTATGACCACAGTAAGTTTTTCGAACGTAATTTCATGAACGAATGCTTTCGTGGGATGAAAGCTGAATTCTGGCCGATGAGCGAATAATGATTGTAAAAATTGCTTTACACTTAAGTCGGATTTTAGATCGTAGGTACTTGAAATTTTAATGCTATTTTTGCCAAAAATGTCAATAATGGGGAAAAACAAAGCGGAATTACTGGTTCCGGCCGGGAGTGTAGATTCGTTTCGGGCGGCCACCCGAGGTGGTGCCGATGCGGTTTATCTGGGCTTGAAACAGTTTAATGCGCGGGTTCGTGCCAACAACTTCAGCGAAGACCAATTACCGGCGATCATGCAGGAAGCCCGAAACCACGGGGTAAAGGTGTATATCACCCTCAATACCGTGATCAAAAATAAAGAGCTTCCCAAGTTGCTCGACTTTTTAGCCTATCTGGAGAAAGTTGGAGTCGATGCCATTATTGTTCAGGATTGGGGAGTATTTGCACTAGCCAAACAGTTTTTCCCTAAGCTTATCGTGCATGCCAGCACCCAAATGGGAACGCACAATTCGGTTGGCGTAGAGTTTGCCGCTCGACTTGGAATTAAACGAGTTGTTTTGGCACGTGAACTAACCGCGACAGAGATTGAGACGATCTCGAAAAATCCGGCCTGCGAACTCGAAGTTTTTATTCACGGAGCACTCTGTTATTCGTTTTCGGGACAGTGCTTTTTTAGCAGCTACATTGGTGGCCGGGGCGCCAACCGCGGAATGTGCAGTCAGCCGTGCCGCATGGTATACAACGATGATAATCAACAGAAATACCTGTTCAACCTAAAGGATAATCAACAACTGGCAAACATTGAAAAGCTGAACAGCGCTGGCATCCATTCGTTGAAAGTTGAAGGACGGATGAAGTCGGCCGACTATGTTTACCAGGTCGCATCGGCTTACCGTTTAGTGCTCGATCATCCGGATCGCAAAGCGGAGGCAGAAGAAATGCTTCGGTTAGATTTTGGACGGGCCAAAACGGGCTACTTTCTGGCCAGCGATGTTTCAGAAGCCATTGCGGACAATTCGAATACCGGCATTCCGTTGGGGCAAGTGATTCGCGCCACCAAATCGGAGATTACTATTTTTAGTACTCAGGAGCTTAAAAACAACGACCGTATTCGAATTCAGCATGCGAAAACGAATAAAACAACCAGTTTAAAGCTGGAAGACGTATGGGAAGAAAACGGCCGATATAGTTTTCCGAACCGAAGCGAAGAGACCGTAAATTCGGGTGACGAAGTTTACTGGATTGGTCGCCGCGAGCAATCCTTCCCTTCCCGCCTCCCTAAAGTTCAGGCTCCACGGGTTCAGCTGAACTTTCAGAAGAAAAGTCAAATGATCAGCCAACAGAACATCGCAACAAAACCGAGCCCGAACCAAAGTCTGTTTTTGCGTATTGACGATACCGGTTGGTTTCCGTTTATTCGGGCTGAAGAGGTGGATTGCATTATTCTGTCGCTTAGCCGGCAACAGTTGAATGAACTAAGCTGGGACCAAAGTTTCATTCGAAAAAACAAGACTAAAATAGCCATCGAACTACCCAAATTTATTGCTGAAGGGCAGCTCGATCAATGGCGAAAACTGATTGCGACAGCGGAATCGAATGGTATCAATCATTTTTTTGTCAGTCATTTGTCGCAGAAAAACTTACTGCCGAATAACTGCCGGATGAGCTGTAACGAGCAAGTTTACGTTTACAACGATGCGGCATCGAAATTCATTAACAGTCAAAATGCCCTAAACTTTTGCTACTCGCTCGAAAATGATTTCGAAAACCTGAATAATCTGCAGAACAGGCAGGGTATTGTGTTGTTGCACAGCATTCCGGAGCTGTTTTATTCGCGTATGCCCGTGAAAGTTGAGAACGAAAATCATCAGTTTAAAGATGAATTCAATAAAACTTACCGCAAGCAGATTTCAGATGGAATCACCATCGTCATTCCGGATCGGCCTGTCAATCTGTTTCAGTATAAAAAGCAGTTAGTAAAAAGCGGCTTCAGCCGTTATTTAATCGATCTGAAACATCAGGCTCCCAATCCCAAATGGATTAAGAAGCTTTTTCTGGGGTACCGTTCCGGGGAAACAATTCAACCATCAACCATTTTCAATTTTAAAAAAGGATTACAGTAATACCCATTTTCTGCAATAATTGCGTAATCATTATGCAATCTCTTTTTCATTTTTCTAACTTAGAAGCCTGACTAACAAGAACCATCGACTTAAAACCTCCATGATAAGAAAATTAAATATTGTGCTATTTGTTCTGCTGTTGGGAGCCGGAACAACATCGGCGCAAATTAGTATTAAAAAAGAACAAGGTGGAATTTGGATTACCGACGGAGGCAAAAACGTTGCCTTTTACCAAAAAGAGCCAATGGGAATCAATCAGTCCGAAAAAAGGAACAATTTCCTTCATCCACTGATGCTTCCTGACGGCACAACCATCACCGAAAATGCGCCGGACGATCATCCCCATCATCGTGGTATATTTTGGGCCTGGCATCAGATTTTAATCGACAACAAAAAGATTAGCGACGGTTGGGATTTGATCGATTTCTCGATTGATGTAAAGACCATTGAATTCAGTCGCCTGAAAAATGGCGACGGGGAGGTTCACACAACCGCCTTTTGGAGTTCGCCGAAGTACAAAGAAGGTAAAGAAGCCTATCTCAAAGAAACAACCTCGTTTACTTTTCATCAACAAAAAGGAAACTTCCGAATTATTCATTTTACCATCGGTTTAACTTCGCTGGTTGACAGCCTGCAGCTAGGTGGAGCCGATAACGATAAAGGCTACGGAGGATTTTCTGCCCGGATAAAATTAACTGATGATGTGCAGTTTAAATCGAATCAAGGCCTTATTGAACCACAAAATTTACCGGTAACTGCCGGCGATTATATCCACATAAGGGGCTCAATAGCAAAAAACGGGAAAAGTGAAGGAGGGATCATTTTATATGCCGCACCAACCAACCCACAGCCTGCCAACAGCTGGATCCTACGTAAGAAAGCCAGTATGCAAAATGCTGTTTTCCCGGGACGCTCACCAATATTACTCGAGAAAGATGTTCCACTGACACTGAAATACAGTGTGGTATTGTATCATGGAAAAATAAAAGAACGGAAGATTCGGAAAGAAGTTGAGCTTGACGACCGGCAAAACTGATCTACAATTTAATCGTTCGCTTTTCGGCATTACTCAGCAAACAAGCTTCGAGAACTTTCAAACAATCACGACTTTCTTCAGGCTTAACCCACAAATCAGCGCCATTCACAATCGCGTCATAGACATTTTCGTAAAAAACGGCATAATTACCAGCGATCGTTTTCAGTCGCTTTTGAACAAGCTGACCTTCGTTCTCTGTATGTAAAAATCCCCATGCTTCTTCGGGTTCTTCACCCCAGCCAAACTCATTTGGCAGTTTCCCGGCCTTTAGAGCTTCTTCCTGCGGATCGATTCCCCATTTCTGAAAAGACCCCAGCGTACCATGCAATGAATACCGTGGGCCCGGCTCCCGAACCAGGTACGAGCTTTTAAGCAAGGCCGCAAAACCATTGTACTGTAGGCGAATGTCATAATAATCGGGCACCACACCACCCGTTCGCAGTTTCGCCAGGTGCGCCGTCACCTCACCGGGCATTCCAAACAAATTCAGCACCTGATCGACCATGTGCGACCCCAGGTTGTACAATACCCCTACCCGGTCAATCCCTTCTTCTTTCCATGTATTTGGTTGTATGAAATTGCGATAACGGTCGAAATGTGACTCGAACTCAACCAGACGCCCCAATTGTTTTTCCTCCAAGATTTTTTTCACAGTCATAAAATCGCCATCCCAACGCCTGTTCTGATAAACAGTGAGCACCAACCCTTTTTTCTTTGCCAATTCAATTAAGTCGTTGGCTTGTTCCATGGTTTGGGTAAAGGGTTTCTCAACGACCACATGCTTGCCGGCCTCAAGAGCCTGTTTACACATTGTGTAATGAAGATAATCCGGCGTGTTAATCAGCACCAAATCAATCGCCGAATCGCTTATAAGCTCATCGAAATCGCGAACAACAGTTGCTTCGGGATAGTTGGGCTCTGACAAATTTTTAGAGCGCTCCAGAATCTTGCTGATCTGAAAATTAGGATTGACTTTTAACGATGGTCCGTGAAAAACCATCCCAGACATTCCAAAAGAAGCGAGGGCTGTTCGTATTGTTCGGCTCATACTATTCGTGTTTAAAGGCGAAGATACAAAAGCCCGGTTAGTTTCGGAATAAGGTAAGCAAAGAGTTTACTTAGCGAAAATGAATTAAGGGAGGAATGGAAAATAAGAAAGCCGTCAGTGTGTGAAGCTAGAACGACAGGTCAAAACCCATTTAAGGGTCAAAAGTTATTAACAACTAAAAGTCTGTTTTTACGATACTTACAGCAATATTTTTTAGGGTTTACTATTGCAAATTATAACCACCTTTTTACCTTTGTGGTTATAACGTGGTTATAATATGGCAACACTAAAAATCATGCTTCACCCGATTAATAAAGATGCGAGAGGAAAAAGAAAAATTGTTCTCCGCTTAACCATGCACCGGGTGAAATATTACATCGACTTAAAGATTAACGAACGGTTTTTTCCGGATCATTTCACCGATGGGCAAATAAAACCAGCATCCGGAGTAAAGCAGTACAAGCAGATCAATGCTTTTGTAATTCAGCGGGAAGCCGAGGCACACAGTGTTTTACTGGATCTTGAAAAAAGAAACATTCCGGTAACCCTGGAGACCTTCAAAAAGTATTTTTTCAAGATCAAAGATCAAAACTACGTCTATCCTTTTTTTGACCAGTTGATCAAAGGCCTTGAAAAGAAAAACAAGATCGGCAACGCCGGGATTTATAAGACGGTGAAAAACTCACTGTGGAATTTTAAACCGGTGTCCGGACTTCGCTTTACCGACATCGATCTTTCATTTCTGGAAGATTATGAGACACACCTCACCCAGAAGGGAATGAAGGGAAACGGGATGGTTTTGTATATGCGTACACTCCGGGCGACATACAATAAAGCCATTGCCGCCGACATTACACCAGCCGATCTGTATCCGTTCCACAACAACACAAAACCAAACGGGTACAAAATAAGCGCGCTGGAAACCGTCACCAGGAAACGGGCTGTAAGCCTGGACACGATCAGACTGGTTGAGAATGCCGAAACAAAGCCCCTGTCCTCTTTACACGATGCCCGGCTTTATTTCCTGTTCAGCTTTTACACCCGTGGTATGAACTTTACGGACATGGCCTACCTCACCAAAGACAACCTATCCGGAAACCGGATCATCTATTCCAGGATCAAGACCCGGAACAAACAGCGGTTTTCGATTGAGATTATGGAACCAGTTAGCGATATGCTAAAGTATTTTTCAAAACATCCTTACGCCGGTAACTACTTGCTACCAATATTAAACGACAAGATTTATAAAACACCCAAGGAGCAAAAGGAACGGATTAAAACTGTACTACGTCAAACCAACCGGAAACTAAAAGACTTATCGAATGAGTTAGGGATTGAGCCGTTGACTACTTATGTAGCCCGGCACAGTTGGGCAACTATCCAAAAACAATTGGGTTCTCCGGTGGCTGCTATATCGGAAGGAATGGGACACACCAACGAAAAGACAACGACAATCTACCTCAAAAGCTTTGAGGATAGCTACCTGGACGAAATGAACAGAAAACTATTATAGCAACCTTTTGCGACTGTTATTTAGTTGCATTTTTATATATTTGTACTATGAGCAAAATTGAAAAGCTGATTAGCCGGTTTAAGAGCAAACCCAAAGATTTTACTTACAACGAGCTGCTTACCCTGTTGTCCCACTTTGGTTACAAACAAGCCCAGGGAGCCGGATCAAGAGTTGTTTTTGCCAAAGAAGAAAACGGGCACAAAATGAAACTGCACAAGCCACATCCGGGCAACATCTTAAAACGCTACCAGCTGGATCAAATTGAACAGGAACTAAAAAACATGAATGCACTATGAAAAATGTAATGGAGTACAAAGGTTTTATGGGCACAGTTAATTACAGTGCCGACGACCGGGTTTTCTTTGGTAAAGTTGAAGGGATAAACGACCTGGTAACTTTTGAAGGAACGACCGTTGACGAACTGGAGGCCGCCTTTGAGGAAATGGTGGATCTGCATATTGAGGACTGCAAAAGAGAAGGAAAGCCGGTAGAAAAATCGTACAAAGGGAGTTTTAATGTTCGGCTTAGTGTTGACCTCCACCGGAAAGCCGCTCAAGTAGCAGCCGCCAAGGGCATTACCCTAAATCAACTGGTAAAACACGCTCTAAAGCGGGAACTGCACGAAGAAAACGAAGTTGATTAAAAATTGTAATCTGCAATAATAAAGAAAGGCCTGTGCACCGACCAAAGTATCACAAGCCTCTCACCTAAAATAAAATTTAGACATGGACAAAATTAACAAATTACCCGACAAACCGCAAAAACGGCCTACCAGGTTTGTCATTTTACCGCTTAAGCCACACTTGGCAAAGTTTATAAAAGTGGATTGGGATCGTATTTGGCCACTGATTCCCCGGGAAGAAACAGAGAAATACATCAAATCATTATCTAATGCCAGAAAACTAGGCAAGTACAAGTTTGAAAGAATCTACTCCGATGAAAGTATGAGAGAAGACCGTATCTGTCATATCATAGATATGTATTTCATGATGTTACTTGATGGCATTGAGCCGCTAGTTAATGATTATGATGATTTAACTATTGAGTGGTACAAAAGCAGAAAAAACTTACCGCCAGAGCTGAAACAGTTTGTATTGACCGGATATTCCCTCGTAAAAATCACCTTTCCTATAAAACGAGTAAATAAGTACAAAAGAAAAACTGGAGACTATAACTCTTCTATTTTCCTGAATACGTACGCTAAAAGGATTCGCTCGATCAATGAATCCCTAAACAGTTTTTTCTACGATTACATCAATTCAAAATGCTTCTATCACAAAACTATTGATGCTGCAATAGAAGAGGTAAAGGCAATTACCGGGATTAATGAATCTCATATCAAAACAGCGACTCTCAAACGAAAATTACATAGTTCACGGGAGGATCACCGGTTGAGAAGTAGAGATCTGTTTGAAGAAAGACACCTACATAAAAGAATATGGGATAAAGAACTGGTTGAAATATATCAAGACCACATTCAAAATGATATATCCTACTCCCAACTAGCAGCCAAATACAATCACTCTAAAACCACAATTGCCAGAGTTTGTAAGAACCCAAAAGTAATTGCGTTATATCACGATATTAACAGGTATCACGATACTTTTTTTGACTGGCTATTAAAAAAATAACCTACATCTTGTCATTTTCTGAAACGAATTTATATTCCTGTCTTATAGATCCTTAACTAAAGTCAAGGAAAATAGTAAATCCACAAAATGCTAAAATACAAATTGTTACAAATTGTATTTTGTCCTTTATTTCGTTTTTTGAGTTAATGACCTTTGTTTAACGTTATTAGTAATAAAAGTTAAAACACTCATTATCATGACATTCAAGATCCCAAAGAAGACCCATAAAACAAAGCTTTTGGGTTTTAAAGCTTCACCCGAAGAGGTAAAGAAGCTAAAACAGTTCTGCGAAAAAGAACAGGTTAGCCAGAGTGAGTTAATCCGCTTTGCCATTCGATTAGTAATCCCCAACTTTTAAAATCCTGCTCATGAAAGAAGAAAAAATACTTGAAGCTCTGGAGGCCTTTGTAAAGCCAATAGTAGAAAAGTGCATTAACCAGGCACTAAGTAAAGAACCCGCCTCAGCTCTTAAAGATCCTGAGCAGTTTATAACCCTGCAAACGGCTGAAAAAGAGTTTGGCTGCAAAGACTACATGCTACGTAAGGCCATCAACAACAACGAACTTTCATACTACCAGCCCGGACGGAGGTTATTCGTAAAACGCGGAGAGGTTGCCGCCTGGATACAATCAATCAAAGTGATTGCAAAGGATCAGCCGCAGGACTATTCGTTTCTAAACAAATAATCATGAGCGCAGAAAAAAAGAAAAAATACACCGCCGCTTTTCCCGGAATCGGCAAGGTAGAAATTAGCCAGGAACGAGCTGAGCGAATACTCTGGCTTCAGAAGGTAATCCGGGAGAGAAACCAGAATAAGAATAAATGAACTTGTAAGGGGGACGAATGAAAAGAATAAGAACCGCAAATCAAAGAATTGAGGACGCTCAAAAGCAGCCGGATATTCTTTCTCTATTAGGTCCAATTTGGCACAGTGGAGAAGTTGCAATATTGTTTGCAGATACTGGAGTCGGAAAATCAATATTTAGCATACAGACTGGAGATGGCCTAAGCAAAGGTGTAAATGTTACTGATTCATTACTAAATGAATGTGAACCACAAATAGTGCTCTATTATGACTTTGAGCTATCTGACAAACAATTCCAAAAAAGATACCAGGATGATAAAACCGGGAAAATCCATGAATTCTCAGATAACTTTTTTATCGATAACATAGATTTCATTGAGCTATTTGACAAAGATCCAAAACTGAGCTTTCTAGAATCGATTTTTCATAAGTTCAAAAATGATATTATTGAGACAAGGGCTAAAATCCTAATTATTGATAATATCACTTTCCTTAATACTCAGACCACACAGGATCAGCAAGCCTCTTTAGATATAATGAGAAAGCTTATTGAACTAAAACGAGAGCATGAATTGAGTGTTTTAGTTTTAGCCCACACCCCCAAAAGAGCTGAAAACTCACCTATTACTATTTCCGATCTTTCAGGATCTAAACATCTCTCAAACTTTGCCGATTCAGTTTTTGCAATCGGTAAAAGCTCGAAAGGATCATCAAACCGATATTTAAAACAAGTTAAGCCGTCAAGAAGCTGTGAGCCGGTCTATCACTCCGGTAATGTTTTAGAATTTGGGATTGATAAAGACGGAGATTTTCTCCAGTTCTTTGAGATTGGCACCAGCTCAGAATCTGACAATCTGAGCATTTCGACCGATGATCCCAAGATCATGGCATTCTCCCTAAAAAATCAAAACCCACAATTAACGATTAGAGAAATAGCCGCCAAAGTTGGAAAATCAAAGTCCACCGTTGCGGATTGGCTAAAGGATAGCCCTCACTGGGGAAATTCTATAAAAGAAGAACTGGACAAGCCGGACAAACCGGACATGCGGACTTTACCGGACAAATATTCAGATAATGGACAGCCCGGACTGCCCGGACATGCTGGACATATCGGACAGCCATTTGCCGCAGTCAAGGCTTAACTGCCTTCCCGGACAAAACCGGACAGCCGTAACTTGCTACATATCATTATTATATATATAAATTAAAAATAAGACTGGACAGAGTTGTCCGGTAAGATAATCGGACGGACAAGGCTATCTATTCTGTCCGTCCGGGAATGGAACCGGACAGAGGAGCGTTAATAGTTGTCCGAGCACTAAACAGAATTGCTAGTCAAAAAAGAAAAGAACATGAATTGCAACGAAGCAAATAATATCCCGTGCACCCACATTCTGACCCTGCACTATAACCAAAGTGGAGAAGTCAGGAAACATGATATTTGGTTTAAGTCACCAAACCGCAACGAGAGCCAAGCGAGTTTGAAAATTGACCGGGTTAAAAATGTCTGGTATGATTTCGGATCGGGCAAAGGTGGCCGCCCGGTGGATCTGGTTTGCTACCTGTCTGGGGTATCGGTTGCCGGCGCGTTGCTGATCCTATCGGGCTTCTCCCCTGCACCAGTCGAATCTTTTTCTTTTGACCAGCCTGTTGATCCTGGAATTGAGATTAAGCACCTCCAACCGCTGCAAAACCGGGCATTAATTCAATACCTGAATTCCCGGAAGATTTCGGCCACAATTGCCGAAAAGTACCTGAAGGAAGCCTATTATCGAGCCAACGATAAAAATTATTTCGCCCTGGCATTCAAAAACGACAAAGGCGGGTTTGAACTTCGAAATAAATATTTCAAAGGTGGCAGTTCTCCCAAAGCAATCACAACAATTCCAGGAGTTACAAAGTCGGTAAACCTGTTTGAAGGTTGGCCGGACTTCCTATCTGCTCTCGAATACTTTAGATCTCTCGAAGCAAAAAACAATACAATTGTTCTCAATTCACTCAACAATATAAACGAAGCCCTATTGGTGGATCTTCAAAAGTACAACCGGGTTAACCTCTACCTGGACACAGATCCAGCCGGTAAAGAAGCCGCTCAACGAATTATAAACGCACACCCGAACACGATCAACCAGGCAGAAATGATATATCCAAATTATAAAGATTTCAACGAATTATTAATCAATAAAATTTAGAATTATGATGCGATCAGATTTACTATTAGAAGAAACTATTGCAATCTATATCGAAGAGATTCGCAAAACCAAAGATTTCTTAATTTTTAATAACGCTGGTGAGGAAACATTGACTCATTTAGCAACATTAGCAGGCCTAGAAATGGATCTGGTGAATTTAAAGGAAAACCTCCCCTTCATTGAGATTGATCTTGAGAAATTGAGCAACGCAAAATAACAGCGTCCCCCGCTTTTTTAAGTGGATTTTTGAAAGATATTATCATGATAATTCAAAATTTTAAAATCCATCAAAGCACTCTTGTTAAAAGGGTGCTTTTTTCATTATGGGAGATCTTCTCCCTCTTTTTATTAGAATCTTTCTAAATAATTTCCTGTTCTATTTATCAATAATATTTGACACGCTGATAATCAACAGTTTAGCCATTCGTGAAAAAGTCATTTTTCAAGTTGTCCTTTTGGTTTTGACTCTATTTGCTCACATTGGAAATAAAAAACATGACAATAAAATTCCCAAAGAGCGAAGTAGTTTCTTTTCGGTTGACAAGGGAAGAGAAGCGAAATTTTGAGCAACTAACAAAGATGCTCAATACAACCAAAAGCGACTTTCTATACAGAAGGCTTAAGAATATTTTATTAACAACAAAAAGTAATGAAAATGAAAAGTGAATTTACACCGATGTTAATCGGGAAAGATGAAGAGAGAATCAAAACAGAGCTTAATCGTTGGGATGAATTGATTGAAGCTTTAAATCATCTCTCTTCTGAATGGCAAAAGAGGTTTAAAAGTCCTATTGAATTGAAAGACTTATCGACACTGGCAGCAACTAGAGATTTGTTGCGTTTCTTCCAGGTTCTCCACATTGAACAGGATGAGCGGTATTCTGATTTTATGAATTCTCTCAGCGTGAAAATTGATAAGCTTATTGAAATGGTTGAATTGCCAGATTTCACAAATATCATAATGGCAGTTCAGGCATTTCAAGAAACAACTATTCATCTCCCAGGATGGCAGAATCAATTTAAGTCAATTTTTAATGGAGAATCGTTTGAAGCTACGTCCGAGTTAGTTTCCCAGATTGTAGACTCAAATTCTCATTACACGAGAAACGAGCAGGAAAATACGGTTTTGATTCTCATTCAAAAGTTTTGCGCGACCATTAATTCACTCAATAATATTGGGTGTAATTTTTGCAAAGAAGACTTTCCGGCTTCGTTCTCTCAGCTTATGATCCCGTATAGAACTGAAAGGAAATACAGTGATCTACCTAAATCTACCGGGAATCCAAACTACTTCATAACGAACTACAAACCGGCATACTGCATGTTCAGAAATTCAAATTCAGGAGTTGTAAGTATGATCAGTTATCTAAGCGACGAACAATCCAAAGTTTTACAATTAAAATTTTAATTCATGAAAATTCTTATTCTTTCAGCCGCTCCGGGCAGTTATGCAACTCGTGATATTGTTTTAAAAGGACAAAAAAGAGGGCACGAGATGATTGTTAAAGATCCAGCTTTCTTGTATCTACTGATATCCGATAAAGTAGCTGGTTACGACCGTGTTTATGATGGATACGGGCAAGAAGACCGCCCTATCCGGCTAAACGCAAAGGGATACGATGCGATTATTCCCCGTATCGGAATAAATTTAGCTTATGGGTGCTCTGTATTAGAGCACCTAAACAGGAACCTTAAGATTTTCAGTACCCAAACATCCAACGGAATTAAGACAGCAGCCGACAAGTTAATCTCTCAGCAGAAGATTAGCCAGGCTAAAATTCGAGTTCCTCAAACGGTTCTAGGGGATAGAGCTATTCATCCGGCATGGATGATTGAGCAGGTTGGTGGATTGCCTGCAATTGCCAAAGGCTTAACCGGGAGCCAAGGGAAAACAGTTTTTCCGCTGAATGATGAGTATCAAACCAATGTGTTTTTGAAAAATTTCTCAGATCGAAAAGAAAATCTATTGCTTCAGAATTTTATTGATTCAGGAGCAAAGGATATTAGAGCCATTGTGATTGACGGAAAAGTAATCGTAGCAATGGAGCGAACAGCCAGAGAGGGGGAACTCCGGGCAAACATTAGCCAGGGAGGAACCGGGAGGAAAGTTGAGCTATCAGAAGAAGATAAAACCATTTGCGTTGATGCTGCCAGGGTTTGCGGTCTTGAGGTTGCCGGGGTTGACATTATGAAGGATAAAAAAGGGAAAACCTTTGTGATAGAAGTCAATGGCAACTACGGGTATCATATTCAGCAGGTTACAGGTGTTGACATATCAACACCATTAATTGAATACTGTGAGCGCAATCACAAGGACGGCAACATGAGCAATAACACAACAGACATGAAAGCATCCGGTTTTTCAAATCCTCTAAGTGCGGAATTGTCTTCATTGGTTGGCCGCCCTGTTCATATTCTCTTTGGTGAAGGTCTATCAAAAGTTGTACTCTCAGAACGCGAGTATCACCGGAATAAGACTGAAATAGACAAAATGTGTATCCGTCAAAGTTTAACCATTCGCTTAGTTTAATGATTATGAGCTGTATTTGTAGTGACTCTAAAAAGCTTGCAAGGCTTCAACGGGATCTTTCCGAGTTACTGGATCTATCACAGGTGCCAGTTTCGAAAATTGTCAAAGAGACAGAAATATCTACTTCTCATTTTTACAGGCTATTAAGGGCCAGATCTTTTACTCCAGAACAGTTGGTAAAAGTATATAAATCAATTCTTAAAAATTCTGGGTACCTGATGATGAAAGATAAGAGTGTTTAAATTGTCTGATATTTAGGCATATAACACAACATCTCTATTTTGTGCGCACAATTAGTCTACAGGGCGGTGCGGGGTGTGTAGAGGATAAAATGGAAAGATAATTGACTTTTTACACACTAACATGCTGTCCTGTAGTTCTTTATTAATTTTACATATGAGAAAACGAAAATTAATTAAACAGATTCTAAATAACATCCTCGACACGAGCCAATATGTTATTAACACTCAAAACCTATAACCACAAAATTCACGCCGTGTATATACAGTGGTTATATCTGATCATTCGATTTAAGAAACAAAAGGCTACAAGTCTTTGATAATCAGAAGTATGTAGTCATATATAAATAAGAAAGCCGTCAGTGTGTGAAGCTGACGGCTTTTATTGTTTGAAAAAAAACGTTTGAATTCTGTGTGTGTGTGTTTGAAAAAATAAATTAATTATTCAGAAACGACTTCGAAGTTGAAGTCAACCAATACTTCTTTGTGAAGTTTGATTTTTGCGGTGTATTTACCAACTTCTTTGATCGTGTCTTCTGACAAACGGATTTGTTTGCGATCGATTTCGAAGCCCAATTTGTTGATAGCTTCTGCCAATTGAATGGTATTAACCGAACCGAAGATTTTACCTGAAGTACTTGTTTTTGCACCGATAACAACTTCTTTGCCTTCCAATTGAGCGGCCAACGCCATAGCTACTTCTTTCAGTTTAGCTTCTTTGTGTGCACGTTGCTTAATGTTTTCAGCAAGAACTTTCTTGGTACTTGAGTTGGCTACAATAGCCAGTTTTTGAGGAATAAGGTAGTTACGTCCGTAACCATCTTTAACTTTAACGATATCGTCTTTGCTCCCCAAGTTATTAATATCTTGTAATAAAATAATTTCCATTGTTCTTTCTTTTTCTTATTTCAACATATCAGTTACGAAGGGCAGCAAAGCCAAATGACGGGCTCTTTTTACTGCTTTAGCCACTTTACGTTGATACTTCAATGAAGTACCTGTAATACGACGTGGAAGAATACGACCTTGTTCGTTCAGGAATTTCTTCAAGAACTCAGGATCTTTATAATCCACAAACTTGATCTTGTTCTTTTTAAAGCGGCAATACTTTTTCTTTTTAATTTCAACCGACGGGGGGGTCAGGTAACGGATTTCACCTTGATTACTTGCCATAGCTTAGTTCTCCTTTACAGTTTTAGCTTTCAAATTATTGATTCTTTTTGCGCTGTACTCAGTAGCATATTTATCCTGTTTGAAAGTCAGGAATCGAATGATACGTTCGTCGCGACGGTACTGCAGCTCTAGCTTTGCAATCAGTTCTGGTTCAGCTTTGAACTCGAACAAATGATAGAAGCCAGTGCTTTTTTTCTGAATGGGATAAGCTAACTTGCGTAAACCCCAGTTCTCTTCATTGACAATTTCGCCACCGTTTTCGGTGATGATGCCCTTGAATTTACTTACCGCTTCCTTTATCTGAACGTCAGATAAAACGGGAGTTGCAATGAAAACGGTTTCATACTGGTTTTTCATAAAACATCTAATTTATTAAACATTAAAAATTCTACCTATATTTTAGGTGGCGCAAAATTAGGAATATTTTTATTCTTAACAAACGTTTTCGACTAAAACAAAGCCTACTAGCTCTGTTTAAAGGGAATTTTAAGAATTTATACGATTCCGCTCTCTGAGAGCCGGAATTGAAAACCTCCGAAATAAGTTTAGTACATTTGCCACTCAAATTTGAATTATGGCACTTGATAAACACCCGCAAGCAGAAGCGTTAATTTTTGATCTGGATGGAACTCTGTCGGATTCGCTCCCGGTTCATATTGCTACCTGGCACAAAGTATGCGCGCACTACAACTGCACGTTTAACGAAAAGATTATTGAAGAAATGACCGGTATGCCAACGATTAGCTTTGCCAATCGGGTTATTGCCGAGAATAAACTGGAAGGCGTCGATCCGCACGAAATGGTGCAGCTAAAACAGGAAACCTTTTGGGACCATGCGGAACTGTTGAAACCGCACAGCTCGGTTGTTGACCTTGTGTATAAATACCATGGCAAAATACCACTGGCCGTGGGAACAGGAGCGAGTCGCCGAAGTGCAGAAGTTCAACTTGAGAAATTAGGCTTAACCAGATATTTCGACGCTATTGTAACAGCTGACGATGTTACCCGCCATAAGCCGGAACCCGAAACCTTTTTAAAGTGCGCTGAACTAATCGGTGTGAAAGCTGAAAAATGCCAGGTTTTAGAAGATGGTATCCTGGGCATGGAAGCAGCAAAGACAGCGGGAATGTTTCTAATTGATGTCCGTCCGTTTACCTACGAGAACTTTAGCCAGGAAAGCTAAACATACGAGAGTCACTGTGGAATGAAAATATTCAAGCAGCTACTTATTATATTGGGAGTAAATCTAGCCGGCGAGCTTTTGAGTGAATATTTTCATTTACCTCTTCCCGGAAGTATTACCGGAATGATACTCTTACTTATCCTGCTGTTGACCGGAGTTGTTAAGGATCATCACATTCGTGATACAGCCGATTTTATGATCCAAAATATGGGTTTCTTTTTCATTCCGGCCGGCGTGAGCGTTATGATTTCATACCATACGCTCGATGGTTTTTATTTTGAGACCGTCGTTGTCGTGATCCTTTCAACCTTAATTGTTTTTGCAGCCACAGCCCTTTCAACTGATTTGTTGATTAAATTCAAAGAAAAAAAAGATGCAAAGCCTGACTAATACCCATTTGTTTGGGATCCTGCTTACAGTTGGATGCTTTTATCTGATTACATTGGCGAAAAACCGTAGTCGCCAAAACTGGCTGAACCCGCTGCTATATTCGGTTGTCATCATTATCTGTTTTCTTCTGCTTAGCGGTATTCCGTACGAGCACTATCAAAAAGGAGGCAGTGTAATTCATGCTTTTTTGGGGCCTGTTACGGTAGTACTGGCTCTCCCCTTGTACCGCCAACGAAAATTATTGGTTCAGCATAAATATTCAATCCTCGGAGGCATTGTTGCCGGAGTACTTTCGGCCGTGACTTCTGTTATTGCCCTTAGCAGGTTATTTGGGTTGAACGAAATGCTGGAAAAATCACTCATCGGCCACTCCGTAACCACTCCAATTGGTATCAGTGTCAGTAAAATGCTCGGTGCAACTGAAGGGATCACGATCATTTCCATTATTATTACGGGAATACTGGGAGCTTCAATTGCACCATTAATGTTGAAATTTCTTCGCGTTAAACATCCTGTGGCCAAAGGAATAAGCATAGGCACATCGTCGCACGCACTGGGAACCACAAAGGCAATTGAAATGGGCGAAACTGAAGCTGCTATGAGTAGCCTGGCAATTGGTGTTGCCGCTTTAACTACGGTTTTGGTGGTAATATTGATGCAACTAATGGGATGGTACTGACATTGGAAAATTCAAAAGTTAGCACCGGCGGATGGATTAAGTCCAACTGTTTGGGTACAAATATGCTTTATTTTTTGCCGTCCTACTTACGTTCCAGATAGTGCATCAACTCGTGAACCACACGTTCATGGTCAATATCCCTTCCTATAAAAACCAGTGTATTTACGGGCTCTTCGCCAGGCTCAACAAATGAACCATCGGTATATGAAACGGCACCGCCAACCGACTGCACGATTGTTTTAAATGGTGAGCCGTCGGCATTCAAAATTCCCTTAATACGATAAATTTCGCTCCGGTTAATGGCTGCATAGTAGTTAAACCAGTATTTAAAACGGTCTAAATTGATAAAACCAGGAAACTGATGAGTAAATGTGCTGTATTTTTTCGACTCAACCAGTCGGAACATCACTGGTTGCTGTAATTTCTGCTCCAGTTGGCCTCGAACTTTATCGCTGAATTCTGCGAGTGAAAATTCCTTCAAAAGTCCGAAATTTGTCCATTCAATCAATGCCGAGCCGTTGTAAGCCAACAGCTGTCTTTCCAGTAATGACAAGGCCTTCGCATCAATACCGCTTGTTTTATTGACAATCAGCAGATCACTCAAAATGACCTGCATCTGTTGTTCGTTCCCGGCCAGTTGATCTTCAAAATTGAGCGCGTCAACCAAACAAATGCTACCCTGTAGTTCAAATCGGGCTTTCAAATCTTCCTCATCGTAAAACGGACGGATTACATTAGACAGGTCAGCAATTCCAGTGGTTTCGATCAATAGGAAATCGAGCTCGCCGGCTTTATCTGCCAAATCGAGAAGTGTGAGTGAAAATTCGTTCGAAATTGTACAGCAAATGCAACCATTGCTCAGGTCGAAAATGTTTTCAGCTCTCATTCCGATAATCAAATCCTGATCAATCGATTTTTCGCCAAACTCATTTTCCACCAAAGCCAGCTTTAGATGTTGGTGATTTTTAATGACTTCGTTGATAAAAGTCGTCTTGCCGGCTCCCAAAAAACCGGTCACCAATACGACCTGTATCTTTTTACTATTCTGCATTTTTATCATGAAGTTTAAACATGCCTTGCTGAATTGAGCACCCGATAATCGGGTTCTATTCCTGAATATTCATGCGGGCAAAAGGTATGGCATCCATTGCTGCGAATTCGCCTTTCAAATACTTGTAATGAGCAGTCATTGCAATCATCGCAGCATTGTCCATCGTGAAAGCAAACTTTGGAATAAACAAATTCCAATGGCGTTTTTCGGCTTCAGCGCGCAAGGCATTTTGCAATCCCGAATTAGCTGAAACCCCACCAGCGACGGTCACTTCGCGGATTCCGGTTTGTTTGCAGGCTTTCACAAGTTTGTCCATCAAAATGGCAATAATCGTTTTCTGCAACGATGCGCAAAGGTCAGCTTTGTTTTCCTCAATGAAGTTTTCATTTTCCTTCAACCGGTCGCGAAGAAAATACAGGAAGCTGGTTTTTAATCCGCTAAAACTATAATTCAGATCTTTTATGCGGGGCTTTGCAAACTGAAAAGCATCCGGGTTTCCTTCCTTAGCCAATCGGTCAACCAATGGACCACCAGGGTACGGCATGCCCATTACTTTAGCGCATTTATCAAATGCTTCACCGGCAGCATCGTCAATCGTTTGCCCAATCACTTCCATCTCCAGATGGTCTTTCACTAAAATAATCTGCGAATTACCCCCGCTAACCAGCAAACACAGGTGCGGAAACTTAGGCGAACGGTTTTCAGCTCCTTCTTCCTTTAAAAAATGAGCCAGTACATGCCCTTGCAGGTGGTTTATTTCAATCATCGGAATGCCTGAAGCCAATGCAAAACCTTTGGCGAACGAAGTACCTACCAACAGCGATCCCAACAATCCGGGGCCACGGGTGAAGGCAATGGCTGAAACATCCTTGCGGCTGATGCCGGCCTGTTTTATGGCCTGATCGACAACCGGAACAATGTTTTGCTGATGTGCCCGCGAAGCCAACTCGGGGACTACTCCCCCATATGCTTCGTGCACTTTCTGACTGGCTATTATATTTGACAACAAATACCCATTTTTCAACACTGCTGCCGAAGTATCATCACACGATGATTCAATAGCGAGTATAACAATATCCTTTCCCTGTTCCATGTTTCTATCTGTTGGTTTTAGCCCAAAAACTTTATCGAACTACAAAAGAAATCCATCGAATTTCGTTTAATTTGCGACTAATTAAGGGGACAAAAATATTAAAAAAACATTCAAAATAGCAGTTTGGTTTACAGGAGTATTCGTGCTACTTCTGCTCTCGATCTATCTGGCGTTTCAGATTAGTGTTGTTCAAACTTATGTTGTAAGCAAGATCACTGATAACTTGAGCAAAAAGTTCCAAACGACAATCAGCGTTAAACGGGTTGACATCTCATTTTTCAACAAACTCGTCTTAAAGCAGGTATATATTGAAGACCAAAAGCATGATACGCTGCTCTACATTGACAATTTAATTGCATCGGTTTCGCATTTGAATTTTAAAAAGCAAGAACTCAAACTTTCTTCTGTTGAATTCGTTCGCGCTAAGATTCATGTTTCAATGGATGAGCAACACCTGCCAAACTATAGTTTCCTGATTGACGGATTACGAAATTCATCGAAGAAAAAAGATCCACAAAGCTGGACCATCTCATGCGAAACTTTTTCGTTCGACCAGGCTCAGGTGGGATATGCGTATTTCGAACAAGAAAACCTCCACTTAATTGATATCCAGAACATTAAAATGGATGTTTCCGATTTCGAATTTGATGAAGACTCTGTGTATTTCCGAATCAACAAAATGCAGCTTGATGACCACAAAAGCTTTCAGCTGAAAAACCTGACCGGCGATTTTGTCTCCCGCAAGAAATACGCGAAATTAAGCCAGCTAAATTTATCGACCGGACAATCGGAAGTACGGAATGCAACAATCATTTTCGATCAGACTAAGCTTGATGACGGAGCCGACATTACCGAAAGTTACATTGATCTGATGTTGGATGATTCGGAGCTCGATTTACGCGATCTTGCAACCGTGGTTCCCGACATCAAGGGAATGGATCAAAAGCTTCAACTGTCGGGGCATATCTACGGTAAAATCAATGAGTTAAAAGCTAGAAAACTTCAGATAAAAACCGGAAAATCAACAACAATTAATTGCGACTTTTACATCAACGGATTGCCGGAAATTAATCGTGCCTTCATTCAACTTGACTTAAATAACTCGACGCTTGATTTTAAAGATCTGGCAGAGATACGTCTTCCGGATCGCTCGCCTACCCGATACCCAAAAATATCGAATACGCTTTACGAAGCCGGACTAATCCGGTACAACGGCAATTTCACCGGATTTTTAAGCGATTTTGTCGCCTACGGTACCATTAATTCGAACTTTGGTCGTATTGACACCGACCTGTCGTTTAAACCTGGAGAACAAGAAAACCTGGACGTGAGCGGACATTTAAAAACCGTTAATTTCAAACTTGGAAAATTAACACAAACCAGCAAACTCGGGAAACTGACCTTTACCGGCCGCATTGATGGTCGTTTTAACCAGATTACGAACGTTTTGGACGCTAAAGTTGAAGGAACAGCTGACAGCATCATGGTTAGCGACTACATGTACAAAAACATTATTCTCGACGGGCTGATCCAGAATCAGAAGTTTGAAGGCGATTTGGTGATCGACGATGAAAACCTGAAGTGCACGTTCAATGGGAAAGTGAATGTGAACCCGGATTCATCGTTATTCGATTTTAAATTGCTGTTGCATAAAGCCGACCTTGTTGCTCTGAAAATTGACAAAGTGCACCAAAAATCGGAATTATCGATGCACATTAACGCAAATTTTACCGGAAGCACAATCGACGATTTAAAAGGAATTGTTCAATTCGAAGGTGGGAAATATACGAACGAGAACAATTCGATCCTGTTGAATAGTTTGTCCTTAACAACTTCCTCGGGAGAAAACAACAAACTTGAACTAAACTCTGATTTCCTCGATGCTGAAATCGAGGGTAGCTACCAGTTTATAAGCCTGAGCCGGAGTATTGAAAACCTTATCGCCCATTACATGCCGTCAAGCGGTGCAAAAATCAGTAAAACACCCGGATTGAACCGGTTTAGTTTGAATGCTGAAATTAAAGATACCGCACCGATTCTACGTACATTTTACCCGCGATTGACCTTAAGTCCGGGTTACATTACCGGCGTAATTGATGAAACAAAAAACCAAATTAATCTTTACACCGAAATCTCTGATATCCAACTCAATGGACTCTACATAAAAGGCTATTCGCTATCGCTCCACTCAACCGATAAACTTGAATTTAAAAGCCGTATTGAAGAGCTGGAAATCAGCGAAAATCAGCACCTCTACAACATCGCGGTACTTGCCTCGGCCAAGGACGATGAAATGAGCACCAAGCTGCTTTGGAACAACTACGATGTTTTGACATACAGCGGTGAGCTTGAGGGATTTATGAAATTCACCATGCGCGAGAATAATAGAGCACACGTTGATCTTAAAATCGAGCCCAGCAAGATTTATGTCGCGGATACCTTATGGCAGATCAATCCGTCTTATGTGACGATAGATTCGAGCCGGGTCGAAGTGGATAATTTTATGATTTCGAACCGCAACCAGTTTATCTCGCTAAACGGTGTGATTTCGAAAGAACAAACCGATGAGCTCGCGGTACGAATCAATAACTTCAAACTTGATAATTTTAATCTGATTACCGGTGAAAACAATAAACTCACTGGGATATTGGATGGAACCATCAGTTTGGTTGACCTTTACAATCGGGCCTTGTTCCTCTCTGATGTAAAATTGAATGACTTTAAGTACAACGATACGAAAGTCGGCAACGTTAGTGTGCTAAGTAAATGGGACACGCCCTCGAACGCGATTCAATCTGAGCTAATCGTTTCGAACAAACAACAGCAGAACCTTTACGGATACGGGAGCTATTTCCCAACACAGGACAGCCTCGACTTCACGATCAACACTGAAGCACTCTCGCTGAGCTTGCTGGAGCCATTTCTGGAAGGTAGTTTTCAGGATATTCGTGGCGAAGCGACAGGAGAAGTGAAAATTACCGGCAAACACGACAAAATAATGATGTATGGCGATGTGATGGCAAACAATGCCGGTCTGGCTCTAAGCTATCTTCAAGTAGGCTATAAATTTACAAACAAGGTGAAATTCAGAGGCGACTCAATCATCTTTGACCATATTACCATCAACGATTCAGAAGGTAACTCAGGTGTTTTTAACGGATCGATCAGGCACGATAATTTCTCGAATATGGACTACAACCTGTCTGTTAATTCGAAAAACCTGCAGGTTATTAATACAACTCCGGCTATCAACGAGCGCTTTTACGGGAAAGCTTACGCTGCAGGAGTGGTTAAAATTACCGGGCACGGACGAGAGATTTTTATCGATGGAAATGCCCGGACATTGAATCACACCGCATTGAACATCGCCTTAGATTACGAAGAAGAAGCACAGGAATATGATTTTATAAAATTTGTCGATCACAGCAAACTGGAAGACAAAAACATGAGAATCAGGACCTCGACAGATCAGTCCGTTGTGTTCATGAATTTCAATATTCAGCTAACGCCTGAAGCACGCTTTCAACTCGTATACAATTCTCAGGTCGGCGATATGATTCGGGCTCAGGGAACCGGAAACATTCAGTTAAAAATCGATCCGAACTACAATATTGAAATGTTTGGCGAATACACGATCGATCGAGGAGATTATCTGTTTACACTACAGAATGTAATTAATAAGAAATTTGAGATTGAAAGCCTGGGAACAATTCAGTGGAACGGTGATCCATATGATGCGACAATCAATGTCAACGCCATCTATCGGCTGAAAGCATCGTTAAGTGAATTATTCGCCAACTCAACCGAAAACGTTAACTACTCACAACGCATTCCGGTTAACTGTAAAATAGCGCTAAAGGATCAGCTTAGCAACCCTACCATTGGGTTCGATATTGAGTTTCCAACGGCCGAAGACCGGATCAAGGACGAAGTATTGCAATATCTGAGTACAGAGGAAGACATGAACAAGCAAATTCTTTCGCTTCTCGTGATGGGACGTTTTTACACCCCTGAGTATTTGCGCGGAAGTTACGAGTCGCAAAATTCGAATTTAGTTGGAACCACTGCCAGCGAGCTGTTTTCAAACCAATTGAGCAACTGGCTTTCACAAATCAGCAACGATTTCGACATTGGCGTTAATTACCGTCCGGGGAATCAGATTTCGGACGATGAAATTGAATTAGCTCTTAGCACCCAATTTTTTAACGACCGCGTGACCATAAATGGAAACATCAGTAATAATGTCAACCAAACAGGATCGACTATAAACAATAATAGCGCCGATTTTGTCGGTGATTTTGATGTCACGGTGAAACTCACGAATAATGGAAAACTCCAATTCAAGGCATACAATCAATCCAATAACAGTCTGATCTATGAGACCTCGCCCTATAAGCAAGGGATTGGTATTAGCTACCGCGAGAGCTATGATACCTTCGGTGAACTATGGCAGAAGTTTATAAACTTGTTTCGAAAGCGCAAAAGAGCAAACTAGTTTTTTATTCGGGATTTGAAATCGGTAGTTTTTTTTTGAGTAGTCAATGTTTTATCTGGAACGATAATTGTTAACGACAGGAAGCTGTATACCGACGAAAACGATATTACTCCCAGGTTAAGCGAGTGGTATTAGTCGCTTCAGGATCAACAGACGAATTGACCGCCATTGCTCTTTATAAGATCGGTTTCATCCGGTATCGGAAATAAAAACATCCGGATTGGAATTGGTTGGTTATTTAGTAGCTGCCGCTTTCTATTATATTGAGTTTATGCTGTAAGGTCAGCTTGAAAATATTGTTATTTTTGCGCAGCATACTTTTCTGAAGTGTGCCTCGTTTTACATTTACATGACTACAAAAAAACAGAAAACTATATGCTGAACTTCTTTTTATTACAGGTGAGCACATCCACCGAGGGTGCTGACATGGTCGCTCAAGCTGCGCAACAAGATGGTATTGTAACCCGCTTTTTCGATCTGGCCTTGAAGGGCGGATGGATCATGATTCCGATCCTGGCTTTATCGCTCATTGCAGTTTTCATCTTCATCGATCGTTATTTAGCTGTTAAAAAGGCCGGAAAGGTTGACAACTCGATGCTCGAACGGGTAAAAGATTATATTCTTCAAGGAAAAATCGATGCAGCCCTAACCTTGGCCCGTTCTCAGGATACTCCAACTGCCCGAATGATTGAAAAAGGGATTACACGCATTGGTCGCCCAATGTCGGATGTAAATTCAGCGATTGAAATGGTCGGAAACCTGGAAATTTCGAAATTGGAAAAAGGACTGCCCGTATTGGCCAGTGTAGCCGGTGGAGCTCCTATGATTGGTTTCCTTGGTACAGTTATTGGTATGATTCAGGCTTTCTATGATATGGCAAATGCCGGAAATAATATCGATGTTACACTGCTTTCATCCGGTATTTATCAAGCTATGGTAACTACTGTTGCCGGATTAACGGTGGGGATTATCGCCTATTTCGCCTACAATATTTTGGTGTCGAATGTCGAAAAGGTGATTTTTAAAATGGAAGCAGCCACATCTGATTTTTTGGATTTATTAAATGAACCTGCAAAATAACCAGCATGGCTTTAAAACGAAGAAATAAAGTAGATGCCAGCTTCAGCATGTCGTCAATGACCGACATTGTGTTTTTGCTGTTGATCTTTTTCATGGTCACGTCAACTTTAATTGCGCCAAACGCGCTAAAGTTAATGTTACCTGAAAGCAATAACCAAACGGCTGCAAAACCAATTACAACTGTCTCAATTACAGCCGACCTAACATATTCGGTTAACACCGATGGTAATAGCCGCAAAGTAAAGTTCTATGAAATTGAGCCTGCCCTGCAACGTAGTATTGGTGATAATCCGGATGCCTATGTTTCGCTGCACGCCGACAAATCGGTTCCGGTTGAGCAAGTTGTAAAAATTATGAATATCGCCAAACGTAACAAATACAAACTGATATTAGCTACCGCACCGGAACATTAATGAGCTACATTCAAAAACATAAAGAAGGATTTTGGGGAACCATTGTCGTGCATGTCATCATTCTGATATTGCTGCTGCTTTTTGGTTTTTTCACACCGCTCCCCTTGCCCGGCGAGGAAGGAATTCTGGTGAATTTCGGCGATAGCGAGCAAGGTGCGGGAGAAGAAGAACCAGCCCCGGCTCAAAAGCAAAGTCCTCCTGTTGTGGTTAAGGAAGAAAAAGCTCCGGTAGTGCAGGCCAGTACACCGCCGCCCCCTCCAGCATCGGCAGCAGCCTCAGTTCCTTCAACCCAGGCGAAAGAGGAATTGATGACGCAGGATTATGAAAAGACTGTAGCTTTGGAAGCCGCAAAGAAGAAAAAAGCAGAAGAAGCAAAAAAGCAGCAGGAAGAGCTGAACCGTCAGCAACAGATCGCCGACCAGAAAAAGAAAGCGGAGGCTGTTCAACAACAAAAGCTGGCTGCTGAAGCCGAAAAAAAGCGGCAGGCTGAATTGGAAAAGCAAAAACAAATAGAAGCGGAGAAACAGCGCTTGGCCGAAATTGAACGTCAAAAGCAAGCAGAACTGGAACGCCAGCGCAAGGCTGCAGAGGAAGAGCGTTTACGCAAGGAAGCCGAAGCACAAAAGTTAGCTCAAATTAATAACCGCGCGGCCAATGCCTTTGGTTCAGGCTCGGGAGCCGGAAGTAGCAGCTCAAAAAGCACCGGACAGGGCACCAGCTATCCGGGAGGCAACCAGGGAAGTCCGACAGGCGGCAACTCAACCAATAACGGAAATGGCGGAACAGGCAACGGAGCCTCTGGCACGGGCCCATCTTTCAGCCTTGAAGGACGAAATGCAACAGGCTTGCCCAAACCTACTTATCCCGGAAATGAAGAAGGTGTTGTTGTCGTGAGTATCACGGTTGATAAATACGGTAAGGTTAGTAATGCAAAGCCCGGAGTACAAGGTACGAATACCTACAATGCCAAGATGCTGGAAGCTGCCCGACAAGCAGCACTTAAAGCAACGTTTAACGCCGATCCCAATGCGCCAGCATTCCAAACCGGAACAATCACCTACCGGTTTGTTTTGAAATAATCATGGATTTAGCAGATCTGGATTGAAATAACCAAGAATTGACCGGGCCATCTCGATACGGGATTGAGCTGCCGGATAATCCGGATCAATCTCCAGAACCCGATTGAACTGGTTGATCGCACTTCCCCATTTTTCCTGCTTTACATTAATTTGCCCCAGCAAAAAATGAAGATCAGCATCGTCTGCCCTCGTCGCCAGACCATCCTGAATAATACAGGTAGCTTCTGCCAATTGGTTTTCTGTTATCAGATCTCGAATCTTATCAATCTGCGGTTTCATCTCTGTCATTGGAAAACGTGGTTGTATTTTTCTGGTTCAAAAAAAACTATTGACGAAGATACAAACTAATCGCTTTATACTTTGTTCCTTCCTCTAAATTCAAAACTATAAAACAATGGAGACAACGGCGGAAAATATTGAGAAGTGGATTAGAAACAGAAAATCGACCTTTGTAAATGGACTGAAAGAAGGAAGTTTGATTGATGATTCTGTGATCGAAAAATTGCTTGTAAATGCCAGTTGGGCACCATCGCATGGGTTGGTTCAAGCCTGGCATTTTAAGGTTTTTGCCAGCGATGCCGTAAAACGTTTTTTTGCGTTTCAGCAACGTGTTTATAAGGAAATAACGCCGGCTGAGAAGTTCGCTGATCTTAAATATGACGCTTATTCTGAAAAACACAAGCGGGTTTCGCACATAATCGCGGTAATCGCCAAACGCGATCCGTATAAACGCTTTCCAAAGCAAGAAGATTTAGCATCGGTCGCTTGTGCTGTCGAAAATATTTACCTGAGCCTGGAAGCTTACGGAATTGCCGGTTACCTGAGCACCGGTGCGATCTGTTACTCCATGCAAACACGTATTTTTCTGGGATTGGAGCCCGAAGACGAACCAGTTGGTTTTTTCATTTTGGGTGAAGCAGATGAGAATTTCAAACGCCCGCCACGAATGCGAATCCCGGCAGAAGATAAAACGGAATGGTTTCGGGAGTAGCACACTAAAAGGCAAACGAAAATGGCAAAATAGCGGTACTCGATTAAAAAATGAGGTGGTGAATACAAATCACTGCGACTATTTCAACTGATCGATTAAACGGTAAAGGGTGCTGTGCAGATTTTTTAGCTCATCGGCGCTCATGTTCATCCCACCAGCCATTTTCGCTGGAATTTCGGCTGCTACAAGCTCCATTTTTTTCCCTTTTTCGGTGAGTTTAACGATTACTTTTCGCTCGTCGTCTTCCGATTTGTCACGAACAACAATGCCCTGCGATTCCATTCGTTTCAACAAAGGTGTAACCGTGTTCGTTTGTAAAATCAATCTTTTGGCAATATCGTTCACCGGCATTGCATCAGACTCCCACAGAACCAACAACACAAGATATTGCGGGTAAGTAATTTCCAATTCGTCCAAATACGGCTGATATTTGCGAACAATCAGTCGCGAAAGTGAATAAAACGGGAAACACAATTGATTGTCGAGCTTTAGTTGTTCCATGAAACGAAAATTAGCAGGTAGTTAGTTGTACTACCTGCAATATTAATTCTTTTTTAAAGCAATTCCAGAATATCCTGTTCCATTTTAGAGGGATTAGTAATCGGCGCGAATCGCTTTACCGGAATGCCGTTCCGATCGATCAGAAACTTGGTAAAATTCCACTTGATTCTACTGCCCAACAGGCCGGATTGTTTATCTTTTAGAAAGCGATACAGCGGATGCTGATTTTTACCATTCACATCAATTTTCTCGAACATCCGGAAAGAAACGCCATAATTTATGGCACAACCCTTTTCAATATCTTTTGACGAACCAGGCTCCTGATTACCAAACTGATTGCATGGAAATCCCAAAATCACCAATCCCTGCTCTTTGTATTTCTGATATAACTGTTCCAAGGAAGCATATTGTGGCGTAAAGCCGCACTTGCTGGCGGTGTTTACCACCACGACCACTTTCCCTTTAAATTCGCTAAAATCAACCTCCTTACCTTGAAGAGATTTTGCGCTAAACTCATAAATTGTTTCCATACAAATCCTGTTTTTAAGTGCCGTTTATGATCCTATTTCTGTCATCGAATTTTCTACTACGGTTATTTCAACCGGGATATTTCCTTTTGTTGCCTTCGAGTATGGACAGGTAGCATGAGCCTTGGCGACCAACATTCTGGCTGTTTCAAAATCAACATCTTTAATCTCAACCGATAATTTCACACTTAAATCAAAATCTTGTCCGTTCCGATTGAGGTCTACCGTTGCTACGACCGACGATTCTTTTCGTTTCAATCCTTCTTTCAAAATCATTAACTGAAGCGCACTGTCGAAACATGCAGCGTAGCCCGCGGCAAATAACTGTTCCGGATTCGTGTGCGATCCTCCCGGCCCTCCCATTTCTTTCGGTATCCTGATCGTCAGGTCGAGCACACCATCTTCACTTTTAACCTCGCCATTACGGCCGCCTGTTGCTTTTACTTTTGTTGAATACATATCTTCATTATTTTATATCGTTCGCGATACAAACACACAAATATTATATCGTGCACGATACACATTAACACCTTTTAACAACTGCCCTCCCCGGAACAATTGTTAAAATAGCGGTTTAAACTTTTAGGTATCGGCGCGCGAAACGTGCTGAATTCCTTTGATATGTTGAAGTTTACGCATCAGGAAGTCCAAGTGATCGAGGTTGTTCACATACACGCGCAAAGTTCCTTCAAATTCGCCATTCAGGGAATCAATATTGATTGAACGCATCGAGACGCCAATATCTTTCGAGATAACATGCGAAATTTGCGCCACGATTCCAACGTCGTCCGTTCCCGACAACCGGATTGTTGCCTGAAATGATGATCGTTTATCAGACTCCCGCCATTTTGCCGGTATAATTCGATACGGATACCGCTCGAACATCTGACGGGCATTTGGGCAAGTACGCCGATGAATTTTGATGCCCTCACTAATTGTAACAAAACCGAAAATGTCGTCACCAAAAATAGGATTACAACACTGTGCCAGTTTATGGTTGACGTTTTTAAGATTATTGTCGATAATCAGATAATCGTCGCCTCCGGTAAATTCCAATTCCTTGACCTGCTCGTTTGGCAAAGAATCTTCCAACTTATGCTTGACCGAGTGATCGGCCTCATCCTTAGCTGTTATTACTTCTTTGATATCGAGCGTATCAATTTTTCCGGTCGAGATATTATAATAAAAATCCTGGGCTAGCTTTAACTGGTAGTGTTTTAGCAAGATGCGAATGAGTTCATCGTTGTAATCGATTTTCCAGTTTTTCAACTTTCGCGTTAAAATTTCCTTGCCGTTTTCGGCCTCGCGTTTACGCTCTTCGTTCAAACTGGATTTAATCCGGTTCTTAGCCTTACTAGTAATGGCAATATCTAACCAATCTAATTTTGGTTTTTGATTATTCGAAGTGTCAATTGAAATTTGTTCGCCATTCTTCAGTTTGTACTTAAGCGTAACTTTTTTGCCATCGACCATACCACCAACACAGTGATCTCCAACAACCGAATGAATTTCGTAGGCAAAGTCAAGCAAAGTCGCTCCTGCCGGAAGCCTTCTCAAATCGCCTTTGGGCGTAAAAACAAAAATTTCTTCATTATAAATATTGGTATTGAATTCGTCGATAAAATCCACAACGTTTAACTCCGGATTTTCGAGAATTTCACGAACACTAGCCAACCATTTCTCCATTTCCATGGAAGCAGATCCACCTTTATATTTCCAGTGCGCGGCTAACCCTTTCTCTGCAATCTCATCCATTCGGCGAGTTCGAATCTGAATTTCAACCCACTTTTTATGCGGTCCCAACACGGTGGCGTGTAAACTTTCGTACCCATTTGACTTGGGAACAGTAATCCAATCGCGCATTCGCTCAGGATTAGCCTGATACTCTTCCGTTACAATTGAATAGACCTGCCAACAATCCGATTTCTCTGTTTCCTTATTTGAATCGAGAATCACCCGAATTGCAAATATGTCAAAGACTTCATCAAAAGCCACAGCCTGTTTGCTCATTTTATTCCAGATGGAATTAATGGCTTTAGTACGTGCTTTCATTTCAAACTTGAAGCCTTTTGCTTTCAGCTTTTCTTCAATCGGTTTGACAAATTCAGCAACAAAATTCTTTCGTTCAAGTTCCGACTCCTGCAAGCGTTCTGAAACGTGATAATAAGCCTCCGGAGTAATGTATTTCAAGCATAAATCCAGCAGCTCAGAGTTGACGTAATACAACCCTAACCGGTGAGCCAGTGGCGCATACAGGTGGGACGTTTCAACTGAAATTTTGGATTGCACATCCGCAGGATAGTTGTCCAGATGTCTCATAACGTGCAAGCGATCCGCGATTTTGACCAGAATTACCCGAACATCGCCAGCCAGAGCCAGCATTAGTTTTCGGTAATTCTCCGAGTGCAAATCAACAGTGTCTGTTCCCAAGGCATTAATTTTTGCCATCCCTTCCAGGATTCCGCCAACAAACGGCCCGAAACGGGTCTCAATCTCTTTTATTCCCGGACGTCGGGGAACATCTTCATATGGAACATTATGCAGTAAACCCGCAGTTACTGAATCGACGCCAAGCCCGATTTCTTCCGCCACCACCTGCGCGACTTCCAGCGAGTGAACAATAATTACTTCGCCTGATGACCACGTACGTTCACCCAAAATATCGTATGCGTATTCAAATGCCCGCGTAACTTGCTCTAACTCCTTGTGGTTTAAGTTTACGCGACATGCTTCGAGTAAAGCGCCCCAAGCTTTTTCTATTCTTTTATCCATCTGTTTTCGTCGTTTGTGGTGCTTCAACATAAAAAAAGGCTACCATATAGGCAGCCTTTTTGTAATACTTTTATCACATTATTCTGCCGATGTAGAATCAACAAATGAGCGGGAAGCCAATTCACGATTCAACATGAACAAACCATTTCCCTGACCACCGATCAAACGAAGGTCATCCAAAATTCCGCTAACTGTTGCCTCTTCTTCCACTTGTTCATCAACAAACCAGGTAAGGAAGCTTTGTGTTGCGTGGTCGCTTGCAGCAATGGCGGTATCAACCAAACCATTGATCAAACTGGTCACTAACTGCTCGTGCGCAAGTGTTTTTTCGAACGCATCAATCACGCTGTCAAATTCCTGATCAACACTAGCGATCGGTTCCAACAGAACCCGGCCATTACGTTCATGAACGAAATCGAAAAACTTCATGGCATGAGTCAATTCTTCCTGGTACTGAATTTTCATCCAGTTGGCAAATCCCGACAATCCTTTAGCTTGAAACCAAGCTGACATGGACAGGTATAAATATGCTGAATGAATCTCAGCATTTATTTGTGCATTTAATGCTTTCTCTACAGTCTCCTTGAGCATAATCAGTTTTTTTATGTTTTTTTCAAATATAGAAAATAAGAACGGTTTTTGTAAAATCAGGTCGCTGAAAGTTCAGTTTTTTAACCCAATTTAAGACAGTATTCAAATTTTATTCGTTAAAATCGAGCGAAAAGGTTTGCTTCAATAAATTAACATTTGGATTCTTTTTTACCATTTCAATCAGTCGTTCCATATCCGAAAGGGGGCGCGACGAACTTCCCTCCATCTCCACAATTTCGGTAATCAGTTCAATTCCGGTGTTGCGAAGTTCCTTGCGCAACCACGATACCAAATCAGGCTTAATCTTTGAAATCTCGGTTTCCTGAAAATCGTTATCAATTGGTAAATTCAATTTACAGGAATCAACAATCCGGGGAACGCGAGTCAGGGTTGCCTTCAAATTCGGACGATCGTTTAATCGTTCTAAATATTCAGCCCATTTAGCCTCGAAAGCTTCTTTTGTAAAAGGTTCATGAAGTTCTTCACCGGAATAATACTTCATTTTCTCTTTCGCATCGTCAGCATTCGCGTCGTCGGCAAACTTGCCCGACATCGCATCCTTTATAGAAGGTGTAAATCCCCGCCCCGAACGTCGAATGACTCTTTTGGACGAAACTCGTGGTTCCTTTACTTCATTTTCTTCTGAAGCACCGGGTTGGACAGATTTTTTTGATTGCGGAATGTTTGCGGTTTCCTGAGAACCGTTGGCTGGCGACGAACCGGCCTGTTTCTGAAAAATAGGCTCAAGTTCCTCCGATTTCGACTCGTCAGCTATTTTTTTTTTTCGGAAAGCTGTGCCATTTTAATTAAAGCCAGTTCAACCAACAAGCGTTTATTTTGACTTTGCTTGTACTGCAGATCACATTCATTACTGACTTTCAAGGCTTCGAAAAGTAAATCCTGCTGACAACCAGCTGCTTGCTGTTTGTATTTATCTTTAATTTCGCCACCAACTTCGAGCAGTTGAACCGTAATCGGATCTTTGCAAACCAATAAATCGCGGATATGACTGCTTAATCCGGTAATAAAATGATGACCGTCAAAACCATGATCCAATACTTCGTTGAAGAGCATCAATGCTCCCGAAACATCGCTCTTTAGAAATTGGTCGATTAAACGGAAGTAAAAATCATAATCCAACACATTTAAGTTGGAAATAACATTTTTATAGGTGATGGTTTTGCCTGAAAAGCTAACAATCTGGTCGAAGATTGACAGAGCATCACGCATGGCGCCATCCGCTTTCTGTGCAATCACATTCAATGCTTCCGACTCAATATCAACCGATTCGCTTTTCGCTACGTAGCCCAAGTGTCCGGCAATATCAGATATTTTAATCCGATTAAAGTCGAAAATCTGGCAACGCGACAAAATAGTTGGAATAATCTTATGTTTTTCGGTGGTTGCCAGAATAAACAATGCATGTTTGGGCGGTTCCTCCAGCGTTTTTAGAAACGCATTAAATGCCGATTGCGACAACATATGAACCTCGTCAATGATATAAATGCTGTACTTCCCGATCTGTGGTGGAATCCGAACCTGATCAGTTAACGTACGAATATCTTCAACCGAGTTATTGGAGGCAGCATCAAGCTCGTGTATGTTATACGAACGGCTGGAATTAAAAGCCTGGCACGACTCGCAAGTGTTACATGGTTCTGTTTCTGCTGTCAGGTTTTGACAATTAATTGTCTTGGCAAAAATCCGGGCACAAGTAGTTTTTCCTACCCCACGTGGTCCACAAAATAAATAAGCATGAGCCAGTTGGCGATTCTTAATTGCATTTTTTAGAGTCGATGTAATTGATGCCTGCCCCACTACCGAATGAAACGTGTCGGGGCGATATTTGCGTGCAGAAACAATAAAATTCTCCATATTTTTTCTTGTGAAATGCCAAAGATAAACATTTTAGCCTATTTTCGGGATGGAATTTATTAACAGTGCGGCTCGCTTTTTGTAACCTATTCAGTCTAAACTTTTTCGCGAAGAGACTGTTTTAGCTTGATGCTATTGAACGAGATTGTTCCGGTACAAAAAGTTTCATTCATATCGGAACAAAGTATTCATTTAAATTGAAACCCATGAAAAAATTTGAATTAGTCATCATCTTTGTCTTCGCAGCTCTGTTGAGCTTCGGCCAAAATTCGTTTCACGATTTTACGGTGAAAGACATCGAAGGAAGTGACTTCAGCATGGCCAATCTAAAAGGTAAAAAAGTATTGGTGGTGAACACAGCTTCCAAATGCGGATTGACCCCGCAATACAAAGACCTACAGGCGCTATATTCGAAATATGGAAGTGAAAAATTCGTGATTATCGGATTCCCAGCCAATAATTTTCTTGGACAGGAACCGGGATCGAACACTGAAATTGAGGAATTCTGCCAAAAGAACTATGGCGTTACATTCCCAATGATGTCGAAAATTTCGGTCAAAGGCGACAATATAGCTCCAATATACCATTGGCTGACCGAAAAATCGCAAAACGGAAAAATGGACTCGTCGGTCGCGTGGAATTTTCAAAAATACCTGATTGATGAGAATGGGAATCTGGTTGACATGGCTAGTCCGAAAACCAAGCCCAACGATCCGAAAATTATTAATTGGATTGAAGGAAAATAAAGGTTGTGAATTAATTTCTGTATAAAAAAGCGGATCTGTACCGGTTAGGCACAGATCCGCTTTTAATTTCCGGAGGCTGAAAAAGGAGTCTGTCATTCCTCTCCCAGCTATTATCCGAAATGCTTTCCGGTAGTCTGTTCGATAAGCGACATATCACATCAAAATAATCTGTTCCTCAGCTATCCGGGTTAGTAGTTGCGCTATCCCGAAGAAACTACCGATCTCTCAACCCCTCTTTATATGTGCTAATAGCACGCTGGCGAGCCATTTTATGATCAACCATGGGCTCAGGATAAGCCGAAGTACCAAACTCAGGAACCCACTTTTTGATGTATTCAAAATTCGAATCAAACTTTTTCTGTTGCAGTTCGGGATTGAACACCCGAAAATATGGAGCAGCATCGCAGCCTGAGCCCGCGGCCCACTGCCACCCGCCATTATTTGACGCCAGTTCAAAGTCGAGCAGTTTTTCGGCGAAATAAGCCTCTCCCCAGCGCCAATCAATCAACAAATGCTTGCATAAAAAACTTGCGGTCACCATACGAACCCGATTGTGCATGTAGCCCGTAGCATTCAGCTCGCGCATTCCTGCATCAACCATCGGATAGCCTGTTGTACCGGCACACCAGCGTGCAAAATCTTTCTCCGAATTTTGCCAGCGAATAAAATCGTAAGCAGGCCTGAATGACTTACGAACAACATGAGGAAAATGCCACAAGATATCCATATAGAAATTTCGCCAAATCAATTCGTTTAAGAAAGTCGCCGAAGTTTGAACAGCCACTTCTGTCACCTGCCGAATGCTAACTGTTCCGAAGCGCAAATGAACTCCCAACCGCGAAGTGCCCGCCAATGCAGGAAAATCGCGCGTATCTGCATAGCTGTTCATAACAGAAGTGTTCAATTCCAACGGGGGAATTTTGTACTCCCCTTTCTTAAATCCCAAATCAACGTGATGATATTTGCGCAAGGGAGCAAGCTTCACCAGGTTCTCCAACAAATTCTCCGATGGATACGCTTGATAGTCTTTTTCGGTCATTGCCGAAAGCCACTTTTTGCTATAGGGAGTGAAAACAGTATAAGGAGAGCCATCTGCCTTCACAATTTCATTTTTGTGAAAAATAAGCTGGTCTTTGAATGCTCGTAGCCGGATCCCCTCATCCTCCAGCAACTCATAGATCGCTTTATCCCTTTCCCGGGCATAGGGTTCATAATCCTGATTCGTGAATACCTCGGCCACATCAAACTCGGACAGCAAGCGGTTAAAAGCGTCCTGCGGCGTACCATGGTAGATCCAAAATGTACTGCCTCGCTTTTCGAATTCATCTTGCAGCTTTTGAGCCTCATGAAGAATAAACGTTACCCGAGAATCGGTCTGTTCAAGATCACTCAAAATATTTTTGTCAAAAATAAACACCGGCAATACCGGAAAACCGGATTTAAGTGCCTGATAAAAACCATGATTATCGTTCATCCGCAAATCGCGACGAAACCAGAAAACAACGATCTTTTGTTTTTTCATTCGCAGGGTTCAGTTTGAATTAAGTGTAAGCTCATAACACGTTCAATCAGCAAAAGTTGTATTGCATCATCATTCCCGGTAAGTTACAACGAACTTTTAGAATTAAAAGCTCCCCTGACTTTTTCGCAAAATAGGGCGAAATTCCAGGCTACTTTGCATACATTTTTTATAAGTTTGGACATCGAAATTGAAGGATTAAATCGAAATTACAACCCCTGGAAATGATAAAACGCGGATTTGCAAGTGACAACAACGCCGGAATTCATCCGGACATCTTGGAAGCTATAGCTAAAGTAAACGACGGACACATGGTAGGCTATGGCGGCGACCCGGTGACCGAAACAGCCATTGATCGGTTTAAACAAGAATTTGGCGCCGACATTGAAGTCTTCTTCGTATTTAATGGAACCGGAGCCAATGTGCTTTCACTAGCCAGCCTGACTCAAAGTTTCAACTCCGTGTTATGTGCCGATACAGCTCACATTCAGGTTGATGAGTGTGGTGCACCCGAGAAATTTACCGGATGCAAATTAATCCCAGTCAAATCGGAACAAGGCAAAATTCGCCCCGACGAACTAAAAAAACACCTTCACGGCTTCGATTTTGAACACCACGCCCAGCCCGGAGTCGTTTCAATTTCACAGGTAACTGAACTGGGAACGATCTACTCGATTGAAGAAATCAAAGCGATTACTACACTCGCTCATCAATATGGACTTTGGGTTCACATGGATGGTGCCAGAATTGCGAATGCCGCGGCAGCACTGGATTTACCGTTTCGCTCGTTCACTCGTGACGCGGGTGTGGATGTACTCTCATTCGGTGGAACAAAAAACGGCATGATGATGGGAGAAGCAGTTATTTTCTTTCATCCGGAACAAGCCCGGTTTACAAAGTACATTCGAAAGCAAAGCATGCAATTGTTTTCGAAAATGCGCTTTGTAAGCGCCCAGTTTTTGGCTTATTTCGAAAATGATCTATGGAAAAAAAATGCGCTTCACGCGAACAAAATGGCCCTTTTACTGGAACAAGAAGTTGCCAATATTAAAGGCATAAAACTCACTCAAAAAACTCAGGCCAATGGGGTCTTCGCAATTATTCCACCGTCAATTATCGAACCTCTTCAGGCTCAGTATTTTTTTTACATTTGGGATGAATCACGCTCCGAGGTACGATGGATGACTTCGTTCGACACGACCGAAGAAGACATTTTCGGGTTTATAAAAGCGCTCAAAGATTTATTATAGATGCCACTATTCAACTATTATCCAAATAAAAGTCAGCTCGACGACCAATTGGAAAAGAAAATTTTCCGATACAGTATGGTCTTTCCAGCTCTCTTCCTTTTTGGATTTTGGCTGGTTTTTATTGTTGAAAAAGTACTGAATCTCTCGTTCGCTCAATTCGGTATCTATCCGCGCACACTCAACGGACTCATTGGCATTCTATCTTCTCCGTTTATCCACGGAGATTTAATGCACCTTTTCGCCAATTCAGTTCCATTCTTTGTTTTAGCCGTTGCGTTATTTTATTTCTACCGGAAGTTAGCCTGGCACATCTTCCTTCTGATCTATTTATTTTCAGGAATTTGCGTTTGGGTTGGAGCTCGCGAAGCCTGGCACATCGGAGCCAGTGGATTGATCTATGGCCTTGGATCCTTCCTGTTTTTCAGCGGCATACTTCGCAACGATGTCAAGCTGTTAACCATCTCCATCATTGTCGTCTTTTTATATGGAGGAATGTTTTGGGGAATGTTTCCGATTGAAAAAGGAGTTTCGTGGGAAAGTCATTTATGGGGAGCAGCAAGCGGATTCATTCTAAGTATCTTCTACCGAAGACAAGGTCCACAGCGCAGCGTTTTCGAATGGGAACAAGAAGATGACAACGAAGAAAACGACAATTTCATGATTCCAACTGATATTGGAGACCCGAGATCAAATCAAAATCAGGAACAAACAGAAACGAAAGAAGATATTTAAAAAAGCGGTTTTCGAATGAACACCTGAAAATAAATTTTATACCTTTGTGCCCTCAAAAAAGTAACAAGTTCTATAAAATATGATTAGCAGAAGAATTATCCGAATTAAAGTATTGCAGGTACTTTACGCCCACTACAGCTCAACGGAAAAGTCGATCAACAACTCTGAAAAAGAACTATTTTTCAGTATTCAGAAGACTTATGATCTTTACCACCACTTATTTCAGTTAGTGGTCGAAATTGCTGATCATGCCAACTCGATCATCGAGCTTCGCAAGAAAAAACACTTCCCAACCGCCGACGACTTAAATCCAAATACCCGTTTTGTGGGTAACCAGTTTATTCAACAGATTCGCAACAACAAAGCGCTTCTGAAACAATTGGAACAATCGAAGCTCAGTTGGAGCAATGAGCCGGAGTTGATTAAAAAGCTTTACACAAGCCTGATTAATTCAGACTTTTACGCTGAGTACATGACTAAAGGCGACCGCAATTATCAGGATGATAAAAAAGTGATTGAATTGCTCTTCGCCGAAATTATTCTACAGTCGGAAGAACTGAACTCGATTTTGGAGGAAGAAAGCATTTATTGGAACGATGATATTGACTTCGTTGTCAGTATGATCATAAAAACCATTAAAAAATTCAAAGAGTTCTCTAATGAAAACTCTTCACTAATGCCCATGTTTAAGGATGAAGAGGACAGCGATTTTGTGAAAAGTCTTTTTCGGAAATGTGTCCTCAATCATGATGATTTGACAAAAGTTGTAGGACAATACACCGAAAACTGGGATGTCGAGCGTATTGCATTCATCGATAACCTGATCATGGAAATGGCCATTGCCGAGTTTTTGCATTTCCCGTCAATTCCAACAAAGGTAACCCTGAACGAATACATAGAGCTATCGAAATATTACAGCACACAAAAAAGCCGCAACTTTATCAACGGAATTCTGGATAAAGCAGTGAAAGCGATGAAAAAGGAAAACCTTATCGTGAAAGCAGGTCGTGGTTTAATTGGCGAAGAAACACCTGGTGAATGAAAATTTGTCTTTTAATACTGACAGTCATTACTTTAACCAGCTGCCACAGTTCATCGAAACCCAAAAACGACAATAAAAATCCAAAAGGGAATCCGGAATTTGCGATTCAGGAAGAATTCCATAATTTTGGAACCGTTCAAGCCGGCGAAATGGTGTCGTTTAGTTTTCGGTTTACCAATAAAGGAGACGGGGATTTAGTAATCCGGAACGCGGATGTTGATTGTGGATGTTTGAATGTTGAATTTCCGGACGAGCCGGTTAAACCCGGAGATCACAATTACATCGAAGTGTTGTTTAATACGTCGGGAGAAGTTGGTCGGGTGTTGAAGCAAATTCAAATTTCGACCAACGCCGGTAACGACCCCGTAACTTTAATAATTGTTGCCGAAGTGCAAAATGATTTGATAAACATATATAATTAAATAAAAGAAACAATGAATTACTTATTAATGGCTCCCCAACAGGGAACTGATGCAAATCCGATCATGACCTTTTTACCCATGATTTTGATTATCGTGGTATTCTACTTTTTCATGATCAGACCTCAAATGAAGCGGCAAAAAGAGCTGAAAACATTCCGCGAAAGTCTGGCAAAAGGCGACAAAGTAGTTACTACTGGCGGTATCTATGGAAAAGTAGTTGAAATTAAAGAAAACTACCTTCTTCTTCAGGTTGATGACAACGTAAAACTTCGTGTCGACAAATCAGCTGTTGTTAAGGATATCTCGGATCTTCCGCAACAAAAATAATTTGGCTATCAGAAATACAAAAGGGCGGGCATAATAGTCTGCCCTTTTTTTTATCTTTGGTTTCGTGGAAAAAAATTGGTTCGATAAAATTCAAGCGCTTTATAAAGCACTACGATTGAAAGACAACTCCAGGCTGGTTGTCTTCCTGATTTGTCTTGGTATAGCAACCGTTTTTTGGTTTCTAAATGCTTTAAATAAGCAATATACGGTAGACCTAGCCTTCCCGGTTAAGTACACGAATCTCCCGAAAAATAAAATTTTAGCCAACTCGCCTCCCGATCACTTTGTTCTGAAAGTGAACTCATTTGGGTTTTCAATTCTGAGGCATAAATTAAGTATGGCATTTTCACCGCTTGTTTTCAATGTGAACGACTATACCGGTCGAAAAATGGAAGAATCGGACAATGCAAAATTCCGCATTGGTACCCGGCAATTCATTAACCGCATCTCGAGTCAGGTTAGTAACGAACTGCAAATAATCGAAATTCAGCCTGATTCGCTTTATTTCGAATTTGATCGAATTGTAAAACGAAAAGTCAAAGTAAAACCCAACATAACCTACGAATTAAAAAAGCAATACTACGTTAGTGGTGAAATTACAACCGACCCCGATTCAGTTGTTGTAGCCGGCGCACAGTCACTTCTGGACACCTTGCAATATGTGTATACCAAATTTCAACATTATACCGACTTAGACAAAAACATTCAACGCAATGTTCAACTCGAAGTCTATGTAAATTCGAGTATAACTCCTAAACGTGTCATTCTAAAAATACCACTCGAAGAATTCACTGAAAAACAGTTAATTGTGCCGGTGAGAATAGTTGATGTACCCGATAGCCTTCTGATTAAACCCTTTCCTGACAAAGTTAAAGTGAGTTTTATGGTTGGATTGAGTCATTTTTCAGAAATTACGGCGAAGGATTTTCGGTTTACGGTCTCCTACTCCGATATAGCAGAAAAAAAGGAAATGCTTCCGATAAGCCTGGAGGCAAACGCCCAAAATATTCGTTCGGTGTCATTCGTACCTGAACAAGTTGAATATCTAATCGAGAAAAAACAGGATGATTAAAGTTGGAATCACAGGTGGAATCGGTAGCGGAAAGTCTACTATCTGTCAATTTTTTAAAAGTATTGGAATTCCCGTATTCGAAGCCGACACAGAAGCCAAGAAACTAATCAATAGTTCAGTCGCCATAAAGAATCAACTGATCGCTGAATTCGGAAGCGACATTTACCTGCCAAATCAGCACATTGACCGAAAAAAATTAGCCGAACTGATCTTTAATTCGCCACCTTTACTCGAAAAAGTTAACGGGATTATTCATCCTGAAGTGCGCAATCATTTCGAGAAATGGGCGAACCAACAAAATTCGCCATACATCATTCACGAGGCTGCGATCATGTTCGAAAGCGGTTTCTACAAAATGATGGATTACACCGTTTTGGTAACCGCTCCCGAAGCAGACCGGATTAAACGCGTTATGGAGCGTGAAAATACCACTGCTGAAAATGTTCGATCGCGGATTGAGCGACAATGGACGGATGAACAAAAAAGTAAACTAGCCAATTTTATTATTAAAAACGATAACAGGGAACTAGTTGTTCCCCAATTAATTGAATTAGATAAACAAATTAGAAGTCATGGGTAAATTTGCTAAATGGATAGCAGGAGGATTAGGATGGGCATTTCTGGGCCCAATAGGAGGAATTATAGGATTTGTTGTCGGATCGATGTTCGAAAACAATCAATACCCGCAAACTCAAACCAATGGTCAGAGCAAATCCACCACCACAGGAGGATATGTGATGAGTTTGCTCGTGTTGGTGGCTGCGGTGATGAAATCGGATGGTAAAGTATTAAAGTCGGAACTTAACTATGTGAAGGATTTCTTTGTTCGCACATTTGGAGCAGAATCGGCGCAAGAGGCACTGACACTACTCCGCGATTTATTGAACCAAAACATTCCGGTTTCTGATGTTTGCCATCAAATTCAGAAGAACATGGACTATTCGTCGCGTCTTCAGCTGCTTCATTTTCTATTTGGAATAGCTCAAGCCGATGGGCAAATTGATGTAGTTGAACTCCAGTTAATCGATCATATTGCAAAAAGCATGGGAATTACGGCCAAAGATTTTGAGTCAATCAAATCGATGTTCATTGCCAATACCGATGCTGCATATAAAATATTGGAGATTGATCCTTCGGCAACGAACGAAGAAATTAAAAAAGCTTATCGTAAAATGGCCATGAAATACCATCCCGATAAGGTTAGCTATCTGGGCGACGATTTTCAGAATGCTGCCAAAGAGAAATTCCAAAAGGTAAACGAAGCGTACGAACAATTAAAAAAAGAACGAAACCTGGTTTAGGTTTGTTAACGGCGGAAGAAATAAATGCAATACACAAAGGTTATTTTTAAACTAACTCCCGATAATGAAATTAATCGGGAAATCCTGACTGCCTATCTGTCAGAACTGGATTTTGAAAGCTTCGATGAAAGCGAAACTTCGCTCAATGCCTTTTATCCAAAAGAGAAAGTGTCAACAGTCGACATCCAAGGCATCTTGTCCAATATTCCTTTTGAAGTTTCTTTTCAACAAGAAGAAATGCCGGATATAAACTGGAACGAAGAATGGGAAAAAAACTATTTTAAACCATTATTGATTGGTCAGGAGTGTTTAATTCGTGCTCCATTCCACAAGGAATATCCCAAAGCCAAGTATGAAATTATTATTGAACCAAACATGGCTTTTGGAACCGGAAACCACGAAACCACCTCGCTAATGATTGAACACATCAGCGAATTAAATCTTGATGGTCAGACAGTTTTGGACATGGGTTGTGGCACCGGCATACTCGGTATTTTTGCTGCAATGAGAGGCTGCAAGGAAGTTACCGGAATTGACATTGATAGTTGGGCGTTTGAAAGCGTAGTCGAAAATTGCCGACTAAATAAGATCTCCAATATGGAGGCCATGATTGGTGACGCGAGCTTGCTTGGACAAAAAAAATTCGACCTTATCTTCGCCAATATCCAAAAAAACATCATCCTGCAGGATATTGAAAAATATGTCAGCGTATTGAATGAAGACGGTGTTTTGATCGTTAGCGGTTTTTATCGAGATGATCTGGAGGACATTATCGGAAAAGCTTCTGAATTGTATTTACGCAAATTGACCATTAAAGAAAAGAACAACTGGATTGCCTGTTCATTTGAAAAATAAGGCTCATGCAAAAGGTTATTCAATATCTAAAAGATCAATATGGGAAAGCTTATTCAACTGCAAATGGTGTAGAGATAGCGTCTGAGATTCAACAACTTTCGCTTTCGGACAGGAAAGAGCTGAAAAGTCGCCTTTTCCACGAAGCCAGAATTCTGGAACAGAAAAACCACGACGGACAATCAATCGCCTGGCTTGAATACTGTCTCGCCCTGCTTGAAGAGCACACTTTCCGTTTCCATAAAGTTTATTTTAGCCCGGGCAACGATATCTTAGAGGTAATGGGCGATTTGATTGATCAATCTAAATCGACCATTGATTTATGCGTTTTTACAATTACAGATTCTCGTTTGACGAACAAAATTCTGCAAGCGATGAAGCGTAACGTGAAAATTCGGCTCATTACCGACGATCGAAAGATATTCGACCGGGGTTCTGAAGGTTTTGCCTTGCGTAACGCAGGGATTCCGGTCAAAATTGATCATTCGCAATATCATATGCACCATAAATTTGGCATCATTGACCAGCGATTTGCTTTCACCGGCAGCTTCAATTGGACCTATACTGCTTCCAAGCACAACAACGAAAATTTGCTCATTACCTCAAAATATGCCCTTATCGAGCAATACCAGGAAGAATTTGACCGACTCTGGAAAGAAATGTTTGACTTATAAAGCTGATCTCCGGTGACAACAATGAGAACGATTGAATGCAGTTGGATACAAAATCAATTTATTGCTCCCAACTTCATCCTTTCGTTTTCACGGATTGCGCGATCCTTTTTAGTTTGAATATTGAATCGATGAGAGAGCTTTTTACTCGGATTTCGGGCTAAAGACCGAGCAACGACCTTGTGGCAATTCCAACAAAAACGGCGATTGTAAAACTAATCAGAGTCCCCACCAGCACATATTCAGACATAATTCGCGCATTGACTTCACTTTTCACTGAAAACCTCAAGATCGATTTTGCTGCAATCAGGAATCCGATTGCCTGAAATTGGCCGGCCAACAAAAAAGTTAATACCAATACCCGCTCCAGCACTCCAATCCATTTACCGGCATTCCTCAAATTTGGCTCATCACCTTGATTAATCTGGTCTTGCCAGTTTCTGGTCGCTAAATTTATAATTATTCCTGATGGCGAAATGATTATAAAATAGGCAATAAGCAGTATAAACGAATTGCGGCTAAAAAGGACATCAATCTGATTTTCTGCAAATTGAAACAGGTTTCGATCGAATATAAGGCAAATCAAAAACAACAATACAAAATGAAAAAACTGATCAATCAGAAACCACGAAAGATCGGATAATGATTTAGGCTTTAAATAAATTTTCGCTAAATCGATGATATAGTGAAAAATGAAAATATAAAGTAGAATCTGCCACTCAAATAAATCAATCGTAAAAAGAGCGGAAAGCGCTGTCACAACAATAATGTGATAGAACAATTTGGCAGACTTGATTTTTCGCTTCTGTTTATCGGCTACCCACGAATTTGGTTGAAACAGAAAATCGGCCAGAAGATGTGCCATTAATAAGCGAAGAAAAAGGATCATAAGCTGTCCATTAATTCGACAAATCGGTTGTTCATTTTTTCAATCAAAACCCAGTTTGAAAGCTGAATCCGGTTACTTACCGAAGGCTGTGATAATTCGAGCTTTTCAGCGATTTCTACTTGTTTGTAACCTTGTACAAGATAGTAAATTACCTCCGCTTGCGCGACAGTCCAGCCGTCTAAAATATGTTGCAAAAAAGCGCAATTTAAAGCCAGCTCTTTGTTTATTGCATCATTGTTCGTTGTTATAATGAAGGATTGATCTTTGGACTTCATTTGGTCCAATGCTCTTCCGGAAAGAACAAATGGTTCATCCATTGCTTTTCCAATATCCAGCGGTATTGAACCTACATAACCAACAGATAATGAAATACGTACATCTATTGCTTTTCGAGTGGTATTGTGCTTCAGGCGAGCTGTCTTTTTTTTGAAGTATGATTTTAGGTAAATCGTTTTCAAAAAAGCGTCCTGCCAATCAAGAAGCATAACCTGAAAACTATCTCCCCTACTGGAAAGCATTAAATCTCCTGATTTCTTCAGAAAATTAACTGCTGGTTGTTCCAGCTGATCAATCGAAGAAATATATTCAACTTCGTCATAAATCGACGAATTAATTACATCTGCTGATATAACTGCTATCTTTTTCACCTCTCAAATATAGATAATAAATTCTATATATCAACAATATAGATCAATTAATCTATATTGAATAATCTTTCATCATTTAATCTATATCAAAAATTAGCTCTTTCAAATTCATGAACTTCTAGGTCCTTAATTTCCGTACCATCAATTACAAAACGGATTGCCGTACAAACATTGTGAAACCCCTTGTTTCCTGCCGCTCCCGGATTGATATGTAGGCAGTTATATTTTTGATCGAATACGACCTTCAAAATGTGCGAATGCCCGCAAATAAAGAGTCGTGGTGATTTTAGGTTGAACTCGTTTCTGACTGTTGGCTGATATTTTCCGGGATAGCCGCCGATGTGAGTCATCAGCACATCGACTTCCTCGCAAAAGAATCGAAGTTTTTCGGGGAACATCTTCCGAACAATGTGATTATCAATATTGCCATAGACTGCCTTGATGGGCTTAAAAGCGATCAGTTGATCGGCTAGCTCTACCGTTCCAATATCTCCGGCATGCCATATTTCATCAACATTCTCGAAGAAGTGTAAGGTTTTAGAACTTATTGCGCCATGGGTGTCTGATAGTAAACCTATTCTTTTCATTTTTACTTATTCCTTGTTTCGATCGCCCAAAATTAGTTTAATTTAGCTCTAAAATTCGCACCAATGAAAAGAGTAGTAATTGTTAGGCATGCTAAAGCAATTCCGTATGGCTACGAAGATGATTTTAATCGTAAACTGAGACCAAGTGGCCGAGAGGACGCTGAGATAGTAAGTTTGGAATTGAAAAATCTGGGTATTTCTCCAGGGTTAATTATTTCCAGTCCGGCAAAGCGGGCTTTTAGCACGGCCAAAATCTACGCGAATACGTTCCAATACGATAAAGATAAAATACAGAAGGAAGAAGACCTGTATGATGGAATGACCACACAGGATTTTATTGACATACTTCAGACATTGAAAGACAAGGTTGAAACTGTTTTTGTTTTTGGACATAACCCGACCATTCATTATTTGATCAATAATCTGGTTCGCTTTTTCAACAGCGATACTCCAACATGCTCAACCGCCGTAATCGATTTTAATGTCGAGCATTGGAGCGCGATTGCTTCCAGAGAGGGTGATCTGGTTCATCACCTAAAACCACGCACCTATCGCTAATTCATAAATACGTCGATCAACATGCAGCTTTTCTACACACCCGATATTCAAGGCAAATCATATACGTTAAATGAAATTGAGTCAAAACACGCGATTCGGGTCCTCCGACTGAATCCCGGTGATTCAATCCAGCTAATCGATGGTAAAGGTTCGCTTTACACAGCACAAATAACGGATGCCAATCCGAAGCGCTGCCAAATAGTTGTTCAAGCACAGGAACGGGAATTTGGCAAACGAAATTCATACCTCCATATAGCAGTTGCTCCAACCAAAAATATTGATCGGCTGGAGTGGTTTTTAGAGAAAGCGACCGAAATTGGGATTGACGAAATCACTCCCGTGCTCTGTGAACATTCGGAACGAAAAGTTATTAAAGACGATCGTCTCGAAAAAGTAATCGTTTCAGCCATGAAGCAGTCATTGAAAGCCTATTTGCCCCGGCTAAACCCGCTAACTCCGTTGAATGAATTGTTGCAAAGCGAATTTCGGGGCAAAAAGTTTATTGCCCATTGCCACGAGTTGGACAAACGACAGTTGAAAAATGAAATTCCGGGTAGTTTATCGAATTTAATCCTAATCGGCCCGGAAGGTGATTTTTCGGAACAAGAGCTTACAACAGCATTGCAAAACAATTTCATCCCTGTGAGTTTGGGAAGCAGTCGCCTGCGCACCGAAACCGCAGCACTGGCAGCCTGTCATACCTGCAACTTATTGCTCGAAGACTGATTTCATTAAATAGCAGCCAAGGCCTGGTCAATATCCGAAATTAGATCTGCCGGTGCCTCAATCCCAACCGACAATCGCATCATGGTATCGCGAATGCACATTTCCTGCCTGTCGGACTCCGTGAATTCTGCGTAAATCGTTGAAAATGGGTGAATAATCAGCGACTTATTATCATTCAGGTTGGTTGCTCTGCGAATAATCTGCAATCGATTCATAAAAGAGAAACAGGCAGCTTGCGATTCCAAATCGAAGGTTAAAATAGTTCCCGGTTTGCCATTGAACTGACTCATAGCCAAGCCATAATCTGCAGAGAATTTCAATCCGGGATAGGTTACTTTTTTTACTTTCTGGTTATTGAAAAGGAACTCGCACAAGGACAAACAACTACCATAGCTTCGCTCTAAACGTAGTTCGAGAATATCCAGTCCCAGTATTTGGTAGTGAGCAGTATGGGCTGTCATTGCTGCACCGGTATTTCGGTAATAATTTTTTCGCAAGCGGGCAATGAAAGCGTCTTTCCCAAATTTCTCGCTAAATGTTTTCGTGTTTGGGTTTTTTGCCCATTCAAATATACCGTTATCCAGAATCACTCCGCCAAACGAAGTTGCACCGCCTGAAATGTACTTGGTGGTAGACATCACTTCGACATGAACCCCCAATGATTTTGAGTTAAAAACAACCGGCGGAGTGAGTGTACTATCCGCAACCAATACCAGATTATATTTGTTGGCTAATTCGGACAGAGCCCGAATATCGGCGATTTCTAACTGAGGATTTGTGACGGTTTCAAAATAAATTAAACGGGTATTTTCATCAATCAGCCGTTCAACTTCTGCCGGCTTGGTTGTATCCACAAATCGGGTTTCCAATCCGTAATTCGACAAACTCTGTTTAAACAGAGCATAACTGTGACCGAACAAGTGATTACCGGAAATAATGTTATCGCCAGCCTTACAAAGCGACAAAATAGTATTCGTTATTGCTGCCATACCAGATGCCAAAGCCAATACCTGATGCGCCATTGTGAGGCTTTTCATCTTTCGCTCGAAATACTCCACTGTTGGGTTGCTGGTGCGCGAGTATACATGCGCGGGCAGTTCACCTCTAAAGTTTGCGGCAATATCTTCCGATGTTGCAAACTCGAAAGCAACAGACTCATAAACAGGCATATCCAGCGATCGATGCGGATCGTCTTTAGGAAAAGGAATATTTAGCGAACGGGTGGTAAAACTTCTTTCCATCAATCTAAATTTTTAATGACAACGAATTCGATTCACTTCGAACAAACGAATGCTGCCACGGGTATTCATTGGCAAAAATAACAGCATTCTCCTCAATAAGTTTTTCTGTTTGCTATATTACCTGTCAAATTCATAAAAATCTTCAAAACTATTTCATTCTTACTATCTTTGAATCCTAGCAATTGAATTATGAAAATCTTGCTCATTATCTCATTTTTAATTTTGGCTAACCAACCGGGGTGGGCTCAGCCTTCCGATCTAAAAATCGGTCTTGTGAAGTACCGGGGAGGTGGCGATTGGTATGCCGACCCAACCGCTTTACCAAATTTAATGAGCTTTTGTAACCGGGAATTAAATACGAATTTCTCCGCTGATCCAGGAACTGTAGAACCCGGAAGCACCGAAATTTTCAACTACCCTATTTTACACCTTACCGGCCACGGAAATATTGTATTCTCTCCGGAAGAATGCAGAAACCTGAAATTATATTTCGAAGCAGGTGGCTTCTTATACATCGACGACAATTATGGCCTCGATGCCTTCATTCGTCGCGAAATGAGAAAGATTTTTGCCGATCAGGATTTTGTTGAACTTCCAACCGACCATCCAATTTTCCATCAGAAATTCGAGTTTCCGAATGGACTCCCCAAAATACACGAACACGACGGGAAACGACCTCAAGCTTTTGGCCTTTTTATTGAAAACCGGCTGGTGTGTTTGTACACCTACGAATCAGATATCAGCGATGGCTGGGAAGATCCTGCAGTTCATGGCGACAGTCCAGTCGTACGGGAAAAGGCTCTAAAAATGGGAGCAAACATTGTTTCATATGTTTTCAGCAACTAAATTTTAATTCGACATGAAAGTATTGGGAATTAACGGAAGCCCGCGAAAAAATGGCAATACCCGCATCTTGCTTGACACAGCGCTGGAGCCTTTAAAAAATGCCGGATACCAGACTGAAATATTTCAGCTGGGTGGAAAGCAGGTGCACGGCTGTACCGCCTGTGGCAAATGTCGGGAGATTAAAAACAAACAATGCCATATTAAAAACGTTGCTATTAACGAATGCATCGCCAAAATGCTTGCTGCTGATGCTATTATTATCGGGTCGCCGGTTTATTTTGCAGATGTGACAACCGAAATAAAGGCTTTAATTGATGTTGCAGGCTATGTTACGCGGGGAAATGGACACCTTTTGAAGCGTAAAATAGGAGCTGCCGTTATTTCAGTTCGAAGAGGCGGGCAACTACATACCTTTGAAACGATTAACAATTTTTTCCTGATAAGTCAAATGATTGTCCCTGGCTCATCGTATTGGAATTTCGCGTTTGGCAAAGCCGAAGGGGACGTGTTAAAAGACGACGAAGGCATTCAGACCATAAAAACACTTGGCGAAAACATCGCTTGGTTGCTCGAACGAATTGCAGGATGATAGTTTACAGATGACAAAGAAAATGAATACAGAAAATCAACCTTCGACCAACCAAAGTAAAATTGGATTTTTACTACAGAATATGGGCCGCACCTTAATTTATGCAGCCATAATTGCTGCGGCTTATTACCTTTTCAAGGAATTCATCGTGACTGAGAACCAACAGGTTTGGCTCAGGAAATTCTACGATAATGCCACATTAATTTACCTCATTTACATTGGATCAGAGTTTATTTTCGGGCTTTTCCCGCCTGAATTTTTCATGTTATGGGCGTTTAACAAAGGTGATTTTATTCACTACCTGTTAAATCTGTCCTTTTTTGCCGGAGTATCCTATACTGCCGGTTATGTCTCCTTCCTGATAGGTCGGTATTTACAACGAATGATCTTTTTTCGATACATGAGCCGGAAGTTCTTCAGCAAGTATTGGCCGCTTTTTCGAAAATTTGGTTCGGCGCTAATTGTAGCTGCGGCACTTACTCCGTTACCCTGGGCGCTTATTAGTATGCTGGTTGGCACAACCGAGTACCCATTGAAACGGTTCACCTATTTTGCTCTTTTCCGGATTCTTCGCTTCTTAATTTATGGCTTCATCATTTTTCAAAGTCACCAGTTTTAAAACTAAATTCAGATTCCTTTGTTTATTCTGATCAGCCGATCTGTGTTAAATTCAGCCTCTGTGGCAAGAAATCGATCCTATTACGGACACAAGCTTGTTGACTTTTGACACATTTCTTTGCATCGTAATTTGGTGAAATACAAGCGGGTTAGCTCGAACCGACAACTGTTCTTTGTTGTTTTGTCTACTCAATCGATAGGAGCACAACATTGATCAGCTAAAAAGGTATTTTAAAATACCCTTTTATGTCGGCGCATAATGCTCCGACTTTTCAATCAACCTGCTTGTTCTTGTTCACATGACGCGACAATTCGAATTTGCCAGACGATTCGGAATCGACCTGAAATAAGAACACGAAAGAATGAAATAACTACTGACGATCATCTTTCTAAACTTTTATATGATGACAAACGAGAAAACGATTACAACAGAAATTGCGACACTAGGTGGTGGCTGCTTTTGGTGCACCGAAGCAATTTATAAAGAGCTAAAAGGTGTCATTTCAGTTACATCAGGATACTCTGGAGGCGAAATCATAAATCCGTCGTACCGAGAAGTTTGTAGTGGCCGAACCGGACATGCCGAAGCTGTTGAAATCGAATTCAATCCTGAAGTTTTAAGTTTCGTTGAAATACTCGAAGTCTTTTTCGCGACCCACGACCCTACTACCTTAAACCGACAAGGTGGAGACACCGGAACCCAATACCGATCGGTAATATTTTATCACAACGACCGTCAGAAACAAATAGCAGAGGCCGTGATTACGCAGTTAAACTCCGGTCAAATTTTTGGTACGAAAGTGGTTACCGAAGTATCTCCCTGGACTAATTTTTTCCCGGCTGAAGAATATCATCAGGACTACCTTCAGAATAATCCGTCGCAAGGTTATTGCCAATTTGTGATCATTCCCAAACTGGAAAAATTCCGAGATGTTTTTAAAGACCGGTTGAAGAGTAGCGTAAAGTAATTCATAAAAATCAGCAACATGATCAAGACTATTTTAACGTTCGCATTGCTATGGATAAGTTTAACGACGATCGCACAACGCGAATTTGCAATGACAGAAGGTGACACAACGTACATTATGAAGCGGTATGTTTTTATGCACCTTTTGAGCGGTACCGAACGCAGTAAAGATTCGCTGGAGGCAGCAAAAATGCAAGAACTGCATCTAGCTCATCTTAATAAGATGGCTGAATCGGGTAAGCTGGTAATGGCTGGCCCGTTTGAAAACGGCGGTGAATTTCGCGGACTGCTGATTTTTGATGTCGACAGTCTGGAGGAAGCGATAAAAATGGAGGCTGAAGACCCGGCTGTAAAAACCAACCGCCTAAAAATGCAGGCTTTTTATTGGTGGGGTGCAAAAGGGACTAAACTACCCTGAATTTCATTTCGCGCCCCAGCGTTTAATTCCGCACTGGCTAGCGCCTTTTTATTTGAGCAATTAGGTCTCCCACGTCCTGCGAATGGCTTATGAAATGGACATTCGCAGGCAATTCAGGCTGCTGAATTCGAACTTGTTGTCCACTAATCAATATCCGACTTGAATTAAAAACAGCACTCAATTCATTCAAATATTCTTCCATTTCAGCTTTCTCTTTGACATTTACAAAAGAGGTCACGACAAGATCAAAACTCGTGTTACCCGCCATATTTTTCAAGTCTTCAAAAGGCACATTCTGCCCCAGATAAATTGGTTTAAAATGATGTTTAACAACCAAATATTGGACAAACAACAAACCCAACTCATGCAATTCACCCTCGGGAAGGAAAAACAAAGCCGTTTGTGGATTTGCTGCTGGTTTAAATTTCGAGCTTTCAATTATTAACCGTTTGCGAATCAAGTTTGAAATCAGATGCTCCTGGGCAGGAAACATGCTTCCGATTTGCCAATAAACACCAATTTTATGGAACAAGGGAAAAACAAGCTCTACAATAAATTTTTCAAAACCAAATCGCGTTTGAAGTTCGTCCAGCAAGGATTCAAATTTAAGAGTATCAAAATCAACAATATGGATAACTAGCTGATCTAAATAATCATCCATTGAACTCGACTTTATATTCAGTTTCAGCACCTCTTCATGAATTTGGTCGTTGCTGTAAGCTGAAACTTTAGATATTTTATGGCCACGCTTCACTAGTGCAGCAACGTTTAGCATGTGCTTCAATTCATCATCGGTATAAAATCGAATGTTCGTAGTCGTTCGTTCAGGAACCAGCAAACCATAGCGTTTTTCCCAAATCCTGATGGTATGTGCCTTAATGCCGGAAAGTGTTTCAAGATCTTTAATCGTATAGTAATTCATATTCCGTGTCTTTTATCAGTGCTTTTTGTCAAAAACCAGTTATCATGCATTTCTCTGCAAAATAGAAAACAAACTAAAGAATTAACATATCTCGTGCTGTTTTTGTTTTATAATTCCATAAAAATACTAAACAAACACAAGTACATGCAAATTCATGAATCAATCCATGAAATTGCCGGCAAATTACCCGGTATTCGCTTATTTTTGGATATTATTGCATTCTATAATCGAAGATCATCGAAAATTTTCAATAATTATGCGGTTGATTTTCTACTAAAAAATATAGGGTGATCTAGCCCAATTTAGAATTCCAAAACCATAGTAATGAAATTTGCCGACCCTAATTTTCTTTTTGCGCTTAGTCTGGTGTGCCTACCAATACTGATTCACATTCTGCAATTCAAACGCTATAAGACGGTTTATTTCAGTCAGGTTGACTTTTTAAAAATACTTTACGACGAATCGAAAAAGAAGCAGAATCTGAAACAACTGGTGATTTTGGCTTGCCGTATTCTTATTGTCGCCTTTATTGTACTGGCATTTGCTCAGCCTTATATTCCACTGGGGAGCTCCAGTGCACCTAATTCCGAAAATTCAATCGGCATCTACATCGACAATTCGTTTTCGATGAATGGAATTTCGGGGAACGGAACGCTATTGGAAGAGGCTAAAATAAAATCAATTGAACTGGCTAATAGCTTTCTGCCCGGCACACATTTTATGCTTTTAACCAATGATGCGACATCGCAACAACGGCTCAGCCTCACAAAAGAGGAACTCATCAGCGAAATTGGAAAAATTAAAAGCTCTGCTGCCAACATGCCGTTGAGCAAGGTTGTCGCAATTCTAACTAAACAGCTTGAATCTAATCACCCAAAGCTCGACAAAAACATTTATTTGCTGTCAGACTTCCAACGAAACGTGACCGATTTAAATCAGGTTGAAGTTGATGATAAGACCCAGATTTACTTGATACCAATGGCACAACCAGAGGTCAACAATTTGGTTATTGACACGTGCTGGCTTCATTCTCCAGGCCGATTACAGGGGCAGCTCGAAGTATTGAAAGCCAGAATTACGAATCGTTCCACCAAATCGTTCAATAATATTCCGTTGCGCTTTTTGTTGAATGACTCGTTGAGATCGATGCAAACAATTAATTTGAAAGCTGGCGAAACGATTGAAGCCGAAATAAGCTACCAAAATCGAAAACAGGGGAACCACTACTGCAAACTGGAATTGGATGATTATCCGATAAGCTACGACAATTCCTACTATTTCAGTTATCGCGTTGATCCGCATGTTTCGACTCTTTTAATCAGTCCCGAAAACGATCCGGCCAATCAATGGATTGAAAAATTGTTTTATCAGGACGAGCAAGTCAGGCTGCAAAAAATGTCAGACAACCGACTACAAATAAGTCGCTTTGCAGAGTACCAATGCATTTTTTTGGTCAACTTGCCTACTCTTTCCAAAGGACTACAAACGGCACTCGTCAGTTTTATTAAGGACGGAGGAAGTGTCGCTGTTTTTCCAGGCGAAACAATCGATCAAACCTCATACAATGAGTTGTTCAGCCAACTAAACGCCTTACAGTTCGACAACAATGTCACATCGCCCTTAAAAATAGATCGTCTGAATCTGCAGCATCATCTTTTTCACGATGTCTTCACCCGCGATTACGATCGGGTTAAACTCCCCTCAATCCAGATCTATTTTCCGCTGAAACAAAAAGTACAAACTGTTGGAACGACCATTATGACCAACAACAATGGCAGCGCGGCATTATCCGAGTTTCCGTTTGAACAAGGAAGGCTGTATCAATTTACCTTTCCACTATCAGTTAACGCGTCCGATTTCTACCGCCATGCTCTTTTTGTTCCGGTCATCTACAATATTGCGCTTCACAGCTATTTCCCGCAAACAATCGAATACCCGGTGCAAAACAATCAGATTATAAGTCTCAAATTAGGCCAACAAATCAACCAATCTGAAAACTTGTTTCTAAAAAGACCCGGAGAGGATAATCCGGTTCAGGTGCCCAATTTAAACGATCGTTACACCGACTATCGCTTTTCAACCGGTGACATGATCCACGAAGCGGGCTTTTACAACCTGTCATCGGCTGAAGGAGTCGAAATTCCTTTAGCTTTCAACTACAGCCGATTGGAATCTGATTTGAGTTTTTACTCTTCCGACGAATTAGAAAACATTGCTAAGAGCTCGGGAGTGAATTGTCAGATTTTTAAGCGGGACAACGGCAGTTGGCTTGAGCAAAACAGTAGCAATGCGAATGTGATTGAATTATGGAAATTTGCGCTGTTGCTCGCATTGCTTTTTGCCCTGACCGAAATGCTGGTCATCCGTTTTTGGAAATAGCCAACTCTCTGATCTCGTTTATATACTGAATTTCAGGGTCGAAAACAATTACAATATTCATGCTTGTCCATATTTTCGAACAGTTCCATCTGTTTTGTTATCAGCCGAATAATTGTTAAATCTGCATAAACAATTTGGTAAAGCTATTTTTATGCAAACAAAAGATTCAACTTATTACATGAACCGGGAAGACCGGTTTGGCGCGCACAACTATCATCCGCTACCAGTTGTGCTCGAGCGTGGACAAGGTGTTTTTGTTTGGGATGTAGAAGGAAAAAAATATTACGATTTCCTTGCAGCCTACTCGGCTGTTAACCAAGGTCATTGCCATCCAAAAATCGTGAATGCGCTGATTGAGCAAGCTCAGAAACTGGCACTCACCTCCAGAGCATACTACAATAATGTTTTGGGCGAATGGGAAGAATATACGACCAGGTTATTTGGTTACGACAAAATGCTTCCCATGAACTCAGGAGCCGAGGCAGTAGAAACAGCTCTAAAACTAACCCGAAAATGGGCCTATAAAGTAAAAGGAATCCCCCAAAATCAGGCGAAAATAGTGGTTTGCAATGGCAATTTTCATGGCCGTACCATCACAATCGTATCCATGTCATCCGATCCTGATGCCTATTCGGATTATGGCCCCTTTACTCCAGGATTTATTAACACACCTTACAACGACCTGGAAGCACTGGAAAACGCGCTAAAACAACCTGATGTCGCTGGATTTTTAGTAGAACCTATACAGGCTGAAGCAGGAGTTTATTTGCCCGAAGACGGCTATTTGAAAAAAGCGGCGGACTTATGCAAAAAACACAACGCCCTGTTTGTTGCCGACGAAGTACAAACAGGTCTTGCCCGTACCGGGAAAATGCTTGCCTGCGACCATGAGAATGTACGCCCTGACATTTTAATACTAGGCAAGGCAATTTCAGGAGGGCTTTACCCGGTTTCATGTGTATTGGCCGATGACAAAATAATGCTGACAATAAAACCCGGCGAGCATGGTTCAACCTATGGAGGAAACCCGATTGCAGCCAAAGTAGCGATTAGGGCACTCGAGGTTTTACAAGAGGAAAAACTGGCTGATAATGCGACCAAAATAGGTGAATTGTTCCGTTCCGAGATGAGCGCAGTAAAATCAGAGTTAATTCAGCAGGTTCGTGGGAAAGGCTTGTTGAATGCGATTGTGATTAAACCAACAAAAGGCAAAACCGCATGGGACGTTTGTCTGGCAATGAAAGAAAATGGAATTCTCGCGAAACCAACACACGAGAATATTATTCGGTTTACTCCTCCACTGATTATCACTCAGGATGAAATGCTAGATGCGATTAAACGAATTAAGAAAACATTTGCAGAATTAGAATGACCTTCAGCTTCAAACAAAATAAGAACGGGGAAATGATTGCTACATTTCCCCGTTCTTGTTCTACTTTGTTTCACTTAGGTGATACATCGGTTTTCCGCTTATTCCTTTCAGTCGGATGCTGTAATCAGGCTCATACTCCAAAATAAATAGCCCTTGATTTATGTATCCGCCATCCCGATTGACTTTCTCAAAATGAAATTCAGCTTGAGTAAGTTCCACTTGGTGATAGGGCAAGCACCTTATGAAATCTTTGCCATAGCTAAACATAGCCGACATAAAGTAATAGGCAATGTCATATCCCTGAAAACTAAACTGATTCGGTTCGGCACAAAAATTCTTACGGAATTGATACAAAAACTGATTAACTAATGGCGCCTTGTAATCGATATGATAAGGACTTAACAGATTCAGGTTCGTATGATGGTAGTATTCCGTTTGAATACTTTTATACCGTTGAAAATTGGATAAACCAACCAAGGTTACCGGATAATTCTCTGCAATAGCATTCAAATTAGTCACCGCCACGCTCAGTTGTGCTTCGGTTTCAGTTGGAATAATGAACACATTTTCCTGGTCTTTCAATAAAATTCGGGACAAGCCCAGTGCTCCTTCTTGTGCTAAATTATATTCATGAAAAAGTATCTGATCTGTTTGTTTTCGATAGGGTGATATGAAAAATTTCTCACGGGATAAATTCACCAGTTCTGCTTCAGGCAAGTGTTTGTATTCCCCCATCGGCAAAACAATTAAATTCTTATCAAAATACTCATCAGCAATGTACGATGCTGTTTGACGAATTAGATACTCTTTACTCGGGCTTATTTTAAAATAATACGGATTAGTCTGCTCCAAATTTCCTGACGAAGAAAGTGGCGACACCATGGGGATTTCGTGTTGACGGGCAAACTCAGCAACCGGTCCCTGCAATTCGGGGAATACCGGTCCAATAATTAAATCGACATCCCGGAACTCAGGACGATAAAGAATAGATTGGATTGCGGAGGCCTTTTTGTCGGTATCGAAAACATGCAGTTTGACATTCATTCCCGCACGTTTTAAGCTATCGACTGCCAAAAGTACACCTTCGTAAAACTGGACAAAGCTTTCGGAGTGTGGATAAACAATCCGGTTTTCGCGCACCCGGAACGAATCGGCCAAAAACAACAAATCATCCTCGTACGTCGGGCTATTCGGATCAGGCAATACACGTTCACGATTAATCGTATCGTTGGCCGAAAGATAAAGCGGTAACAACAAGGCGACATTGTAATGCTCAAACCGGGCAAGCGGATTAGGCCGGCAATTTTCCGGTACATCTTCCAACCGAAATTCAACAGAGGACAGATAATCCAGCGAACTTTCGACTTCCCGATCCGAATCAGATCCCGGTGTTTGCGCAACCACATCTGTTTTTAGTTCGTTAGGGATTAAAATAGTTTCCCCTTCAACTAATCCCCGGTAATCCAACACCGGATTCACCCGTTTAAGTTCCGCAACTGTCCGGTTAAAACGTTTTGCCAACCCATAAACCGTTTCTCCCCGTTTAACTTCATACTTTGTAAAAGCGCTTTCGTCAGTTGGTACAACTTCTATCGATGGGACATTTTTATTAGGAATCCGAATTCGAAATCCGACTTTCAATCCTTCACGCAAAACCGGATTATAGTCGATTAATTCGGCTTTTGTTGTGTGATATTTTTGCTCCAGACTCCAGAATGTTTCACCGCTTTCAACCAAATGAATAAAAAAAGAATCTGACCGAACCGATTGATCAGTCGATTCGTTTGTTTGGTTTTGTGAATCACTTTCAACCTGCGTTGAAGGAATCTGAAGTTTCATTCCAATGGCTAAATTCTGTCCTGCATTAGGATTTACCTTCAGAATATCGACAACCGAGCAATTGTATTTCTTCGATATCGAATAAAGCGTTTCTCCTGTTTTCACGATGTGAATTTGTAAACCTGAGCTCTCCACCTCTTTTGCCTTTGCGGCTTTTTCTTTAATCCGTGCTAAATCATCTTTATCCGGAATACGAAGTCGATCTCCCCTCTTTATGCCGCTTTCAGCTTGTGGATTATAGTGCACAATGTCTTCAACTGTTATTCCAAATCGTTTGGCAATATAGTGCAAGGTATTCCCCCGCCTAACTCGATAAGTCAAAAATGAAGGTAACTCTTCTTGTTGCAAGTTCTCCCCGCCTGGTATCGGAATACGAAGTTCTTGCCCCGCTTTCAGCCCGGAAACCAGTTGCGGGTTCTCATTGAGCAATACTTCCCCTTCAATACCAAACGCGCGACTAATCGAGTAAATGGTTTCGCCCGATTTCACTTTGTAGCTTACAAACTGTTTATCATTTGCCGGTGGCTGAGCCAATCCAAGCTGAAAGATAAACACACAAACGATCTGAAGAATGAAATATTTTCTAAACATGATTAACGCGTTGAGTATACATTTTTCAATAAAAAAAACCCGATTTAAGCAAAAGCGATTCAAGTAAACACTTGTATTAAAAGCTTAAACCACCAAAATAGTTCATAAATTGAGTTCTTTCCCAAGCATCAATTTGCTTGGTCTTTAGGCACAGTTTCCCTTTAAATTCATCGATGGAACGATATCCTTTACCGTCCATCCATTTCGAAATCGAACGATTAAATTCTTCAATTACTTCCGCACCTTCCTGGTACAAAACCGAAGCTACCTGAACAGCATTTGCTCCGGCTAATAAGAATTTTATAGCTGTATCGGGGCTCATAATTCCGCTTGTGCCTGCCAACGGACAAGCAGATTTTGAACTTAAAATGCCAGTCCACCTTAGAGGAAGTAGGTATTCAGTTCCATTGCTCAGAATTTCAGCATTCCCGACTTCTTCCAGTTCGATGTCAATATCGGGGGTGTAAAAACGGTTGAATAACGTAATGCCGGCAATTCCGGTTTGCGATAACTCGCTGACCACTTTGGCTAAATTGGAAAAATAATGGCTTATTTTAACAGTAACCGGAATAGAAACGACCTCGAGCACCTTTTTAACTGTATCGAAATAGAACTGCTCGTTGAGCGAATGGCTCCGATTTTCGTTCGACGGAATGATGAACAGGTTTAGCTCCAGCGCATCAGCTCCGGCATCCTCAATTTTTCGGGCAAACTGTGTCCAATCCGAAGAAGTTGTGCAACTAATGCTGGCAACAACCGGGATTTGCACCGCTTTTTTCGCATCTGCAACTAAGTGAATGTATCGAGTTAAGCTTTCATCCTTAATTACATAGTCGAAATAGTCCAAATATTCCGGATCTGGTGCGAGGGCTTTCCGATCGAGTAATTCCGCGTCAAACTGCAATTGAATTTCTTCTTCAAACAGCGATTTCAACACCACCGCGCCAGCCCCGGCTTTTGCTATTTTCTCAATCTGATCAACACTAGCCGTTAAACTGCTGCTTCCGGCAATAATTGGGCTTTTCAAATCCAATCCAAAAAAACGGGTTGATAAATTCGCCATATTATTTCTAGTTGTGATATTTAGTCAATTTTAAATTGATTGCAGAACAAATGTCCTGCCGTAAAATTAATTTCCCATCAGATATTTGTGCATACCGGATGCAGCCCGGCGACCATCGCCCATTGCCAAAATAACCGTTGCACCGCCGCGTACGATATCGCCACCGGCAAACAACTCAGGCAAGGAACTTTGCATCGTTTCCGGATCAACTTCGATAGTTCCCCATCGGCTTACTTTCAGTTCAGGCAGCTCGGAAGGCACCAATGGGTTTGGTGAAACGCCAATAGCAACAACGACCACATCAACCGGTATGTCATATTCCGATCCTTCAATCACGACCGGGCGACGCCGACCAGAGGCATCCGGTTCGGCCAATTCCATCCGTTGAATTCGCATGCTTTTCACCCGGCCTTTCTCGTCGGCAAAATATTCTACCGGATTCGCCAGATTAATAAACTCGATCCCTTCTTCTTCAGCGTGGTGAATTTCTTCGACCCGCGCCGGCATTTCCTCCCGTGAACGGCGATAAACAATCATGGCCCGTTCGGCTCCAAGTCGCTTTGCTGTTCGAACAGAATCCATTGCCGTGTTTCCGCCGCCGATTACCGCGACATTCTGACCTTTCAAAACCGGAGTATCGAAGCTTCCGTCTGCCGCATTCATTAAGTTCACCCGTGTCAGATACTCATTTGAAGATAAAATTCCGTTATAGTTTTCACCCGGAACGTTCATAAAACGAGGCAATCCGGCACCGCTGGCAACAAAAAATGCCTGATAACCTTCGTCTTTCAAATCGTCAAAAGTTGCCGTTCGTCCAACAATAAAGTTGCGTTCGAATTGAACCCCCATTTTCTCGAGACTCTGCAGTTCCACATCCACCACTCTATTGGGTAGCCTAAACTCGGGGATTCCATATTTCAACACACCGCCAATTTCGTGCAAAGCTTCGAAAACAGTAACATCATATCCCAATTTTATCATGTCGCCGGCAAACGACAACGAAGCCGGTCCCGAACCAATAGCCGCCACTTTTATGCCATTTTTAGGAGCAATTGGCGGAACGGTTACCTGCCCGCTCTCGCGCTCATAATCGGCAGCAAAGCGTTCCAAATAGCCAATGGCAACAGGATCTTTCTTCAACTTTAAGGTATAGAAACAACTAGCCTCGCACTGTTTTTCCTGCGGACAAACCCGACCACAAACAGCCGGTAGCGCTGAGGTTTCTTTCAACGTTTTTGCTGCTTCGATAAACTCACCCCGCTCAATATTCTTGATGAACTTGGGGATGTTAATACTAACCGGACAGCCATCAATACAGGTTGGGTTCGCACAATCCATACAGCGTTGCGCTTCACGAACCGCACTCGTGTTGTCCAGCCCCAAATTGACTTCTTTGTCTTGAAAGCAGACCCGTTTCGTGGCATCCATCTCAGGCATTTTTACCCGAGTAATTTCACCACGTTCTATATTTTTGATTTTGCCACGCAGCTCAATCCGCCACGCTTGCTCACGTTCTTGTTTCAGATATTCCTGCATGATTAAACGGTTACAGTTTTCATAAAACGCTCAAATGCTTCTTTTTCCTCGTTTTTGTAGCCCCCCAAACGAAGCATCAGCTCATCGAAATCTATTTTGTGGGCATCGAATTCAGGGCCGTCTACACAGGTAAACTTCGTTTCGCCGCCAACACTGACCCGACAAGCGCCACACATGCCTGTTCCGTCAACCATTATTGCATTTAAACTTGCTTGAGTTGGAATGTCGTATTTCTGAGTTAGCAAAGCCGTGAATTTCATCATAATAGCAGGGCCAATAGCCACACATTCATCCACTTTTTCGCGTTTGATAATTTCTTCCGCACCAACTGTTACCAATCCTTTTCGACCATGCGAGCCATCATCTGTCATCACAATTACTTCGTCCGACCATTGGCGGATTTCATCTTCCAGAATGATTAGGTCTTTACTTCGTGCAGCCAAAATCGTAATCACTCGATTGCCGGCTTTTTTAAAACCTTCAACAATGGGTAACAAAGGCGCAACACCTACTCCACCTCCGCAAGCCAACACAGTGCCAGCTTTGTGAATGTGGGTTGCTTTTCCGAGCGGACCAACCAGGTCAAGGATTTGGTCGCCTGCTTTCATCTCACAAAGGCGTTTGGAAGTAACTCCTGCTTTTTGCGCGACCAAGGTAATTGTACCTGCCTTTTCGTCGGCAGCAGCGATGGTTAGAGGAATACGCTCGCCTTTTTCGTCAATTCGTAATATAATAAAATGACCTGGTTTTCGGGAGCGGGCAATACGAGGCGCATGCACCACCAGCTTCACTACATTTTCCGAAAACGATACTACGTTAATAATTTGGTTCATTCAATAATGTCTGTTAGCGATCTTTTGTTGGAAGTGCAAAAATAACACAGTGCTGCCAAGAAAACTTTATTTTGTCATTTTTTTCAAAACAAATTCAACTTTCGGTCTATTGAGCGGAATGATTTTGTGAAATTTTAAGTCGTTGGATCGTTGCACCTGAATTTAAAAAAGCACATTGTGGAGCCCTAATCTTCATCTAAGCAAAAATTGAACGACAACGACACCGAAAATCAATTTGCTCGATTCTTTCCTACCTGTACCGAAATTTTGAACTTAAAAAATCCTGCAACACCGATTGAGACTTCCGCTTTTCACTATATTTGAAGTTTTGGCCGGAAGAAACTTGCTCCCGGAAAAGCAAAATTATTTCCACTGACTTTTAAAGAGTTGTGCACTTATGTCTCAGGAATTCATTATCGGATTAACCGAACACCGAACGTTTGGCTATATGTTTCAGGCTTTTTTGATCGAAAAAAGGGTGTCGTTTTATACGATCGTCAAACTGGTTAAAAGCCGCGACATTGTTGATTTGCAGCTAAGCAACGAACAAGCTGAACTGGTGAAACTAATCGAACAATACAGCGATGAAAAACTGGTTCAAAAATTCTCAAAGAAAAAAGAGCCGGCCAAATTTTTCCAGCAACTCGATTCGGAACTCTTCGAAAATCACATTAGCCCCTACATCGACAGACAACTTGGTCGAATCATCCGATTGTTGATGAGGAGTCAGACACGCTTGTTTAACAAGGAAGCTAAATATTCAAATTTGTATGACGAAGATTTGATCGAGGTTTCTGATGTTTTTACCGAATGTCGGTTTTGTTTCAACAAAACCGACGATGGCACTCGTTACAGTCTGGAGATTTCGCATCGGGGAAACATTTTGAACCTTCTTCACAAACAAATTACTATTGTAACCAACGAACCGGGAGCTTTTCTTCACCAAGGTCGCCTGTACATTTTCGATAAATTAAGCGCCAAAAAACTAGTGCCATTTCTCGAGAAGGAGTTTGTTTTTATTCCGTCGCAAGTTGAAGAAAAGTATTACAAGAGCTTTGTCCTAAATACACTGAAGGAATTCCCGGTGAAAGCCATTGGCTTCGAGGTTCGTGAGAGCGAATCCGAAAAACAAGCTCAGCTGTCGCTTGAACCCAATTTGCGTATGGAAGCTGTTTTGTTGCCAAGTTTTCGATACGGAGCAAGTGAATACTTACCAAACAGCAAAAATGAAGTTCTGGTCGATTTGAAAATCTCGAACAACCAATACTATTTTCGGAAAATTAAACGCGACAAAGATTGGGAAAATGCCAAACTTCAGTTTTTGGTCAACCTAAATTTAAAAGAAGAAAATGGTAGTTTTTACGCCAAGGGCATGGAATTGCTTAGCGACAAAGACCGTCTGTACGAAATGATTAACTGGCTAAACCGGAATAAAGCAACGCTAACAAATGCCGGTTTTTCGATCACCCAAAGCCGGCTGGATAAAGTTTACTCAACCGATCATCAGAACCTTGAAATTGAGATCAAAGAAGGTGAAGACTGGTTCGATATTTATGGGAATGTTCAGTTTGGCGAATTTCAAATTCCGTTCATCAAACTAAAACGGCATATTTTAGGTGGCATTCGTGAGTTTGAACTTCCCAACGGCAAGATTGCCATTCTGCCCAAGGAGTGGTTTTCGGAATATGGCGACCTTATTCCGCTGGCAAAACAAGACGGCCATAATTTGCGATTGAAAAAGCATCATTACCTACTGTTGCAACAAAAGTTGAAAGGAATCGACAAAAGCTTTTTCAATCGGTTACAGGAAATAAGCGCAAAGGCCGACAAAAAAGTCGTAGTTCCTGCAAATTTAAAGGCGACACTCCGCTCGTACCAACACGAAGGGTTTTCGTGGATGTACAATTTATTTGAAAATCAGTTTGGCGGCTGCCTGGCCGACGACATGGGGTTGGGAAAAACGCTGCAAACACTCACCCTTTTACTGAAACTAAAACGTTTAAAAAGCACCATACAAATACCTGATTTTGAAACCTCTCCGGCGCAGGGAAATTTGTTTGGCGATACCAATTTGCAAGAATCGGAATCGGAAAAATCGCAACCCGCTAGCTTAATTGTGATGCCCACTTCGCTTCTGCACAACTGGAACAACGAAATCAACAAGTTCACCCCGTCATTAAAAGTGTACAAACATTTTGGTTTTCAACGAAAGAAAACCGGCAGCTTTAAAAGCCTGGCAAACTATTACGATGTCATTCTAACCAGTTACGGAACAATTAGAAATGATTTTGATTTGATGAAAGATGTGGAATTTTTCTACCTCATTCTCGACGAAAGCCAGTACATTAAAAATCCCGGATCGAAAACCTATCAAACCATTACGCAGATGAAGGCCAAACATCGGTTGGTTCTGACTGGAACGCCGATTGAAAACTCGTTGTCGGATTTATGGGCTCAAATTAACTTCGTGAACAAGGGATTGCTTGGCAATCTGGCCTATTTTAAGCGCGAATTTATTGGGCCTATTGAAAAAAAAGGAGATCCGGAAAAACAGCAAAAACTGCAAACGCTGATTCGCCCATTCATACTACGCCGTACCAAAGAACAGGTTGCCAATGACCTGCCTCCGGTAACCGAGCAAATACGCTATTGCGGCATGGCAGGCGACCAAAAACGCATTTATGAGCAGGAAAAATCGGCTATTCGCAACAGCATACTGGAGAATATTGAAAAAGAAGGGATGGAAAAATCGGCCATCGTGGTTTTGCAAGGACTAACAAAATTACGACAGCTGGCCAACCACCCATCGATGTTGCAAGGCACCGACGACAGCGAATCGGGCAAATTTGACGAGATTTTACAAACCCTCGAAAGTCTGATCGCTGAGAAACATAAAGTGCTAATTTTCTCATCGTTTGTAAAACACCTCGAACTGGTAAAAGATCAACTGCAAAAACGCAAATGGAAATACTCCTTATTAACAGGAGGAACAGCCAATCGTGAGGAAGTGATCAGCAGTTTCCAGAATGATCCGGAAAACAGGGTGTTTTTAATTTCACTAAAGGCCGGTGGCGTTGGACTCAATCTCACATCGGCCGACTATGTTTTCATTATCGATCCGTGGTGGAACCCGGCAGCAGAAATGCAGGCCATTGCACGTGCACACCGCATTGGGCAAAACAAAAAAGTAATGGTTTACCGTTTTATCACCGAAGGCAGTATTGAAGAAAAAATTATGCAACTACAGGATCGAAAATCGTCCTTGGCAGAGAAATTTATCAACTCGAACAACCCATTCAAAGCAATTAGCAAGGAAGAAATCTTGAATCTCTTTCGCTAAAAAACGCCATCGTTTTGTAAAATTTCAATGGCAACAAAGTGTAACTTTCACCGAACCAGTTATACTTATTGGCAACAAAAACGTTTTCAGCAAAAACCTGTGACGACAAAGCCCTGTTAAATCTCATTTTACCGGCGTACGAATCAACTAATTTTGCGCTGGAAACAGATACAGCATAGAAATCATTCTTTTTGACAATAAATCATTCCGTTTATGAAAAACATTTTCCTCATTTTCAGCTTATTCCTGCTTACTCACACAGCCTTTTCTCAAAAACAAATGAGTCTGGAGGATGCTGTTTTGGGACGCAGATCGTACCTATATCCGTTTCAATTAGATCAATTGCAGTGGCAGTCCGACAATCAGTTGGCCTACCTGAAAAACGATACCATTTGGACGCAAAGTCTAAAAAAGGATGACAGCAGTGTCTTATTAACTCTTTCGAGCCTAAAAGAAGCTGCGGAAAAAGGCAAAATTACCCTGAATCATATTCCTTCTTTTTCTTTTCAAACTGAAAACGAACTGCTTTTTGAAACTGGTGACTTAATCGCTCTTTTCAACCTGAACGAGAAACAGTTCAACTATTCAGTTGAAGTCCCTGCTGATGCTGAAGTAACTGATTTTTGCGCGGCAAACGCAACGCTGGCTTATGCAAAAGGACAGAATCTGTTCCTTTTAAAAAATGGAAAGGAAACTCAGGTTACTCACGAAACAAAACTGGGAATTGTTTGCGGCCGATATGTACATCGTCGTGAGTTTGGCATCGAAAAAGGCACTATTTGGTCGCCAAGCGGCAAATACCTGGCATTCTACCGTAAGGACGAAAGCATGGTTAAAGACTATCCGCTGGTCGATTTTATGGCTCGCGAAGCCGAAGCAAAACCAGTTAAATATCCAATGGCCGGTATGACCAGCCAACAGGTAACCGTCGGTATTTTCAACACCGAAACAGGCGAAACAATCTACCTAAAATCGGGCGATCCGGACGATCACTATTTAACCAACATTAGCTGGGGACCGAACGAACAATTCATTTACATGGCCGAACTGAATCGCGATCAAAACCACATGCAGCTAAATCAGTATCGCGTGGCCAACGGAGAAAAAGTTAAAACGATTCTGGAAGAACAACGATCAACATACGTGGAGCCACAACACCCCATCCGGTTTTCAAAAACAAATTCAACCCAATTTTACTATTTGACAAGAAACGATGGCTGGTTTCATTTATACTTGTACAATACCGACGGAGAATTAATCCGCCAGCTGACATCAGGAAACTGGGAAGTGACCGAGTTTTACGGAACTGATGCCAACGAGAATTATGCCTACATTCAGGCAACCAAGGAAAGCCCGCTCGATCGACATATTTACCGGGTAAACCTGAAGAACGGCGATTTCGACCGACTGGATGCGGACTCGGGAACTCACAACGCGCAGTTTTCGCCTTCGTTTAGCTATTTTACCGATAACTGGTCGGCTTTTGAAAACTCCGGACAAACGGACTTACGCCAAGCCACCGGCAAATTAATTCGCACAATTTCGAAGGCCGAAAACACACTTCGCGACTACGAACTTGGGCAAAACAAAATAGTCAGCTTTAAAGCGGCAGATGATTCAACAGATCTGTTTGCCCGAATGATTTTACCGAATAATTTCGATCCCACGAAAAAGTATCCGGCAATTGTGTATGTATATGGCGGCCCACACGCGCAACTGGTAAACAACACCTGGCATAACAGTGCCAATTGGTGGTTTTACTACATGGCATCAAAAGGCTACATCATGTTCACTGTCGACAACCGGGGTTCGGCTAACAGAGGTCAGAAATTTGAAGAAATTATACACCGAAAATTGGGAATTGAAGAAACCAGAGATCAAATGAAAGGCATAAATTATCTGACGGCGCTCCCGTATGTCGACAACAACCGAATTGGAGTGCACGGTTGGAGCTTCGGTGGCTTTATGACATTGAACATGATGCTGCGACATTCTGATATTTTAAAAGTAGGCGTAGCCGGTGGCCCCGTTGTTGATTGGGATATGTACGAAGTAATGTACGGCGAGCGCTATATGGACACGCCTGAGGAAAATCCGAATGGATACAAGGAGTCTGGTATGCAGAATCACGTGGATAACCTGAAGGGGAAATTGATGTTGATTCATGGAGCCCAGGACGAAACCGTAGTCATGCAACACAGCATGAAGTTTCTGCGTGAGTGCATCAAGAAAAACAAACAAGTCGACTTTTTCGCCTATCCTACTCATGAACACAATGTTCGCGGAAAGGATCGCGTACATTTAATGGAGAAAGTGAGCCAGTACTTTTTTGACTATTTATAGGAACCTAAAATGTAGAATACTGAAAGACCGAACTGAAAAACGCTTCGGTCTTTTTTGTTATTTAAAATGTAGGGGTTCAGGTTTTCGTGGCTGAAAGCTATAGAAGTCGGAACCACTCAATTCCCTCAAACTAAATCCAAAGCCGTTCGAATCAGAGGGATGGCCGGGATAAAAAGCCAGCCGGAGCTGAATTGTTCGGAAAATGAGGTTTTCGTTTCGTAAACGAATACCACCTCCGATACCGGCATAATAATTCTCGTTGAAAATATTTTTCCTTGACGACCCAATAATACCAAGATCGGCAAAACCAAAAAACGCGAAGTTAAAATTCAGAATGCTTTTCTGCTGAAAAATTACGGTTTCCGCAGTTAAAACCAACCGTTGCTTTCCTTGCGGTACGTCGCTATAAAATCCTCGAATTCCATATCGGTTTCGTAACGAAAGATATTCCTGTTCAAATCGTTTGATACCATATATATATTCTAATTTCAAAAATTGACGAGCACTTTGAGCACCAACCTTAAATCGTCGGCTTATGTAATTCCAATTTAACTCGAATTGCCCTTGCTCAAATCGTTGGGCATTGAAAAAGCCCCCCAGTCCGGTTGATAAAAACATATACGAAGGCTTATAGTTAATTAGGTTTCCCGATGAGAAATACAGATGCGAATACCAGCGATTATCAAACTCGTTATTGTCGTAGCCAATGACCCATTCGTGCAAAAACCCTTTGGGAATATCTTCCGTAATACCATAGCCCAAAATATGGTGGTCACGGATGTAGTAACGCCTTGTCAAACTAACGCTCCCAAAGTAAAAATTTGAGTTCGAAAAATACTGATTGCCGTCAGTCCCGGGATCCGGCCGTTCATAAAATCTCAGATTTCGGTATCGGCCTGCAAAAACCAACTGCATATTATCCATCGATGTCGCTCCTCCTACCTGAAAAGCATATCCACCCCATAAATCAAACGATCGGTAATCCAAAGGCTCTTCTATTTGAAACGCGGCATTCTCATAAAAACGATCTGCTCTGAAAAGCCGGTATACCTGAAAACCTCCACCCCATTTGGTCGTTGTTCTTAAAAACTGTTTTTCCGAATTAAACAAGTAACCCTCGCGCCGATATGTATTCGCATAGCCAAGTGATAAGTTGACAAAATGCCCGTTTATGTTGTTTATCGAATATTCTCCTTCAAACCCCACATAAGGCTCGTCGGAAACACTGGAAACTGCCGCTGCTGAAATCTGATGACCGGCTCCCCAGATGTTTTGATGGTACATTTCCAACGTTCCGGAATCAATCGACCGAAATCGAGCTCTGGCTCCGAAAGCAAAAACGTCTTTGGTTACCGCAACCAAATCAAGAACAGTTGTATCCATTTCATCAACAGATGCAATAAACCGAACGTCTTTAATAAATGGCAACAAACGGATAATACGCTCATTTTCTAGTACTTTTTCAGCATCCAACGTATCTCCCACTGAAATCAAGATGTTTTTACGTATAATCCGTTCGTTTGTACTTGTATGCATCCTGTTGGCAAATTTCTCAATCCCAACCTTCGTCACCTTTCCAGTGTCCTGAAAAGAAGGGCCAAAAATATCAAGTTGCTTAATTGAAATCGACCGAACTCGTTTTCCCTGCAATCGATTCAAATTTTCATATTGCAAAAGAAGTTCATTGGTTTCAGCTTTATTGTTGACAATACGCTCGTAGATAAACCGGGTAAAATTGAGTCGGGATAACTTAAGTGCCGTTGAATCAGGACGAATGTCGCCATCATTTGCAACAATCTGCAACGAATCTTTCTGAATTTCCTGCGCCGAACCATCGATTGCGACAATGGAGAAAATCGTGAAAAATAATATGGAGTAGCGCAGCTTCATCTAGTAAATATTGAACGCAAAATTAAAATGTTCGGCATTACAATTCCTTTTTAATAACCAAAATTATAGTTAAAGTATACAAATTTCATTGTCAAACCATCAGTTTTCACTAACAAATTTGATTTGGTTTATTTTAACTTTGCAGACCATGCACCGAATTAAAAAACTATACAAAGAAAATATCTACGGAATAATTGGAACACTTTCGTTTCATATTCTCCTACTATGTGCCATCTTGTTGGCAAATGTAAAAATTGAGGGTGAAATTAAAGAAGAACAAATCATCATTGATTTTAGTTCTCTGGACGTATTGCCCGAAGAAGAAGCAACCGAAGAAGAAAAAACGGACCCCGAAAATCAATCTTCGGATCAGGAAATACAACAAAACAGAACAAGCAGAAGCAATCGGGCGGTCAATGACGCAGCGGCAAAAGATCCTTTTTTCGACGATAATTATCAACAAGAGATCGCGGATGCACAAAAGTTAGTAGCCGATGTGAATAAGCAACTATCGAAAGAGATTCCTGAGATGAAGCAATTTGAAATGCCTGAACAAACCACCGAAGGAATGGATCCGGATAAAATATCCAATACAATTTATTCGGGTGAAAGCAATATTCACTACAATCTGGAAGACAGACATCATACCAGACTACCAATCCCTGTCTATTTAGCTAAAGGCGGTGGGAAAATCACAGTCGATATCTGGGTGGCAACTTCAGGCAAGGTGGTCAAAGCGGCAGTGCGGCCAAATTCGGGAATAGGCGATCCGATGCTCCCTGAATATGCGCTACAAGCAGCTCTTCGAACTGTTTTTAACACGAAAACGGATGCGCCCTCCCCTCAAAAAGGGACAATTACCTATACATTTATCGCCCAATAAATTAGCTTTGTGTTACGAAAACACACATTTAACATCAATTAACATCTTTTCATAGATCTTTGCTATTTTAGAGCATATCTTTGTAGTACGTTTTTTTTCATAAGTTTAGGTTTAGTTAGGTTAGTTAGTTTAGTGAGAAAAGGTAGACCAGAGGGTCTGCCTTTTTGTTTTTAGCCCTATTCGTTCATCACTTGGCTACAAAACTTCCTTCGATCGCTTTTCGCAAACGAATTTTTATACCGATCATTTTTTGATAATCATCTCACCCCTTGTTTTAACAAAATAAAACCGGCACTGCAATCGAACCAACACCTTTGATTACCAATAGCTTATTCTAATTACATTTGTTAACAGCTTCATAATAGTTAAACACAAGGCACAAAAAAAACTGAATGTTCCTTGTTGTTTTTTAAACAATTTATAGGCATATTTAACCTGCTATTCCGAAAGGATTTTGAGTGCGTGGTATCCTCTTTTGGCTTTAGTTAAAAGGTGAATGATATTTTAAAAATCAGAAAGAGAACGACATGGTAAATTACACAAATGAAGAACTCCTGCATGGAATTCTCCGAAATGACAATTTGATTCTTCAGTACATCTATAAAAACTTCTTCTATAAAATAAACTTCTTCATTAAAAAGAATAGTGGAGATGATGATGATTCAAATGACATTTTTCAGGAAGCCATCATTATTATTTACCGGAAACTAAAGGCAAACGACTTGGTGCTGGACTGTTCTTTTGAAACATACCTCTACTCTGTCTGTCGTTTTTTATGGTTAAAACAATTGGAAAAGCGTAAGACAGAGCGCGAAAAGATTCAGGACAACCACGATTTCAATGTCGACATTTACGACAATGCATTTGAGACTACGGCCGAGATGAATGAGAAATACAGACTTTATCAAAAGCATTTTAAAAATCTCGGAACCGATTGCCAGAAAGTTCTGCAAATGTTTTTCGATAAAGTGCCTTTAAAACAAATCGCTCAGGTAATGGGATTTCAGAGCGAAAAATACGCGAAAAAACGCAAATATAAGTGTAAAGAATACTTGGTAAAAAGTATCAAACAGGATATTGAATACAAAAAAATTCTCGAAAATAACCTGTAGTTTTTGCCCTGCCTAAAAGGCTAAATCCTGCGTCAATCAGCTATTACTTCTATTTTCAAAGTAGCCACCCAGGCTCTTTTATCTTATTGCTATGCAGGCTCTTGTCAGAGAGTTTGATTAGCTAGCTGGTTATTTTTTCTCGGCCGAAGCTTTATTCTTTCTTCGTCTTCTTCTAAGTTGATCGACAATTAAGCCAACGATAATAAGAGCCACAATACCAACAAAATACATATCCTTGCCCATAAATAATGGAGATGTATTTCCAACTGCCACATATGCTAACCAAAAATGAGGATGCGCCTTTAGCGGATCAGCATTTTCAATATGTTTCAATTTTGCCATCCGGAGTGCCTCTGCTTTATTTTTACCATTAGCCAAAAAGCGATAAAAACTCTGCATTATCTCTGCTCCCGATTCATCTTCAACTTCCCACAATGTCATAATAATCGACGGGCATCCGGCATACAAAAATCCACGGGCCAAACTCATTACACCTTCCCCTTTTTGCATTTTACCACTACCTGTATTACAAGCGCTCAAAACAGCCATGCGCGCCTTGAGCTGCATATTATAAATCTCATTGGTGTTCAGCCAGCCATCATCTTCTACCTCACCAATCGGCTTCGAAAAGGCCAGCCTAGAGTACATCGGCAAAGTATCATTCAAAATTGTATGCATCGCCAGGTGCAGAACATCATAATCCTCAGCCACTCGCTTAAACACATTTTCCTGAGCCAGCGAATCCTTAAAAATATCACCTTTAATGTATTTACTGATGTATTCGACCTCCTTATCAACAGCCAATAATGGAAGTAATCCGGCCCTGAAATCGGCAACTTCAGCGTAATCACGATTATCATTTATATAACTCGGTGCAAATGCCAACAACCCTTTCGGTGCTCGTTTTTCTTTTTCAAAATAATCAAAAAGCAAGGTCGTAGAGTATGTATAACTTACTGAATGTGTTTTAATTAAATAAGGCAACGTTCGGAAATTCATCACCGATGTATCCGGTTTTTCGTACAGCAAAGCATCAAACGGAATGTACGAAAGCTTGTCGTCGGGAATAACAATCAGATTTTTACCGACAAGATCCTGATTGATATTATGAAACAATTTTTCATACAAATGGTACGAAGAAAGAGCATAACTCTGGTAATCTGACTTATCAGTAAATTGATAAGACGAGCTGGTTAAAAACCGATGCAAATTTTCAATATCCTGCATAAAAGCAGCTTCAATTGGCAACCGTGTGAAGCTGAATTCGCTGTTCGTGATCACAAACCGAAAAAGATTCCCGGATTTTTTATCTTCACCCGGTGCATCGATTAAATACTCAACAATGGCATCACGATTCTTTATCCGATTTCGAATTTCATCCAATCCGACTACCTCATTGGCATATTTAAAGGCATAATACTTGGGGAAAGAGTCTTCAAGCAGCTGAACCAACTGCGAATACTTTTCGGTATAGTAGAATATTTTGCTGCTGAATAAGGCCAGCTTAACCGAATCCGGTTCGGCCTGCTGGTTTTCTTCATAGAGCATTTGCTTATAATTTGAGATATTAATCTTGAGCACATCTTCCCGATTTAACAAACTATCCGGAATTCCACCAAATTGCTTCGCTCTCGAATCTTTTACTGCAGCCAGGAAATTCGCGGACTTGCTTTTTTCTGTCAGTTCAAAACCCATCGCAACGTAGGCTTCATCGTTCGATTGTTTGTAAAGTTTGTAGCATAAATTAACAGCCTCAATAAATGTAGATTGCTGATTCGCCGACAGAAACAAACGACTATCCTCTGACACAAAACCGGTGCGAATTTGATGAACGAGCTGGATCGCTGCCAGTATCGATTCCAAACCTGATTTGTAACACAAAGCCCCCTCTTCGTCTTCTCCTATATTTAGTTTCAAATCACCAAGAGCCGAAAAACATTGCGCTTTCTTCTTTAAAATTTCCAGCACCTGAAGTTCTGAAACCGCCTGGTCCAAGCTTGGGTTTGAATTCACATCAGGATTATTAAAATCCACTGATCCGGCTATTAATGCCTTCTGATAATAATCTAAAGCGACAAGCATGTCTTCCTGCTTCTTTATGTTGAAGTCTGACATATATCGTGCGCTGGAAAAACGAGATGCGTAATAGTCGGCATAATTTAACATCACAGAGGCATACTGCGTACTTTTCATGGTGAAGTATTGGGCAATAATTCCTTTCGACAAGTCGTTGTACCGCTCAATCTCACCGTAGCTTTTAATTGAAAGAAGGAATTTTACGTAGTCCGTGTACTCCAGACCTAAATCATAGCTGTTTAGACCACCTGTTTTTTGCAGAAACGAAAATGTTTCATGATAATACACTCTAGCCAACTGATAATTCCCGTTTTCAGAATAAATCCGTGCGAGCAGACTCGTATAATAGTTCTTTACATCACTGTCAACCAAACGAATATTCTCTTCACACATCTTGGTTGCTTCGTCGTACCGTTTTAAAAGATACAGAGCTTCTGCTAAACTATAGGTTGCTTGCACGATTTGATTCCGATAATCCACCGGATCATTTTTAAACACCGTGAGTCCCTTCAACTGATAATCGTAATTCTTTACAAAGTCACCTTTCAGTTTAAAAATATTCCCCAAATTTGAATAAACGAATCCTAGGCGTGGAGAATCTTCAGAAAAAAGACTTTCTATTATTTTCTCTGCCACCAAATAATTATCGATTGCCAATTCGTATTCACCTATATTTTTATATTGAATCCCCAGGTTTATAAACGGTCCAAATAGTTTGACATTTTCAATACCGTTCTCCTTTTGATGAAGCTTGATGAGCTGCTGAAAATTAGTGATTGACTTTTCAAAATCCCCCAATCTTGCATTCTTTATTCCTTCTTTATTGTATAGAATCATTTGAAGACTATCGTCAAGAATTTGACTCGAATCATCAGATTTGACTAAAGAGTATGCAGGTCCTTGAAAAAAAACAAAAAAAACGACACCCACTAAAACACTAATATTCTGCAACTTAAAACAACTTAAATATTTTTTCTTCATTTTTTCTCTTTTTCCGGGGGTTACCTTTTCACCGTTTTTCGAATAAAACATCGAACAAGGATATTTAAGGAATTTTAATCAGTAACCATTTAAATTTAAAAGTAATGAAAACTTTATCTGCTAACAACCAAAAAAACATTTTTGATTCATTCGAGTTATTAACAAAAGAAGAATTAAACGAAGTAAAAGGCGGAATCAGTCGCGACATGGACATCTACGTAGAAGATTTAGAATAGTCAAAAGATTTTAACTATCGTCAAAAAACGCAACGCAACAAACTCTTTTATTGATGATTAAAACATCTAATAGATAAACACATTAGATCGTTTAAGAAATAAATGTCAGATCAAAAGAGCAAACAATCCAATTGACGATAATTATCACCCCGATTAGTTGTAGATTATTTTTTGAATATTTTATTGAAATCAGCTTGAATAAACAGGCCTTGTGAAAATCATAATTTTCAATACTGTTTAGTAAATTCAACTGAATGCATTCAATAAATAATTGTGAACTGTTCTTTGTGTGCTTAAATAAGAAAAAATAAGGAAAGATGATACGCAAATCAAACATAACCGAATACATTGACAAATACCTTAGCCAGGAGTTGACCGGCGACGAGTTAAGGGAATTCAATGCAGAAAAAGCAATCACCCCGGAGATTGAAGAAGACCTGCAGCTCCATAAAGAAATTGAAGCAGCTGTTTCAGAAGTCGACATCCAAGAGCTTAGAAATAACCTGCAAGCAATGATGCAACAGGAGTCCGAAGACTTGGTTGTTGCCGAAAATCAGGAATTCAGCTTTGATTTGTCAGAAAACTTGTCATCTTTCAAAGAATTTAAGTCACCGGTCAGTATCAGCGATATTATTAGCTTCGGAAAAAGTTTACCCAAACTTCATTTATTCCAGCATAAAACCGCTGAAAAAGAAAACATTCATCAGTACTACAGAGAACAATTTGAAGAAAAAAATTCTTCAGACGAGGAATTTGACCTTAGCCCTTTCGACGAGGCAATATTTGCAGAAGTTCAGGAAGCAATGTCGGAAAAAGAGATTGCAGACTTACGAGCTAATCTTCAGCATATTGCAAGCAATCTGCCCGCACATGAGTTCAGTTCGAAAGAGATTGATCAGTACATCAATCAGGAATTCGATCCGGAACGCCTGGCTGACCTCGAAGCAGAACTAGCTTTTAATAAGGGATTAATGAACGACATTGGGCTTTTCAAAGAGGTTGACCTGGCTATTGCAGAGACCGACATTATGGATTTAAGAGCCAATTTACGTGCTATCCAACAGACAGAATCGTCTACATCGCGAAAAATTGAGGAAATTGATCAATTCCTGAATCTGGAGCTTTCTGAAGACGAGTTAAGATCTTTCGAATCGGAGCTTACAAACAACCCGGATTTAGTTGCCGAAATGGAACTCTACAAGGAGATTGATTCGGCCCTACTGGAACGAGACGTGATGGATCTGCGTGACAAATTGGATAAAATAAGAAAAGTGTCTGTTAAAGGTAAACCTAAAGAACGATCCTTGATCGCCCGTATACCAATAACACGAATTGCCACGGTATCAATAGCCGCCTCGCTTGTACTCTTCATCGGTATTAGTAGTTTGTGGAACAAGCATAACATTGGCAGCGAGGGAGAAGTGTACAGCGAATTTTTCCGCCCTTATGAAGCGACAGGGATTTTCCGATCGAATGACAGCAGCCTGGATAGTAAAGTTAGCTTAGCGCTGCACAAGTACAATCAATCTGAATATTCAGAAGCAGTGCAGTTATTTGATGATATTCTCAAAACAGATGCAACAAACCCGGTCGGTAATTTCTACCGAGGCATGGCTTACATGGAGTTAGAACAATACGATGAGGCAATAATATCATACAACCAAGTAATCAGGGCTCAAAATAACCTGTTTGTCGAGCAAGCAGAATGGTATGGTGCGCTGTGCTATCTGCGAAACGAAAACAAACGAAAAGCTTATAAACAGTTCCAGAGAATTGCTGAGAACAATGGTTACTACAGTGAAAAAGCATCAGCAATACTTCGAAAATTGACAGATATTGAATAGAATTACAAATAGTTAGCAATAAAGATTCAGCGGTAAAACTGGCATTCCTTAGTTCCTTGTTCAAATTTTCCAGCTTAGTTTTATCACAGCAAATCTTTCGGTATTGAATGTGAAGTTCCTTTAAATATCCTTATCCGTTCAACCTTCCATTCTGAATACCTCACCTTCGCAAATATTAGTTTTCATATAATGGTTATACTTGAGCCCGGACTTATCCGGGCTCAAGTTGTTTTTCCACCCCAACAAATGGTTCAACGCGCCATAAGTTTCTCGTTTTCCTGCCATCCCCCCCTGCCCGTTCCGGAAAATGTATCCATTCTGATGGGACAAAAAAAATTCACTCCAAAATTAATTGAAGTGAATCGATATTCTGACACCTTAAAAATTGACTTAAAGTCTAATCATTTCCTTTTCTTGAACCTCGGTACATCTCGTATTTCCGAAAGCTACAATCAATTGATCCGTTGAACAAAGGAATCTTTTTAGCTGGTCTTAAACCGATTGATTTAAGACAGGCACCTGTACTGATTAACCAAACCTCGGCGTTCTGATAATGATGCTTTAGTCGCTCTCCAATCATTCCGTAGAAAGCTTCATCACCTGTTTCAATTCGCTCTCCATACGGTGGATTAAAAATTAATAAATCAGAATCCGCTCGTCTTTCCAGTGTTTTAAAATCAGCTACTTTCAAATATACAATCTCATCAACCTGTGCTTTCTCAACATGCTTCGAAGCTGTGTCAATATTTCGCCGGTCGATATCCGAACCGTAGATTTTAAAATCAACGTCCCGATGATCCGTCGTTTGTTTCAGTTGTTCTAGTAGCTGTGGTTTATAGTTTTTCCAATTCTGGAAAGCATAGCTACGCCCAATTTCGCCAGGCAAAATGTTCTTTGCCATCATAGCAGCTTCAATTACAATTGTTCCGGAACCACACATCGGATCGGTTAACGACTCATCAGCTTTCCAACCACAGAGTTTTAACATACCTGCTGCCAAAACTTCACTAATCGGGGCTTCGTGCCGCCCGGTGCGATAGCCGCGTTTGTGCAACGATTCGCCACTGCTATCCAATGAAATGGTGCAGGTATTGTTCGCAATGTGTAAATTAACAACAACCTGTGGATTCCGTGTATCGACAGATGGGCGACTGTTTCCGGATTTCCGAAAACGATCCACAATAGCATCCTTCAATTTTAACGACGCGAACATGGAGTTATTAAAAAGATCGCTAAAAACAACACTTTGAACAGCGAAAGTTTTATTGGAATCGAACAACTCCTCCCATTTAATTTTTAATGCCTGATGGTATAAATCATCTACCCTCAAAATTTTAAAATCACGGATATTGACCAACACCTTTAATGCCGTACGTAACGAATAATTCGCCCGATATAGCATTTCTAAATCGCCTGTAAAATAAACAGCACGTCGGGCTGGCTGCACATCATCGGCTTGTAAATTCATCAACTCCTCTGCCAAAACATTTTCCAATCCGGCATAGGTTGTTGCAACCATCTGATAATTTTCAATCATTATTTGAATCGTGTTAAATTCCGGCTCCGTCGTTAAAAGAGCTTTCTCTTGCTTTAAATTGAAGTACTTTTGAATAGGGAGAAACATTGTTGGTTACCCAAACGTTCCCACCGATCACCGAATCGTGCCCAATTCGAATCCGCCCGAGAATTGTGGCCTGAGCGTAAATAATTACATTGTCTTCGACAATTGGGTGACGTGGAACTCCTTTGATTGGGTTCCCTTTCTCGTCGAGCGGAAAGCTCTTCGCCCCCAAGGTAACACCTTGGTATAGTTTCACATTGTTACCAATAATACAGGTTGAACCAATTACGACTCCAGTACCGTGGTCGATTGTAAACGATTCGCCGATTTCCGCCTTGGGATGAATATCGATTCCGGTTTCAGAATGAGCCATCTCTGCGATAATTCGCGGAATTAGAGGCACACCTAATTGCATCAAACGGTGAGCTATGCGGTAGTTCGATATAGCCCGCACAGCCGGGTAACAATAGATCACCTCGCCACGGCTCTTAGCAGCCGGATCACCCACAAATGCAGCTTCGACATCAGACACCAGCATTCGCCTTATTTCAGGTAGAAAAGCTATAAAATCGGCTGCCAGGCTCTGCGCATAACGTTCTTGTTCTTTAAAATCTACTTTTTTACGGTCCTCACATTCAAAGCACAAACCGGCCATAATTTGTTCGGACAGCAATGAAAACAGCTCGTCTAAATACACGCCCATGTAGTGGCGAACAGTATTTGTCCGTAAACTAGTATTTCCGAAGAAACCGGGAAAAAGAATCTCCCGAACCATATTGACGATGGTACCCAGTTTTTCGGATGAAGGAAGCGGCTCACCTAGTCGGTGTTCCCGGCAAACCGTATTATACGAATTCTGGTCTGCCAACAATTCAACCGTCTGGTTTATTTTGGATAAAATAGAATTATCAGATTGCATATTTCTCGTCATTAAAAAGGGTTGTACTTAAATATCGTTCTCCTGTATCACATACTATGACAACCAGGTGCTTATCTTTGTTTTCTTTTCTTCTCGCAATTTGCAGTGCCGCGTAAACATTTGCTCCGGATGATATTCCACACAAAATACCCTCTTGAATAGCCAAAGCTCTGGCTGTTTCAAAAGCAGATTCATCGTCAACCCGAAACACCTCGTTGTACGATTTGGTGTTCAGAACTCCCGGAATGAAACCAGGGCCAATACCCTGAATTTTATGTGAACCGGGAGATTCTCCCGAAAGCACGGCAGAATTGTCGGGTTCAACCACAACAGTATAAACCGACGGCTTCAGCTCTTTTAATGCTTCCGATACGCCGGTAATTGTTCCTCCAGTTCCGGCGCCTGCGACAAAAAGGTCGACTCTTCCATCCGTATCATTCCAGATCTCCTGTGCGGTGGTTCTTCGGTGCATTTCAGCGTTTGCCTGATTTTCGAATTGCATCGGGATAAAGGAGTTTTCGATTGAATTGGCCAGTTCTTCAGTTTTGGCAATCGCTTCTTTCATTCCTCCCTTAGCCGAGGTTAATATCAAGTCAGCACCATATGCTTTCAAAATCATTCTACGTTCAACTGAAACGCTTTCTGGCATAACTATTTTCAATTGATAGCCTCGTACAGCACAAACCATAGCCAAACCAATTCCGGTATTTCCACTCGTAGGTTCAATTATAACTGTTTTTGAATTGATGATTTCTTTTTCTTCAGCTGCCTGGATCATCGCCAGTGATAAACGATCCTTGACAGATCCTCCGGGGTTTTGCGACTCTAATTTCACATATACATGAGCATAACACCCTTCGCTAAGACGGTTTAATTTTACGAGTGGAGTGTTCCCGATAAGCTGAAGCACATCAGATGCAATTTTCATGATCTCAATTTGAAAGTTTAATAAATTTGTCGAATTACCTTTGCTCCGAAAGCTATTTAAATGTTCAAAAGCTTCCTGACAAAAGTCTTCTTTTTCCTATTGAATACCAAATATCCGAGTCACCAAAAGTTAGAAGGAAAAATTAATTATCGCCTCAATTGCAGCCTGCAAACGGCTTTCGCCCTCCCCTTCAACTTCAACGAAAGGCAAACCGAGCTCCAACAATTCCTGACGATAGACATTGTACAACTTTTGGCGCTCTTCGCCACCATGTTCCCGAAGCGGATCTGGCTCCCACGGAATATCTGGTTTACAGAGAAGATACAGATGGATCGGATAGTCAATAAGCGCGTTCTGAAGCCATGCAGGCTTTTTCCCGTAAGCCCATTCAAACCAGACCATCGTTACAATCAGCCAGGTGTCAAGAAAAACGAATTCCCCTTCAGAAACAAGCGCGTTCTCATATTGTTGAATCTGTCCTTTTGCAATCGTTTCTACGTCATGGTAGCAATATGCAGACGATTTACCCTCAAGATATGACCGTGCATACTCAGGAAAACGAGTGCCTTGAAAATGATCGGCCAACTGTTTCGAAAGCGTACTTTTTGCAGTCGATTCAGGACCAGTTAAGACAATAATTTTTTTCATTTCACAGTCTTAACAGTTTGAAGTCTCGGTTCATTCAATTCATTTTTCCACTTCAAGTATCCTAAAACAGCCATTACGGTATAAACAACAAACAGAATTGTTGTTGGCCACAACCCTTTAATCGCGTACAAAACAGCGGAAAAGAAATCGACAAAAATCCAGACCAGCCAATGTTCCAAATATTTTCGGGCGAGCATCCAGGTTGCCACCAAGCTCAATGCAGTTGTCAAGGCATCGCCCATTGGAATAGGTGAATCGGTATAGTTTGTTAGAATAAACTCAATAAAAACGAAGCATACAACGCTGGCAAAGGTTAACCAAAGCCATAGGTTTCGTGGTGTTTCACTTACCATGAGTTTGCTGTTATTAGCACTCCCTTTGAGCCAAATATACCAACCATAAAGACTCACCAGCACATAATAAACCTGCAAGGCCATGTCGGCATAAAACTTAGCGATACAAAACACATAAACGTAAAGCGCCGAGGTCAGCAAGCCTACAGGCCAGGTCAATATGTTCTGCTTTATTGAAAGAAAGATGTAAATGAGCCCAAGCAGGGCTCCAGTAACTTCAATCCAATTGGCCATTAGCCAACTTATCATCGAATCAAACATTAGTTTACTTTGCTACCAAAAGCTTTTGGTATTCCGCGGCATTCCCGAATACTTCAATCGCTTTTTGAATGATTTTTTCGTCCTTATTTACAACCTGATAATAATATCCCGGACCAAATATATCCCGGGCGATTAAAGCTTTTGCTTGCTTCTTGAGCAGCGGCCGGGCAAATACTTCTCCCTCTTCTGTCATTTCAATTTTCTCACTTTGAGCCTCGGCAACCATTTGGTCAACAAAATCATCAGCAATCGCGAAATCTTCATTGTAGGCTGAAAAATCGTTGTATTTTTTCCGGATTTTAGTTCGGTTATTATCTAAATAAGACAGTACAGCTGTGTTTAAAATGTTTCGCCGAACAAGCAAATTGTAAAAGACATAATTAGCTGACGTATCGAGAGGAACAAAAATGTCGGGCATGATACCACCTCCACCATAAACCACTCGCTTATTGGTTAAAGTAGAATAGACCTGATCCTCATCGAAATGAATACTATCTGCGGAAAACAGTTCTCCATTTTCGAAACGGGTTAAATAATCCTGTTGGTAAGCTTTCAAACCATCATCGTAAGGTTTCTGAATACAACGACCGCTAGGTGTATAATAATGGGCTGTTGTCAAACGCACGATTGAGCCATCGGTTAGTGGGAACGGTTGCTGAACGAGCCCTTTACCAAACGAACGTCGTCCGATAACAATGCCTCGGTCCCAATCCTGAACCGCTCCGGAGACAATTTCACTAGCTGATGCCGAACCTTCATCAATCAGCACCACCAGACGACCATTTTCGAACTCTCCGATTCCGGTTGATTTGTATTCTTTCCGACGTTCATTGTTTCCCTCTGTATAAACAACCAGCTTGTCGTTGGGTAAAAACTGATCTGCCAACTCAATTGCTGCTTTCAGGTACCCCCCACCATTTCCACGCAAGTCAAGAACCATGTTTTTCAATCCGGAATTCTGCTTCAGCTCATTCATGGCCGTTAAAAACTCTTCAGTTGTTGTTGCCGCGAACCGGTTAATTTTAATGTATCCGGTTTCATCGTTCAACATATATGAAGCATCGACACTATAAATTGGTATTTTATCCCGGATAATTGTAAAGTCAAGCAACTCCGAATTACGCTTTCGTTGAATTCCAAGATCCACTTTGGTACCTTTGTCTCCCCGAAGCATATCCATCACATCACTGTTTTTTAGTCCGATTCCGGCAACAGGTTTTCCATCGACCACCATGATTCGGTCACCCGGCATCAACCCGACTTTCTCTGACGGCCCCCCGGGAATCGTAGTCACAACCAACAATGTATCTCTGAAAATATTAAATGAAATACCGATCCCTTCGAAACTTCCAACGAGCGGTTCATTCATTTTTTCAACTTCTTCTTTTGAAATATAAACGGAGTGCGGATCTAACTTGGAAAGAACGTTTACAATCGCATCTTCGGTCAATTTATTCACATTGGCAGTATCGACATAATACGTATCAATCAGACGAAGTAATCGGCCGAATTTGATCATCTCAGACTGAACATCTTGCGCCTGCACCGTAAAAACACCACCAAAAACAATTACTGCAAACAACGCGCTTGCAATAAATCTCATTCTCCAACTCTTATTCATTATTGTTTCCTCCCTCGATAGTTCGGTCTATCGATCTGTATTCAATTAAAAAACCATTCATAGTGCTTTCAAATGCGCACAAGAAATGGTTCGAAAAGTAGTTTTGCATTGAAAGCTAAAGATAGAATAATATCCCCTTTAGACAAAACAGATAACACTTAAGAAAGGTTAACAGGAATTCAGATTTATTGCGTGCAATGTTTATTGGTCAACTTTTTATTTTCATCACGAGACCACACCATCCGTCTAAACTTGTTCCGTTTTCAATGCGATCGCTTGGGTAAAAATATATTGGAAAGAGTTTAATTTGAAGAGAAATTGAAAATGGAAACGCAAAAAAGGGAACCATTCGGCTCCCTTTTCTATATCTCTGGATTAACGAAATTATTCCCACTCAATTGTTGCTGGCGGTTTAGAGCTAATATCGTAAACTACGCGATTGATACCACGTACGCGATTGATAATCTCGTTCGACATTTTTGCTAAAAATTCATATGGCAAATGAACCCAGTCGGCGGTCATTCCGTCGGTTGACATGACTGCACGCAACGCGACCACATTTTCATAGGTGCGCTCGTCGCCCATTACTCCAACTGATTGAACCGGCAGAAGCATTACACCCGCCTGCCAAACATTGTCGTACAATCCCCATTCTTTCAATCCATTGATAAAAATTGAATCGGCTTCTTGCAGAATGCGCACTTTCTCAGGAGTCACATCACTTAAGATCCGGATTCCCAATCCCGGTCCGGGGAAAGGATGGCGACCAAGCAGCTCGTCGTTAATTCCCAGTGCTTTTCCAACCCGACGAACTTCGTCTTTAAAAAGTAGGTTCAGTGGTTCAACTACTTTCAACTTCATTTTCTCTGGCAATCCGCCTACGTTATGGTGCGATTTAATCGTTGCTGAAGGTCCGTTTACAGAAACCGATTCAATAACATCGGGATAGATGGTTCCTTGAGCCAACCATTTCACATCCTGAAGTTTGTGAGCTTCTTCGTCAAAAACTTCAATGAAGTCGCGGCCAATAATTTTGCGTTTTTGTTCGGGATCTGTGATTCCGGCTAAATCATTCCAGAATTTTTCTTTGGCATTCACACCAATTACATTCAATCCCATGTGTTTGTACGAATCCAGGACTCCTTGAAATTCATTTTTCCGCAGCAAGCCATTATCGACAAAAATACAAGTCAGGTTTTTGCCAATCGCTTTATGTAGCAATACACCGGCAACGGTCGAGTCAACACCTCCTGAAAGACCCAAAACAACTTTATCGTCTCCAAGTTTTTCTTTCAGTTGGGCAACTGTAGTATCAATAAATGACGAAGGAGTCCAATCTTGCTTGCAGCCACAAATTTCAACGGCAAAATTTTTCAGCAATTGTGTCCCTTCTGTGGTGTGATAAACTTCGGGGTGAAACTGAATCGCATAAGTCGTTTCACCTTCAATTTTATAGGCGGCATTTTTCACATCGCCAGTCGAAGCTATAATTTTATAGTTTTCAGGCAGACGCTCGATGGTATCGCCATGCGACATCCAAACCTGTGTGTTTAAAGACAAATGTTTGAATAATTCGTTTTCCTGATCGATATACCCCAGGTTAGCACGTCCATACTCACGTGTGTTGGACGGCAGCACTTCACCTCCGTAAAAATGTGCCAAATACTGCGCTCCATAGCAAACGCCTAGCAGAGGCATCTTCCCTTTGATAGCTGAAAGATCAGGGATTGGTGCATTTTCGTCGCGAACAGATGAAGGACTACCACTCAGGATTACACCTTTCACTGTTTCGTCGATTGCCGGAAAATGGTTAAACGGGTGAATTTCACAATAGATATTCAGCTCGCGCACACGTCGTCCGATCAATTGCGTGTACTGGGAACCAAAATCAAGAATAAGAATTTTCTCTTGCATGAATCTGATTTTTATTGAAAGCGCAAAGATAGAAAAATAGTCTTCAGATGAGAAGTTAAATTGAACACATTGGCCAATTTGATAACAAAACCTAAGACTTCGGACTAGGGCGCTACCGGGTACTCGGTTCGCTGCGTAATACGCCTGAGTTTTATGCTGCGTTCGATGTAACACAGGGAGATTATATGTTTTTACCGGCGAACGAACGTGTGGTAATTTGGTAAGCTAAACACGAGTAGGTGCCGCCGGTTAACACATTCTTCTTACTCAAATCAGCGTAGACTTTTACAATTTTCAACTTGCTTCCACCTATATTTTCAGGAGTATTACTGCGGAAATTCACCATCATCTGTTTGATTGGCCAAACGTCAACTGTTCCGCTAAAGAAGATGCCCAGTAGATTTATCTGAAATGCTGTACTTATTTAACTGAATTCTTATTATTATTTCCAAATCACTTTCTCGAATCAAAATCAATATTCGTATCCATTCTTAATAATCTATTGAAACTATGTTCAAATAAAATATTTTCATTTTATACTGCCTTAATTTTCGGGTCACATGCTTCCACTAATCTTGCAGCATCAAAATAAAAAACAAAACAAAAAAATCAGCTATGAAGAAAATGAGTTTATTCAATCTTGTTAGTGTGTTATTTCTTGTAACACCTATGTTTTTCACCGCGTGTGAGGAAGTGGAAAAAGGTGACGATACACCAACGATCACGGAAATAGACCCCCACTATGTTGCGGGAGATTTTCACCAACACTCAACTTTTACCGATGGGTCTTGGTCATTTGGACACGTAATGTCCAAAAACAATGAATACGATCTTGACTGGTGGGCAAACAGCGAACATGGAGGTTATCGCGAACGTGATGGCAGAAAATCCGGAACTGATTTAGGAACTACTGTTTACTGGGATGAAGAAAGCGATGTGACTATTTCAGGCGATTACAAAACACAGGGTAATCATCAGGCAATGTGGAGATGGCAGATAATCAAGGAGTATTCATTCCCTGAGGTTCTGAAAGCCAGAGGAACATTCTTTACAAAATCAATCATTCAGGGACTGGAATGGAATGTCCCCGGACATGAGCATGCCAGTACGGCAATTATTACCAACCAGTTTTTATCGGCGCCAAATGCTGACCCGATGGCGGAGTTCGAATACAAATTTGATGGCAGTGACACTGATACGCAGGGAGGTGCCAACAATTGGACAAAAAGCGCGGTAGATGGTCATGAAAAAACCATCGAAGCGATCACTTGGATGGAAAACAATTATAAAAATACCAGCTACGTTGTTCCTGCACATCCAGAACGAAAAGGCTTATATTCGATCTCTGATTTCCGTGACATGAATAATGCTGGCCCTAGTGTTTGTTTTGGTTTCGAAAGTATGCCAGGTCACCAAAAGTCATCCAACCGAGGTGGATACAGTTCAAGTGCTGATGGTGGCGGCACTTACGGAGGTTGCGGTGTATACGCAGCCAAGGTAGGCGGTTTGTGGGATGCGTTGTTGAGCGAAGGCCGTAAATTCTGGTTATTTGCAAATTCCGACTTTCATAATATTGACGGTGATTTTTATCCTGGAGAGTACCAAAAAACATACACTTATGTTAGCGATTTAAACGATGCCCAATCGATTATTGACGGACTTCGCTCAGGTAACTCTTTTGTGGTTAGCGGTGATTTGATAGACGCCTTGGATTTCACAGTCGAAGGCCAAACCATGGGCCAAACTGCATATATTTCAGGTAACTCTACGACAATCAGTATTCTCGTGCATGACCCTTCAACCCCCAACAACAACACGTACAGTTCATACACCAATCCGGAACTTGATCATATTGATATCATTGCCGGTAAAGTTAAAGGTATTATCACACCCGGTAGCGCCGACTATTCTGTTGATGATGTAACATCGACTACGAGTGTCATTGCACGTTTCGATGCAACAGGAGGAACAATTGACAGCAACGGAATCGAAAGTAAAAAATGGGAAGATCTTGGTGATGGATGGAAAAAGATTTCGTTCAAATATTCGGAGATCAGCAGCGACATGTACTTCCGTCTTCGTGGTTCAAACTTTGGGTTGAACGTAAGCATGCAAACTGACGAGGCAGGCAATCCTCTGGCAGATGATCTAAATAGCCCCAACGACGCATCCAAAGCTTTTGATGATCTCTGGTTTTATTCCAACCCTATTTTTGTAAAAAACTAGCCCTATCTAACTCAAGAACAATATTATATGAACTAATAAGGCGAGCCTCAAAAGAAGCTCGCCTTTTATTAGTAAAGGATGCCTTTTTTTTACAACTCCAATTCAGCCATAATGGCGTCAATTTTCGCTTCTGCTGCGTCTTCAACGGCGTCAAAATCGGCGCGTGAATTCAGTTTTCCGGCTACCTCAAAATAGAATTTAATTTTAGGCTCAGTTCCCGATGGACGAACGGAGATTTTTGTTCCGTCTTCGGTGAAAAACTGCATCACATCAGCAGTAATTTTCTGATCAATTTTCGACACTTCGCCGGTTAATACATTCTTCTCACTCAAATCAGCGTAGTCTTTTACAATTTTCAACTTGCTTCCACCTAAATTTTTAGGAGGATTACTGCGGAAATTCACCATCATCTGTTTGATTTCGTCAGCGCCTGTCTTTCCCGGACGAACAATATATTTCATCTTCTCTTTAGAGTAACCGTATTGCAGGTAAATATCCTGAACCAGTTCGTACAGCGTTTTGCCCTGGTCTTTGGCCCAAGCTGCAATTTCGCCCATCAATGCACATGCTGAAACAGCATCTTTGTCACGAACAAAATCGGCCGGCATAAAACCAAAGCTTTCTTCGCCACCTCCAATGTATTTTTTCTGACCTTCGAGATCGCGAATAATTTCTGCAATGTATTTGAATCCGGTAAATACGTCGAAATATTCGATCCCGTTTGCCCGGGCAACATCGGCGATCTTTTCGGTTGAAACAATGGTTTTTACAATGAACTCGTTACCAACAAGCGCATTTTTCTCCTTCATCCGGGTAATGATATAATAAATAAACAACAACGCTGTTTGGTTACCATTTAGGATTACAAATTCGCCTTTGTCATTTTTTACAGCAACCCCTAAGCGATCCGAATCGGGGTCAGAAGCCATCACCACATCTGCATCAACCTCCAGACCTTTTTTCATGGCCATATCCAAAGCTGCAGCTTCCTCCGGGTTTGGAGAAACAACCGTTGGAAAATCGCCGCTTACAACATCTTGTTCGGGTACGTTGATGATATTTTCGAAGCCAAAAGCACGGAATGCGGCAGGAATCAATTTCACACCTGTACCATGAATCGGAGTATAAACTATTTTCAGGTCTTTGTGTTTCGCTACAATCTCCGGAGCTAATGAAACTGTTTTTACTTTCTCCAGAAATTTCTGATCCATATCATCACCCAAAATCTCAATCAGATCTTTGTTGCCTTCAAATTTGATATCTTCGACCTTTACTTGTCCAACTTCAGTGATGATATTTTTATCGTGCGGTCCTACAATTTGAGATCCATCAGTCCAATATGCCTTGTAGCCATTGTATTCTTTCGGGTTGTGCGACGCAGTTAGTATAATTCCACTTTGACATCCCAATTCGCGGATAGCGAATGACAACTCCGGTGTAGGACGCAGATCTTCGAAAAGGTAAACTTTAATGCCGTTTGCAGAAAAAATATCAGCACTCTTTTCGGCATACAAACGACTATTATTGCGGCAGTCGTAACCGATGGCCACTTTTATTTCCTGTCCGGCAAATTCCTTATTCAGATAATTGCTCAGCCCCTGAGTTGCAGCTCCTACAGTATAAATATTCATCCGGTTTGTACCGGCTCCCATGATTCCACGCAACCCCCCGGTACCAAACTCCAGGTCTTTGTAAAATGAATCGATCAAATCGGTTTTATCTTCTTTGCTCAACATCCGTTGAACTTCCGACCGTGTTTCAGCATCGTAAACCTCACTCAACCATGCCTGAGCTTTAGCGATCACCATGTTTAACACATCATCTTTAGTTGTCATAATATCTTTTTTTAGGTTATGTATTTTACTTTTTATCGGATTTTAATGCTCCTGATATTGCCACACTAACTCAAACTCATTGAGCTTTCAATTGCTGAATGCAACCTTTCAAACTATCTCGCCAATAAGGAATTTTGATACCAAAATTACGTTTGATTTTCGATTTATTCAACACACTGTACGCGGGACGTTTCGCAGGAGTTGGATACTCCTCGGTTGTTATTGGACAGATATTGCAGTCTATATCGGAAAATTCGAGAATCGCCTTTGCAAAATCATACCAACTGCAAACGCCTTCGTTTGAATAATGATAAATCCCTGCTTTCCAAGCCTCCGGATTCACGGATGTCTGCTGTACAATCGTCATAATCGCATTGGCCAGATCAGCGGCATGCGTTGGAGTTCCAACCTGATCGGCCACAACTTTCAATTCATCACGCTCCAGTCCGAGCCGAACCATCGTTTTCACGAAATTTGTACCATAGGCCGAATACAGCCACGAAGTTCGAATTATCATGGAGGCAGAATTTTCTTTGACCAATGCGATTTCCCCATTCAACTTCGTTTTCCCATAAACCGAGTCCGGATCGACCAAGTCTGTTTCTAAGTATGGTGTGCAGGAAAGCCCATCAAAGACGTAATCGGTTGAAATGTGAACAACTTTGCAACCCACTGCCTTGGCAGCTTTGCCCAAACTTGCCGGAACTTTGGTATTGATCAATTTAGCCAATTCGACGTCGGTTTCGGCAATATCCACAGCAGTGTAAGCTGCACAATTAATAACAAAAGATGGTTTCTCCCGGTCAAAAAACAACTTAACTGCTTCGAAATCTGTCAAATCCAATTCATTAACATCTGTAAACAGAAAATTAAAATTGGGAAACTCGCTTGCTTTGACTTTGATCTCTGACCCTAACTGCCCGTTTGCACCGGTAACTAATACTTTCATGCAAGAATTTTTAATAGATAAATCAGATTTTGGTAAATCTGTGGTTCAAAAATATTGTATTAATAAAAGCAATCAATAAAATCATTGAAAAACAGCTGCGGATTTAACAAAGATCTTTTACATCCGCACCCCTTTCTATCCTAACAGAAACCCTGTTCCTCCTAATATTCAGTCGTTTGTCGGGCATTTCTCAAATCCATAATTATTCTGACCAATGGTTTCTATTCATCGAATTTAGAGTATTCTGTCACAACATTACAAAATATTGCAAAAAAGACTTTAAAAGCTTTGTATTCAGGCAGAATAATTCTAATTTTGCGGCGCATTAGGAAATATAATGTCTAACTTATTAATTAATTGAGATTTAAAATGGTAGAAAACACAGAAAACCTTGACCCCAAGGAAGAACTTGCACCGGTAGCCGAAGTTGCTGCAGCAAGTACTGAGGAGTTTGATTGGGATGCACTGGAGTCGGAAGACACAGGGTTCGCCGGTCAACGTCAGAATGATCTTGAAAAATTTTATGACAGCACTTTGAACACTGTTCAAGAAAAAGAAGTGCAAGAAGGAACTGTAATTTCGATGAACAAACGCGAAGTTGTTGTTGACATCGGTTACAAATCTGACGGT
>NZ_JBFHIT010000008.1:0-102681 GCF_041596335.1 Mangrovibacterium sp. | reverse complement strand
AGTGAATACAAAAATTTCTACTTTTGTCGCCGGGTAAGTCCTGTACGACCAGCTCCCTCTGAATCCCCCCAGGGTCGGAAGGCAGCAAGGGTAGGAGGTTGTAGCGGTGCGATACAGGTAGCTTACCCACTTGCCGAATTAGCTCAGTTGGCCAGAGCACGTGATTTGTAATCTCGGGGTCCACAGTTCGAATCTGTGATTCGGCTCATATCAGCCTAAAGGCTGTCGTTCTTTATCGATTGAAAAAATTTTGGGGAGATACCAAAGTGGCCAACTGGGGCGGACTGTAACTCCGCTGACTTTCGTCTTCGTAGGTTCGAATCCTGCTCTCCCCACAATTACCAAATTCCAAAAGATAAAAATTCCAAATACTAGTTTGGGGTTTGAGACTTGAATATTGGAATTTGAATGTTTGCGGGAGTAGCTCAGCTGATAGAGCATTAGCCTTCCAAGCTAAGGGTCGCGGGTTTGAATCCCGTCTCCCGCTCAATAAAGGTCGCCGTTTTTGGTGACCTTTTTTATTTTTCCACCCATCACTTCATTGGTTTTATCTATTTCTCATTGTTATTATCGATAGGCGATCATTCAACTATCGTTCACGCTCCCTGTTGTCTAAAGTGTTGTGTTCAATTTAAAATCAGTTGCTGAAGAGCTGCTTAACTGTTCGATGTTCGTAGCAGGGGTTATTGTTTTGGGGCTGGATATACGAAACCATACATGAGAGCAAATAGTCGTTTTAAAAATATTATAAAATCAGATCGGCCGGTTGTGGTCGATTTTTATGCTGATTGGTGTCAGCCATGCAAAGAGATTCAACCAATTTTATGTGAACTTAAGAATACGTTTAAGGAACAGATTCGTATTCTGAAAGTGAACGTCGATTTCAATCCACTAATCGCCAACCAACTTCAGGTGAAATCAATTCCAACAGTTATGATTTTTAAGTCTGGAGACTTGCAGTGGAGCAAAGAAGGCCCTTTACTGCTACCCGAACTAACGGGGATACTTAGAAAGTGTATCCCTGATTTTTAGTGTTTTTTGATAGTTACATTTTCTTAATTATTTTTACCACCAATGATCGAACTATGGAAAATGGAAAACGACCGGGACGGGATGTATTGGGTGATGTGATGAATAGTCAGGTTTCGCATTCGAACATCCCTTTAGTGAAAGAGATTTTGTCGACAATGTCAGATGTTGTTTGTATTCTAAACAGTCAGCGTGAAGTCGTTTTTGCCAATGAAAAACTACTTGAGAAATATTCCATCAATTTAACGGATGACATTTTTGGCTTACGGTTTGGCGAGGTGATGAACTGTATTAATAATCAAGCAGAGGATTCTGTTTGCGGTACAACTGATAAATGTCATTATTGCGGGGCAAATTATGTTTTCGAAGACTATTTAGCGCACAATAAATCAGTAACTAAAGAGTGCCGGTTGCTTCGGTCTATTGACGGATCTGTAGTTCAGTTCGACCTTGAAATCTCAGCCAGTCCGTTTTTTTATCAAAAAGATTATATGGTCGTCTCCATCAACGATATCACCGATAAGAAACGACGGGATCTTCTGGAGCGAATATTTTTCCACGATGTTATTAATATGGCTGGTAGCCTGAGTGGGATTTTGGGATTAATGAAGCAGGGGATTGATGATACAGAAGAGGATTTTTTGGAAGCTGCTCATTCGCTGAGTGAACAAATCATTGAAGAAATAAAAGCTCAGCAGCAAATGTTGAAAGCTGAAACAGGGGAATTGAAAGTGGAGCCAGGCGAAATTCAAATGGCTGATTTCATGAATGAAATTCGTGATAAAATCAAGTATAGTCAAGCTGCCTTTGATCGTAATATCAACGTTGTCGACAATAGTTTCAATGTCTGTTTTGTCAGCGACCGGGTGTTACTCACCCGAGTTATTTTTAATATGGCTAAAAATGCGCTCGAAGCGATTGATCGTGGAGGAGAAATCAAAATTCAGGCTTTTGGTGACCGGGAACGTGTTCGGATTGAAGTGCATAACGATTCCTATATTGAAGCGGATGTTCAGAATCAACTTTTTCAGCGGTCCTATTCAACCAAGGGACAGGATCGGGGCGTTGGGACTTATAGTATGAAATTGTTGGGCGAAAAATACCTGAAGGGTAAAGTTGACTTCTCGTCCGTAAGTGAAAAAGGGACCACCTTTTTTATAGAGATCCCTTTATCGTTGTAAAATTTGCTGGCACCGTTTTCGGGTGTCGGCTACTTCTTTTAAACTCTAATTTCCACCAATGGCGTTCCGGATTAATTGAAGTTGATCTTTGGGATACTTTTCGTTCGATTTAATCCCAATTGCTTTATTGTAATAGAAACGGGCAACGCTGTAATTTTTATTTCCGAATGCTTTGTCTCCCTCGGCAATGGCATTTTGGTATTCTTTCTCACTTTGTTGAGCCAACTGTTTCTCCAGCTCTTTCTGTATTTCAGCTAGTCGGATCGACGGATAAGGTTCTTCTTTTTTCAACGCGAGTGCTCGTTGATAGTAAGCCCGCGCCACTGCAAAATCCTTGTTCACAAATGCTTCATCGGCAATGTTAATCCAATTCAGATAATCTTGTTCTTCGCGTTGCGAGAGCATTGTATTGGTCAGCCTGCTGATTTCGCTGATTCGATCTTGCGGATATTTTTCCCACGATTTAATTTCAAGTGCCTTGTTGTAATAGAAACGTGCCAAAGTGAAGCCTTTCCGTTCAAATTCAGTGTCGGCTTTTGTAATCGCATCGTTATAGGCTTGAATTTGGTCGGCAGCCAATGATTGATCGATTAGTCTGCTGATTTCGGCCAAACGTTGCTGCGGATGCGGATTTTGTGGCTGAATATTCAATGCTTTTTGGTAGTAGAACTGAGCTACTGTATAATCTTTTTTGTTGAAATTTTCATCGGCTATTTGAATCGCTTCCGTATAAGACGCGTTTGTTTTTTCGGCAGCCTTTGCCCGTTCCGCCAGCAATTCAAGCTCAATGAGTTTAAGGTCAATAGCCTCGATCTGTTTTTTCGGATAGGCTTCTTGTGGTTTCAGATTCAGAGCAAGCGTGTAATCTGCTTTGGCTTCGTTCCACGCTTCAGCATTAAACTGTTTGTCTGCCTTCAAAATTGTTGCCCGGTAGTCTGCATCCAGCTTGGCAATTTGCGACATCAAATCTTCCAGTTCCTTTATTTTAGGTTGAACGTCAGATTCCTTTTCCGGCAAAATAACAATCGCATCCCGATAGCTTCCCAGGGCTTGCTCAAGCAGTTGCTTGTCAATAAACGCTTCAGCTTCTTTTATTTTTGAGTTGAAGGCCAACAGGTTTGCCTGCGCAATCGAGTCTTCAAGAGTTTTTTGCTTGCGTTCGAGTTCGGCCTGAGCAAGCTGCTGCAGAAGCAGCTCGATTTCGTTTAGCTTATCTTTTGGGTATTGCTCATTGGGGAAAATAGAAAGAGCCTTGTTGTATGCCGTTTGGGCTTCTGCGTATCTTTTCTGACCCAAGGCTGCATCGCCAAGCGCAATGGTTTCATCGTAGCGCGCTTTAGTGGCTTTGGCTGTATTCTCTGCTGCTATCCGCTGCGCTTCTGCTTCGGCTGCCAGTCGGGCTTCTTCTGCCCGTTGGGCAATTAGTTGCTCAATTTCGTTAATCCGTTGCGGAGGTTCCGGTTCGTCCGGTTTCAATCCACCTGCTTTTTTATAGGCCGAAATCGCTTCCGGAAGCTGATCCAGATTGAAGGCCGCTTTAGCCGATGCCAAGGCTTCCTGATACTGTTGGTCGAGAATAGCCAGTTGTTCCTGTTGCTTGAGAATATCATCAATTTTTAGAATTTGATCTGTCGGATATTTCTCCTTCGATTTTAGGGTCAGCGCCTCTTGGTAAAGCGATTTTGAGTTCACATAGATCCCGTCACTAAATGCCTGATCCGCTTCAGCGATCTTGGCCGCATATTCTGCTTCCAGTTTCTGTCTGTCAGCTTCAACCTCAGCTAATTGTTGTATTTTTTGGTCGATCAGCGCTATTTGATTCATGGCGTACTGATCGTCAGTTTTTATATTGAGAGCTTCCTGATAGGCTGGTTTTGCCGAAGCCAACTCTTCTTTTCTGAACAAGGCATCGGCTTTTGCGATAGCCGTTTTATAGGCCTGTTCTGTTTCGAAGGCTTGCAGTCGTTCAATTTCGGCCAATTGCTTCACCGGGTATTCTTCTTCCTGTTTCAATAGATGTGCCTCGTTGTAAGCATCGGTGGCAACGGCATAGTTTTTTTCATTTAGTGCGCCATCGCCTCTGCGCAGGGCAGCCTGGTAGGCCAGTGTTACTTTAGCCATGACTTCGTTTTTTCGATCTATTTCAGCCAGGAGGGCGTCAATTTCAGAAATCTTTTGTACCGGATATTGTTCTTCCGGTTTCAGTCGGTTTGCATCGGTATAGTTTGCCCGTGAATTGCGGTAGTCATTCAACAATAGCAACGAGTCTGCTTTGCTGATATAGGCCAGATATGAACGATCCAATTGTTGCGATTTCAGCAGGTCGGCTTGCAACTGTTTCATTCGCTCGATTTGCTCTGAAGGATAAGTCGCTGCCGGTCTTAATGTTAGTGCAAGCTGGTATTGTTGAATAGCATCCGGGTAATTTTTCTCAGATCCCAGTCGATCGCCTTCACCCACAGCTTTTTTATAATCTTCGTCCAACTGAGCCAATTGAGCGAGTTCCTGATCAATTTTCAGAATTTGGTCTTTCGGGTAGTTTTCGTCAGGCTTTAAGCTCGATGCTTTTTGATAATTGCTTTTGGCTGATTGATATTGTTTGGCGGTAAAGCTGCCATCGGCGCTTGCAATTAGATCGTTGTACTGTTTTTCAGCGTTCTGTAGCGCCAGAATGTCGTCAATTTCAGTGATCCGGCGAAGGGCCTTCTCATGATCGGGAGCTAATGAAAGTGCTTGCTGATAAAGCGGCTTGGCAGACTGGTATTGTTCGTCTGCGAAAGCATCATCCGCTTGTTTTATCAGCTGATCAAGTTGGGCAAGAAGAGCCAAGCGTTCATCGATTTGCTCAATCTGTTCTTGCGGATAGGTCTCAGCAGGAATCAATTTAAGCGCATTCTGGTAAAGTTCTTTTGCACGAGGAAGTTCATTGGCATTGAATGCCCGGTCAGCAGTCGCAATTAAATCACCATACTGACTTCGGGCTTCGAGATTGGCCAGTATTTCGCGGCATTCATTCAGTCGGGCCGTTGCATCGGTATCATTGGCTTTTAAGGCTAAAGCCGATTGAAATGCAGTGATTGCATCGGAGTATTTTTCAGCATCGAAAGCAGAAATCCCTTGCTGCATAAACGCTTGGTATTGTTCCTCTTGTGTTGAAAGCTCGGCCAGACGCATCAATTCCTCGTCGATTTTTTGAATCTGCGTGAGTGGGTATTTTTCAAGTGATTTTAATGCCAATGCCTTTTGGTAGTTGTCTTTTGCCACATTCAGTCGCTGAGCATTAAATGCCTGATCGGCCATTTCGATGGCAGCTTTGTACTGTTCTTCTATGGCTAATTGGATCAAAATTCCATCAATTTCTACCAACCGGTTTTGCGACAGCTCGTGGTCGGCTTTCAACTGTAATACTTGTTGGTATTTACTTTTAGCAGCCGGGTAATCTTTTTGGTTGAAGCTAGTGTTCGCATCAGCCAGTAGTTGATCAAATTGTTGATCGAACTGCATGCGGCTGTCGATTTGGGCAATGCGATCTTTGGGGTATTGCTCGGTTGTTTTGAGGGCAAGTGCCTGGCTGTAGAGCGCTCTGGCATCAGGAAACTGAGTTTTATCAAAAAGATCGTCAGCCTTGCTAATTAGTTCGGTGTATTTTTGATTGGTAGCCAAGGTGGCCATGGCAGCCTCAGTCGCTTCAATCCGGTTCAGAGCTGCTTCGTCATTCTGTTTTAAGCTCAAAGCCAGTTTAAACGAATTGAGTGCGTCCGGATAAGCTTGCGCGGAAAACGAGGTATTTCCCTTGCTCATCGCTTCAGCATATTGATCGTTTAACTGTTTAAGTTTGGCCAGACGTTCAACTTCGAGGTCGATTTTGGTGATCTGATCGCGGGCGTATTGTGAGTCGCGGGGGCGCAGGCCGATAGCTTGCTGGTAAAGCCCTTTTGCCTGGTCGAACACTTCCGCGTTAAATGCCTGATCGGCTTTTGCAATCAGTTCGTTGTATTGCACCATGCCTATTTGTTCTTTCATCAGCTTGTTCGACTCTTCAATACGTTCGGTCGCGTACTTATCTTTCGCCTTGTATTGCAGCGCTTTTTGGTAGGCGGCGATTGCGCCATTGTACTGTGTCGCCGAAAATTGGTCGTCGCCCGATTGGATGGCGGCCAGGTAGTTTTGTTCGGTCTCTTCAGCCATCTTTAGTGCCAATATCAGATCCTGAATCTCGGCAATACGGTCGCGTGGATAGGGGCGATCACTGAATAGCATTAACGCTTCGCGAAATTTGCTGATTGCTCCGTCGTAGTCGTTTTTCTGGTAAAGGGCATCAGCATCAGCGATGGCCTTGTCGTAGCTTTTTTCGAGCGCCGCGTGTTCCAGTTCATCTGCACGACTAATGCTTTTCCGTTCCGAAGCCAGCGTACTGTTAGCTTCTTCAGCGGCCTGAATTTGTTCTTTGATCTGATCGTCGGACAAATAGATCTCCGAATCGAAATTGTCGATCTTTGAATTATAGAAAACCCGTGCTACAGGTTTAATTGTGAACGAGTTGTCGATGATGTCGGTTTCTTTAAACAGGTTGAGAACAAACGAAAGTGGTGGAAACCGGTTGTTTTTCTGGAGAATTTCGGTTGGGACGTAGGTTGATACGATGATAATTTTCTGAAAGAATCCCTCTCTGTTGAAGGTTAATCGATACTCGCGATTGAAGTCCAATTTAAATAGAAAGCGTCCGGTTCGGGGTGGACTGATTACTTCGTCGGCTTTTCCGCTCATTGAAATAGTGATGGTTGCTCCATCAGTCTTACCATCATCAGACGTTAACCGGCCGTCAACAATAAATTGTATGTCGTCTTGTGCCGCCAACTGCAAGGCGAAAGGAAGAAGTAAGAGAATTAACAAGATTTTTTTCAGATACATATCCAACAACGTTTGAAATATCAGCTTTCCCACCGAAAAATAAAGCTGTTTTTTAAAATTCTTTTAGGAGTAGCGAATATAATTCATTCAACTTAGATATAATTTTTTAACGCTAAAAACAAGTTTTTATTTTTGCCTTTTCGGAACTCAACTATTATTCCGTTATTTGAAATCCAACAATAAAAGCAGATTGACCGGGCGTGATGATTCGAAGTGCAATGAGACTTCAATCAAAGAGTTGGATGGTTGAAAAGCCTGCCACTGAATCGATTTAATTTTTTACTGAATGAAACAAGAACCATCCTATATTGAAGCCTTATTGCCGATTCTGACCTTAGTTGGGTTGCTGACCATGAATGTGTTTTTCTTTGAAGACACGTTGGCCGGGTCGAACCAGGTGGCTTTACTGCTTGCGGCTACAATCGCCGGAATTATTGTAAGACGAAACGGACAAGCCTGGGCTAGAACCATGGAAAATGTTGTAAGCACGATTGGATCGGCAATGCCTGCGATGTTGATTCTTTTGTTAATTGGGTCGCTGGCCGGTACATGGTTGCTCAGTGGAATTGTTCCCGCCCTTATTTACTACGGACTTGATATCATCAATCCCCGGGTTTTTCTGATTACGGCTGTTGTGGTGAGTGCCATTGTTTCGCTGGCAACAGGTAGTTCGTGGTCGACCATAGCGACGATTGGCGTTGCGCTGTTGGGGATTGGAAAAGCCATTGGAATTAACGAAGCGATTGTAGCTGGCGCGATTATTTCGGGGGCCTATTTTGGCGATAAAATTTCGCCCTTGAGCGACACGACAAACCTGGCGCCTGCAATGGCCGGTACCGATTTGTTTACGCATATCCGATATATGCTTTATACAACAACCCCCAGTTTTATTATCACCTTGCTGATATTTCTGGTCATTGGGTTGAGTTATAATTTTTCGGAAGCAGTGGTTGATGTCGCTAACGTAAAATCGGCTATTGACGGCGCGTTCAATACCTCGCCATGGCTTTTTTTAGTCCCGCTGATTCTGTTTGTTATCATTATCAAAAAGGTGCCTCCCATTCCTTCGCTAATGATTGGAACGCTTCTGGGAGGTGTTTGTGCGGTTCTTTTTCAACCCCACATGGTTTCTGAGATTGCGGGCAATGTGCCCAATTATGCTGAGGCTTCGTACATTGGATTTATGCAGGCCATGTTTGGCGATATTATCATTGTAACTCCCGACGCCGATGTGAACGAACTTTTGCACACTTCGGGAATGGCTGGAATGCTCGATACGATCTGGCTAATTCTTTCGGCAATGGTATTTGGCGGAATCATGGAATCCGGCGGTTTGCTTACCCGTTTGACGCAGCCAATCATTAATTGGGCCGACTCTACAGGGTCGCTGGTGGCATCAACAGTAGTAACCTGCATTTTCTTCAATACCACAGCGTCCGATCAGTACATTTCAATTGTTGTTCCGGGGCGTATGTTTCGCAAATCATACCAGGACAAGCGACTGAAACCTGAAGTGCTAAGTCGCACACTGGAGGATTCGGGTACAATGACTTCGGTACTCATTCCATGGAATACCTGTGGCGCCACTCAATCGCGGGTGCTCGGAGTAGGCACATTCGACTATTTGCCGTATGCGTTTTTTAACCTGATTAGTCCGTTGATGTCGATTTTGTTCGCCTATCTGAATCTTAAAATCAGGCGCTATGAGTTGGACGAAATTCCGGTTGAGGAGCGGATAAATTGATCTGGCGGTTGAATGCTTCTTTGGGATTGAAATGAATAATAACTGAACGTTTCGCGCGTATGTTTGCAATGGTGTTTCTCTTTGTTTTTTACCTGTGCTTTCCGGCTTTCATGATCTACTTGACGAAAAAATCGACCCTCCTGGAAAAAATTGGAGCGGTGGTTTTGGCTTATTTGTTCGGCTTGGCTTTGGGAAATATTGGTCTGCTGCCTCAGGCTTCTTCGGAATTGCGCTATTTGTTGGCCGGTAAAACATGCATGGATTCGAAAGAACTGACCAACTATATCAAACAAGGATTGCTTACGGAGTCAGACCTGTTGCCTAATCAGATTGCTTCGATGCAGGAATTATTGATGACTCTGACGATTCCGTTAGCCATTCCGTTGTTGCTTTTTTCACTTGATTTGCGCCGTTGGATTCGCTTAGCCTACGAGGCTTTGTTTTCGCTTTTTTTAGGATTGGTGTCGCTAGTGTTTGTCATTATTTGCGGCTTCTTTATACTCAAGAATTACATTCCCGACGCCTGGAAAATTGCCGGCATGCTGGTTGGTATTTACACGGGTGGAACGCCCAATCTGGCCTCCATTAGCGCGGCGCTCGACGTTTCTCCAAATCTCTTCATTCTCACTCATACTTACGATTTGTTGCTGGGTTCATTCTTCCTTTTGTTTTTAATGACGATTGCGCAAGCGACCTTCAATCGCTTTTTACCGGCTTTTCAATCGGCACACAAGTCGGCAACTGCTGAGTCTGTTTCGGATGCTGATTTTGTTACGGAAGACTTTACCGGAATGCTGATGAAGCCGGCTCTGGTTCAGATGGCTAAAGCATTGGGATTGTCGTTGTTTATTTTCGGTGTTTCAGGAGCCGTTAGTTTATTGGTTCCAAAATCGGCACAAATGGTCACCGTCATTCTAGGCATTACTACGCTGGGGTTGCTGGCCAGTCTCATTCCAGCAGTTAATAAATTGAAAAAGTCGTTCTCGCTGGGCATGTATCTCATTCTGATTTTTTCGTTGCTGGTATCGAGCATGGCTAATCTGCAGGCCATGTTAAACATCAATTTCGTATATATCTTTTTATTTGTAGCGGTCGGAGTGGTTGGTTCAATGGTCGTGCATGTGTTTCTGTCGTGGCTGTTTAAGGTTGATTCCGATACAACCATTATCACCATTACGGCGTTGACTTATTCGCCGCCATTTGTGCCCGTTGTCGCTTCAGCTTTGAAAAACAAAGAGGTAATTATTTCCGGTCTCACTGTTGGTATTTTGGGCTATGCCTTCGGGAATTACCTGGGCGTAGCACTGGCTTATTTGTTGGAGCGGTTTATGTAGAAGGGCAGCTCAAACCGATGGCTTGCCCTATCGATAGCCGTCGCGGCAATGCATTCATCCCCTTTAAATCCGTTTAAAACAAATAATTCAGGCCCATATAAAATCCGGATGAACCATCGCGATGGTCGGTCGCACGGCCATAGTCGAAGGTCACAATGAAGTTTTCGTTCATCCCTACTTTTAGGCTTGTTCCGTACGACACATGCCAGCTTTCGGCGCCATTGTCCAAATAGTCTTTGGTATTAATCGGTGCGAAAGTCGGGTAGAAACTGAGTTCCCTTTTGCCGGTAACTTTGCCGCCATCTACAAAGCCATTCAGGCCAATAAAGAAATTGTTATTCTTAAATTGAAATTCGGTAAGCCGCCAGCGGATTTCCAGGTTTGCAAAGGCGATATCTTCGCCGATTACCCGATTGCGCAAAATGCCACGCAGCGTTTTGGAACCTCCCAATCCATCAAAACCAGAACCTTTGGAGCCTGTTACAGCTAGTTGAGGTAGGTAGTAAAATGGTACGTGGCCGCTCAAAACCTGTTGGTACGAGAGGCGGTAGGCAGCTGTTAATTTTCGGTTTGGCACAATGGGAAAATACTGGCGATGGGTGAGGCATAAACGGGTGAAGGAGCTTTCAGAACCTAATAGTTCCGGCACAAACTCGAGCAAAGCCTCCGACCAAACACCCCGTTCCGGAATTGCCCTGAAATCGCGCGTATCATAAATTAATCCACCTTTCAGCATGGCAATGTTTCCACCGTTGGCCTCATCGTCCCGAATTAGTCCCCAAGCAAGATATTGATCATACAATCCTTCAACATCAGGCAGTTTGTCAGCTTCGCTTTTGCCTTTGTTTATCTTTGATACGTTAACCGAGGCAATTTTGAATGTCTGGAAATTAAGTCCACCTGTCCACCTGAGTTCTTCACCTTTAAGTGGTCCCTGCAAATCGAATTTCAGCCGAAACAATTTTCGGTCGTAATTGTAGAAGGCGCGGCTTCGGTAGTCCGGATCATCCTCATCGGTCCATGCTTTATTATAAACCGCGTCGTACCCATTATAGCCGTAAAAATTGTACAGTAAGTCAGTCGCGTAGCTAATTTCGGCATAGCTTTGCAGACCCTTGAATAGCCGATCGGAATCGTATTGAAAGCGATAGATACTGCTTCCTTTAGTGTAGCGCGAAACTTCGAAATACAGCGAATGGTTATACTCCGGGTAGCGGCTACCATCGCCATATTCAAACAAATTTACCAGGGCGCCGTACTGAAAACCCAAATCAGAATCATAGGTTACTGCGGGGAGGGCTCCAAAATTCCAACCTTGCTTTACAATTTCAGATTTGTCAATTTTCTGTGCCTGCAAACTGAACGAGACCGCCAACAGGAAAAGGAGAATCAGCTTTGGTTTCATAAACGCTTTTTAAGGGTTGAACGAATATACTGGAATTTTTGGTGTGCGAGTCATCCGGCAATTGCTAAGATAGTATGATCTTTTGGCGGTATATTCAAAACTTAATCGGTTGACCGTTTGATTTTTTTGTATTTTCGAGCCCGTTAAAAATCACGAATATGATTACCATTGAAACCAAATACTTGGGCGACCTGCGTACCGAAAACGTTCATTTGCAATCGGGAGCAAAAATTATAACCGATGCTCCTTGTGATAATCGTGGAAAAGGACAGTCGTTTTCGCCAACCGATTTGCTGGCAACAGCGCTCGGCAACTGTATCATGACCATTATGGGCATTAAGGCGATGGATAATGGAATTGACATTGTTGGCACCCGACTGGAAATTACCAAGATCATGGCTAGCGACCCTCGTCGTGTGGCCGAAGTGGTGATTGAATTCTTTTTCCCGAAGGATAAAACCTATACCGACCAGGAAAAGCGCATGGTGGAAAGCGTGGCCGGTACAAGTCCGGTTCCGTTAAGCCTTCACCCCGAATTGAGACAAACCATTAAGTTTAACTGGTAGTTAGCAGCATTCAACAAATAAAACCCTGCTACCCGGGAATTGCCTGATGTAGCGAATATGATATTATGGATAAGACAACCAAAGGGCGGGAGATTATTCTGCTCAATATTTCCGGAGCAGACAAATCCGGCCTGACAGCATCGTTAACAGAGGTATTGGCACAGTATGAAGTGACGATCCTGGATATCGGTCAGGCAGTCATTCACGAAAACCTCGGACTGGGAATTCTTTTCGAGATCTCGGCAAAAGCTGACTCGTCTCCCATTCTGAAAGACCTTTTGTTTAAAGCTCACGAATTGGGATTGAAAGTGAAATTTACACCAATTCCTGAGGATCGATACGAGGAATGGGTCTCTCACCAGGGCAAGGATCGTTTTATCGTCACGCTTTTGGCTCGTAAATTATCGGCCCATCAGTTATCGCTGGTTACTCGTGCCATTTCGGATCAGGGCTTGAATATTGATATTATTTCCCGTTTGTCTGGCCGTATTTCGCTGAACGACAAAGAAGGAAAGACAAAAAGTGTCGTCGAATTTTCGGTTCGCGGAACACCCAAAGATAATGAAGCATTGAAACGCGCATTTATTGGAATTAGTAAAGAAACCGGCGTAGATATCGCGTTTCAGGTAGATAGTATGTTTCGCCGTAATCGTCGGTTGGTTTGTTTCGATATGGATTCTACCTTAATTCAGGCTGAAGTGATCGACGAGCTTGCTCGCAGAGCCGGAAAGTACGACGAGGTTAGTGCAATTACCGAAGCTGCTATGAGGGGGGAACTCGATTTCAAGGAAAGCTTTGAGAAACGGGTTAGCTACCTTAGAGGGCTGGATGTTTCGGTAATGCAGGAGATTGCAGAGCAACTGCCTTTAACCGAAGGAGCAGAACGGCTGTTCCGGACACTGAAGAAATTTGGCTACAAAACAGCTATCCTGTCCGGAGGGTTCAACTATTTCGGTAATCATCTGAAATCGAAATTAGGCGTCGATTATGTATTTGCAAACGAGCTGGAAATTGTTGATGGCAAGCTTACCGGACGTCATATTGGCGAAGTTGTTGACGGCGCAAAGAAAGCAGAAATGCTCAAATTGCTGGCTTTTAAGGAAGATTTGCATCTGGAGCAAGTTATTGCCGTGGGCGATGGTTCGAACGATTTGCCGATGATTCAGTTGGCCGGTTTGGGGATTGCCTTTCACGCTAAACCCAAGGTGCAGGCATCGGCTAAAAATTCGATCTCGGAGATTGGCCTCGACGCCATTTTATACCTCATTGGTTTGCGCGACCGTGAGATAAATGCCTAGTAACAATCGGTTTCCAAATAAAACAAAGTACCGGCAAAACCGTTTATAAAATTAATGAAGAAGATATTATCCATACATGTTGCAATAATCTATTTACTGCTCACCATTGGGAGTGCAGTAAGTTTGAATTATTGCTGTGGGGAGATTGCTTCATACGAGTTATATGCACAGGCTGAACCATGTTGTTGCGACGATGGTGAAGAGGAAGCAGCCTGTTGCCAAAATGAGGTACATGTATTTCAGTTCGACGATCAACAGGGTGTGACACCGGCAAGTAGTATTCAATTTGTGCCGGCAACACTTGATCTGAAGCTGTTTGCAAGTTCATTCGATCAGGAACTCAATCAGGAACGGAGCCTCCCGGCTTTTGATTTCTTTGTTCCTCCACTTTCCGATAATCCGCTCTGGCTTCTGCAGTGCGCTTTGGTTTATTACGGATAAAACAGCTTGCTCTTGTGGGCATTTTTATGCCTTCAGCTAAGCTGTAAACACAGAAAAGCGACTGGCAAAGGTCGCTTCAGGCTTTGCATGTTTGGCAAAGTCAAATCGTTGTTATTCGTTATAAATTAAAAAAGTTAATCATGAAAACTACACTATTGAAGTCGTTTGTGGTGATGATGGTACTGCTGTCAGTTACTGCAATCGGGAGCGCACAAAATAAAAAGATTGAAAGAGAGCAGATTAAAGTTTCCGGAGTTTGTAATTTATGTCAGGAACGGATTGAAAATGCCGCGCTCATAAAAGGCGTTAAGTTTGTTTCGTGGGATAAAGAAAAGCAAATATTGGAGGTCGTATACAAGTCGGACAAAACCACTTTGCTGACCATCGAAAAAGCGATCGCAGAGGTTGGACACGATACCGAAAATGTGCGGGCGACCGACGAAGTTTATAATAATTTGTATCATTGCTGTCAATATCGCGAAGGACAGGAAGTACACTAATTTAAAGGAGAAATAATGATGAAAAAGATGAAAACATGCTGCTTTTGTCTGTTTCTTCTTGTTGGTAACATCCTCAATTTAAACGGACAAAAAGCCAGTCATGTCCAAATTAGTGGCCATGTTTATGAGCTCGACGAGTCGGGAAAGGCATTTCCCTTGGTCGGTGTAAACTTGTATTGGCTGGGCACACAAAAAGGAACAAGCAGCAATAAGGATGGAATGTTTACCATTCAGCTGATTAAAGGAGCTGATTCGCTCGTTTTTAGCTATGTCGGCTTTCATAATGATACTGTTTTGGTTTCTGGTCGTCAGCAGCTTAAGGTTGAAATGAAAAGCAACCTTCTACTTGATGAAGTGTCAGTTGTCAGCCGGCAGAAATCAACCCAAATATCGATGTTGGATCCCCGAAAGGTTGAAAACATTAGTGAAAAAGAGTTGCTAAAAGCGGCTTGCTGTAACTTAAGCGAAAGTTTTGAAACCAGCCCTAGTATCGATGTCTCTTTCACCGACGCTGTAACCGGCACCCGGCAAATTCAGATGTTGGGTTTATCGGGACCCTATGTACAAATTACCAAAGAGAATATGCCCGGTTTGCGCGGCTTGGTTTCCAATTACGGTTTAACCTTTATTCCGGGAACCTGGATTGAGAGCATACAGCTGAATAAAGGAACCGGATCGGTTTTGAATGGATTTGAGAGTATTGCGGGGCAGATCAATCTGGAGTTGCAGAAACCGGAGGAAGCAGACCCTCTGTACCTGAATTTGTATGCCAATAATGAAAGCCGATTGGAGGCCAACTTAAATTTGACACACCGGTTTGAAAATAATAAGTGGTCAACCGCTTTGTTACTGCATGCCAGCGGTCGGTCGGAAAAGCATGATAAGAATGACGATGGTTTTATGGACATGCCAACCGGGGACACTTACGTCATACTAAACCGATGGAAATACAACAGCGGAGATGGAGTTGAAGGACAATTTGGGGTGAAATATACGACACAAAGTAGTGTCGGAGGCCAAATGAAATTTGATCCGAAACAGACAGCAGCGAACGAATATTGGGGAATGAAGCTCGATATTCAGCACGGTGAAGCGTGGGCCAAGCTGGGAAAGGTATATGTTGATCAACCATGGAAATCAGTCGCTGTGCAAATGTCGGGGAGTTTTTACGAGCAGAATAGCACGTTCGGTTTGACTCGGTATAATGCTGATCAACAGTCATTTTATATCAACTCAATCTACCAAAGTATTATTGGCACTTCTTTTCATAAGTTTAAAACAGGAATCAGCTTTCAGTTCGACCGTTACGGGGAGTATTTAAACCAACTGGATCTGGGCTACAACGAAATTGTTCCGGGGGCCTATTTTGAATATACGCTGGACCCTTCCGATAAATTCTCGATGGTTGCCGGTTTGCGGATCGATCACCACAATCATTTTGGCTCCTTTGTAACCCCGCGGCTGCATATTCGTTACGCCCCGGCTGAAAAGTCGGTCTTGCGTTTTTCGGCGGGTAGGGGAATGCGTACGGCGAACGTGATTATGGAGAACAGCGGTATCCTGGCTAGTTCACGTGAAATTATTTTTCAATCGCAGGAAGCCGGTTTGCCGTATGGTTTTGAACAGGAAGTTGCCTGGAACTATGGAGCTAATTTTACTCAAAAGTTTGAGCTCGATTTCAGGGAGGGGGCAGTTAGTTTCGACCTGTATCGAACCGATTTCCGAAATCAAATTGTTGTGGATCTGGATCTGAGTCCGCAGCAAGCGGTTTTTGCCCCTTTGGATGGGAAGTCGTATGCCAATAGTTTTCAAGCGCAGCTGGACTATGAATTGCTCAATCGGCTCGACTTTCGCGTGGCTTACCGATTATACGATGTGAAAACAACTTATCATGGTGAGTTGATGGAGAAACCATTGCTGTCGAAACAGCGCGCGTTTGTGAATTTGGCCTACCAAACCCGGAATTACTGGCGTTTTGATTTCACGATCAACCGGCAGGGGAGGAAGCGTATTCCGACAACAGAGTCGAACCCGGAGCAGTATCGCTTAGCCGATTATTCGCCCGCTTTTAACCGGATTAACGTGCAGGTGTCGAAAAGTTGGCGCGAGAGCCTTGAGCTATACCTCGGAGCTGAGAACCTGACAAATTATACGCAGGACAATCCGATTGTAGCCAGCGAAGATCCGTTTGGACCCTATTTCGACAGCTCGCTTGTTTGGGGACCCATTGGGGAACGAACCATTTACATGGGCTTGAGGTACAAGATTTTCTGATCGCAAAAGATCGGATTGAAAGAATAAAACGAACCTTCTTCGTCGGTAATAGTCGTATGATGAATTTTAGAACACGGAGATGCTTCAACATGGGAGCATCTCCGTTTTTTGTCCCGAAAAATTGGGTGGAATGGTTCAAATTTGTTCCAATATTTTATTGATCGATGGAAATGTTTTGTAAAGTTTTGTATTTTGCATTGCTAATCAGAGCGAGTTTGGTGGGATTTAGTCGCGTAATTATATTCACCAAACACTTAAACTACCAATGAAACGAGCAGGTTGCACCGAGTAAAACACCAGATGAAAAAAATTATAGCAACTGTGAGTTCCATCAAGCAAATAAAAAACAAATTCTGCACTAATGAGAAAGATTTTTTTATTCATGTTGCCGCTTTTTGCCGCTTTGCTATCAATGGCTCAACCGGCTGCTAAAGACTTTATGGTTTCGGTTGATGGAAATTACTTCAAAACGAAATCGACCGAGACGATAGCGGATTCAAAATTTAAAACAGAAGAGAAATCATTGAACTTTTCATTGTCTGTAGAGCGAATGTTAACCAGGCGCTTTTCGGTTGGTCTGAGTTTGGCTCGTTATTGGGACGACGGAGAGGCCAGTTCATCAATCTATAGCGGTAACGAATTAAGTATGACGGTTGTTGAAACGGAAGCCAACTATTGGATGCCGCGTGTTTTTTGCAAATACTACCTTCCGGTATCTGGCCGGTTTTATGTGGTTCCCCATCTTAAAACGGGCTATACCAAAGTAGAGCAGGAGCTAGTGGGATTCCAGGCAACGGCAACTGAGTTGTCCGGAACAGAACTGGAGTTAGTTGAGGCGACTGGTTCCACGCTAGCCTCCTATGGTGCTGTTGCCGATTTGAACTATCTGGATCTTGAGCTTGCGCCCGAGTTGGTTTGTTTTTTTGCCGAACATTGGGGAGTGTCGGTGTATGCGGGCGGCCTTCGGTACGAAAAAGTTAGTGGCGATCTGGAAGATTCTGATTGGACTTTCAGCTTTAAACCCAAATACTGGCGGTTGGGAGTGAACTTTACGTTTTAGGCGTTATTTGCCTCCGAAAGAAAGTCAGGTATAGAACAATATGAACAAACAATATTGGTTTGTTGGCCGGACGAATGAGAAATATGTCTTAACTTCTGGTCGGATTAAACGGAAATCAGAACAATTTTTACACCGTGCATTCGGTTTTTCGAATTGTGAATGCTCTAATTTCGAACTATGGACAAACTAATTTTGTTGATCCTGATGGTATTGCTTAGCTCTTTCGGGCAGAGTCACGCGCAACGCGTGATCGAGTTTGCAGGGATGGAGTGGACTGTGAAAAAGTGTTTTCAAGGGCCCGGTCCAAACTATTGGTCAGACAGTTCAAAGAGTGTTTGGGTTGATTCCAAGGGCTTTCTCCATTTGAAAATTCGAAAAATTAAAAACGTATGGCATTGTGCTGAGATCAGTTCGAATACAGAAGTAGGCTATGGAGAGTATCAATTCTTTTTAGCCAGCAAAGTGGACGATTATGCACCAAATGTTGTTGTTGGGCTTTTTATTTATGAAAACGACAGTTCCGAAATTGATATTGAGTTTCCGGTGCATGACTCCGGGCAAACATACGGATTGTATACTGTTCAGCCATATCCATATACCGCGGATAATCAGGATCGCTTTGGCATTGAGCTTAATGGGAGTTTTTCAACTCACAAATTTATATGGCATCCGGACAAGGTCGTTTTTGAAAGTTACCATGGGCATTTCGAAAACTTGGTCTCCGAGAACCATATAATCAATCAATGGACTTACGAAGGGAATCGGATACCGAAAGAAGGGAAAGCTCGCTTGCATATTAATTTTTGGCTTATGGGAGGAAATGCTCCGGTTGAGGGGAAAGATGCTGAATTAATCATTCATCGGGTCGATTTTCATCCTGTACAAAAACCAAGCTCAATTGAATTATAGAAGCCATCTATATGGCTGACCAAATCATCGTCGAAACAAGGATCCCAATGGCTCGCTAATGCAGCTATATCGACCTCAATTTCAGAGTCCATCTTCAGAATTAACAAAAGGAAGGAAATAGAGCTATGGACGATTTTTTGAATCCTGTGTTACCTTGGCTCTGTAGTTACTAAACGTTTTTTAGAACTAACTTCAGATGGCCTATAGCAGGGGCTGTTGATTTGCGATATTGGCAATCACTATGAAAATCGGATCGGCGACAGAATTCGTGTCGAAGTTGTTGCTCCCTTGAAATGCAATGCGAATGAAAAAAAGCCGGGAGCTTTAACGTCCCGGCTTTCATGCGATTGCATAGTAGCACAACCGTTATTTTATAATCTGAATCTCATTATCGGCGGTATTGCAGATGATGAGATCAACCATATTGGTGAACAGGCCGTTTTCAACTACTCCCGGAATTTGGTTTAGCTTCAAATTTAGTTCTGTTGGACGATCAATGCGATCAAACTTGCAATCTAAAATGTAGTTCTGATTATCGGTAATGAATGGATCGTTGCCATTATAGCGCAATTTCGGTTTGCACCCCAATTTTTCAATCTGAAAAGCTGTAATTTCCCAGGCAAATGGCGTCACTTCAACAGGCAATGCGAAGCTGCCCAAAACGTCGGAACGCTTCCCGTTATCGGCAATGCAGATGTAAAATTTAGTGATCGACGCAATTATTTTTTCCCGGAGCAAGGCACCGCCGCCACCTTTAATCAATTGTTTATTTGGGTCGAATTCATCAGCTCCATCAATCGTTAAATCAATTTCACGAACCTCGGCAACATTCAACAACGGAATGTTAAGTTCGCGAGCCAGACGCTCAGTTGCATTTGATGTTGGGACCGCTTGAATTTTTAATCCCTCGCTGACCATTTGACCGATTTTCTGAATAGCATAATACGCTGTAGAGCCGGTGCCCAGTCCGACAATCATGCCGTTTTGAACGTACTCAGTCGCTTTTTCGCCAACCAATTGCTTTGCATTCATTTAAATAGCTTCTTGTTTGTTATGGTGAATTATAATTTTAGGATGTGAATGTTTTTGAAGTCAATCGGAAACCCTTCGTATTGGAGGAGAATTCTTCCCTTTTTTACCGAAGCTTGTTGTCCTTCGTTTACCAAACGGCCGTTTAAGTATTGACTGATTTTTCCGTCTTCAACCCGAATGGTAATTTGGTTCCATTCGCCGGGCTTGTTTTCGGCTGCTATATCTTTGGGTAAAACAACACTTGCTCCAGGATCATTTCGCTCACCATTTTTCTCTATAGTTACGTTTTTCAGTAATATGAAATCACCGGTAGCTCCTTCTTTAATTTGAAACTGAATTCCCTGAGGCCAAATCGTATCTTTGGCCGTTTCGGGTACCAGATACATCAATCCGCTATTTTTTTTTGTGCTTTTATGCTCAAAACCTTCAGCAATATTCCAGCGGAATTCGGCGGTAATCTCAAACTCGGTGTATGATTTTTTACTCATCAAATAACCCACTGTTGGGCCAAAAAGCCTGATCATCCCGTCTTGAGCCTGAAATAATTGGTCGGCTTTAGTCGGTTTTCCATGCTCGGCATTAAAGGCGTACCAGCCATTGAGATTTTTACCATTGAACAATTTCGTTGCTTTTTGTGCAAAAACATTGACACTTGTCAGTAGCAAGAATGTAAGTAGCAGTGCTTTGAAATATCGCATTGGTTGGATGTAGTTTAGTGCTGTCAAAAATAGGCAAAACAATAGTAGATGCGCTAAAAATTGAAGATAATTTGGTTGGGAAATGATCACTTCGTTTTAATCCGCATCTCGCATTGTTGCTCTCACCAACAAAAAAACAGCTATTGTCGCGGTGCTCGCTTCCAACAGCTGATGACACTACCAAGGGATTATTGTCGTTTCAAATGGCAAAAAAACAAATTATTCACTGACGAAATAAGTGGTTAGTTGGGACTTGTGATCGGATCAAAATCGATGAGCGATGCCGAAATATTATGGGAAATCGTCAAGTCATTTTTTTTTATCTCGCGCTGAAGGAGATTAAAAATGGTTTGTACCCATGCATCGTCTGCATTCAAACTTTCGGTGAAATTAAAGTCGTTCCCTCCGTTTTCAAAAAACAGATCGCGATACTGTTCTCCAATTTCCAGTGTCGTTTCGAGACAATCGGCAACAAACGACGGCGAAACAACCAACAGTTTTTTTGTTCCGTGCTGAGCGAGTTGCTTAATTGTTGCGTCAGTATATGGTTTTATCCAGGGATCTTTCCCCAAACGACTTTGAAAGGCTGTTGTGTATTTGTCCTGCGGTAATTTAAGTTTTTCAGTAATCAACTTCGATGTTTCAAAGCAAGCCGAGCGGTAGCAATAGCGTTTTTCACTGCCTTTTTCACAGGTGTTTCCCATGCAACGGGAACAAAGTTCCAACCCCTCTTCATTCATGTTGTCGAGATGACGTTCCGGGATGCCGTGATAGCTAAACAGCACATGATCAGGTTCGTGTCTTTTGATGTCTTTTCTCACTTTGTCGGCGAAATTGCCGATGTAAAGCATGTTGTCGTGGTAACTGTTTATGAGTTGGATGGATGGGATAACATTCCATTTCGACACAATTTCCATCACTTTTTCGGCAACTGAACCGGTTGTGGCCGATGCATATTGAGGAAACAACGGGAATACGATAATCTGATCGACCTGTGACTGACGTAACCTTTCCAGCCCTGATTGAATGGACGGGTTTTGATAACGCATTGCTAACTCAACCACAACAGTATCGTCGAATTTCTGATTTAACTTTTCAACCAGCTCCTTGCCGTATACCATTAACGGCGAACCGTTGCTGAGCCACAACTTCTCGTATTCGTGGGCAACTTTCGGAGCCCTGAACGGCACAATAATCAAATTGACCAGCATCCAGCGCTTCCAATGTGGAATGTCGATGACACGGCCATCCATTAAAAATTCGCGTAAATAAGTTGCAACATCTGCTTTCGCGTACGAATTTGGAGTGCCCAAATTAACCACTAATACTCCTGTTTTTTTCATATCGGTTTGTTGTGTCGTAAAATTTCTGTTAATCGCGCCTGGCTTAAAACGATCCCGATTACATTGGTGTAAAAAGAAACTGGTCACCGGCTCACCTATTATCTTAACATTGAATCGGTTTATTCGTTCACTTAGATCATCGTAAACCCGAATACTATTTTTTACTGAATGTAGCCTGTTTTGTTCGAATTCACAAAAGATTCTATTCAATTTACAGGTCAAAAATTCATGCTAATTTAGTTGGCCGACCCGGAAGATCATCGATTGCAACGGAATTGTTTTATCGCTGATCTCCTTAATAATTGCGATACCAAGAGTAAGCATTGAAAGCGTAGGGTGTAGCGGGGACACGTGGGCTGGGGCAGACGCATATCCTGAGCAAATCTCGTTTTCCTGCAAAAAAATTGTTAGCTTGGCATGATGAAATCGACTTTTGCGCTTAACACTCATTTAGCGACGATTGGAGTAATTAGCAAAATTAGAGCGAGCGCGATTTAGAGGGAGGCCAACTGCCTTTATGAATTGTCAGGTCTGTTTTATTTCGGCGGAAATTAGAAGGGAAAATGGAAATTCTCCCTACAGATATAAAATACATGATTGAAAATTAATACCCATGAAACGAAATTTTTTTCTCGTCTTGTTTGTTCTTGCCGGCTTGATTTCTCAAGCACAGGAGAGCTATAAATTTATCCTTATTCCGACAAATGTGCCGGGAATTGGAAGTGGAATTGATCCTTACGGCGTTAGTTCCAGTATGCAGAAAATTTTAGCTCAGAAATCAATAGTTTGCGCATTTGAAAGCTCCGAGCGCCCCTCTGATTATTGCGATGGACTTACGGCTGTGATTACCAAAGAGAGTTCCATCTTGAAAGTGAAGGTATCAATTGAACTTCGGGATTGCATGAATTGGGTGGTCTGGGAGAACGAAGGTGTTGGGATGTCGAAAGAGTTCCGACAAGGTTATGCCGAGGCCATAGAAGATGCCTTTAAAGATTTAAAAGATTTGCCTGTCAAGAAACAAATGTCTAATCAGCAAAGCGCGGCTATTTCTGCACCGATAGTTGCTGAAAAAGCCATGCCGGTTGAGGCGCCTGTTGTTGATGAGGGGGAGGCAGACGGCAATCAAACTAAAATTGTTTATTACAACGAAAAGTTTTTAATTGAATATGCAACCAAGGCTGACGGATCCAATGCATTGATTATTTTGAACGGTAAAAGCTTGGGATACGAGAAAATGCAAACGATTGCTAATCTAATTCCTTCTGATCTTCCCGGTATTTATACCGTAAAATGGATTCAACCGAATGGAGATGAATGGAGCGGAGTGGCTAGTGAGACTGGCAGCGAATTAAAAATATCGATATCGTCAGGCGATACGCGAGAGGTTATTACTTTGCAAAAACAATAAGCTTCGAAAGCTGCCCGTAACGGCAGCTTTTTTTATTCAAATTTAGAGTACAGCCAGGCTTCCATTAACAGCGCGCCTTGCTCCTCATTCACATAGAACAAGTTGGCCGAAAATTCTTTGTTGTCGAACAAATGGCTGAACATGTAGGAGTATAAAGCAATTCCGTTGGGGAGAGTCATTTTGAAAACAAATTTCTGAAATTCCAGACTTCCAACCGTTTGAACGCTGGAGGCCGTGTCGATCTTCGCATCCGGTATTTGTTCTTCGAAAGTTTGATATAGTTGGTTCGCAACCGACTGGCAATGCACCTTAAATTCACCTTGTTCGTCTTTGTTGTACAATTGCCAGTTTGACTCAAAATAATGGTAGTCGTTGCTTTTAAAAACTAAGATGGTCTGTGGCTGTTTTGCTGGCGCGATACTGTCCGTAGCGTTTTTTTTCAGATCCCAAATTGCCGGCTCAATTTCTTCAAAACCCGGAGGTATCTGGATTTTCCAGTTAAATTCAGGACTATAAAATGAAGGCGACTCAAGCTTGGTTTGCGCCCAAGTGAATGTTGGAAAGAGGAAAATGGCGAATAATATCGGTGCGAATTTTTTCATGAACTGATTCTGAATTGGGGCGCAATTTAGCAATTAATGCTGGCCAACTTTCTTAAAAAGCCTGAGTGAATGGTAAATAATGTCAAAAAAAAAGACGAAGAAAAATTATTTACTTCGTCGTGGAAATTTTATTTACAGGTTTTTATGCGACCCATCGCAAAAAGGCGGATTATTCGTTTGTTTGCAGCGGCACCAAAAAACGGTTTGTTTCTTTTCAATTAAAACCTCTTTGGGGGTGAATTCACTTCCTTTATGCGAACCGTCGCAAAAGGGCTGATTTTTACTTTGTCCGCAAGCGCACCACCAGTAAGTACCCGGTTCCATTTCCATCATAGACGGGCTTTTTTCAGCGATTTTTCCTTTTTTCATATCTGATTTGTTTAGTCGTTTTTTACTGTTCAATTCGGTAATCTACCACCTGGTTGTTGTAAAACGTGGGAACCAAAAGTAAATTTAAACCTTTGGCATAATCCAGATCCGCAGTATTTAGTTTCTCAGCCGTTGAGTCCCACATCTTAGTCAGGTTGCCCTCTTTTAGATAGAAAATCCGGCCTACCCAGTTCGAGAATACAAAATTGCCATGCTCATCTTTGTCAAGTCCGTCGATCCCCTGACAACCTGTTTGAATAATTTTTTCACCTTTTGTTTTGATATCAATTTCTTTAATTACCTCAGATCCGGCATACAGTTTCCCATTTTCGGTGTATAGTCCATTCGTGCCCAAATAATCGTCTCCTTCCAGCCAAACCGATAAGGTACCGTTCGTTAACAGGTGGATTCTTCCGGCTCGATTGTCCGACACGAATATCATTCCGTTCTTGCAGGCAGCCACATCATTTAAAAAAATGGCCTCTGCCGATGGATAGCGATTTGTAATTTCAGCTTTGGCAATGTCGATCTCAATTAGGTTGTCGATGTCAGATACGTAAAGTTTTCCATTATAGATGGCCATTCCTTTGGGCGCATTCATTCCTTCAACCCATTTTTCGGTTTGGATGCTTCCATCGGTATTTAGTATCGAAATAAATCCATTTCCATCTTTATCTGTTGGAGCGCCATTGATGTTGGCAACATAAATTCGTTGACTGTTGGCATCGAACAATACCGATTCGGGTGTTTTCAATGTCGGCCCTGTTCTCCACACTTCTACAATTTTTTGGGCGTAACCGCTAAAAATTTGTCCGAAAACGAAAAGGATGATTAAAAGATACTTGGGCTTCATTGTGTTTCTTTTTAAGTTTACATACTTAAACAAGATACGTAAAAGTCTGTTCAACTAATTCCGACGATTTCATTTAAAAACTGAATGAAAAAGCCAAACACCGATTGTTGAAGACTGATTATCGGGATATCAACAATCAAATTTAAAACGAATCATATGAAATTTAATCTCTTAAGTGTAATCTGCTTGTTTGTTCTATTGCAAGCCTGTCAACCTGTTGATCCTTCAATCCGGTTGTACGTTGGAACCTATTCTGTTGACGACAGCGACGGTATTTACGCCTATAAATTCAATCCCGAAAATGGGGAATTGGTTTTTGATCAGGTTACTGAAAATCGTGAGAATCCATCGTTTATTGGTATTTCACGCAACAACAGGTTTTTGTACGCTGTAAGTGAGGTCAATGATTATAACCATCTGGACAGTGGATCGGTGACTGCCTATGGGATTGAGCCGGACGGCCGTTTGACTAAATTGAACCAGGTGGCAACATTGGGAAATCATCCTTGCCATATAGCTGTTGCTCCTGACGGGGAAACGATGGTGGCATCGAATTACACCAGCGGAAGTATTAGCATCTACCAAGTGAAGCCGGACGGATCGCTGGTGGAAAATCCACAATTGATTCAACATGTTGGTTTCGGGCCGGATTCACAGCGTCAGAAAGGACCTCACGCCCACTCGGCGCAATTTAGTGACGATGGAAAAACAATAATGACAGCCGATTTGGGACTTGATAAGCTGTTCTTTTATCAGTTCAATGCCGATTCGGGGAAATACATTCCGGCACAACAGCCGTTTGTTGAAATGGCTCCGGGGGCAGGGCCTCGACATTTTGCCCGATCAGCGGACGATTCGTTCATTTATGTCATGAACGAAATGGCTTCGACAGTTAGTGTTGTGAAAAAAGTGAACGACGGCTGGGAGTTGGTCCAGACGGAATCGAGCCTTCCGGCTGATTATACCGGCTCGAAGTCGGGCGCAGATATCCACCTTAGCGCGGACGGTCGGTTTTTATATTGTTCAAACCGAGGGTTAAACTCGATAGCCGTTTTTAAACGCGACCTGGAAAATGGCACAATCGAACTGATTCAGAATGAACCGGAACAGGGCGAATGGCCTCGTAACTTTTGTATTTCGCCAGACGGCAATTATGTGCTCGTGGCATACCAACACAGTAATAATGTGGCTGTATTTTCGCGCGATGCAGAAACGGGCCTTCTGACTTACACCGGTAAAAGCTACGACATACCGAGTCCGGTGTGCCTGAAGTTTTTAAACTAGTAATCTTTCTGTGGCTGTCGCTTAACTTTTTTCGTTGTTGGGTGTTAAACTCTTAAAAACTTGCTTATTATGAATTATCGGACAATTGGATTTAGCCTGATTCTTTTCGTTGCGATTTTCCTTGGAGGTTGTAGTAACGGAACCGGGCAACTAAATGAAAAGGAACATACAGTCGCGGTTAAGAATTACCGGGCCTATTGCGCAGGATGTCATGGATTCAATCTCGAGAAGTTTGAAAAGAAGGATTGGATGTATGGCGACAACCTGCAAAGTGTGATCAATAGCATTACTTATGGGCAAGAGGAAATGGGAATGCCTTCGTTTGAAGTTACGTTCACGGCTGATGAAATCAGGAATCTTGCCGTTTATGTGAAAGAAGGGCTCCCGGAAAACAAAGATGATTTGCAACCGGCGCTGTCGGGGAACAACAAAGTTGAAACCGAGGTTCAGGATTTTGTGGTTGATACAGTCGTTAGCGGACTAAATGTGCCGTGGGGAATGGCTTTTTTACCCACTGGAGACCTGCTCATTTCTGAGCGGTCGGGTCAGTTGCTGCGGTTTACCAACAACGAATTGCAGGAAATAAGCGGGTTGCCCGATATTATGGTGAAAGGGCAGGGCGGCTTGCTCGATCTGAAACTTCACCCAAACTATGAAGAGAATGGTTGGTTGTACTTTTCCTATTCAGGCTACGGAGCGAACAGCAAAAAGGAGGGCTGTACAAACATTATGCGTGCCCGACTAAACGGCAATCAACTGGTTGATCAGCAGGAAATATTTAACGGAACACCTGATTCTGACCGGGGACAACATTGGGGAGCAAAGTTGGAGTTCGATCGCGAAGGTTATCTTTTCTTTGGAATTGGTGACCGCGGAAACAGAGATCAGAATCCACAAAGTCTTAGCAATCACGCCGGTAAAATACACCGAATTTTCGACGATGGTTCCATCCCACCCGATAATCCGTTCACGAATACTCCGGGGGCTGTTGCTTCCATTTATTCCTACGGTCATCGAAATCCGCAGGGCACTTGCATGAATCCCGAAACAGGGGAGATTTTTGAGTCAGAACACGGACCAATGGGTGGCGATGAGCTGAACCTAATTCGTCCGGGTGCGAACTACGGTTGGCCGGTTATTTCGTATGGAATAAACTACAACGGAACAACTTTCACCAATATAACCGAGAAAGAAGGAATGGAACAGCCGTTAACTTATTGGGTTCCGTCAATCGCTCCCTGTGGAATGACTTTTGTAAAGGGGGATCGCTATCCGAATTGGAAAAACAATATTTTGATTGGTTCGCTGCGCTTTCAGTACCTGGAGCGGGTGGTGCTGGATGGATATGCCGTCACTCACCACGAAAAGCTGCTGGAGGGAATTGGACGGGTACGAAACGTTGAAGTTAGCCCAGATGGCTATATTTATGTCGCGATTGAAAATCCCGGGAAAATATTGAAATTAATTCCGGTAAACTAGTTTATTTACGAAATTAAGAATGGAAAGATGTTAGGCATTCTGTCGTTGAGCCTAACATTTTTTTTGTGTAAAATTAAGACTGCTTATGATTTGGAAAGTTTTACTTTGGATTGTTTTGGCTGTGATGATTCTGGCCGTTGGTGTGTTTTTGGCGATTAGTTTGAATCCCAATTTTGGAGGTAAGTTGAAAGGGGAGAGGCTTGCCAGAGCACAGCAGTCTCCGAATTTTAAGGACGGTAAATTCCAGAATCCGGTTGAGACGGTGATGCAAACCGATGATATGCCTTTTTTTAAAATTTTGCGTGAGTTCCTATTTGCAAAGGGCGATCGGGTTCCGTCGGGCCTCATTCCGGTGGTAGCGGTTCATCCGGAAAACTTTGAGCAAAAAGTAGATAACGCTCGGGTTACCTGGTTGGGCCATTCAACTTTGCTCATCGAAATAAACAACAAACGAATTCTTGTCGATCCGGTTTTTGGAGAAAGTGTTTCGCCTTTTTCGTTTCTGGGAACCAAAGCGTTTGAGTACAGTCAAAACTACAGCTTGAATGATTTGCCGCAAATTGATCTGGTAATCATTTCGCACGATCACTACGATCATCTGGATTATTCGGTCATTAATGCCTTGAAAGATCGAGAGGTTCCATTTGTGACCGCCTTGGGAGTTGGCGCTCACCTGGAGTACTGGGGGATTCAGCCAGAACGGATTACCGAACTGGATTGGTGGGAATCCTACGATTTTGATCATTCAGTTCATTTGACTGCAACTCCCTCTCGGCATTTTTCAGGCAGAGGACTGACCAACCGTTTTTCTACCTTGTGGGCTTCATGGGTGATTGATGGAGGAAGTGAAAAACTGTTTTTCGGCGCGGACTCAGGCTACTATCCGGGCTTTAAATCTATTGGGGAAAAGTTCGGACCGTTCGATTTGGTCATGCTCGAATGTGGTCAGTATAGTCAATACTGGCCGTTAATTCATCTGGCTCCCGAAGAAACCTATCAAGTGGCGGTCGATTTGAAGGCGAAAGCTCTATTGCCCATTCATTGGGCCAAATATAAGCTGAGCATTCACCCTTGGAAAGAGCCGGTTGAACGTTTGCTGAAAGCGGCTGTGAACGATTCATTATGGATTGCGACTCCCCGAATCGGAGAATCATTTCAACCCAAAGTTCGGACTCCACATAGCTATTGGTGGCGCGAAATCTAGCTGGTTTTGTGCTGTGAACTATTGTCCCGGTGTTTGCGATCCGATTTTATAAAAGCCATTGGGTTGTAAAAAATTCGATCGTGCAGCTCTGCCTGACGAGTTAATCTCCACCTGTCGATGTAGCTCAGCACATCCCGTAAAACATCGAAATAAAGGGCTATAGCGAGCAGTCCAATGAAAAACCAAATAACTAAAAGGTTAAAAATCACCGTCGGTATTTTTGTTGACCCAACAAATTTATAAGAGGAGTAGAAATGGGCTCTTCCGTTGGTGTCGATCGGTAGCCGGTATATTGGCTCATCTCCCTGAAGAATTCTGTCTCTGGAGATGTAGAGCTTGTTCTGCGAATATTTATCGCGGACTAAAAGTTCGAGTTTTTTATTTGTGTGCGTGTTTTTAAACTCTTGCAAATTTTCCTGATTGTTACCCTTTTGTTCGAGTAACGACGCATATTTTTCGTTCAGTTTTTCATTCGCTTTCGAGTAGTAACTCCGGTAGGTTGTTTTTGCTTCTTCCAGATAGTTGTTTAAGGTTGAATACGGAATCGCTTCTCCTTTCCCATTTTGCAGGGTTCTACTGATTTCTAAAATAGAATCATTCGGGCTAACTTCCTGACCAATTTCTGCAATTGAATTGTAAATCAGCGGTTCCAGAAGCGCAGCCTCTTCCGGTTCGTTGGTCGCGGTCATTTTCTCGTGAGCGTCTACCAATACTTCAAGCTCGGGTATGAAATAGTAGGATTTGAATCCCCATTCATTCTTTTCCTGTTCTTCCTGGAAAAAGTTTTTTCGGTATGAGTTATTGGTGTACTGATTGACAGCCAGCGCTTCGTATGACCAGCGACTAACCATGGCATCGCCGATTAGCGGGGTGTGATCGAAACTACTGATGGAATGGTGCATCTTATTGAAATCAACAATTACCCCACTAAGTAGAAGCTGAGGAACGAGCATGAGCGGAATCATCACATAAATGGCGACAGCAGAATCTAACCCAGCAGACAAATTCAATCCCAGCATATTGGCAAAACAAGCTGTAGAAAACAGAATTGCCCAGCTTTCAAATGTTAAGTCTTTGATTTCGAGCATGTAGTTGCCGATCAGCACGAATGTTAAAACCTGTATTCCGGAAAGGATAAAGAGTAAAACTATTTTCGATGCAAAATAGGCGCCTTTACTTAAATTGAGGAATTCTTCGCGTTTTCGTATTCTTCTGTCCTTGAAAATTTCTTCGGCACTAATGCTTAGCCCGATAAACAACGCGACAACAACACTCATAAACAAGTAGGAAGGAATGTTGTCGTTTTCGTTAAAAACGTATTTTCCGTGGAAGTAAAATTTGGAGAAGAACCCGAGGATAAGCGCTAAAATGGGCGCTTCGAGCAACGCGATAGCCAGATATTGTTTATTTGATCGTTTTGAGGCAAAATCGCGCTGAAGAAAAAGTTTGAACTGCTTCCACCATTTTGGGGTTTTGAATTTTACCTCCGGAAATTTTTCCTTCTTAATCGGATTCGATCGCATAAAATTAACCACCCGAGGTTCTACTTTTTCGCGGTAATTTTGATACCACTCTTCAGGAGACACTTTCCGTCGGCGAATACTCTTGCCAAACGGATCGACCATACGCGCTTCAATAATTCGAAGAGGTTGTTCCGTTTTCACATTTCCGCAACTGAGGCACTCGCTTTCGTCGGGATTGATATAGTTGGCCTGATTTTTAAAGTAAGTAATAGACTCCATCGGGTTGCCGAAGAAAACCACCCGGCCCCCTTTGTCCATGACAATTATACGGTCGAACAACTTATAAATGTCGCTTGACGGTTGATGGATGTTGGCAAATACCAATTTGCCCTTTAGGCATTGCCTTTTCAACAGGTACATAACCTTCTCCGAGTCAGCAGAGCTTAAGCCGGAGGTTGGCTCGTCAACAAAGAGGATTGAAGGTTCACGCATCAGTTCCAACGCAATGTTGAGACGCTTTCGCTGACCACCACTGAGGATTTTCTTCAGCGGATTGCCTACAACCAGGTCTCGTGCTTCCACCAGATCAAAATCTACCAGCGTTTGTTCAATGATGTTTTCAATCTCTTCGTTTGCCATGTTTCCAAAGCAGAAGCGCGCGTTGAAACGTAGGTTTTGATACACCGTTAACTCTTCCAATAGTAAATCATCCTGAGGAACGTAACCAATTACACCACTCAGTATATCAGCATTTTCCGGATCGTGAATGTCGTATCCGTTTATGCTGATTTTACCGCCACTAGGTTTCAATTTGCCGTTTAGAACATTCAACAAGGTCGTTTTTCCAACGCCACTTCCCCCCAGAATTCCCACTAAGTCGCCAGAGCGTTCCTGGAAGCTAAGCTCATGCAGACCGTAAACTCGTTTGCTAAAACGATATTCAATATTTTCGGCATTAATAACAATGAGCGACTTCCCTTTGTCCTGAATAAAACGGCTCATCACACTGCTGTAATAGATCGGGATGATGCGCGATGTTCGAAGAATGCCCCCGGGCGGGAAAATATACATCCGATGTTGGGCAATTCGGTGTCCGTTTAGGTAAAGGTTTCGGAAGCCGCTGTATTTGAAGAAGATGGTGTTGATACTGGGAATTCGGATGAATTCAATTTCAACTCGTTGATTTTCGCGATACAGGTGTTTAACTTCTTTGTCGTCGTAATCCGGATTTCCGTTAATGACAAAAAGCCAGCTTTTACGCTTTACTTTTTGGATTGAGAAAAGGGCAAACCGGTAGAAGTTATCGTATTCCTTAGGATCGATCTTTAAGCCCAGGGCGACTACATGAACCATTTTCAGGTCTTCGATATTCAGCCCTTTGGATTTGTTGATGAAGTTGAAAAGTTGATTTACGATCATGAAGCGGATATTCATGTCGTAGTTGAACCCAATGTCGCTACAGATGTGGTTCAGGTATTTTTTGTTGATAAATCGCTCGCCTTCACCCTTTTCTGAGTAAAATATTTCGCGATGGTCGATGTGGTAATAGGTGACAAAATCGCGATACATAGCCAGGTATTTATCGACTAATTCCCGGTTGAAATTTTCATTCAAATAGGATTCAACCAAGGCCATATTTTCCGAAGATAACCGGTTTTTATAGTCGGTTATAATCGCAAAAAGTTTAATCAGCGTTTCAATTATACCTTCGTACATGCGGAGCGATTTTAAGAAAAAAGGGTTTTTGTAGCCGATAAGCAGCGGTTACAAAAACCCAATATCATACTGGTTTATTCGTTAACTACTGAACGAATGCTGCTCTGATTGCCGCTACGGTCTCTGTTAATGATAAGACTTGTTTTTCAGTCAATGCAGTTGAGCCTTCTTCCATAGCATAGATCGCATTGATGCTTTTGATGCTTGAATAGGCTTCTTTCAGTAAATCGGAATCTTTATAGGTTTCCATCATTTTTTCCAGTTCGATCAACGCATCTTTTTGGAAAATGATAGCTTCCAAAATTTTAGGATTCTGGAATGTATTTTCTGAAATGTGTGTGGTCAGGTATAATCCTTCAACAACAGAACCCGTTAAAACCAGGTATGATAGCTCGGTGCGGCCTTGTTTGTTGAGGTAGGAATATGCGTTTTGGAACATGCTTGTAACAATCTCAACCAATTTCTCTTTGTTGTCAAGGTTTTCTTCAATCTGGTCGGGCATGCTTTCGTCAAACGCAGAGGTGAAGTCCAGCTCACGAACCAGTTTTTCACTGGCACTGAAATAGGCTTGAATTTCGGGTTTTTGATTGTAAGTTGTTGCATAGGCCAAATCGGCAGTATAAATACCCAGATTCAACGCTTTGCTTTTTTCGGTAAAATAGCTGTCAGCTTTTTCAGCATCGTTCGTAATACCAACAATGTAGCTGGCTTCAATGGAGTTCAGCATATTGGTTACTTCAAATGTTGAAGGAAGGGGATATGCATATTCCTCAATTTCTTTTTTAATAGCGTCCTCAGCAACCTGAGCCGAATCTTTTTTAGGTGATTGACCAGTGCAGGATTGAAAAACTGGCGATAAAAATCCAGCAAGTAATGCCAGCGATACAATTTTGTATGTACTTTTCATATTCATTGGTGATAGTTTAATATTGACAAGGTTAATTTGTTTCCAATCAAAAACAACAATGGCTGAATTGTAGAATAATTTAAACTAGTGCTGATGTTGATTCGGTGCTAAAAATAATATAAAATTATTGGCCTTAAGAAAAATGAATCTGATTTTTTCGTAAAGTTAATGCACATTCTGACTTATTGAGCAGTAGAATGAGCAATCTGTTTGAATAATAAGAAGTTGTTTGACCGAATGTTAATTGCAGACCGAATTGTCAGCCGTAACAATTGATTAAACCAAGGAAGGTTTCAAATTAATCAAACGGCTTGTGTTTCCGTCGAAATGGAATCGGATTGTCTTATTTCGAGCTAATTAAACGGATAAACTCTTCGCGCGTCGCAACCCGTTCGAATGCTCCCGTGAAATCAGAAGTAGTTGTTACTGAATGTTGTTTTTGAACACCACGCATTTGCATGCAAAGGTGCTGTGCTTCAATCACAACAGCCACACCCAGTGGATTTAAGGTGTTTTGGATACAATCTTTAATTTGGCTGGTTAATCGTTCCTGAACTTGCAAACGTCGGGCAAAAGCATCCACCACACGGGCAATTTTACTTAGTCCGGTAATGTAGCCGTTGGGGATGTAGCCTACATGAGCCTTTCCAATAAACGGGAGCATGTGGTGTTCGCACATGGAATAAATCTCTATATCCTTTACAATGACCATTTGGCGGTACTCCTCGTGAAACATGGCATCGCGAAGCATTTGTTCGGGATCCTGATCGTAGCCCTGTAACAAAAACTGCATCGATTTGGCGACCCTCTGGGGTGTTTTCAGCAAGCCCTCACGCGATACATTTTCACCCAGCAACTGAATGATTTCACTGTAGTGGTCGCTAATTTGTTCGGTCACTTTCTGGTCGAAACGGTCAATACGTTTGTAGCCGCTTAAATCTCCGTTGTATGAATCTTCCATGTTCGATATTCTTTCCTGTGTTCAGGCATTGGACTGACAAAGGTAACATTTTATTGAACCTTACCCGTTGTATTTTGCCTCCGTAAAGGAGGCCGTTGTTGATTGAAATTAGTTGTCGCGCGTGAAAACCCACTTCCGGCCGCCCGACAGCTGGTTATTAAAATAGTAGCCGTCTAAATCAAATGCCTTTAAATCTTCGGGATTGGTGATTTTGTTCTCAACCATAAAACGGCACATCAGTCCCCTAGCTTTTTTTGCGTAGAACGAGATGATTTTATATTGGCCATTTTTATTGTCCTTAAATTCGGGGGTGATAATTTCACCGTTAATTTTTTTCGCGTCGATTGCCTTGAAATATTCAACAGATGCCAGATTGATCAGCGTTCCATTCGTGCTTTCCAGCAGCGAGTTGACGGATTTAGTTAGCTTTGTTTGCCAGAATTGGTATAGGTCGTTGTATTTCTCCACCTTCAGTTTGGTTCCCATTTCCAGTCGGTAGGGTTGAATCAAATCCAACGGTTTTAGCAGCCCGTATAGTCCCGATAAAATGCGGATGTGGTCTTGGGCAAAATAAAATTGCTCTTCGTTAAATGCCGATGCATTTATACCATCGTACACATCGCCGTTGAAGGCCAAAATCGCTTGTTTCGAGTTTTCGGTTGTAAACGTCTTTGACCATGCGATGTTACGATCGACATTTAGATTCGCCAATTTTGATGAAATCCCCATCAACTTTATCAGGTCGGAGGATTTCATTTTTTTTAAAACTGTATTCAGTCGGATCGATTCATTTAAATAGTCGATCTGTGTGTATTTGTCGGTTGCCGGTTTAGTCTCGAAATCCATTGACTTGGCCGGCGAAATAATAGCGATCATTTTTATGTTTTTCTAAATTGTGAAAAGACAACAAGTTGGCGCTTTTAAAGTTTACCTATTTCCTTCGGATAAGCTGAACAACGTTTTCAACATGATGAGTGTGAGGAAACATGTCAACCGGTTGAATTTTGGTAACTTGATAAAACTCGTCCATTAAGGCAAGGTCGCGAGCTTGTGTGGCCGGATTGCAACTCACATATACAATTCGTTCAGGAGCAGCAGCCAAAATGGTTTTTATCACATCATCGTGCATTCCCGCACGTGGCGGGTCGGTGATGATTACATCGGGTTTGCCATGTTCAGCAACAAATGCTTCGTTGAGCACATTTTTCATGTCGCCGGCAAAGAACAGTGTATTTTCAATGTTGTTGATGGCGGAATTGACTTTGGCATCTTCGATTGCCTCCGGAACATATTCAATACCAACAACTTTTGCTGCCTGTCGGGCTACAAAGTTGGCAATTGTTCCGGTTCCGGTATACAAATCGTACACCACATCAGTCTCCTTCAGTTCGGTAAACTCGCGGGTAACTTTGTATAATTCGTAGGCTTGTTCCGAATTGGTTTGATAGAAACTTTTTGGGCCGATTTTGAAACGCAGTCCTTCCATTTCTTCGAATATATGATCGGGGCCTTTGAAGGGCACAATCTCCTGATCCGAAATTGTATCGTTTGCCTTTTGATTAATCACATACATGATTGAATTTAGTTCCGGAAACTTGTCGGCAATAGCTTCAAGTAAAGCGGTTTGCTTTTCCTGGTCTTCGTAAAAGAAAACAACAATCAGCATGTTTTCTTCGGTTGAAGCGGTACGCACAATCATGTTCCTCAAAAAGCCTTCCTGTTGGCGTATGTCGAAGAAACTCAATTCATTTTTGAGCGCATATTCCCGAATGAAGTTACGCACCCGGTTCGACGGATCGGGCTGTAGCCAGCACGTGTTTACATCGATTATTTTATCGAAAAGCCCCGGGATGTGAAATCCTAATGCATTCATCTGTAGTGTTTCCAGATCCAGTTCCATCTCGTCGGGGTGTAGCCAGCGTTTGTTTGAAAAGCTAAATTCTAGTTTGTTTCGGTAGAATGTATTTTTAGCCGACCCCAGAATGGGCGAAATTTCAGGTAATTCAATTCGTCCCAGTCGGCGCAGTTGGTCGGCAACTTGCTTTTGCTTGTAAAACAGTTGTTTGTCGTAAGGAAGAAACTGCCATTTGCAGCCTCCACAGGTTCCAAAATGAGCGCAGAAAGCTTCCTCTCGGTCTTTCGATTTTTCACGGATGTTTGTTACACGCGCTTCCATGTAGTTTTTCCGTTTTTTCGTCACCTGTAGGTCAACCACATCGCCCGGAACAACGTGTGTTGTGAAGATGACCACATCATTCACTCGCGCCACCGCTTTTCCTTCGGCACCAATATCTGTAATTTCAACACCTTCGTAAAAAGGTTTGCTTTTTCTGCTTCTACCCATTGAGATTAAATTTTTGCAAAAATAGCTAAAACAACGGAACCTAAAAGTGGCGGGTTCGGATTAAAATTTAGCGTCATAAAAAAGAGGAATTAGCAGTAAATCACTTTCTGCTGAAAAGGCATTAGATGCTTTATCTGCATTTGTGCAGTCAATCATCGAATTAATCCAGCAAATCCATCATTCGGTAAAGTAGTTGGGTGTTTGTTTCAGATATTCCAATATTCGCGCGGATGCTTTCTTTTGACTGAATAAATGAAAACTCGCCAAGTAGTTCGTTGCCTGCGTTTTCGAGCATGCCTTCAAGACTATCCGGTTCAACTTCGAGATGGAACTGAAGCCCCAGAACTTTGTTCCCAATCAAAAATGCTTGGTTCGGGCAGGCTTCAGAATAAAATAGATGTTTTGCCTGTTCCGGAAGGTCGAAGGTGTCGCCGTGCCAATGGAACACTTGTGTTGCCTGTTGAAAACCAGCGACCAGTTTCTCGTGTTCAGCTGCCTTGGTTTTTAGAATTGGGAACCAACCAATTTCGGTGTGTTTATTGGGAAATACCTTTTTGCCAAGTGCACTTGCGATTAATTGTGCGCCAAGGCAAATGCCAACAACTGTTTTGCCCTTTTTAATGGCTGCTTTTATCAATTCTTTTTCTTCTTTCAGCCATGGATAGTCGACCTCATCGTTTACTCCCATTGGCCCTCCCATTACAATAAGCTGATCAAAACTGGCTAGTTCCGGGAGCTTAAATGCAGGCTCATAAAAACGGGTATATTCTACCGGAAAGTTATTTTGTTTAAACCAGGTTGTCAGGCTGCCGGGGCCTTCAAACGCGACATGTTGAAATACGTGAATGCGTTTAGTTTTCATGACGGAGGGATTTTTTTGCAAAGGTAATGAATCATTTCTGCACATCTGCTGCTCAGAGCGATTCGGCTGTCGCTTTCGTTTGGATGTTTCTGTTATCTTTGCACTTCAAAATTTTGCTTATTTATGATTTCGGTTGATCAGTTAGTTGTTAGTTTTGGAGGGTTTGATTTGTTCAAAGGTGTGTCATTTCTGATTACTCCTAAGGACAGGATAGGTTTAACCGGGAAGAATGGGGCCGGTAAATCGACACTTTTGAAGATTTTGGCCGGTAAGCAAATGCCCTCCGAAGGGAGTATTTCGAGCCCGAAAGGTGTTCGGATTGGCTACTTGCCGCAGCACATGGTCGTGTCCAATACTAAAACTGTTTTCGAAGAAACCCGTAAGGCGTTCGACGAGATCCTGACCATGAAAAGTGAAATTGACCGGCTGAATAATGAAATAGCGACCCGGGAAGATTATGAGTCGGATAGCTATATGCAATTGATTCACGAGGTAACCGATTTGAATGACCGCTATCACATGTTTGGTGGAACCAATATGGAGGGCGAAATTGAGCAAACACTGAAAGGACTGGGTTTTGAACGAAAAGACTTTACCCGCCAAACTTCTGAATTTAGCGGTGGTTGGCGAATGCGAATTGAGCTGGCCAAAATTTTGCTGAGAAAACCGGATGTGTTTTTACTCGATGAGCCGACGAACCATCTGGATATTGAATCGATTCAATGGTTGGAAGAATTTTTGAGCAGTTATAGCGGAGCTGTGGTGTTGGTTTCGCACGACAGGGCTTTCCTCGATGGGGTGACCAATCGGACGGTTGAAATCTCGCTGGGGAGAATTTACGATTACAAAGCAAATTATTCCCGTTACCTCGAACTTCGCAAAGAACACAAGGAAACTCAACTGGCCGCCTATCGCAACCAGCAAAAATTGATCGAAGAAACGGAGCAATTTATTGAACGATTTCGATATAAAGCTACAAAAGCAGTGCAAGTTCAGTCGCGCTCGAAAATGCTCGATAAAATAGAGCGGATAGAAGTGGACGAGGACGATAATTCACGCCTGAATATCAAATTTCCACCGGCTATTCGGTCTGGAAATGTGGTGGTTGAATGTAAGAATCTATCGAAAAGTTACGGCGATTTTGAAGTGTTGCACGATATTGATCTGATGATTGAACGAGGTGACAAAGTGGCTTTTGTCGGAAAAAACGGGGAAGGTAAAACCACGCTGGCAAGGGTTATTTTAAATGAGTTGGAGCATACCGGACATTTGAAAATAGGGCACAATGTGAAGGTGGGTTACTTTGCTCAAAACCAGGCCCAATTGATGGATGAGAACCTGACCGTTCTGGAGACGATTGACCAAATTGCTGTTGGCGATGTTCGAACAAAGATTCGTGATATTTTGGGAGCATTTATGTTTTCGGGTGAGGATGTAGATAAAAAAGTAAAAGTACTGTCGGGTGGCGAGCGCACGCGTTTGTCGATGATCCGACTGATGCTAGAGCCGGTAAACTTTCTTGTAATGGACGAGCCGACAAACCACTTGGATATGCGATCGAAGGAAATGCTTAAACAAGCTCTGGCCGAATATGATGGTACTGTGCTTGTGGTTTCGCATGATCGTGAATTCCTGGACGGGTTGGTGAACTGTGTGTATGAGTTTAAAAATAAGAAAGTTAAACAGCATTTGGGTGGAATTTACGATTTTCTGCAGAAGCGTAAGTTAGAATCCTTGAAGGAGTTGGAGCAGAAGTCAATCGAAAATAAGGCTGTCGCTAAAGAAGAGAAAAAGCCTGTTGTTGAGGAGAATAAACTCAGCTACGAAGAGCGAAAAGAAATTAATAAGTCCATTAGCCGGCTCGAGAAATCAATTGAGCAGTCGGAAAAAGAAATTTCCAAAGTGGAAGGAGAAATTGCAGCAATGGATAAAAAAATGGCGAATCCGGAAAATTTGAACGATTCGTCGATTTTTGAGGTTTACGAAAACCTGAAGCAAAAACTTGAGCAGGTGATGGAGCAATGGGCTGAATTTACGGAGGAGCACGAGCAACTTGTACAACAAAAAACCTGGTAGGGAATACATACGATAATTTTTTACCGGCAAAAAATATTATTTCAAAACGAACATGAGAGAAGCAAAGCAAAAATCGGATGATATGATTTTCGGCACACGAGCCGTTATCGAAGCAATTAATTCAGGAAAAGAAATCGACAAAGTGTTGCTCAAAAAAGGGCCCGGAAGCGATTTGTCCAAAGAAGTGTTCGATTTGATTCGGGAACATCAGGTGCCGTTTCAGTTTGTACCGGTTGAAAAGTTGAATCGGATCACGCGAAAAAATCATCAGGGCGTTATCGCTTTTGTTTCGCCGGTTACGTTTTATGACATTGAAAACTACCTGCCAACCTTATTTGAAGAAGGTAAGAACCCGGTAATTTTGGTTTTGGACCAGGTTACTGACGTGCGTAATTTTGGTGCTATCGTTCGTACTGCAGAATGCGCCGGAGTTGATGCTGTTTTAGTACCCGACAAAGGGGCTGCCCGCATTAATGCCGATGCTGTGAAGACCTCGGCTGGTGCTTTGCATTTGGTTCCTGTTTGCCGAACCAAAGATTTACGCAAATCAGTATTGTTTTTGCAGCAATCGGGCTTGAAAATTGTGGCTGCGACTGAAAAAACATCTGAGAATTATATTAAAACAGATTATTCAGGGCCAGTAGCAATTGTGATGGGGTCGGAGGAGTTTGGAATTGATCGCCAGATTTTGGAACTGGCTGACGACCGCGTGCAGATTCCGATTTTAGGAAAAATTCAATCGCTAAACGTATCAGTCGCTGCCGGTCTTCTGGTATACGAAGTTGTCCGGCAGCGGGCCGAAACTAAAATGTAATCGGCACCTGACGTTTAAATGTTTCTTCCAGCGAAATGAATGTTTCAGTGCTGGATACACCCGAAATTTTCTGAACTTTGTCGCTCAGAATTTCTTTTAAGTGTTCGTTGTCGCGTGCATAAACTTTGACGAAAATTGCATATTGCCCGGTGGTGTAGTGGCATTCCACAATTTCAGGAATGGCTTGCAACATCGAGGCAACATCGTCGTAAAAACCGCCTTTTTCAAGGAAAACACCAACATAGGTGCAGGTTTTAAAATCTACTTTTTTAGGATCGATCTGATAACCAGATCCTGTAATGACATTCATTTCTATCATTCTGTTTACACGCTGATGTACTGCGGCTCTGGATACGCCAACTTCAGAAGCAACATCTTTAAAGGGAATACGCGCATTCTTGGTGATTATATCAAGAATGTGTAAGTCTATCTGATCCAGGTTGTTTCGTAATGTCATAATTTGAGAAATCCGAGATTATTTTAATAGGGTAAAAGTAAGCATTATTTAGCAAATGGAAATTATAACGGGGTGTATTCTTTCAATTTGATTAGGCGCCTATTGTTGCCCATTTGAGTCTATAGTGTTGTTGTTCAGTGTGGTATGTCGGTTTTGTCGCGATTTTCTGTGTTTCGGACATGATAAAAATCAGCGTTCGCTCTTTCAATTTAAGGAGTAAATTTTGTATTTAGTTTTTAAATGCTATTTTTGCAGACATAAAAGTAGCAAATTGATATTGGCTGAAGATATTTAATTTGAACTTATCTGTAAAATTGTAGGATTCTTAACTATTTGACATTATGAAAAACGCTAATCTAAGTTGGCTTTTCATTCTATTGCTATTGATTGTCGTCAGTATTGTCGGTGTATTTGTGCCTAGTGGGTTCGGTGGCCTCGATGATCCGAATATTGTAACCGGAGATGTCGCCTGGATGTTGACGGCTACTGCTTTGGTTTTACTGATGACACCGGGACTTGCCTTCTTTTATGGAGGTATGGTTAATCCCAAAAACATTTTATCAACCATGTTGCAAAGTTATATTGCAATGGGGGTTGTGAGTGTTGTTTGGGTGCTGGTTGGTTTTAGCCTTGCTTTTGGCGATAGTATTGGGCCTGAAGGGTACGGACTTTTTGGTAATCCGGCCACATTTTTTCTTTTCCACAACGTGAGTGGCGCTACTGATCCGGATTTAAGCCCAACGTTTCCTTTGGCATTGTTTGCCATGTTTCAACTAAAGTTTGCAATTATTACACCAGCTCTGATTACTGGTTCGTTCGCCGGACGAGTGCGGTTTAGAGCGTATATGTTGTTTATGGTATTATTCACCATTTTCATTTATGCGCCTTTGTGTCACTGGACCTGGCATCCGAACGGTTTCCTGAGAAATTGGGGAGTTCTCGACTTTGCAGGTGGTACGGTAGTACACATGTCAGCAGGTTTCGCTGCGTTGGCCGGAGCTATTTTCCTTGGTAAGCGAAAAGATTTTGGCAAAGAAATGAAGCCGGCTAACATTCCATTTGTGCTACTTGGCGCGGGTATGCTTTGGTTCGGATGGTTTGGTTTCAATGCTGGTTCGGCGTTAGGCGCAAATTCAACAGCTGCATTGGCACTAATGAATACCAATACTGCGTCGGCTGCTGCTATGTTAGCTTATTTATTCTACGATATGGCGAAGGGCAAAAAGCCTTCGGGTATGGGTGCCGCTATTGGACTGGTTGTAGGTTTGGTTGCAATTACCCCAGCTGCTGGTTTTGTGAATGTTGGGTCGAGTATGTTTATTGGTGTCGTGGCTGCATTGGTTAGTAACTACGCAATCGAACTTCGCTCTAAAACTCGGTTGGACGATACGTTGGATGTATTTCCTGCTCATGGTATGGGTGGTATTGTTGGTATGTTGCTGACAGCTGTCTTTGCTGAAGATGTAGGCTTGATTCACGGTGAGTCAACAACGTTTTTGTATCACTTGTTGGCGCTGGTTATCGTCGGGATTTTCACTTTTGGTGGAGCTATGCTGATGTATAAAGTGACCAATATGATTGTTTCATTGCGTGTTTCGGCTCAGGCAGAGAAAGTAGGGTTGGATATTAGCCAGCACAATGAATCATATGATTTTGAATATAAAAGCGACAATAAGCTTTAACGAGTCGCTCTTTTATATGCTCGAAACTCCCCTTGTCTCCGGGGAGTTTTTTTTGTCTCAATATTTTCGATATTGCCTCGCCAGGCAGCTTCCGGATCTGCATTTGTTGTGATTTGTTGCAGTGTTGATTTCTGGATGTCAGTTCTGGAATGAACGGAGAAATAGATAAAAAAGTAGTGCGCAGGAGTGGTTGTTTCGATCGACTAAATTCATTCAAAATTGATTGTTTCCCGCATTGCGAATCGAGTATCGTGAGGTTGGTCTGTTTAATGGCTACAACTGGTTTAGCTCAGAAAGAAGGGTGGTTCGGGTGCAGACAAAAAAAAACCGCTCAGATGAACGGTTTTTATAGGATAGTAAGAATGATTTTTATTTGATGGCCACTTGTCTTTTGAAATCCATTTCGAGAGAAATGTAAGTCTCCGTACGGGCAATTCCTTCAATCTCCTGCAATTCTTCGTCAATAAGCTTTTTGAGGTGTTTATTCGTCTTTGTCTGTATTTTAATAAACATGGCATATTGCCCCGTTGTGTAGTGACACTCAACGATTTCAGGTATTTTACGGAGTGCTTCGGCAACTACCGTGTGGAATTTTGCTTTTTCGAGGTAGACACCCATATAAGCGCACGTGTTGTAACCCAGTTTCGACGGGTTCACAATGAATTCGCTACCAGTTACAACACCCAGGTTTAACAGACGTTGCACTCGCTGGTGAATTGCTGCGCCGGAAACACCACATTCGCGGGCGACTTCCAGAAATGGTATACGGGCATTTTTAGTAATCAACCGAAGGATCTTTTCGTCAAGCTCGTCAATTTGTGGTAGGGGTTCAATATAATCTTGATTCATCGTGTAATTTTAATAAGTTTCTAGCGTAAGAAATTGAAATGTACGACTGCAAAAATACGATAAATGATAAAAGTTTTCATTAGATATTGTAATAATTGCAACCTAATGGCGGTTGAAAAGTTAAAAATGAAAAAATCAAATCGTATTTCTCACACGCCGCAAATGTAGAATAATTTTATTTAATTCTAAATGATAATACCTACGGTCTCGGCTAATTTTCCGCTGGGAGTACACTAGTTTGCGCTGTTGTTTTGCAAGGTATTGCTGAGTTGAAGAATGTCGTGCCCACTAGGGTTTTGGAACACCAATAAGCCAAATTCAGGAAGGATTGCCAAGACATGGTCAAAAATGTCAGCCTGAATACCTTCGTAGTTTGCCCATTCCTGATCTTTGCTGAAAACGTAGATTTCGATCGGTATTCCTTTTTCGGTTGGATCCAGATGGCGTACCAGAAAAGTCATGTCTTGGTGGATATTTGGGTTTTGTTTCAGGTAAGCTTGCAGGTAGTATCGAAAGATACCGAGATTTGTTTGCCTGCGTCCGTTGTACACATCGCCATCCTGAATGTTGAGTTGTTCGTTAAAGGCTTTAATTTCTTCCTGCTTGGTCTTTATGAAATCCTTTAGGAGGTAAAAATGGCTCAGCTTGTCGAGCATTTCATGATCGCAAAACCGAACGCTTTTCATGTCGATATTAACCGATCGTTTGATCCGTCTACCACCCGATTCTTCCATGCCCGACCAGTTGTTGAACGATTCCGAGACCAGAGCATAGGTTGGGATGGTGGTAATTGTTTTGTCCCAGTTCTGCACTTTTACGGTTGTCAGCGAAATGTCAATCACGGTTCCGTCGGCTTTGTGGCTTTGCATTTCAATCCAGTCGCCTGGTTTGAGCATATTGTTTGCAGAAAGCTGGATACTGGCAACGAAACCAAGAATTGAATCTTTAAATATCAACAGCAAAACGGCAGCCATAGCTCCAAGTCCGGCAAATATACCCAAGGGTGATTTGCCAATAATAATGGAGATGCCAAGAATGACAGACATGAAAATGATGAATATTTGGAGCAACTGAATGTAGCCTTTGATCGGGCGAGTTGCTGCGTAAGGTGTTGTCTGGTAAATGTCGTTGATCGTATTTGCAAGGCGAACCGTGGTGAGGGCGAATATGACGACAAGGTATATTCTTGAGATCCCGTATAGGATATCGGTAATAATTTCAACTCCTGAAAAATCGTAGGCAGCATAAATTATGAGGGCAGAAGGGAAGTGCGCTAAAGCACGAAAGACTTTTCGTTTGATCAGAAAATCGTCCCATTCTGTTTTTGTTTTTTGAAAAAGCCGATGAATAAGTGAAACCAGAATAACACGGGTCGATAGCTGGGCGAGGAAAGCGAGTACAATTAGCGCGATTAATGATAAACCAATTGAAAAAGTTAATGCCCAGTGATCCAGTATGTTCAGGTCTTGAAAAAGAGAGAATAAAAAGTCGCGGAATTGCTTCATGAGAAATGCTTTTGTTTGTATCTTGTTTTTATTGGTATTTTGAGGGTCTAAAAATAGTAAATAGCTAGTATTATGATACGATATCTGATGATTATCCTTTTGTTTGCCCTATCCGGAATTGTAACTGCACACGACAATTTTCAGAAGACCTTTCAGGATAAGACCTTACGGTTAGATTTTACGCTCGCCGGAAATGACACAACGACCGAAATTTTTATCGAGCAACAACGAAAATTAGATGATTGGGCGGGATCGCGGGTAAATCTGGTTGATGATCGGAATTACGGAAACTTTCGTTATCAGTTGTTCGATCATCAAACGGGGCAATTGATTTTTTCACGCGGCTTTGGTTCCTTGTTTCAGGAGTGGCAATCGACCCCGGAGGCTAGAACTATGAAACGCAGTTATTATCAGGTCGCGTTGATGCCCTTCCCTAAAAACAAAGTGGATTTTGTTGTCGAGAAACGAACCTGGGATGGTGTGTACGAGCAGTTGCTGAAGTTGGAGATTGATCCGAACGATTATTTTATCGTCAGTGAAAAAGCGGCTGATTATCCGGTAGAAATCATACGTAACAGCGGAAAACCGGCGAATAAAGTTGATTTAGTGTTTCTCCCTGAGGGCTACACGAAAGATGAGATGGATAAATTTAAAGACGACATAAAACGATTGACGGACTATTTGTTTACGATTCCTCCGTATGATCAGCACCGGGACGATTTCAATTTTTATGCGGTGTTGGTTCCTTCAGTCGAGTCGGGAACGGATTTTCCGGGAGAAGGGGTTTATAAAAATACCGCGTTCAATTCGAGCTTTTACACCTTCGATACACCTCGCTACTTAACTTCGCGCGATCTGAAATCGATTCATGATGCAGCGGCAGCAGTTCCGTATGACCAGATTTACGTATTGGTAAATTCTCCGACCTATGGTGGTGGTGGATTTTATAATTACCTGAATCTGACATCGGTTGACAATGAGCGATCGCCACAGGTATTTGTGCACGAGTTTGGGCATGGGTTTGCCGGGCTGGCTGATGAGTATTATACATCGGGGGTGGCTTTCGATGAATTTTATAATTTGAAAGTCGAGCCTTGGGAGCCCAATATTACAACCCGGGTTGCCTTTGGTGGAAAATGGGAGAGTATGATTGATGCGGAAACCCCTCGGCCAACACCCCGAATTGTGAAGTACAAAGATAAAGTGGGTTTGTTTGAGGGGGGTGGCTATAATGAAAAAGGAATTTACAGTCCGATGATGGATTGCCGGATGAAAACCAACGAGGCCACCGGATTTTGCCCGGTTTGCTCAGCGGCAATCGAGGAGACGATTCGGCTTTACTGTGAGTGAAACTAAATCAATAAAAAGACCAGCTCTCGAATCGTAGAAAGCTGGTCTTTTTTATTTCACCGTCTCCTTAATTTAGATTCACGATTGTTCGTTTATTCCTGCCCGTTAGTTGGCACTTTGTACCATTTATTAACAGGAACAGGGGAGACGTAGCTTTTTAGGTAATCCATCACTTCGTGGCTGTTTTTTGCGATGAAGTACAAATCGCGATACGCAGGTTTGGCAAAGTTTTCGTCGAATGAGCGTTCAAACTGACGAAACAGGTCATCGAAAAAACCGTTTGTGTTCAGGAATACAATGGCTTTTTTGTGATAATCCAGCTGTTTAAGGGTGATCACTTCTAGAATTTCTTCCAGTGTTCCAAAGCCACCAGGCATGGCAACAAAAGCATCCGAAAGTTCCCGCATTAATGCCTTGCGTTCCATCATGTCTTTCGTGATAATAAGCTCCCGCGCATGTTCCGAAACAAGCTTGTGGCCCTTCAACTTCTCGGGAATAATACCAATCGTATGCGCTCCTGATTCAGAAGCCCTCAAGAGCATTTCGTGCATTAATCCAACATTTGCACCGCCATTTACGAGGGTTTGTTTGTTTTCGCCAATTAAACGTGAGAGCGTAATAGCTTCGTCAACATATTGGCTGTCGAGCGCATTGCTGGAGGATGCAAAAACACAAATCTTCATCATTTACTATTTAGTTTGAATTGAAAAATGCCACCCTTGGGAGGTGACATTTTTTATCTCGTAATTGCGGCTAAACGTCGATATTCGCGTATACAGCATGATCTTCGATAAACTGTCGGCGAGGTGGAACTTCGTCACCCATCAGCATACTGAAAATATGATCCGCTTCGGCGGCGTTCTCAATAGTCACCTGGCGCAAAGTCCGGCGTTCGGGATCCATTGTGGTTTCCCATAGCTGCTCGGCGTTCATTTCACCAAGACCTTTGTATCGTTGAGTGTGTACATTCGATTCTTTCCCGTCAGCCCAAAGTTCAATCAGGCGAAGACGCTGTTGTTCGTTCCAGGCATATTCCTCTTTCTTGCCTTTCTTAACCAGGTACAAAGGAGGTGTTGCAATATATAAGTGACCGTTTTTGATCAGTTCTCTCATGTACCGGAAGAAGAAAGTCATAATTAATGTGGCAATGTGGCTTCCGTCCACATCGGCATCGGTCATGATGATGATCTTGTGGTAACGAAGTTTTTCAAGGTTTACCGCTTTCGAATCTTCTTCGGTGCCAATGGTTACTCCAAGGGCGACGAAAATATTCCGGATTTCCTCGTTTTCAAATACCTTGTGTTGCATGGCTTTTTCCACGTTCAAAATTTTACCGCGCAATGGTAAAATGGCTTGAAAACGACGGTTACGTCCTTGTTTGGCTGTACCACCTGCCGAGTCTCCCTCGACCAGATAAACTTCGCATTGACCCGGATCTTTTTCGGAGCAGTCGGCTAGTTTTCCGGGCAAACCACCGCCTGAAAGCACGTTTTTACGTTGAACCAGCTCGCGGGCTTTACGGGCCGCATGGCGAGCTGTTGCCGCTAAAATGACTTTATTAACAATGGCTTTAGCCGATTTTGGATTTTCTTCCAGGTAGTTGGATAGCATTTCGCTCACGGCCTGATCTACCGGAAGGCTAATCTCTGAGTTACCTAATTTTGTTTTTGTTTGACCTTCAAACTGTGGCTCCTGAACTTTTACTGAAACAACAGCAGTCAACCCTTCGCGGAAATCGTCACCACTAATGTCGAACTTCAGTTTGGTAAGCATCCCGGAGGTTTCCGCGTAAGCTTTTAATGTTCGGGTTAAACCTCTGCGGAATCCGGTTAGGTGAGTACCACCCTCGATTGTGTTAATATTATTCACATAAGAGTGGATATTCTCAGTGAAAGATGTGTTGTAGTGGAGAGCAATCTCCACTGGTACATCGCCTTTCTCTGATGAAATATGAATGGTTTCATCAATCAATTTCTCACGTGTAGCATCCAGATATTCGACAAATTCTTTCAATCCTGCCTCTGAATAAAAACTCTCACCTTTGAAAACGCCATTCTCATCCTGCTCGCGTTTGTCAGTTAGGTTTAATCGAACACCGGCATTCAGAAACGCCAGCTCGCGCAAACGAGCAGAGAGAATTTCGTATTTGTATGTCGTCGTCAGGAAGATGCTGTTATCAGGTTTAAAGGTGACGATGGTTCCAGTCTTGTCGGTTTCGCCAACAACTTTAGCGGGGTACAGTGGCTTGCCAATGCTGAACTCCTGAATCCAAACTTTTCCATCGCGGTGCACTTCCGCTTTTAATGCGGTCGATAGGGCATTCACACAGGAAACCCCCACACCGTGCAAACCACCGGATACTTTGTAGCTGTCTTTGTCGAATTTACCACCTGCGTGAAGAACGGTCATAACCACTTCAAGTGCAGATCGGTTTTCTTTTGTGTGTATTTCGGTGGGAATACCACGGCCATCGTCTTTTACCGTGATCGAATTATCTTCGTTTATAAAAACATCAATATTGCTGCAGTAACCGGCTAAGGCTTCGTCGATCGAGTTGTCAACAACTTCGTAAACCAAGTGGTGAAGCCCCTTTTCATTAACATCGCCAATGTACATCGCTGGGCGTTTGCGCACTGCTTCCAAACCTTCCAGTACCTGAATACTATCCGCTGAATAATTGCCATTCGCGTTTTCGTTTGCTGGCTTATTTTCTAATTCACTCATCTATTAAATGTTTGGTTCTATCAAATTACTATAAATCCTGTCCGGGCAATTTTGCTTCGGTAATATGCTCACCGACTTTAGCCATGCCACCGGTTTGTGTTGTTCGGGAAGGCCTTCTTTTGATTCCTTTTAAATTGATTACCACGATTTTAGACGTGTTTTCTTTCTTCTCCCGCATTAACATGCAAATATAGCAAAAATACTGTTGGAAATGGCTTGTTTTCTAGCTTCAGAAAATGAAAGTTTTCAACAGTAACGGAAAAATTATAATTCAGATAATCAATGGGTTGAGTGGTTTGTAATTTCCCTGTTTTTAATACCTCTTTTTCACCTGTTGAATTCTTTTACCTAGAACGATAAGCTTGCTCCAACCAAAACGTTGAAACCTTGCTGGGTATAGCCCGGATAGAGTTCATGCTTTTTGAAGCTCAGGTTGTTTGCGCGGCTCCAAAAGCTTAATTGGCTGTTGAATTGGTAGTCCAGCCCGACATTCAGATCGAAGATGGCATCCAGTTCTGATATTTCCAGAGAAGTGTTTGCTGGCGTAGTTGAAGAGGTTGAAGTTTCAGTTGTTTCGGTTAAGGCTTTTCGTTTGCCAATGCTGTAAAAGTCGGCCGAAAAACGCACCGGTCCCTCGGGATCGAAGAAAAATGAAAGGGTTGATTCAAAATCCGGTTTCAAATAGGCTTCTTCCTGCTCGTTTAGCTTATAAGAGTGGTACTTCGCTTGAAACCGAATGTTCATTTCCTGATTTAGCGCATAGTGAAGTTCTCCGCCAACTGTCAGTTGTTTCATTTTATCGTAGAGAACATCAAATGTGTTGTCGCGATACAGGTTTTGCACTCCTGCATCACCAATAATTTGGTTTTTTAGGTAGTAGAAATATTGATTCTTAATATTTGCATAGTCTACCTGTAGACCGTAGTTGAAGTTTGGAGAAAATTTACCTTTAACACCTCCGGTTAAAATATAGCGATATTTGGTGTTTTTTAAGTTTTGGTCTGGACGTATGAAGTGGTTTTCCTCTGCAATTGCTGAGAAGTTGTTTGATTTTAGGTAGCCATCTGTGCCGGCATATAGTGTCAACAGGTCTTTTGACGGCCTGTATTCAACGCGTGTGTTTGGAGCCAGCATATAGTCGGTGTCGTCATCTTTTTTTAATACGGTATAGCTATTGATTCCTAATTTAAACTTTAGGACTTCGCTATCAAATACCGCTGCCGGGTTCACTTTCAAAATAAACTGAGTTCGATCGCCCGACTCGGAACTATTAGTTTGATAGACGCTGTCGACGGTGGTATAAGTAATTCCGGCATCCAGTACTCCCTCCATTAGGTTTATTGGGGCAGAAAAGTGGCCGTTCCAAGCTGCCTTGTGCTCGTTTTGCCCGGTTTTGGCGCTAAAATATTGGTAGCTCAACCCCGAGTTCCATTGCAGGCTTGCTCTTGAGTCGTATTTTTTATCGAAGGTCACAGAAAATCCGGCTTTCGGAAATGCTTGTTTTTCATTCCACATTGGAATGTAGATTGCTTTTTCATCATCGGTTAACTTTTCGCCGGTATATCCATAATACCGGAACGACTCTTGTTCGAAATAGATTTTGGTGGACAGTATTCCCGATCGTAAATCATGGTTGGTAAACAATTCAGCCAAATATTCATTGTCCGGTGCTTTTACTTTATCCTTGTTTTCCAATTTAATTTTTGCGTTTGAGAGGTGGCTCTTCAAATGAAGACCGATGCTACTGTTGCGGCCGGCTTTGGTGTTATAAAAGAATTCGCCGTATTGCGAAAAGTAATTACCTGCTCCTAGTTTCAGCAGGCCTCTATTTAGCGGGCTGCCAGATTCAGCAACCATTTTTGCAGCCTGAACCGGTTCCAGACTGAAGTCACTGTTCATTGGTTGGGTTTCTATTTTGTATTCGAAAATAGGACGCTCACTTACAGGTGCATCAATCTTAGGGATGTCATTTATTTTGTAGGCATCAGATATGGTTGGTTGGTATGCCTTAACAACTTCAACTTCCTTTTGTAATTGGTTGTTTTCTTTTTGAGCCGAGGCAATTAGCAAGGTGTTTCCCAATACAATTGCCAATGCGATATGTTTAAAATAGTTTGCTTTCATTTTTTTGCCTGATTGATTCTTTATCACGATCAACTGTTCTCTAATTTTGGTTCGGATTAATTTGAATTGGTTCGGGCTTTTGTTCTTGCGCCCGTTTTTCTAATTCCTCCAGATGTTGCAATTTGGCTTTCGCCATCTCTATTATTCCGTCGTTTTCTTCCGGATAATTTTCAATCATACTCATAAGGGTGTGTTTAGCCTGGAACTGGTCGCCATTGCGTAAGTAAATGTCGGCCAGTAAGATAAAGCTTTTGGCTAGCCAGAATTGATGCGGCGTGTTTTTCGAGATGAAATCCATAATTTCATTTTCTGACCGCATGGTTTTGTTTTGCTCAAACAGCAATTCGGCTAGCAAGTATTTCGATTCAGCTCCTTCTTGACTTTGAGTCTCGGTAGCTAAATCTACCAGCAAAGGCATGGCTTCTTTGTCTTGATTGGTTTGGAGATAGGATTTGGCAAGCTTGAAGTTCGCCTCACGTTTCTGATGGTCCGAGATATTTTCGGATGCAAGCACGTTCTGTGCCGCTTTGACGCATTTATTGTAGTCACCCAGTTCATAATAGCAGCGCATCATACCTGATCGTGCTTTTAGTAAATTCCATTTGTTGTTGGAGTTGACTTCCAGTCGCTCGTAATGCGTTAATGCCTGGCTGTAATTGGAGGCATTGTAATGCAGTTCCGCCGCGCGAGCCAAGGCCGCTTCGGTAAATATATTGTCGGTTCGATCCAGAACGAGCTCATAATATTTCAATGCGGCCGAGTATTCTCCTGACGCGTATTTGGCTTCCGCCAGGTAAAAACGAGCGTTCAGATTGAAACTTCCATTCGGATAATTTTCGAGGTAGTGCTCCAATTGGCGGTGGGCGTTCGGATCTTTACTCATGACCAGTTTCTCGGCTGCCAGGTAGCTAAGCGAATCCTGTTCGCTGACGGTTATCTGAACATTCGACCCCTGACGTTTGACGTAAGCAAAATAGGCATCTACATTATTCAGTTCCATGTAGTTATTTTTGATCCCCAACATGGCGGCTTGTGCCTCCTCGCTATCCGGGTATTTTTCGGTTATTTGTTTGTAATAACTCATCGATTGGTTATAGTCCGACTGGTTGTAGCTGATCAATCCCAATTGCAAAAGGGCCTTTGAACGATATCCACTTTGTGGAAATTCTTCCAATAAATTCGTGTAATACGAAATGGCTGTCTGTTGCTGATTCTCTCGTTCGTAAGTTCTGCCCAACTCAAACAACGCGTCATCAACAAAGGACGATGTTGGATAAGTTTGCAGCAAATTCTTTAGACTGCTGATTTTTTGTTCCGGATGGCGTTGAATACCCTCACTCATTGCTTTTTGGTATAGGGCATAGTCGGCGTCGTACTGATTAAGCTTAAGTGCTTTGTCGTAATTTAGTTGCGCGGCTCCAAAATCACGATTAATGTATTTGCAGTCACCCAATCGGTTCAACGCATCAGCAAGTTTTTCATCTTTTTGAGCTGTGCTTCCAATATAGCGATCGAAAGCTTCTGCTGCTCGTTGGTAGTCCTTCAATTTAAAATAGCTATATCCGAGGTTGTAATTGGAACTCGAATAAACATCCGTTTTTTTTGCTGCGGGAAGTTGGGCGAATGTTTCGAATCCGTTTAAAGCTTGAACGTAGTTTCCAAGTCGGTAGTTAGCTTCTGCTTTCCAAAATGTAGCTAATGCACGAAGTTGCGGTGATGATTCACCGTTTTCGAGTGATTTGTCAAAATAGCCAATAGCTTCGGTGTACGATAGACTATTAAAAAGTTCCAATCCGCGGAAGTAGCATACGCGTTGGTAGGCCGGGCGGATCGATGTATTTTTGACTTTAATTTTTTCAATTGAAGCGACAGCATCGCGGTAATTGCTGGTATTCATGTATACCTGAACAAGATAGTTGTAAGCCGCATCGTTGCGCTCCGAATTTGGATACAGGCTAATGTATTTGTCGAAAGCATTGATTGTTTCGTTGAATGGCGAATACGACAATTCATAGGTGATTTTAGCGTAATTGAACAGCGCGTCTTCTTTAATCCTGACATCGAAATCCATTTCCGATGCTGCTTCAAAAGCAATTCTGGCTTTGTTCTTATCACCCGTGTGAATGTAGCAGTCGGCCAGATGATAGTATGCGTTTTGAGCCATTTCATCTTTCCCGGCCGAGGCATACTCAAACGGAGTGATCGCTTTATCGAACTGATCCGTACGGTAATAACAATAGGCAAACAAGTAATTTTCTTCACGCTGTTTACTTTTTGTTGCCTCGAAATAGCGCTCCAAATGCGGAATAGCATTGTTGAATTGGCTGAGGTGAAAATAGGAGCTTCCAAGAATTTTCGATAGTTCCGCGATCTGCTGCTTGTCGGCCTTACTAATTAGTGGTTCGGTAAATTGAATTACCTTGGCATAGTCGCCCTGTTTATAGTAGATCTGGCTCAAATAGAATGGAATTACCGGGGCAAAGGCCGGATTATTCTTCAATTTCTCAAAAGACAGCAACGCCTGATCAAATTGATTATTCATGTAATTGATGTGCCCCCAGTAATAAGTAGCCTGTGGCGCGTACTCCGTTTGTCCGTCTTTTATTTTATTAAACTCTTTTTCTGCTTCGTCATAGCGTTTTGTATGAAAAAGAGAATAGCCTTTTTGGTAGGTCATTCGGCTTCGATCGTGTTGCGAGAACTCACGAGTGGGCAATTCGCTGTATGTCTTCAGTACATTCGAGTATTTACCATCTTTAAACCAGGCATTGGCAAGCTCGAATTTCGCTGGATTCGAATACGCACTTTGAGGGTTGTCTCGCAGATATTTCTGCATCTGTGTCTCGCCGTTGCGCGAATCGGTTTTTAAGGCACAAAGCGCTTGGTAGTACTGGGCTTCCGACCAAACCTCTGATCCTTTGTCACTTTGAGCTTCGATTCTGGCAAAAGCTTCACTGGCCGAAATAAACTGATTTTTCGAAAACAGCTCTCTGGCTTGTTCAATTTCGGGTGAAACTGTTTTGTAATGAAGAGATTTTTGTGCAAAAGTGAGAGTAGAAACGAGGCATATTGCAAGTGTTAACAACACGAATCTTGTTTTCATTGGCTGTGGATTATATAGATCTGTAAAAATAGCATTATTGTCAGGCGTTCTACAAAAATCCTGCCTGAGTTCTCAACAAATAACTGATTATTTTCGGCCTTTATTACATGGTGAGGCAAAAAAACTTAGTTTTGTGAGAGGCACGAAATAAACACAGCATGCAGAAAACACCAATCATACATTTGAATGACGTCGATATTTACCAACAGGATAACCTTGTTTTATCGAGCGTTCACCTGGATGTTTATCCGGGCGAGTGGGTCTATTTGATCGGTAAAGTCGGGAGTGGTAAATCGAGTTTAATTAAGGTGCTAAATGCTGAATTGAAACTGTTTAGCGGTGAAGCAACGATTGCCGGTTATGATCTTCGAAAGTTGAAGAACCGGGAGCTTCCGTATTTGAGACGTAAGTTGGGAATTGTATTTCAGGATTTTAGATTATTGCCAGATCGATCGGTAAAGGAAAATCTGGTTTTTGTGCTCAAAGCTACCGGCTGGAAGCAGGAAAAGGCGATTAACGACCGTGTTGTTGAAGTAATGCAAAAAGTTGGAATGCTATACAGTTTAAACCGAATGACGCATGAGTTGTCGGGAGGCGAGCAACAAAGGGTTGTGATTGCCCGAGCTATTTTAAATGATCCGGATATTATTTTGGCTGATGAACCAACCGGTAACCTCGATCCGGAAACTTCAGCTGAATTAATGCAGATATTTAGCGAGTTAAACAGAAAGGGAAAAACGATTTTGATGGCAACTCACGACTATCACCTAATCGAACGGTTTAAAGCAAAAACACTGCTCTGTGCTGATTTGAAGTTAAGCAATCCGGGGAAGGAACAGTTGAGTCTTGATTTTTCGGAACTTATAGACCAAAAAAAATGATGTTCCAAAGAAACAAGCATTTCTTCAAAACATCATTATCTGTTACTTGTCGCAAAAACTTACTCTGCAACAACAGAATCAGAAACGGCAACTTCAACTGAATCAGCTACAGCTTCAACTTGTTCAGTTACTGTTTCCTCGATTGCAGTTTCTGTAACTTCTTCTGCGGGTTTTGTTTTAGATCCGCAAGACGCCATAACGGCCATAATTCCTAAAAGAAAGATAATCTTCTTCATAACAAAATAGGGTTTAACTTGTAAATAAATCAGGGTAAATAATACTCATAACGGTTAAGCGAAATTAGTCAAAAGATTAATACAACAAACTAATGGTTTGCAAAATTTGAAAATTTCATGTGAATGTTTCAATTTGTTAACGAAAAGCTGACAATCAGTTAGTTCAGGTTATGAAAAATTTTGCTAAGAACCGGGATTTGTCGTTCCCAGCATAGTTCCTGTGATGCTTTGGGCAGATTTCTTAAACAAAATTCGCGCAGTTTCCGGTCAAAAAGGATTTCATTGATCTGTTCGGCCATCTGCTCGGGATGGTGCGATTTTAATACAAGACCGATGCCGTAATTATTTACTACGCGAGCCATCTCGGGCAACGGACTAACCAACACGGGAATTTGATGTTGGATGTAGTCGAATAATTTGTTTGGCAAAGCAAAACGATAATTTAGTCCAAGATCTTGTTCGATGGAAAGGCCTAGATCCGCTTGGGCGGTCAAGGCCGATAATTCGTGAAAAGGTACTTGCCCCCAAAAACGGACTTTAAATTGTAATCCAAGTTCTCGGGTAAGCGTTTGTAGTTGATCTTCCATATCTCCCGAGCCAACCAACCACAACTGAACGCCTTGCAGATGGCGCATAGCTTGTATGGCGAATTCCAGACCACGACCCAGATTTAGGGCTCCTTGGTAGATGACAACTTTTTCGTCATGAGGAATAACGGTTGGGTCAATATCGTAGCTAAGCTGCCCTTTTCTGACCGGTAAATTGCGGAGTACTTGAAATTGAGTTCCGTATAGTCTATTGTATTCGTCAGCAATCGACTGCGATACCGTAAAGGCATTTTTCAGCCGGGGAAGGATCAGTTGCTCGATCTTCTTCCAAACACTCTTTTTAAAAGGCCGGTTGATTAACTCCGGAACCTCCGTAAAATATTCATGGCTATCGTAGACAAGTTTTTTATTGCTCAATTTACTTGCCAGATAGCTAGCAGTAAGTGTGTCAAGGTCGTTTGATAGGATAACATGTGCGCGGGAAAACAGAAGTCGGAAGAACAAACGAACATTGAATTCGAGATAGAAAAACGGGCCTGTTTCAAAAACCAGGCGCATTCGGTGTGCCGGATAGTCACGTTTTGCTAAAGGAAGGCTTTTTTTGCGAACCCGGCCAGTAAGGCGGGGTTGAAAGCCCATGTCAAGCAGGCTTTGTGCAACCTTATGGACTCTGTTGTCTGTAACAAGGTCGTTAATAACAACAATATCAACTATAACAGGCTTGTTCATTCTGTTTTTCAAAGTATTCAATTGACTTCAATGCAATGAAATTTTGTTTATCGGTTAGTACGCTCCATAAACTCCTCTATATTACAAATCGGTTTGTATGCTTAAACGAATATAAAGCAGGTTCTATTATCTTTGGCAAAAAATCAATTCATGATTCGTTTCGAAGAGAACTTTTCGCTTAAAGCATTCAATACATTTGGCGTAGACGCCAAGGCCCGTTATTTTTTCGAGTTTACCGAGTTGGAAGACCTTCCTGTTTTTTTGGCCTCTTTTCCCGATTGGGAGAAAGTGCCTTTGCTGGTAATGGGAGGAGGTAGCAACCTGCTTTTTACTGCTGATTTTGAAGGGCTGGTATTGCACGCTAATATTCCGGGAATTTGTCAGGTGAAAGAAGACAGAAACTATGTTTGGGTGGAAGTTGGTGCTGGCGAAATCTGGGATCGGTTTGTGGCGTGGTGCGTCAGTCAAAGGTTTGTTGGACTAGAGAATCTGTCTCTGATTCCCGGCAATGTCGGATCGGCTCCGGTTCAGAATATCGGAGCCTATGGCGTAGAGGTTTGCGACTTAGTTGATACCGTAAAAGGGTTCGATTTGAAGACCTTTACGGATTATGAAATTCCTGGTGCTGAATGCCGTTTTGGTTATCGGGACAGTATCTTTAAGCATGAGCTGAAGAATCGTTTCATTGTTACTTCGGTGGTGTTTCGGCTTGATAAATTTGCGGAATATAAGTTGGATTATGGCGACTTAAAAGCCGAAGTAGAACGACGTGGAGGAGAGAACCTGAACAATATTCGCGAAGCTGTAATTGCTATCCGTGAGTCGAAATTACCCGATCCGGAACGCTTGGGCAATGCAGGCAGCTTTTTTAAAAACCCGGTTGTCGCCAATGTAGTTGCAGAGCAGTTGAAAAGTCAATTTCCGGCCATGCCGCTATATCCGGCAGGCGAAGGAAAGAGCAAGTTAGCTGCCGGTTGGTTAATCGATCAATGCGGATGGAAAGGGTTTCGCGATGGCGATGCCGGAGTGCATGAAAAACAAGCGCTGGTAATCGTGAATCACGGAAAAGCTTCGGGTGCTGAACTCTATGCGCTGGCTTTAAAAATTCAGGAGTCTGTGCGGAAACAATTCAACGTTCAACTTGAACCGGAAGTTAATATTCTGGGGAGTTAGTCTTTTTTATCCTTTTTGCTTATGTTTGGCGTAAAGCGAATTATTGTTGCTCCCGGGTTTTGAATGTCTTCGTCGTAGGTGTTGTCATTTCCGGTTCGTTTCGTGGGGTCAACCAGTATTTGCTCTTTGATATCTTTATTTAACTGATCCATACTTTGGTCGACATTCGACTTTAGTTTCTCCTCATCGTAACTGGTAATCGGATTGATCATGTACGTCCGGTAATTCACAAAAATACGCGCCTTCTGGAGGTAGGTTGGGGTTACACTAACCACCTTGGGTGCCATGGAAACGTGGTTGACCATCAACGAATCACCAGCTTCAACCACCATCTTGAAATAACCGGAATGGTCACAGGCAACAATTTTTGAATTTCGGTAGTTAATCAGGAAGGCTCCTTCCAACGGTAATGAATCCTGCGTTAGCACATAACCATCGAACACGAATGTTTTTGTTTGGTTGTTTTGGCTGTAACCAGACACAGCACTCACAATGGCAATCAATATTGTTAAATATAGAATTCGTCGCATTAGTTCATTAGATTGTAAATAGGCCTCCAATGTACATTAACGAAAGATGATATCAAAAGTTTTTAGATGTTTAAACTATCGTTATTCGTTGCGTTATCTTTTTCGCTTTAGTAGGCTAATCAAGTCGCCTAAGCGGATCGTTAATCCGGGATCATATTCGTCGGGGTTGTACGGCGGTATGCGAACTGATTTAGAAATGTTTGGATGATAGCCAAGCTTTTCGAGTTGCCGATACATCGATTGCATGTTTTTTTCAAAATATTTCATCTGAATAGCATACGAATTGCTAACTACCGGCTCAATCATATAAGTGCGATAATCAACCCCGATAGTGTCGATGGCCTTGCTTTGCTCCGGCACATGCACAACCTTTGGCATCAGCGTAAGGTGGTTAATCATGAGCGAGTCACCGATCTGAGCTGTTGTCTTGAAATAGCCCTTGCTGTTCGTGGCAACGATCTTCATTGTGCGATAATTGATGAGGTACGCATTTTCAATCGGAATGCTGTCTTCGAGCATCAGGAAGCCTTCGAAAACAACTGTTTGAGGATTCGGATCTTCTTGTGCAAACAACGGGAAAACAGAAATACAGAGCAGGACAGCAAGCAATAGTCGCATATCTTTTTCTGCAAATCTAGGCCGATTTGATGTTAATGAAAATGAAGCTTCGCTAAATAAAAAAAAGTAATGTTAACAAATGTTCATCCGGTTATTCGAAAATTTTATTTGCGTTTAACGCATTGCGGTAACGTTCAGCATTGGCATTGTGTTCCCGTAAAGTGCGGGCAAAATTGTGGTAGCCGGAAAAGTCTTCGCGGGCACACATATACAAGTATTTATTTGCGTTTGCATTCAGAACCGCATTGATGCTCGATATTTCGGGGAAATTGATGGGGCCGGGAGGCAGTCCGGCGTATTTGTAGGTATTGTATGGCGAATCGATTTCCAAATGACGGGTGAGGATGCGTTTGATGCCGAAATCGCCCAGAGCAAATTTTACCGTCGGGTCGGCCTGAAGGAGCATCCCTTTTTTAATGCGGTTCAGATACAGTCCGGCAACAATTGGTTTTTCGTCTTCTTTAATGGTTTCTTCCTGTACGATTGATGCCAGTGTAATCACCTCGACAGGAGTTAGTTTGAGCGAGTCGGCTTTCGCCAGGCGAGTGTCATTCCAAAAGCGCTTGTATTCAGCATGCATCCGCGAAACAAACTGCTCGGGACTGGTTGTCCAGTAGAGTTCGTAGCTGTTCGGAATAAACATGGCATGAAAGGAATGCTCGTTGAACCCATATTCACTGATCACTTCCGGTGAACATAGATAGCTGATTAGTTTTGAAGAGTCAGGTTCGATGTATTTGGCGATTTTGCCTGCTAAATCGGCCATGAACCGTAGGTTATTAAAGGTGATTGTGATCGGTTTCTGATTGCCGGCTTTCAGCATGTTTACCATCGAATTTGAATTCATTCCTTTGTTGAAGACATATTTCCCGGCTTTTATAGATTCAGCGTAGTTCTTCTTTTTAGCGACCCATCGAAAAGCTTTCTCATTTTCTAAAATATCCATGCTTTTTAATGAATCCAACACCTGTTCAAACGAAGCGTCGTGCGGAATGGTTATGCTCCCGGGATTTTTTATGTTTTCAGCAAAAACATAATTGAAAAGCCGGTACCCGTACAGGCCGACCAGAACAAAAGCGATAGCAAAAATTACGATGATAATTTTATTGAGTTTAGGAAAAAGCATAATTCGGTTTCCGTTGTTTAGTTCCATTTCGTTTAAAATTTGTTCTGCAAAAATAGTGTTTTATTCAAAAATAAACCGGTGTAAGCTTTTCCTTAATTTTGTTCAAATATCGAAATTCGAAATACCTGAATTAAATCAATTTGCCTATTTTCGTACACGCAGTAAAAAAATCAATAAAAACGATACATATGCATCAGGTTAAATTAGCAGACAACATTTACTATCTGGGATACAATGATCGCCGGACTCATCTTTTTGAAAATATCTGGCCAATTCCGCACGGAGTTTCTTATAATTCGTATTTAATTGATGACGAGAAAGTTGCTCTGGTCGATACCGTAGAGCGTGGATTTATCGATGATTATTTGGAAGATATTGATGCGATCTTGCAAGGACGTGACGTTGACTACCTGGTGATTAATCATATGGAACCTGATCATTCGGGGGCTCTGCGAGCTATTTTAATGAGATACCCGAATATTACGCTTGTTGGGAATAAAAAGACGTTCGGTTTTGTTGAAACATTCTATAAGAAGGCGACCAATGTGTTGGAAGTGAACGATAATTCGGTGTTGGAACTTGGAAAAACGAAATTGCAGTTTCAGACCGTGCCGATGGTGCACTGGCCTGAAACGATGGTTAGTTTCGAGGAAACCAATAAGATTCTGTTTTCGGGTGACGCGTTCGGTAGCTTCGGAACGCTTGATGGCGGTGTTTTTGATGATGAAATCAACCTCGACTTTTATGAAAATGATATCATGCGCTATTTTACCAATATTGTTGGTAAGTATTGTCCGCACACCCAACGTGCGATCAAGAAATTAGCACCACTCGATATTAAAATGATTGCTGCAACACACGGTCCAATCTGGCGCACAAATCTTGATTGGGTGCTGAGTCGGTACAATAAATGGAGTACCTACCAAACCGATCCGGGTGTCGTAGTTGTCTATGGTTCAATGTATGGTCATACCCAAAAAATGGCAGAAGTTATTGCCCGACAGTTGGCTGAACGTGGCATTCGCGATATTCGGGTTTACGATTCTTCTAAAACGCACAAATCGTATATTATTAATGATATTTTCCGTTATAAGGGATTTATTGTCGGTAGCTGTGCCTATAATAATGCGATGTTCCCGAATGTTGAAACCTTACTGACAACCATTGAGCACATGGGTGTGAAAGACCGCTACTTAGGTGTATTTGGAAACTTTGCCTGGAATGGTGGCGGAGTGAAAAACCTGATGAAGTTTTCGGAAGCGGTTAAATGGGATTTAGTGTATGACCCCGTTGAAGAAAAAGGTTCACTGAAAGAAGATAAGTATCAAATGTGTATTGAGCTGGCAAATGCTATGGCCGATAAGATTTTGGCCGAATAACAGTGTCGAACCAAGTTTCATAAGAAAGCCATCAGTTTTTACTGATGGCTTTCTTGTTTTTTTAGACTCGCCGGAGGACATGATACCTGAGAATGACGAGCCGTATTTAACCTGTAACGGTATTTTAAAACTATAAGGTTATTCCGGTTTTGAAGATTGCAATTTCTTTAAAACCACTTAGTTCATGCTTCAGTTTCTTTCCTTCAGCAACCAATTTAAGTTCGGCAATGAAATCAGCCAGCGTTTCGTCGATCGTTTGATCTTCAACCATTCTTCCGGCATTGAAATCGATCCAGTTTGATTTTTTTTCCGACAGCGGCGTGTTCGTAGAAATCTTCATTGTTGGAACAAAACTACCAAATGGAGTGCCACGGCCGGTGGTAAACAGTACAATCTGGCAACCACTGAATCCAAGTGATGAAGCAGCGACCAGGTCGTTGCCGGGAGCACTAAGCAGGTTGAGTCCGTTCTTTTTGATGGGCTCAGCATAAGCGAGCACATCTGTAACAGTTGCAACACCACCTTTTTGAGTACATCCCAGCGATTTATCTTCCAACGTGGTGATTCCACCTTTTTTGTTTCCTGGCGATGGATTTTCGTAAACCGGCAAATCGTGCTTCAAATAATACTCTTTGAAGCCATTGATCATTTCAACTGTTTTTGTGAATACTTCTTCGTTTTCAGCGCGTTCCATCAGTAGGTGCTCAGCACCAAACATTTCAGGAACTTCGGTCAGAATGGTGCTTCCGCCTTGTGCAACCAAAAAATCGGAAAAGGCGCCGACAAGCGGGTTAGCTGTAATTCCAGACAGCCCATCGGAACCACCGCATTTTAATCCCACTTTTAATGTCGAGAATGGAACATCCTCGCGCTTGTCCTGCCGCATTTGAGCGTAGATTTCCTGAAACAATTTCAGTCCCTCTTCTACTTCATCCTCTACATCCTGCGCCACCAAAAACTTTACCCGTTGCGGATCGTACTCGCCAATAAACGTTTTAAGGTGGTCAATCTGGTTGTTTTCACAACCCAATCCCAACACCAATACGCCACCGGCATTTGGGTGATTAATCAATTGAGCCAAAGCTTTTTGAGTATTGGTATGATCGTCACCTAATTGAGAACATCCGTAACTGTGTTTAAACACGTGGATGCTGTCGATATCCGTCGGATTATTTTGCTCTTTGAATAGTTGAATTATTTGCTCGGCTTGTCCGTTTACGCAGCCAACTGTCGGAACAATCCACATTTCGTTGCGAATTCCCACATTTCCATTGCTGCGCTTGAAGCCTTTGTAAGTCAAGTTTTGATTTTCAAAAGGCAGTGCATTCAGTTTTTGGTTGAATTCGTAGCACATTGTGCCCGACAAGTTGGTTTTAATGTTGTGGACGTGCACGTAATCTCCCGGTAAAATTTCCGCAGTAGCATGGCCAATTGGAGCGCCGTATTTAATGATGTCGCTTCCTTCGGCAATTGCAGTTACAGCAATTTTATGGCCGCGGGGCACATCGTTCAAAATTTCGAGTTCAATACCGTCCAATTCAACCAACTCGCCTTTTGTGAAATCTTTCAGGGCGATAATGACGTTGTCGAGTGAGTTTATTTTGATGTAATTTGCCATTTTACCGGTTATTTATTTAAATCTGATGATAATTAGATTGCTGATTCTTCTTGTTTGTTCTTTTGTTCAATGGTGATTTTCATAAGCGGATTGTCATTGCTCAATACCGTTTTTATCGCCTTTTTCATCCCTACTTGTTGGATCAGGAATAAGTAATGGCTCACTGTTAAGGTCAAGTTTGGAACGTTATTCAAGTCTTGTTTCCATACTTTTTCCAGTTTCAATACCTTTTCTACCAATTGATAAATTGAAATTGGACGACCGTCACATTCCGCCCAGGCTTCTTTATAGAAATCCAAAATCCATTGGTCATCTTGTACCTGGTAAGTATTTCCGTCGATCTCGCCTTTGAAATATGAAATCATAGCTGCCAGCGAGAAAACCAGTTTTTGAGGCAACATGCCGTGCTTTTCATTGAAGCTTAACAGTGAAGGTAGGTTGCGGGTTTCCCACTTCGACATGGCGTTCAAAGCAATACTTTGCCACAAGTGACGAATGAATGGATTTGAGAATCGTTCGAGAATTTTACCCGCGAAGGTTTTCAGTTCTTTTTCAGTGCCATCTAATACCTTCAGAACTTCGTCGTAAACCATTTCTTTCATGAAGTTACCCACTTCAAGACTTTCGTAGGCTTCGCGAACGGTTTCGATACCGTAGAGGTACGATACAGCGTAGCTGCCTGTATGACACCCGTTTAGCACGGCTACTTTCTGTTCCCGGAAACGAGTCATATCTTTTACAAATTTCACTTCCAATCCAGCCTTGTTAGCCGGGAATTCATTCGCTACCCATTCCGGACCTTCGATCACCCACAAGTGAAAGTATTCTCCAACAACAACCAAATTATCTTCGAAGCCTAATTCAGCCTGAATATCTTTGATGTCATCTTTGGGGAATCCCGGAACGATGCGGTCTACCAAGGTGTTACAAAATGCACACGCGGTTTCAACCCAATTGATGAATTCTTCACCCAAATTCCAGTTCTTTGCGTGCTTCAACACATATTTTTTTAGAATATCACCATTGCGGTCAATCAATTCGCAGGTAAAGAAAATCAAACCTTTGTCCGCAGCACCGTCGAATGCTTTAAAGCGTTGGTGTAACAATGCGGTAACTTTTCCGGGAAATGACTTTTGCGGCTCCATCTCCAGTTTGTCGCTTTCGTCCCAGCTAATCCCTGCTTCGGTCGTATTTGAAACAACAAAACGTAATTCCGGATTTAGAATTGCGGCTTTGTAAGTTTCATATTCAGTGTAAGGATTAATTCCCTTATTGATACATTGAATGAATTCAAATTCTTTAACCGGTTTACCTTCTTTAATTCCTTTTAAGTAAACGTGGTACAGTCCGTCTTGTTTGTTTAACAAGTCAACCATTCCGGTTGGGAGAGGTTGAACCACATCAACGCCGGTGTTAAAACCGATTTCGTTATTCATCTTTTGGACGATCCAATCGACAAATGCGCGTAGAAAGTTTCCTTCTCCAAATTGCAAGATGCGGCTAGGGTATTTAGCAGCGGTTGAAATGTTTGTTCTATTCAGTTCCATGATTTTGGTTTATTAATATTATAATGTCGTTATCGCACACGGGATGCGGTTAAAAAATGTCGTGTGCGAACACGACATGTGCTGCGAATGTAGAAAAAAAAATTATTTCCACTCGACTTTCCACTCGTTAAAATTTTAATCCGTTGAATTTCAGTAGCTAAGTTTACCACTTGTAAAGCACTTAAAATGGCTGCGTTGTTGTGTTAATGAATATATTATGAGGTGGTTATGGGCTGTGTTGATGCTTTGTTGTTTGTGATAAGTGCTCGGGATAGAATCAATATAAATTAGAAAATCAAAAGGTAGGCTTCATGATAACTTTACATGAGCGGAAAAGGGAAGAGGGAGAAGCTGAGAAATGGGTGTTGAAATAACAGAGGACGCAAGAATTGAAAATTGATGACGTTTGTGTTCTTTGGAACTATACCGTAATAGTACAAGTTGTTTTTGGTTGAAGATTATCTTCCAAAAGTAATCAGTTCGATGGGTGTTGTGCCGGCAAATACAAAAATCAAATTCATTGAGTCGCTGGACGGAATTAATGAACATGAAAAAAGGCCGGGAAAAATTCCCGACCTTTGCGATATCGAATTTTGGAGATTATGCCAATAATTCTTTCACTTGATTGTAGACGTTTTGTCCGGTGAAGCCCAGTTTTTCGTCCAATACTGTATAAGGAGCCGAAAATCCGAACGATTCCAACCCAAATACTTTACCATCGGCACCAACCAAACCTTCCAGAGTTACAGGAAGTCCGGCAGTCATACCGAATTTTTTCACACCGGCAGGCAGAACTTCAGCTTGATATGCTGCGCTTTGGCTGCGGAAACGACCTTCTGAAGGCACCGAAACAATGCGACATTTCACACCATCTTTTACTAATAGTTCGGCACCAGCAACCAACGTACTGACTTCAGAACCACTGGCCAACAGAATGATATCGGGTGTTCCTTCGCAGTCAGTTACAATGTAGGCTCCTTTTTCAGATTGTAGAGCTTCGGCGTAACGATCGCTTTTTGCAGGTAGATTGGCAATATTCTGACGGGAAAGGATTAGTCCGGTTGGAGTTGATGTGTTTTCCAATGCCATTTTCCAGGCAACTGTTGCTTCTTCACTATCGGCAGGACGTAGCACCAGCATCGAGTTTTCTCCGTGGTGGTTTTTCAATTTCTCCATTAGGCGAATTTGAGCTTCCTGCTCTACCGGCTGGTGTGTTGGTCCGTCTTCGCCAACGCGGAAGGCATCGTGAGTCCAAACATATTTTACGGGCAATTGCATTAATGCGGCCAGTCGAACTGCAGGTTTCATATAATCCGAGAAAACGAAGAATGTACCACATACCGGAATTACACCGCCATGCAAAGCCATACCGTTCATGATTGTAGCCATAGTCAACTCGCAAACACCAGCTTGCAAGAAAGCTCCGCTGAAATCTCCTTTTTGGAAGGCAGTTGTCTTTTTTAAGAATCCGTCGGTTTTGTCTGAGTTTGACAAGTCGGCAGACGAAACAATCATATTTTCAATCTCATCGGCAAAAGCAGCCAATACAGTTGAGCCGGCTGCACGAGTTGCAGAACCTGCTTTTTGAGTGATTTTGCTGAAATCGAAATTAGGAGCTTCTGTAGAGAAGAATTTCTCCAATTTAGCGGCTAATTCCGGATTCGCTTTAGCCCATTCTGCCTGGGCGGCTTTTTTCGCAGCTGCAGCCTTTATCAGATCTGCTTTGCGTGCATCGAAAAACGTTTGAACTTCGTCGAAGATGACAAACGGATTCTCAGGGTTACCTCCTAAATTAAGAATGGTTTTTTCCAACGATGCACCTGCTTCGCCTAACGGCATACCATGAGTGGCACATTTGCGTTCGTAGTTTTCGCCGGCAACAGTTAATGCACCTTTACCCATAATTGTTTTACCAATAATAAGGGTTGGCTTTTCAGTTTCCGTCTGGGCTGTTTTTAATGCACTACGAATCGCTTCAACACTGTTTCCTTCGATGGTGATTACTTTCCATCCCCAGGCTTCGTATTTTTTTGCTGTATCTTCAATGGTTACAGCATTGGTTTCTGTTGACAGCTGAATGTCGTTTGAATCATAAAACATGATCAGGTTGTTCAATCCAAGATAGCCCGCGATACGGCCGGCACCCTGAGAAATTTCTTCCTGTACACCACCATCAGAAATGAAAGCGTAAGTTTTATGAGCCATCCATTCGCCAAAACGTTCAACCAGAAAGCGTTCTACAATAGCCGCACCAACTGCCATTGTATGCCCCTGACCAAGCGGGCCGGATGTGTTTTCAACACCACGGGTTGGGTCAACTTCGGGATGTCCCGGAGTTACGCTGCCCCATTGTCTGAAATTCTTTAAATCATCCATGTTGTACGTTCCGGTTAATGCCAGAATCGAATAAAGCATGGGGGACATGTGTCCCGGATCGAGGAAAAAACGATCACGGTTAATCCAGGTCATCTCACTTGGATCGTAATTTAGAAATTCAGAATATAAGACACTCACAAAATCAGCACCTCCCATGGCACCACCCGGATGGCCCGATTTTGCTTTTTCAACCATAGCGGCAGATAAAATACGAACGTTATCTGCTGCTTTTTCAATCAATTTTTTACTCATGATTAATTAATTTATTGCTAGAAATGGATCTTTTATTGAGAATATGGATGTAAAATTAAAATAATTCCCGGATATAGAAATTCGGGAAAAAAAGATACCGATACTTTTCGCCTTATTACGATTGGTACCGGTATCATTTTACATTTTACGTGGTAATTATTATGGGAGAACCCGAACCATAATCACCCCTTCGATGTTGCCTAATTTTTCAGCCAGTTCGGCTGAAGGAACAGACCCGTCAATATCGATAATATTGTAAGCAATATCTGCTTTGTTTTTGTTCAACATGTTGGCAATGTTTAATCCTTCAGAAGCCAAAAGGCTTGAGATTTGACTTACCATATTTGGAACATTCTTATTGGCAATAACCAAACGTGGGCCGCCATTGCGTTCCATTTCTGCTTCTGGGAAGTTTACCGAGTTTACGATGTTTCCTTTTTCAAGGAAATCGCGCACTTGATCTACAGCCATAATCGCACAGTTCGTTTCTGATTCTTCGGTAGAAGCACCAAGGTGAGGAATAGCAATCACATTTTTCATTTTCAAAGTGGCTTCATCCGGGAAGTCGGTAACGTAGCAACCTACTTTTCCTGATTCCAGCGCTTCTGCCATATCTGCTGTGTTTACCAAGCCGCCGCGAGCAAAGTTCAAAATGCGAACACCGTTCTTCATCATTTTGATTTTGTCTTTGTTGATGTATCCTTTTGTTTCAGCTGTTTGCGGGATATTGATCGTAACAAAGTCTGCATTCGAAAGTAATACTTCAATACCTTCGGCACGTTTCACGTTGCGGCTCAAACGCCATGCTTGTTTCACCGAGATGTAAGGGTCGTAGCCCAAAACTTCCATTCCCAGAGATTGTGCCGCGTTTGCGATTAAAACGCCAATCGCTCCAAGCCCAATAACAGCCAGCGTTTTTCCGCGAATTTCGTTTCCTCCAAAGTTTTTCTTTCCGGCTTCAACAAGGGCAGGAACTTCGTCACCTTTACCGATGAGTGTTTTAGCCCACTCAATTGATGGTGCGATACCGCGCGATGCCAACAACATTCCGGCAAGAACCAACTCTTTTACCGCGTGTGCATTCGCACCAGGTGTGTTGAATACAACAACGCCACTGTCGGTACATTTTTCAATTGGAATGTTATTAACTCCTGCTCCGGCCCGGGCAATTGCTTTCAGGCTTTTAGGCAGGTCCATGTCGTGCATGGCTTGCGAACGTACAATAATTGCATCTGGATTTGAAAACTCACTGGCAATTTCGTACTGATCCAGCGGGAAATTTTTCAACCCTTTCGGGTCAATCTTATTTAAGGTTTGAATCTTAAACATGTGGTTATAATTTTTGTAAAGTGCCTATTAATAATGTCAATTTTTAAAGCATGACAAAGATCACAATATTATTTTAGAATCTTTCATGCCATCCCTTTTTTTTGGCGATTTTGAAATTAAACTAACAATTTTTTGATGTTTTAATTTGTAAAAAGCCAGATTGAATTTCAATTCGTAAAACAGAGTGCTCGGACAAAAGGATTGTATTTTATTCAGGATCTGACCTGCCGTTGATTGGTTTAACGCCGGTCTCTGTCTGATTGATGGATTGCTGTTCGACTTGTTTATTTTCCTTTCCGCCAACTTCCTAACGATTTGGCAGTCGATTCAACTCCGCGGCTTACAAATTTGACTTCCTCGATGGAATAAAAAGCGTTGGGATTGTAGGTTCGGATAATCTCAATGACCTGGGTAATGTCTCCTCGCTTTATGATTGAGTAGATGACAGCCACTTTTTCGTTGGCGCCGTAGGCGTCGTGATATGTAATTCCGTATCCCTTCGCTTTAAGTTTGGCAATCAGGTTGTCGGCATTGGTGCGGGTAATGATTTGAAGATGAACGATACCGACCGCCAGTTTCTCTTCTATTATCAGCCCGATATAGTTTCCCGCAGCAAAGCCTGCCCCATAAGCGACGTAGGCTACCCAGTTGTCGATGTTTTGGATAATTTTACTCATGGTAACCAACCATATGATTACTTCAAAGAAGCCGAGTAGTGGAGCAATCCGTTTTTGGCCTTTAGAGACCATCACAATTCGCAAGGTGCCAACAGTAACATCGCTGATGCGGGCGAGCACGATCATAAGTGGTAAAACCACATAAGAAAAAAGGTCGGAATGATAAAAATCGGTCATGGTTGCACAAGCTGGTTGCTGCGAATATAATGCAAAATCGTGTTTGGTAAATAAAAAAGCAGGAACTATTTTATCATAATTCCCCATCTGCATGGCTGGTTAGCGCCGGAAAACAAGTACACAGAGGCAGCAAGTCAATGATTGTGATCGGAATAAGTTGAGGTTTGGGCCGCGTACGCACTGCCAGAAACAACATGAGGCATTTGAGGTTTACAAGCCTGATGAAATCTTCAACGTCGGTCTTTACCTTGCGATTGCTTTTCGCTTCACCTTTCGACTTGCAGACCCAAAAAAACGAACTCTTTTATGACTAATGATACGGGAGGCTGACACTTCGCTGGGAATTTGTGATTGAATTTTTGTTTTCTATATTCACAGCAAAAAAAACGAGGACTATAGGCTTGGGATCGAACATGATGACTCGTACATAAGAGCGAAAGAAAATGACCGTCATTGAGTAGCCTGTGAGCTCCCGACCTTCAATTGGGAACGCGTCAGAAAATTATAACACAAATTATTAAACGATGAAACGACTTATTGCCGGAATAATGATTTTTGGGGGACTTGGCCAGATCGCTACTGCTCAAGTGGTGTTGGATGCCAATGGCCCGGGAGATACCTATGAGCTGATAAACTCGGTTTTGGCCCCCGGGTATACAGCAGTAGAGACACCAGATTGCGGTCATCTTGATTTTGGGCGACATATTGATGAGGTGTTTGATAATGATTTGAATACGAATGTTTTTCGGTTTTTCATTCATGCCAATATTGATAACGATCGATGTGAAAAATTCGACAGACAACGCAATGAGATAAAGACCTATGACCAGTCGCCCGATAATTTAAAAGCGGTTATTGGAGAAACTGTTGTGTACAATTGGAAGTTCAAACTGCCTGAAGGTTTTCAGTCTTCTTCCAGTTTTACTCATATACATCAATTAAAAGGCGTTGGCGGAGAGTACGAGGATATGCCGCTGATTACGTTTACAACCCGCAAAGGTACGCCCGACAAACTGGAGCTTCGTTATGCAGCAGAGTCTACACAAACAACACTAACATCGGTAGATCTTACCCCCTTTAAGGGTGTTTGGGTGGAAGTAACCGAATCGGTTTCTTTCGCTACAGTGGGCAGTTACAGTGTAACCATAAAGACCGTCGACGGTGGCACGGTGCTGCTTTCCTACGAAAATAATTCGTTGAACACGTATAAAGAAGGAGCAAGTTTTCTTCGCCCCAAGTGGGGGATTTACCGCAGCTTGAATAATGTAAGCGACCTGCGTGATGAAGAGGTGCTTTTTGCCAGCTTCAGTATTAATGAGCTCATTACTACAGCGGCAGCTGATAATATTGTTGATGTTGAGGAATTTGTTTTGATTCCGAATCCGGCAACCAACACGGTGAAAATAAGCGGTAAACTAGCTGCAAATTTTTCAGGCATTAGCATATACAACAAAATAGGCCAGAAAGTAATGAGCTTGAATGAACAACGAACAGAGTTCAGCATCTCGTCCCTGAAGGCCGGGCTTTATTTTCTCACACTAATTACGCCAGCAGGCGAGAGCAAACCGGCAAAGTTGATGAAAATCGAATGATCAAGGAATTCATTCCAAATCATTTTGCATCAATTCGGTGACGCTTTTTTTTAAATCCCGAGCTAAAATGCGCCAGCTTATTTTGTTGTGACGCATTGACGAAGCGAGCAAAATGGCATTGGCAATCGTTGTTTTTTTGCAGCTGCACTTTTATTCAGCCCATTCCGATTAAGCGATCAGATCGAATTCAAAGCAAATGAGGGTTTCACATCGATGTGAAACCCTCATTTGCTTTGAATAGCTATTGTAAATTCTAGAATTCGCTGGTGAAATGGAACTTAATATCTTTGAATTCGCTCTGTGTCATTTGTAAGATGAAGGCCGAATCAGCCATAAACACATCGCGTCCGCGTTTATCAACAGCCATTTTCTGGTGTTTTCGTTTTTTAAACTCTATCAGCATTTTTGGATCGTCGCATTCAATCCAACAGGCCTTGTGCATCGATAACATTTCGAAACGACATTTCGCATTGTATTCGTGTTCCAGTCGGTATTGAATAACTTCGAACTGTAATTGTCCTACGGTGCCAATAATCTTACGGCCATTGAACTGGCTGGTGAAAAGCTGGGCTACACCTTCCTCCATTAGCTGGTCAATTCCTTTTGCCAATTGCTTCGATTTCATCGGATCGGCATTTTCAATGTAACGGAACATTTCCGGGCTAAAGCTCGGTAAGCCTTTAAAGTGCACGTCTTCACCCGAGGTTAACGTATCGCCAATGACGAAATTTCCGGTGTCTGGTATCCCGATGATATCTCCCGGGAAAGCTTCATCAACCACTTCTTTTTGAGACGCCATAAAAGCCGTAGGGCTCGATATTCGTATGTTTTTTCCGGATCGAATGTGCTTGTAAACCGCGTTCCGTTCAAACTTTCCGGAGCATATCTTGAGGAAAGCAATACGGCTCCGATGGTTTGGGTCGATGTTGGCATGGATTTTAAAAACAAAGCCGGCGAGTGTTTCTTCATCAGGCTTTATTTCGCGTTCTTCGGTAACGCTGGGGCGAGGGCTTGGTGCTATTTCAACAAAGGCATCCAGCAATTCCTGTACCCCAAAATTGTAAAGTGCACTACCAAAGAATACCGGAGCTAAGTCGCCGTCCAGATAATTGTTTACATCAAACTCAGGATAAACGCCTTCTACCAATTCCAGTTCTTCACGCAGTTCGTTGGCATCGTCACCAATGTGTTTTTCAAGTTCCGGATCGTTGATGTCCTCAAACAAAAAGCCGGGCTCTATTTCCTGTACGTTGGCATCAAATAAGTTGAGGCTACGTTTATATATATTATATACTCCCTTAAATTCGTCACCGCTATTGATTGGCCAGCTTAAGGGGCGGGTTTTGATTTTCAGTTGATCTTCAATTTCATCCAGCAGGGTAAAAGTGTCACGGGCAGGGCGGTCGAGTTTGTTGATGAAGACAATCACCGGGGTCTTGCGCATACGGCAAACGTTCATCAGCTTCTCGGTTTGCGGTTCCACCCCTTTTGCCGCGTCAATCACGATAATAACGCTGTCAACCGCAGTTAGCGTTCTGAAAGTATCTTCCTGAAAGTCCTGGTGACCAGGCGTATCAAGAATATTTACTTTGTATCCGCGGTACTCAAATCCCATTACAGAAGTGGCAACCGAGATACCCCGCTGCCTTTCAATTTCCATAAAGTCGGAGGTGGCTCCTTTTTTAATTTTATTGCTTTTCACAGCACCTGCAACCCGGATTGCTCCACCAAATAACAGTAGTTTTTCAGTTAGTGTAGTTTTCCCGGCATCGGGATGGCTGACAATTCCGAATGTTCTGCGACGTTTAATCTCTTCTTTAAAACCCATAAACGGTAAATTATTATTGCAATTAGCGGTGTACAAACGCGTCTTTCAACGATCAGTTTGTATCTTCAGATCAAGCCAAAGCTTGTCGAATTTGAGCTGCAAAAATAGAATTTTTTAAAGAATGTCGGGTAGAAAGCTGTAAGTGTTTAATTAATTGCTTTTGAAACTCGTTTCCAGAATAATTTGTGAAACTTTTGACCACTACGGCCAACGATGTCGTAGAAGTTTTGAGGCACATCGCGAGGCGAAAATTTGTACTCTCCTTTTCGTTCGTACAGCGAAGGAACTTCGGGATGGAACTGAATTCCAATTACATTGGGATATTTTTTATGGCGGAATCCTTCAATTACTTTACCATCCATCGATCTGGCTGTTACTTCCCAGCAATCGTTCAGGTTTTCAACTGCCTGGTGATGTGAACTTAATACTTTGGGGGATATATTTCCTTTCCAGCGGACTTCTTTCTGAAAAAAACCATCAATCTCGAGCCTTAAAGGATGAAAGTTATAGGGCATTAGCTGAGGATTGTCGAAGATTTCCTGCCAGTAGTTACGGTGAATATCATCACGATCGAGTTGTACAATTTCTTGTGGAGTATTTGCAGAATACAATTCCGAAGGAATATCCTGTACCATCGTTCCACCGGTGGCCACATTCATTGTTTGCATACCTAAACAGATGCCAATAACAAAGTATTTTGGGTTCCGTTCGAGAAAAGGCGTAAAATTGAGATTTTTGTTGCTGCCTAGTAAGTGGAAAGCGAATGAAAGTTCCATCAAGTGTCGATTGGGGTCGGTTACTTCCGACAGCGTCCTCGTTTCGCCATATGCTTCGGGTTGAATATCGGGCCCTCCAAAAAGAAAAATCCCCTCAGACTGGCTAAACATGATATCGAAATTGTTCGTGAAATCGTTGGGTTCAAAAATATTATCAATCGTCAATGTTCCTGTAAGACGTTGTAAATGAAATTTTTCAAGGTTGTTGTCGCGGATGTATCGAATCGTTTGTGAATAATCATATCGTTCAGCGTAAAAATAAATTCCGATAAATTCCGTTTCTCCTACGAAAAGTAAGCGCTTATCGAGCAAATATCTGATTCTTTCAATGTTCTCTACCGTCGGATTTGTCATAAGAATGTACGATTTTTCAGGATCGTAATCTGTATTAAAGAAATTTTGGGCAAAAACGGGGGTCGAGATGAAAAAGCTAAAGATCAATAAGAATTGAACGAATATTCTTTTGACTTTCATGTTGAGCGTACTTTTTTAGATTTAGTGATGAAAATAATCTTTTTCGGTGACAACTGAAAAAACGAAGGAAGTATATTTTTATTATTATTTTTAGCTGAACTAATACGTATCTAAAACCGCATAAAATGTCATTTAAACTCTTTTTTCTCAGCACTTTTAGAGGGCTTAAAAATACCGCTAAAGTGGAAGCGAAACGCGATCAATTATGGGCTGATTTTCAGTTGTATACGGAGCTTCAGCAGTCGGAGGACTTAAAACCCTATCAGGAATTGGATCAGTATGTCAATTCAGAGGCATTCAAAAAAGAGAAGTCGGAGACTAAAGCATTAAAGTTTGCCGGTAGCCCGGAAGCGAAACTGCTGAGTGAGTTTAAAAAGTTGGAATCGGATGCGAAATTGAAAGATTTTTATGTGGCCCTAAATTCTGCCGATTTCCAAAAGTTTAAATTGCTGGAAAAGAGTGACACGATTAAGGAGTTTGTAGCATTGCGGGATTACGTTGGGAGTAAGCAATTTGAATCGGACAAAGCTGCTTTCGAAGCCTTGGATAAAACCGAAGACTCTGTGAGTTTTGAGCAATCGGAAGCAGGTCGAAAGTATGAGACCTTCCGGAAGCTCTCAAATTCAGAGGACGTATTGTTCTGGACTGAATATCCATCAAGTAAGATGCATAAGCACTACAAAGAGATGGTAAATTCGCACAAAAGGGTTAGGTATGAAGAGCTTAAAAAAGAGATAGAAACGGAAGCGTTTCAATCGCGTAAAGCTTTTCTGGAAGATACCGATCGATGGGAAAAAAGCGAAGCTTCTCAAAAAGAGAAAACATATTTGGCTATGAAATCGGAACCGCGTTTCCAGGTGTACGATAAATATAAAAACACAAACGAATTCAGTTTTTTCGTCAATCATGAGCTTTTGCTCGAGGATCATTTTGAAAAAGGAGAGCTGGATAAAAGCAAATGGAAGTCCATTAGTGTGATGGCGGAAAGGACTGTTGGGAAGAACTTTTCGAAAGCCGGCGATTTGCAGGGCTATACGAATGGAGAAAACATTTTGCAAGCCGGTAGCTCACTAAAACTGGCCGTAAAGCGGGAAAAAGTCGATTCGTTCGTCTGGAACTTTCCGATCGGTTTTATCCCCGTTAGTTTCGATTATTCTGCCGGAATGATTTGCAGTGCGGAAAGCTTTCAGTTAAAAAGCGGAGTGTTGGAAGCCAAAATTAGATATCAACCCAATAAACAATTGGTTGATCTTTTTTACTTGTCGGACGATCAGAACAATTATCGTCTAAATTTGCTGGAAGCCGGAACAGTTTGTCAATTGGGGCTGAGCCAGAACAATAATACCAATGGCAGCGAGTCGCTTGGTGGATTGTCTGCCGGGCAATTTTATATTTTCCGGATGGAGTGGGGGCAAGGCCGAATTTGCTGGACAATCAATAACCATGAAATTTACAGTGTTCAGCAAAATGTTCCTGATTCACCGCTTCGGATCAATATGAGCTCAATTGTGGTTGAAACACCACGATCGTTGCCTCATTATTTTGAGATTGATTGGGTTCGATTGTATAAAAACAAATAGGTGCAATAACTGGAAACCCTAGTATCCGCGCTTATTAAACAAAACATATCCAAAACTAAACACCAGGTACCACTTGGTGTTTTCGTTTTCCAGGTAGTTTAGAGTGAGGCTGATTGGGCCGGCGGCCGACTGATAAACCAAACCTCCAAGTCCCATTATTTTTGTCTCTTTAGGCGAAAAGTCGCTATAAGTAGCCAAGCTGTTTTCATCGCTGGCGATTTTTCGCATGGGCAAAAATCCATAACCTTCCATCCTAAAATGCAGCTGATCGCTTAGGTTTAAAACAGTTTTCAGTCCGCCGGCAACATAGCGGTTCGCCCTAAAATTGTCTGTTACCAGCGTTTTGCTGAATGGGGTTGGACTGAAATCGGGTGCACTCAGGATACTTGAATAGTAATTTGAAAACAGTTCTTTATTGCTGTAAACACCTTCCGCGAACAGTCCAACTTTATAATTTGAACGTATTTTGATGTATTTGTCATAGTTGGCCTGAAGCTTCCAGAACGAGTGGTTACTTTGGCTAGCCGTGAAGATTTCTGACTCAGAAGAATTTGTTCCTGGTTTAAATACTTCCTCTCCGGTGATGAATGTTGCGGCAAGTTTCGCAGCCCTGCCTTCGTCCGGAAACTGTTTATAGTTGAACGAATTTTCTTCGAATGTCAGTGAGCTTGAAAATGAGTTGAAGGTTGTTTTATCCTGCGTGTCGCTTTCGAGAATCAGGGGTACGAGGTAATATTTGTCAGACATGTCGTTGAAGCTCGCCGACAGCATTAGCTTTCCATGTGTCCACATCGGAATTCCTGCCTCGAAACGCAGGCTGTTTTCATTTGAAATAACGGAAGGAGCTAAAACATTTTCGAAAAAGAATTCGCTACTGGTGTTGTAGTAGTCCCACCGGTTGAAAGTCAGATAGCCGGAAAGATAAAAGGGCAGTTTCGTTGGAAAATCGATTCTGCCTCCTGTTTTAATTGAACTGTAAATACGACCGAAATAGATATTGGTGCTTAAAGTATAAGCACGGTTTTTAAAAAAGCGGTAGTCCAAACTCAGGAATCCTTGGTTAATTGGTTTTGTGCTTACATTGCCACCGAATTGAATTTCCAGTTGATTTTCCGGTTTTACTTTCAGATGCAAGTCGAAATAGCCGGTTTGCGGATTATAAATGGAAATAGGTCGGATTGATTTAATTTGCGGATCGGAGACCAGTTTGAAATATTCCTTGCGAAGCTCATCCAAATCGATCACGTCGGAGCGGTGTTTGATGCTTTGTATCAGATATTTGCGCTGCAGTGGGTCGCTGATCCCTTCAACTTGTACGTTTTCAAATTTCAATTCCGGCTTTCTTCGTTCAAATTCCTCACGTCGGCTCTGAACTTCCTTAATCGGTGTACGTCTTGTAATACGGTGGGCAATACTGTCTATTATTGAAATAGTATTGTCGTATCCGGTCTGGTTGATTTGGTCTATTTTCCCGAAATCAAGCAGACCAATATCAGTGAAGGAAGATTCGATCAGGATTCCCTTGTCCCCCGGGATTTGGTAGTTCGTTTTCTGCATGATCAGGTTCTCCAGTTGAGCCATCATGTCATCTTCATCTGGGCGGATGGCATTGTTAGCTACCTTGTGTCCGATAACGATATCGGGATTGAACGTTTCGAGGGCATTTTTAACCGGAAAGTTATTTACAATTCCACCGTCAAAAACAAGTGAACCATCAATCACGATCGGTTTAAAGTAGAACGGAAATGTCATGGATGCCCGGATTGCTTCACCCAAATCACCCGACGACAATTGAACTTCTTTGTTGTCGTATACATCGGTGGCGATACAGAAGAATGGAACAAATAAATTATTGAAGTTGTAATTACAAACCGCATTTGTAGCCGAAAACATTTCCATAAAGGCAAAGTCCATTTGCTCTTCCGGAATGATATTGGTGGGCAACAGAATTTTTAGTTTGTCTTCCTGTTTTTTGAGATCGATGCTAAAATACGATGGCGTTTCTTCGAGTTTGCTGAAAAAATAGCGGTATTCTTCCTGTATTATTCCGGTTGACCAAAACTTAAACTGATCGGACTTGAAAAGGATCTCCATTTCGTCGGGCGAATAGCCGGCGGCATACAGCCCGGCTACTATTGCTCCCATTGATGTCCCGGCAATATAGTCAATTGGAATGTCGTTTTCTTCCAGCGCGCGGATTACGCCGATGTGAGCCAGTCCTTTAGCTCCGCCACCGCTGAGTACCACCGCTACTTTTTGAGCCGATAGTGACGTATAAATAAGTAAGAAAATGATTGCTAGAGCCGATGATCTCATAGTTGGGAGTCAGAAATTAGAGTATTGACTCAAATGTATGAAAAATGCAAGAATCACAATACTATCCTGATCGGCGATCAGGAATTAACTTTCAGTTTTAGGGATTGAAAACCTTCGCCCAGAATTTCACGCGTGTCCATGATTGTGATAAATGCGTTCGGATCAATTTCACTAATGAATTTCTCGAGAATTGCGACTTCGCGACGACTGACAACCGTGTAGATGATTTGCTTTTCTTCGTTGGTGAACATGCCTTTTCCCTGGAAATAAGTTCCTCCGCGTTCCAGGTCGCTAAGTATTTTTTCCTTGATCAGTTCATGTTGAGAAGAAATAATAAACAACGCTTTGTGGTAACTAACTCCTTCAAGTGTAACATCAATCGCTCGTCCGGTAATGTAAATGGCAAGCCAGGAATAGAGTGGAATTTGCCAGTCTTGAAAGGCCGCTAACCCGAGCAGTACAATCGCGGAGTCAACATAAATCATAAGTTGGCCCAATTGCATATTGGTGTGTTTGGCAATAATCATAGCAATGATATCTGATCCGCCCGACGTGGCTCTCGATTTAAAGATTAGGCCGGTACCGACACCAATCAAAACCCCACCAAATATACACGAGAGCAGGACATCGTGAACCAGCGGAGCTTGGCTGTTGACACGGAGGTAGGTAATCAGGTCAATAAAAACAGAACTCAGCACAAAGCCGACGACCGTTTTAACACCGAAACGAGGTCCTAGTATTTTTATACCTGCAATGGTTAGCGGAATATTAACCAGTAAACTGAAAAGCCCAACCGGAAAACCATCGGGCCAAAACTCAAACCACCCACGGGTAAGAAAGTGTACAATAATGGCGATCCCGAAAAGGCCACCCGGAACAATTTTATGTGGCGTAATAAAATACACGAATCCGACCGCTAAAATGAAGGAGCCAATGGTTATTAAGCTGTAGTCTTTAAACCAGGTCAAGCTGAAAATTTTGTCTTTTTGGAGGAAAGGCATGGCGTTGAAATTTTTCGTGAATTTAGGATTTGTCTGATCAATAAGGCTTGATATTTGTCAGGCTTTGTTTTGAACTATGGAATTGACTGATGCAAAAAAAAGGCCTCCAACCGGAGACCTTTTTAGTATACTTAAGGCTGAAATTAACCTCTTTTTTCTTTGATTCTGGCTTTTTTACCAGTAAGGCCGCGCAGGTAGAAAATACGTTTACGACGTACAGTACCTTTTTTGTTCACGTCAATACCATCGATAAATGGTGAAGACATTGGGAAAATACGTTCAACACCGATGTTTCCTGACATTTTACGAACAGTAAATGTTTTTGTAACGCCAGTACCTTTTACTTGAATCACTACACCACGGTAATCCTGAATACGTTCTTTGTTACCTTCTCTAATCTTGTAGTGAACAGTAATGGTGTCGCCCGCGCCGAATTTAGGCAAATTAGCTTGTTGCTCTGCGGCGAATGCGTTTTCTGCTACTTTAATTAAGTCCATTTCTTTAAGTTTTAAGTGGCAATATTACACGTATTTGCGGTGTAAGAGATTGCAAAATTTTTCGCAAAATTAATAAAAAATAGATTCGAACAAAACTTAGTTTCAATTTATGTTGAAATAATCGAAGTTCTTTCTTTTTGGTTTCCAATACCGGGAGAAGGACTAATGAGCGGCACCGCCAATCACTTTGAAATGTTCACCGGTACTTTTTACGATCGCGTCGTACCACCAATCCGGATATCCGGGTTGATCGGGCGAAACGGGAATGCCATCCTCATTTCGTTCAAAACTGCCATCTTTTTCTTTTTTGATGTTACCATCCATATATTTTATAAGCAGATACTCAAAAAGTTTTTCCCATTGAGCAGTCATGTTGTTCGCTTCATTGACCGAGTAAGTTGTTAAAAACTCGGCAGCCTTTTTCGATCCTGATTTTTCGTAAAGCATTTTAGCCGCCTGATCAATGGCTGGTGTGTAGGCAATAAATTTCCCTTCTAGTTCAGCTTGCTTGGCACGAATGTGTTCAATCATCGCATCATAGCGAAGGTAGGCGAAATTTGTCGTCTTGTTAAAGGTCCAGAAGGCAGAGCTGGGCGAATAGGTTAACAGGTCGCCATTGCCCACACGAAAACATTCGGGTATTTCGGTAATTCCGCAATACATAGGTGCATAGCAGGTACTGTATGTATCATCAACTCCAAACCAAAGAATCCCTCCAATAGGGTCGGGCAACCAGGAGCGTGACTGCGCGACAAATGAGAAACCGGTTTGTTGGGTTGAGATTGCGCGTTCGTTGCAATACTCCATCGAATCTACTTGCCAGGTTAACCCTCTCCATCGGTAGGGTAATTTGTATGGGCCTGCGCCCAAATCGGCAGTCATATCCAATTCGGTGCCTTCAAAATGGTCACGCATCATTTCCATTACGTCTTTTACTCCGAGCTTTTTGTCGGGCTTAATCCACAAAGGCATCCGGTTTGTGGGGAAGTTATTTTCGCCGCCATGTTCAATCAGCCCTTTAGCGTAGTTGGTATGTTGATCCATACCGGAGGCTACTTTGTTGAAACCGGCCCAAACACGGGCATCGCAGAAGCGTGCACCGCCAAAATCAACCGGAGCGTAAACGTCTGAGAAGCTGAAATCTTTATTTTTCCCGTCGTACCATCCTTTTTCGCGGGCAAATGAAATTACATCTTTTGCATACAGGCAATTGTCCGAGTCGTTTAAAGGGAATGTGGTGATCCGTGCCTGATTGGCATGACCTGAGATATAACCATCGGGGACACGTACAGCAACCCACACAGCTCCTTTTTCGCCTTCACCTTTACCAATCATCTCTAAAATCCAAACTTCATTGGCGTCGGAAATTGAAAAAGACTCGCCGGAACTATAATATCCGTATTCATCCACCAGATTCGTCATCACCTCAATCGCTTCACGCGCTGTTTTGGCGCGTTGCAAGGCAACATACATCAGGCTTCCGTAGTCCATGATGGCATCCGGTTGGCTTCCCAGTTCAGGACGACCGCCAAAAGTGGTTTCGCCAATTGCAAGCTGGTATTCGTTCATATTTCCTACAACGCTATATGTGTGAGGAACTTCTGATATGCGACCCAGGAATTTTCCGGTGTCCCACTCGTGGATATCGCGCATTGTCCCTTCCGGGTAATCGGCAGCAGGTTGAAAATACAACTCACCATACAATACGTGCGAGTCTGCAGCATAAGTAATCATAGTTGAACCATCGACTGAGGCTCCTTTGGTTATTAAAAAGTTGGTGCAGGCAAATACCTGTGCGGACAAAAATCCGAGCGCTAGAAATGCGAGACTAATTTTTTTAATCATTCTAAAATCTGTTTTTGGGTCGTCGACCTTATTTATTCCTAATTGTTTTCCGGTAAGTTCTGAATGATTCGTTCAGAAGCTTTTTCAGGTTGTTGTTTCAGTAGCAGGCAAATATAATGAAAGCAGAATGAAGTAAAAATGATTAATGCTACTATTCCGGATTGTAATTTTGCGAGATTTTCGGGCTTGAGTTCGATAATCGAAGTGATTTTTTCTACTTTCGAAATTCATTCCAAAACAACCGATTATGAAACTAGGTGCATTCCATAAACTATCTTACGGACTCTATTTAATTGCTTCGGAACTGGATGGCAAAAAGGCCGGGTATATCGCGAATACTGTTTTTCAGGTTACATCGAAACCACCGCTGTTGGCCATTTCGTGCCATAAGGATAATAATAGTACCGAAGTAATCCGAAAGTCCGGTATGTTTTCGGTGTCGGTATTGCAGAAAGATTTGAATGTGAAAATTATCGGCGACTTTGGCTTCATGTCGGGTAATGAGATTGATAAGTTCAGTCAGGTTGAAACAATTACAGCGAAAACTGGGGCTCCAATTGTTTTAAACGAAACAGTGGCATGGTTCGACTGTGAGGTCAGGCAGGAGATTGATTTGGGTACGCATTGGCTGGTAATTGGCGAAGTGCTCGACAGTGATTTGCTGTCGGAATCCGATCCGCTGACTTATGCCTGGTATCGGGAGAAATATAAAATGTTTTCACCCAAAAATTCGCCGACCTATTTGGAGAAAGACTTGCTTGATGAGGAAAAGAGAGCTGCTGATGATGCCAAAGGCGATGACCAAAGCAGCACAGAGCCGGAATCAGATGGGGAAAAGCCTCATGTTTGCATGATTTGTGGTTTCGTTTACGACCCTGAAAAAGGCGATCCGAGTATGGGAATTCCACCCGGAACACCTTTCGACGATCTGCCGGACGACTACAAATGTCCAATCTGTAATGCCGGAAAGGACTATTTTAAAGAACTATAGTGTTTCTGGCTTACAGATGACAAATAAGAAGCCCGTTTAACAAATAAGTCTCACTGGCATTTTGGGGGCAGTAATCGAACGAGTAGACGGAAACTGAAGTAAACGATTGGTCGTTTGTTACGTGAACGATACGAATTTTAAATATCTGAAAAGAGAGTGGCTATTGCTGCTCTCTTTTTTTTGCTTTCAACTGTTGTTGAGTTGCTTTCTTAAAGGAGCGCAATCCAGCTTGCCGCACCATTTCAGCCATGCTGCTATGCTTTAAAGGTCGCATGCACGTTGTTTTTGAGTCTATTATAGGTTGGCAGCCCAGATAGAACCGGTCGGTTACACTCAGCACAGGGAAATTTTTGTATCAACAGGAAACTGTCTTTTTGTCCGGGATTGAAAGATGGGCTGCGACTCCCGCTTATCATCGCAAAGCCGGCACGAGCAGGAGCTGTGCGAACGATGAACAAGATGTGTCATTTCGTTTTAGTGATCATTTGTGCAATTATCTCTTAGTCAGGCTTTATGGGAGGGGAGTCAGGATTCGTTAAGTCATTTTTTTGTTTGAACTTGTATATTATATTTGCGGCCGTTTTTACGTCGTAACAACGCTCTATCTTTTTGTATTGCAAACATATAGGGCATCAACCATTAAATCGAAAAGTATTCAATGATTGTATTAGTATTAAATTGCGGTAGCTCGTCCATTAAGTATCAATTACTAAATATGGACACGATTGAAGATCCAGAGGTGAAAGCTATTGGGGCAGTGGAGCGTATTGGTTTGAAGGATGCTCTTCTAACGCACAAGCCACTTGTCGATGGAGAATATAAGAAAATCAAACTCACGGCTCATGTGCCGGATCATGAGGCAGCGATAAGCCTGATTATGGATTCACTGGTAAACCCGGAGCATGGCGTAATTAAGGCTGTTTCGGAAATTCAGGCAGTTGGCCATCGGGTAGCCCACGGTGGTGAGTCGTTTAGTGAAAGTGTTCTAATTGACGACAATGTTAAAGAACAGATTAATAAATTGAGTGATTTGGCGCCCTTGCATAACCCGGCTCATATTGCCGGAATTGAAGCGATGGAGAAGCTTTTGGAAAAAGTGCCGCAAGTCGCTGTTTTCGACACTTCTTTTCACCAATCCATGCCACCGGAATCGTTCCTTTATGCTATTCCGTACGAGTACTATACCAAGCACAAATTGCGCCGGTATGGTTTTCACGGAACAAGTCATAAATATGTTGCAGAAAAAGCTTGCGAGCATTTGGGGCTGGAAATGAATAAAATCAATATTGTGACCTGTCACCTAGGAAACGGCGCTTCTATTGCAGCTATTAAAAACGGGAAATCGTACGATACCTCGATGGGTTTTACGCCGGTGGAGGGATTAATTATGGGAACCCGCGTCGGTAACCTTGATGTCGGAGCACTTTTATTCTTGATGGAAAAAGAGGGTCTCGACCTACAGGGAGCGAACGATTTAATTAATCGAAAGAGTGGAATGCTTGGTATTTCCGGAGTTTCGTCAGATATGCGCGATATTGAAGATGAATCGTGGAATAAAAATAATCCCCGGGCAACATTGGCTCTAAAAATGTATCACTCGAGAGTGAAACGCTTTATTGGAGCATTTGCTGCCGAAATGGGAGGACTTGATTTGCTGATCTTCACTGGCGGGGTAGGAGAGAATGGCCCTGAAACACGAGAAGAGGTTTGTGCCGGTTTTGAGTTTATGGGTGTTGAGTTCGATAAAAATGCCAACGACGGCTTACGGGGACAACTTAAAGTTGTGAGTACTCCTGAGTCGCGCGTAAAAGTAATGGTTGTGCCAACTAACGAAGAAAAGGTTATCGCAGTCGATACCGTCAACGTTTTAAGTTCATTGGCTGTAAACTAGCCTGTTATATAAGTCCGGCAATACCGGACTTGTTGTTTATTCCCGGCCTCCATCTTAACGCGGGTTTAAGCCAAAACGGCACTTTAAAGGCTGCGAGAAGCTGGATCGCTCCCGGAAAAAATAAGCGGCTGACTCTCAAGTCAACCGCTTTTTTAGTTACGATTCCTCCCCCAAGGAATCGTGCTCTGTTTCCCAATTGAGCTTCTTCAACATCGTTATTAGTGTTTTTTGACTCCCTTCAACATTGACGGGTCATCGGCTTTTATTAAGCTGATTGCATAACCACCTCCGGGAGCACATTGCAGTTCAAACTTACTTTTGTTCGTCACAACGTATTGGTTAATCTGATAAGCCTGCGGGTTATTGCGGTAGTTTGCGTCCGGTTTGTCAGCATAAACTGTTGCCAAATATTTTTGCCCTTCCGGAAGAAAATCCAAACGGATATTCGAAGTTCTGGCTTCTTCATCGTTAGTTCTTCCTACAAACCAATTGTCAGTACCTTTTTCCTTCCGTGCATAAGTGACATAATCACCAGGCTCGGCTTCAAGCACTTTACTGTCGTCCCAATCCAACGGAACATCTTTTATAAATTGAAAAGCATCCAGGTATTTGTTGTATGTTTCAGGCAGGTCGGCCGCCATTTGCAACGGGCTGTACATGGTTACATACAGGGCTAGTTGACGGGCAATGGTTGTGTTTACCCACGAATTGTTATCCGGATTATATTTGCTCACGTCCGGTTCAAAAATGCCCGGTGTATAATCCATTGGGCCGCCAATTAATCGGGTGAAAGGCAAAATGGTCGTATGGTCCGGCGCGTTTCCGCCAAAAGCTTCGTATTCGGTTCCACGAGCCGATTCGTTGCCAATGAGGTTTGGATACGTTCGGCAAATTCCCGTTGGACGGACTGCTTCGTGGGCATTGACCATGATTTTATAATCAGCTGCTTTCTCGATTGCATATTGGTAATGATTCACAATGTATTGGCTGTAGTGCGTTTCGCCGCGCGGAATGATGTCGCCAACGTAACCGCTTTTTACAGCATGGTAGCCATTGTCGGCCATAAACTGGTAGGCTTCGTCCATGTGCCTTTCGTAGTTGCGAACCGAGCCCGAAGTTTCGTGGTGCATAATCATTTGTACGCCTTTTGAAGCCGCGTAATCGCGAATTTCGTCTACATCAAAATCGGGGTAGGGGGTTACAAAATCAAAAACGTAATCTTTCGATTTGCCAAACCAGTCTTCCCAACCTTCATTCCAACCTTCAACCAAAACGCCATCAAAACCATGTTTGGCTGCAAAATCGATGTGATATTTCACATGCGCGGTGTTTGCCGCATGTTTTCCGTTAGGCTGAAGTTTCGAAAAATCGGTAACACCCAACTGAACGCTGGGAACATCAGCATAGGCCCACGAGCTTTTGCCGGTTATCATTTCCCACCAAACGCCAATGTATTTCATCGGTTTAATCCATGTTGTATCTTCAATTTTGCAGGGATCGTTTAGGTTGAGGGTGATATTGGAAAGCAAAATGTCGCCAGCTTTGTCCGAAACGATAACCGTACGCCAAGGGGTTGAGCGCGGAGCCTGCATGTACCCTTTGTCGCCCATCGCATCGGGAGTTAGGTGCGAGCTGAAGATCATGTTTTCGTCGTCCAAATCAAGGTGCATACAGGCATAGTTTACCAATGCCGCTTCGTGAAGATTGATATATAATCCATCGTCAGATTTCAACATCAGGGCAGTTTGCACCGATGTTGGACCGGCCGCTTTTTGCGATGCATTTGGGGTAATTGCTTCTTGCATCAATCCTCTTATTTCCGAGAGTTTTGATTTGTGGAAGGCGTATTCCTGCGTATCGTAATCGCCCGGAATCCACCAGGCAGTAAGGTCGCCGGGCATTGCGAACTGTGTTTTTTCTTCGCTTATGACAAAGTAAACTAAATTCGGTTGCTCCGGAAATTCGTAACGGAAACCAAGGCCATCGTCAAACAAACGAAAGCGAACAATCATTTTTCGGTCGGTCGTTGGTTGGTTCAGGGTGATCGCCATTTCGTTGTAATGGTTACGTATTTGGCTCTTTTCGCCCCAAACCGGGCTCCAGGTTTCATCAACACTTGCGCGTTCAACCTTATCAATTACAAATCCGTCAAGCAGGTCTTCAGCTGTTTTTAAATCGAATCCTAGTTTGCTGTCGGCAATTACCGTTTTGTTTTGGTAATAAAGTCGGTAAAGCGCTTGTCCGTTTGCGACTTCAAACTCCAGCTTTTGCGCTCCATTTGGCGAAAGCAGTTCTTCCGCCTGTGCAAACCCGACCAGCAAAAGCAATGAAATTATCAGTAAGAAATTTCTCATTTTGTTAAATTGTTAAGTGGTTCTTATTTTGATTTGATGAATTTTACCGTGTAGTTTTCCTGATTTGTTTTTAGTTGAATGAGGTACAAACCTTCTTGTAAGTCTTCAACCGAAAGCTCAGCATTTTGTTGATTCGGGCTAACCTGTCTTACAATTTTTCCATCGAGACTGCAAATTTGTAAAAACGAGATCGTGTAGGGGCATTCAATGTAAAGTTGGTTAGCAGTTGGATTAGGGTAGACCGAAATGGTTGAGGTTTTTACCACCGGATCAACAACATCGGTTGCTAAATCGTCGAACGCTGCAAGCTGAACATCGGAATACAGACGGTATTCGCCAGGTTGCAAACTTATTGACTGCGTTGTTGAAGTTACTTCAAAACTTTGCCCGGTGAAAAATTCATACCAGGTTCCGGTGTGTTGAAAGGGTGCACTGATTGTTTGAGCCGTGACATCAAAATTTCCGATCAGTGTAATGCGATGATCGTCTTTGGCTAATTGAACAGACTTAGTGGCTCCGGATAAATTTCGGGTTTCGGTACCCGATGTGAATACCGGATACTGATCGCGCAAACGAAGCATGGCCGAATACACATCAAAAAGTTTCAGCCGGTCTGCGTCGTCAAGGTAATCCCATCGAACCGGTTTTTCTCCAACGCGATCATTTTCGTCAATGGAATAGTCATATCCTAACTCGCCAAATTGCCAGATCATTTTTGGTCCTGCGAGGCAGAAAAAGAAGGCGGCTCCCAGTTCGTTGCGTTCCAATGCTGTTGAAAGTGTCTGGATATCGTAAGTGCCCGATGCATTTCCGTAAGCCAGATTTTTAAACATCAAGCGTTCCTCGTCATGACTTTCCATGTATGCTACTAATCCAGGCTGGGCAAAACTTCGGGCTTGGTATGATGCCCACGAAAAATCAGAAGTGTCATTCCACCCCATGGTCGCCTCGTTGAAATTGTAATTGGCATTTCCCCAAACCAACATACCTTTGTCGTAGTTGGTTAGTTCCTGTTCCTCGTTGTTCGCTGCAAAATGCTCAAGAATGACAAATGCCTCCGGTTTCACCGACCAAATGTGGTCGGCCATGCGTTTTAAAATTGCTATTCGCGACGCATCATAGGCTCCGCCATCGCCGGCAGTGTTGGTAAATCCTTTGGTAAAGTCGAATCGGAAACCGTCGACTTTGTATTCACTCATCCAGTAGCTGGTTACGCTATCCATAAAAGCTTTCGTGTAGTCGCTTTCGTGGTTGAAGTCGGAACCCCAACTATAGGCCGTGTTGGGCGAAGTTTGGTTAAACCATGGATTGTCAGCAGCCGGCTGGTTGTTGGTGTCGTCCCAGTACATTTTCACCAACGGACAACTATTGTAGGCGTGATTCAACACCATATCCTGAATCACGATCATGCCTCGATTGTGGATGGAGTCGATCAGTTCTTTTAAATCGTCTTTGGTTCCGTAGGCTTTGTCCGGTGCGAAATAGTAGTTCGGGTTGTATCCCCAGCTACTGTTTCCTTCAAACTCGCTGAAAGGCATAAATTCGATGGCGTTTACCCCAAGTCGAGCCAAATAGTCCAGTTTGTCGATCACTGCCTGATAAGTACCTTCTTCGGTGAAATCCCGAATCAGCAACTCATAGATATTTAGTTTTTCCTTCGCCGGTAGTGTCCATGTGCTGGTTTGCCACTGGTAAGCTGTTTGTCCGGGTTGAAGGACGGATGCTCTGTCTGTGGTTTTATCGGTAGGGTAGGCAATTGAATTTGGGTAGACCTCATTTGTGATGTAGCTGTCGTCGTAGGGATCGCTGATTTTGTCGCAATAGGGATCGCCAATACGGATGTCTCCGTCAATCCAATATTGGAAAATATATTCTTGTTGAGGCGTTAAATTTGAAAGGGTGATCCAAAAGTATTCGCCATCTTTTTTCATCTGGTAGTCAGTCGAAGGCGTCCAGTCGTTGAAATCGCCCAAAACGTAGATGTCGGTTTTGTTGGGCGCTAAAAGGACTAGTCCAACCTCGGTATCGCTAATGTAGTTGATTCCTTGTTTGTACCCGTCGGGCATGGTGGCTTCGGTTGCCGAAGGACTGATAAAAACATGAACTGAATCGTAAGCTGTTGCACCATTGGATGTGGCAGATGCGATTAGCCATTTCCAGCCGGTTTCGGATACGCTTGTTGTGGTCGAAATACTGCTTCCGGTAGTGGAGATGAGCAGCGTTTCATCCAGTTTGAGGCTCAGGTTAGCATCTGCAGAGCTGACTGCGGAAACCGTAATGCTTTCATTTTGGTGAAATAGTTCGCCGGAAGGGGAGGTGAGCGATACGACCAAAGCCGCTTTGTACACATCAGCATATATATTTTGTCCGCCTGTGGCTTTGCCTGCTTTGGTTCCGTCGGCATTTCGAAACACGAAGGCCATTTGTTCGATTTGCTCACCGTCGGGAACTCCGTAAAATGACCGGATATCGGGTGTAATTTCCAACTGGTAGATGTTAGTCGAGATTCGGGTCATTTTAGCTTTGTCAATGTTGACATTCCAGTCGGCAATGACATATTTCCAATCGGAACCCGAAGTACTTTGATCGGTAATGACACCGGTGTGGGCATAAACGTCTCCCGTGTAGTTGGCTAGTCCGCCGGTTCCCTGGCTGGCGTCGAAGGTAATGGTTACAGCCCGGTCTTCCGTTGGAAATGCCGGAGTTGTTGTGATTTGCGCAAAAATACTTCCAGCCAGGAAGAAAAGAGAGATAACGAAAGTAAAGATGTATTTCATCAATTTATGGATTCATATAAGATTGTCTAATTCTTGTATTCTGCAGCAGATTGTTTTAAGTCGCAAAAACGGGTGGAGTTCCCCAATAACATTCCTTTGTTCGTCTGGGAATATTTTGGGCCATAGCTCGTTTCATGCATTTGAGCTTGTCAACGGCTTGCCTGGTTAGGTGAAATTTTCGAATAGAGGCATGCCGTAGCACACCTCTATTTTTATTGAAAATTTAGTTCATATGCTTATTCTGCACTTTCAATCAAATAAGTCATGTTTTCAAGATCCAGTCGGATCAGGTAGGTCCCGTCGGCTGCAATTGAGATGTTTGTTCCTCCCGAGGTGAGGTTACCATCTGCGTCATCGCTACCATAGTTTAGGCTCCAGGCATTATTTGCCCTGAATTTTAATTCTCCGGCTTTCAGGTCAGTGGTAATTTCCCAAACCTTGCGTTGACCGTTGTAATTCAGATTTACATCTACAGACCAGTCGTATGGTGAGACGGCGCTTCCAATAATTCCCCAATCATCTGTCTTCTCCATAACAAGAGTTAAGGCATCAACATCAACGGTGAATTGGTAGGCTGTTTCGGTTGTGGCTTCAAAATTACCTCCGCTTGGATCAAGGGTTGCGGTGTAACCAGTAGATGTTGCGGTTAACGATCCTCCCCAAGTATTAGTCCAGTTGGCTTCCGGGGTAATTTTAAAGTTTCCGTCGGCTCCTGTAATACGGATGATTCCTTCGTAAACATTATCGAAGTCGTAGGAATACAGCCGTCCGTCTTCGGCACCCGGACTCCAGCCCTGGTAGGCTCCCGGAACGTAAATCATCGGATAGTCGATTAATGTTTCATAAGGTGTAACCGTATATTCAGAAACGGAAGAGTACACCGGATCGACGTGGTCGCTGATTTTAGCCGCAACGCGACCTTGTATGGTGGTTTCGGTACCGGGAGCAATGTCCATTGTCAGCAACACATTGTTGATGGTACTTACTTTCACGTCATAGCTTGTGTTTTGAGTTGTAACAACGTCCTCGCTTACCGTTTGGAAATTGTCTGTAGAGAATTGGAGAATGTAGTTGATCTCTACACTCACGCCCATGTTTGCTTCGCTCCACGAAAAAGCGATGGTGCTGGTGGCGTCGTCCTTCGTGAAGTTCAGGGCGCCGGATGCGGGAGTTTGCAGTGCTGGAGCTTCTGCTGAATCAATGTCGAAAATCAGCTTTTCATCTTCTTCACAAGCGAAGAGAAACAGTGCCGCCAGCAGAGCCAGGAATATATTTTTAAAGTGTTTCATTGTTAATCAATTTAATTCATGAAATCAGTTTGTTAATAATTTGGGTTTTGAACCAAATTCGGGTTGGCAGTGATGTCGGTAAACGGAATCGGCATCAGGTTGTATTTGCTGTCTACATCTTTTCCTTCCAGGCTGTTTCCTTTCAGTGGCCAGTTGTAGTCAGTGGTAAATTTGCCAAAGCGAACCAGGTCGGTTCTGCGGTGACATTCCCAGTAAAGTTCGCGTGCCCGTTCGTCTAAAACCCAATCCAGGTCGATGCTTGAAGGAAGTGTTGTTCCGGCGCGGTCGGCAATTAACTGCAAGTAACTGCGGCTGGTTGCCGAAACAGAACCATTCAGGCGTAAATCAACTTCAGCTTCCATAAGGTACGCATCAGCCAACCGGAATACCGGCACGTTTACGTCAACAAAAGCACTGTTGCCTTCGTTGGCTCCATAACCTCCCGAGCGTGTTCTGTTCTTGAATTTTGTAACCGCATAGCCTTGCGAGAACTGGGTTTGATCTTCGATTTCCAGGCTTTGTCCGTCTGTGAACCACAATGCTCTGCCGTCGTCAGCTGCAAATTTATTAACCAAGGCTTTGGTTGTTCTGTTTCCACCCCAGTTGTCGGATGTACCGTAATCTTTCGGAATCATTTTGTCGCCACCAATCGAGGCGTTAATGATGTAAGTTGTTCCTCCGTAGGTTTTCGATAACAATCCGTCGTAGTTGATCGAATAGATGATTTCGTCGTTACACTTGTAGTTGTCAGCCAGGAAAAGGTACTCGTAGGGCGAGTAAACGTCACCGGTTGTCACATCGGCAGAACCCATGAGCCGGTATCCGGCATTGACGATTTTATCCAAATAAGTTTGGGCTTTTTGGTAGTATTCATCGTTTTCGGTTCCCAGGTAAACGGCATGGTTCAAGTACAGTTTGGCCAATATCATCCAGGCAGCACCTTTGTCGGCTTGTCCCACCATAGCTTGTTTGGCATCCAGCAGTTCCTGTCCGTCATTTTCAGCGTCGCCGACAATGGCCAGCAATTCCGATTCGATATAGTTGAACATTTCTGGGCCGCGGGCCTCTTCTCCGGCAGGCATTGGAAGATACGAACCGACAGGGTCGTCTTCTGTCACAAAGGGAATGCGGTTTCCAAAAAGATCCATAGCGTGCCAGTACGACAAGGCTCTCAGGAACCGGGCTTCAGCAATATATTGCGGTAACTCAGTGTACTCGGCTGTGCCGTAAGTGTTCGCCTGGCGAATAAATTCGTTTGCCAGCGATACCTGGTATAGGGCTCGGTAGTAGAACTGCCGGATAAAACCGTTGTTGGCGCCCCAGGTAATCTGGCTCACCTGTGGCAGGTCGCCATCGGCCCATCCGTTCACGACTTCGTCGGTTGGAAGTTCCTGGCATACAAAATAAGCTCTCCAGTACTGGCTGTGTCCTTCGTCAAACCCGCCAAGGTCGCCGTCGCCGGAAGGGCCTTCCTGACCTGACACGGCAAAACCAGCATAAATTTTCGATAAAACCTGGTAGAAGGCCTCCTGAGAAGTGTAGACTTTGTCTGCCGTGTCCAGGCTGGGGTCAATCGGCTCGACATCCAGGTCGTTCACACAGCTTCCAAGCGAAATAGCCAGAAACAGTGCTAAAAATATATTATAGATTAAATTTCTTTTCATGATCGTTTTAATTAGAATGACAGGTTTACGCCAAGCATGTAAGTGCGTGGACGAGGATAAATATTATTGTCGATACCACCTTCAATCTCCGGATCGATACCGTCATAATCCGTGATGACAAATACGTTATTCACGCTGGTATAAATTCGCATGTTTGTTTTCTTACCAATCAGTGAATTCAATTTATAGCCAAGTGTGATGTTATCCATTCTGAAGAATGAGGCATCCTGCACGTAATAGTCAGAGAAATATTGAGCATTGGTGAAACCGGTGTTGAATACATCTTTGTTGATGTTGTTCAGGTATTCGCCGTTCACCTGTAAGCGGCTGTAGAAGCCGGTATTCGAGGCGATGTTGTTGTATACCTTCATGCCCAGATTAGCGCGTCCCGACAGGGTTAGATCCCAGTTTTTATAGTTTAGCTGCGTATTTAGGCCCAGCATTACTTTAGGAGCTGCGTTACCGGCTACATAAAGGTCGCTTTCGTTGAATTGTCCGTCGTTGTTAACATCTTCGTATAAGCCTTCAATTGGTTTACCGTCGGTGTCGTAAATCTGTTTGTATACAAAGAATGAACCTGCTGGTCTTCCGACGGTGTGGATTTTGATTTTGTTACCGGTACCGCCGGATATGTCGCCGTGTTGTACACCCAGGTAATCCGGGTCGTCAACTTGTGTCAGCTTGGTAATCTTATTTTTGTTGTAGGCGATATTGGCGCCAATATTCCACGAGAAATCTTCTTTGTCGACAACTAGTGCGTTAACAGAGAATTCGATACCCTTGTTTTCGAGGCTACCAACGTTTGTGGTCAGTTCGTTGGTCAGGTTGGCACCTGCCGGAACAGGAATGGTGTTCAACAAATCTTTGGTTTTACGCAGGTAAACATCCAACGAACCGGAAACACGTCCTTTGAATAAACCGTAGTCCAATCCCAGGTTGTAAGTTGTTGTTTCTTCCCATTTCAGGTCGGCATCGTAACCGTTCGGACGAATGGTGGTAATTGGTACTTTCTCGTACTGGCCGCTCGTGCTGTTATAATAAACATATTGAGCTGTCGACTGACCAGATTTATAGGTTCCGAAGTAACCGTAATCCGAACCAATATCTTGCTGACCGGTAACCCCGTAGCCGAGTTTCAATTTCAGGTTCGAAACTGTTTTGTTACCTTTCAGGAAGTCTTCCTCGCTGATGCTCCATGCTACGGCCAAAGACGGGAAAAGACCCCATCTGTTATCTTTCGAGAACCGGGACGAACCGTCGTCACGCAAAGTGAAGGTCAGGTAGTATTTCTCCATCAAAACGTAGTTCATACGGCCGAAGAATGAAACCAGGTAGTTTTCATTTTTAGTTAATTGTGCCGGATCTCTAACGGTTAGGCCTTCGCTGTCTGGATTATTGAACCACGAAGCCGTGTTTTCTTCCGTGTAGAAATGCTGCCAGGAATAACCGGCCATTACATCAATACGCGAACTGATGTTGTCTAAATCTTTTGAATACTGCAAGTAGAAGTCCAGCAGTTTGTTGGTTTTTGTTTGCGAATAGTTCTCGTAAGCGCCTCCGCGAAGAAATGCTTCAGTATCCCAGGCAGCGCCGGCATAAGTTTGTTTACCGCCGTCGTCTTCACCTTTCGAGCTGTCGATACCAAGGTTCAGATTGGCTCTCAAATCGGGCAGGAAGTGGAAACGGTAGTCGAACTGAACGTTACCAACAAAACGTTTTACAATCGATTTGTCCATGCGCTGGTCAATAACGGCGCGAGCGTTATCCGGAGCATTGGGATTTGGATTTCCCGAAGCGTTTTTCCAGGCAAAATAACCGCCAAAATCATCGTAACCTTCGGCATAAATCGGTTGTGTCGGGTCGATTGAAATGGCACTTCCAATAGCGCCTTCATTCGAGAAATTATTTTTGATATACATTCCTTTAGCGGCCACATTCACGCGAAGGTGATTGTCAAGGAACGTTGGATTCAGGTTTAATGATCCGGTGTAACGGGTCATGTTCGATTCGTCCAGAATCCCGTTGGAATTGTTATAACCAATCGACGCGCGATAAGGCAGGTTGTCGGTCACAGTTCCCGAAACGGCAACGTTGTGGTCGGTGCTTAAGGCCGTGCGATAAATTTCATCTTGCCAATCGGTGCTGGCATCGCCGAGCAAATTCGTGTTTGCCGGATACTTCTCAGCCAGCACTTCGCGGTACTCATCCGCATTCAGCACGTCGACGGTTTTTGTTGATGTTGCAACCGATACGTTGCCCGAGTAATCAACATGCAGTCCGGCTGTGCTTCCTTTTTTGGTGGTGATAATAACTACCCCATTCGAAGCGCGACTACCGTAAATGGCAGTTGCCGACGCATCTTTCAATACGGTGAAGGTTTCAATGTCGTTAGGGTTGACTACGTTCAGCGGGTTTCTCATCCCCGAAACATCCTTGTTGTCGATTGGAACGCCGTCAACAATAATAAGCGGGTCGTTTGATGCAGACAGCGAAGAACCACCGCGGATTTTAATTGTCGATTTAGACCCCGGAGCACCGCCGCCGTCAGTAATTTGCACACCCGCAACTTTACCGTTGAGCAATTGCTGTGGAGAACTGATGGCTCCTTTGTTAAAATCGTCAGCCGATACGGTTTCGATCGATCCGGTTAGATCTTTCTTTTTGGTCGTACCGTAACCGACTACAACAACTTCTTCGAGGCTTTCGGTATCTGTCGAGAGCGAAACATTAATAGTCGTTTCTTCTGCAACAACGAATTCGCTGGTTTTATAGCCAATGTATGAATATTGAACGGTTACCCCTTTTTCAACACTCAGGACATATTCACCATCAAAGTTGGTAATCGTTCCAACAGTCGTTCCTTTTACCAGAACAGTAACTCCGGGGAGTGGTTCGCCGCCTTCTGCGTCGGTAACCTTTCCGGAAATACTAACAACCTGGGACCAGGCAACATTGCTCAGCAAGAGCCCCAAAGCCATTAGCAGGACGTTTAAATTTTTACGAATAATCTTCATGTGTTTTTTCTATTAGTTCTTTAATTCAATTAGGTCATCATTCAAATTCTGATTCAAAATCAATAGTCCGATTTTATTCCATTTTTTTTATCCGATGGTGCAAGTATATGGATTTGTTTTTAAGTATTTATGGGGTATTGGTCGGTTTTTTACCGCAAACGTTTGCGGTGACGTTTGCACCAAATGTGTTAAAAAACAGGTGGTTACTGGTGGGGCATTTTCGTGGTATGGTTTGGGCTGGTTTTAGCCTTATGCTCTCTATTTTTTTCTATTTTTTTTGAGGTAGAGTTATGATAAAAATAAAATCGCATTAAGAATCGAAATTCAATCATACATAAAGAGGATAAGAGGCTGATAATTAATTCAAATTGTTTGTTCGTTATTGAATAACATATTTACGCATTGGCTATCGTGTTACTCGATTTCTGATTTATTTCTATATTGCGAAACCAACCAAGCTAATCTATGAAAAGTAATCCGATTACGATTAAAGATATCGCCCGCCTCCTGGGTATTTCTCCGTCAACTGTTTCCCGTGCCTTAAAAGATCATCCGGATATAAGTGTTGAAACTAAAAAGGCCGTAAATGATTTGGCCGCTCAGTTGAAATACCAGCCCAATGCGATCGCGCTAAGTCTGAAGCAAAGCCGTACCAATACCATTGGAGTTATTATTCCCGAAATTGTACACCATTTCTTTTCATCGGTTATCAGCGGAATTGAAGATGTAGCTTACGATGCCGGTTTTACGGTGATGATTTGCCAATCGAATGAGCGGTACGATCGGGAAGTGGCCAATGCCAATATGTTGGTAGCACATCGGGTTGATGGCGTATTAGTGTCGATTGCGAAGGAATCTACCAAGTTCGATCATTTGAATATGATGCGGGAAAAAGGAATTCCACTGGTGTTTTTTGATCGCATCGTGCCAGGAATGGAGGCCGATCAGGTGATTATTGACGACGAGGAAGCAGCTTATAAAGCAACCCGGCATTTGATTGAAAACGGGCGAAAGCGTATTGCACACTTTTCAGGCCCCGGTCATTTAATGATCGGTAGAAATCGGCAGTTGGGTTATCTGCGTGCCATCAACGAAGCGGGCCTTCCGGTTCACCCGGAACTAATTATTCAGGCTGATAACTATGAAAAAGCTGTTGTTGCTGTTCGCCAATTGGCAGACAGGGGTAACTTGCCCGATGGGCTATTTGCTACGAATGATTTAACGGCAGTTGGTGCCATGCAGGCGTTGCAAAAGCTGGGTGTTAAAATCCCCGATCAAATTTCGATTATTGGTTTTAGCGATGGCCGTTTGTCGGGAATTACGAATCCAACGTTGAGTTCGGTGGATCAGCATGGTTACGAAATGGGTACGATTGCTACCGAAATACTTCTGCAACGAATTTTAAACTCAGATGATAATTATACTCCTGTTACGCGTGTGTTAGAAGGCGAATTGGTTATTCGCGAATCGTCGATTTAAAAAAAATCACTGGATTTTAATTTTTTTATGCAAACGTTTGAAATGGGGCTTTCAGTCCTGTTTTCGACTTATTTTGGGCTTTTCAAAGCTTTCTGCCGGATATTGCTGTTTGTATATATCGAAAAATGCGTTTTATATTTGCATTTGATCATCCGATTTTTCTACGTCCATTTTTATTCCTTTTAAATCTGATGCGAATCAGATTCCGATTGCATGCGGCAAGTATAATTGTTGCTGTAAATTACAACGTGATATTTTAAAATTGATTTTTGAACTGACAGGTCACGTGACCTTCAAACTTAATTAACGGATATGAAGATTAAACCTGCTCTTCGTTTTTGGCAGATATGGAATGTCAGCTTCGGCTTTTTGGGAATTCAAATCGGTTTTGCCTTGCAAAGTGCCAATGTAAGCCGAATATTGTCGAACCTCGGAGCCGATCTGCATTCACTATCCTTCTTCTGGTTGGCCGCACCCGTAATGGGTTTGATCGTTCAGCCAATTGTTGGTGCAGCGAGCGATCGAACCTGGAATCGTTTCGGTCGGCGTGGGTCGTACATTCTAGGTGGGGCTTTTGTGGCTGCACTTGCTATGTGGCTCATGCCAAACTCGGCTGCGCTGGTTTCGGTAATTCCGGCACTGGTGTTCGGAGCTCTGATGTTTGCTTTGATGGACGGTTCTTTCAATATCACCATGCAACCCTTTCGGGCGTTGGTGGCCGATATGGTTCCCGAAGAACAGCGAACCTTGGGATATTCGGTTCAAAGTTTCCTGATTAATACCGGAGCAGTCGTTGGTTCGGTATTGCCTTACTTTCTGACCAACATTCTGAAGGTAAGCAATACCGCAGCGGCTGGAGAAGTTCCTGCTTCGGTTATTTGGTCCTTTTATATTGGCGGTGCCATCCTTTTACTTTCAGTTATTTGGACCGTTTTTAAAACCAAAGAATATCCACCTGAAGTGTATTGTGCTCAGAATGACATCGACTACGATAAGTGGATTGCAGAAGGGCAGGTTAAAAAATCGCTTGGAGAGAAGCTGTCTAATTTTTGGCACCTATTCACCCAGATGCCTAAAGTGATGATGCAACTGGCGTTGGTTCAGTTCTTTTCGTGGTTCGCCCTTTATATTATGTGGGTGTACACAACGCCGGCCGTAGCTCAACACGCTTTTGGTACCGAAATCAGTGATGCTTCATCGCCATTGTATCAGGAAGCCGGAAACTGGGTCGGAGTACTGTTTGGCGCTTATAGCCTGTTTGCTGCCTTATTTTCGCTGGTGATGACCCGTATTGCCAACACCTTCGGACGCAAAACAACCTACGGGATGGCTCTGTTGTTGGGTGGTGCCGGTTATGTTTCCATGTATTTTTTCAACACACCCAATTTGCTCATCTTTTCAATGATCGGTGTGGGAATCGCGTGGGCAGCCATTTTGGCGATGCCCTATTCCATTTTATCCGAATCGCTTCCGGCCGACAAGATGGGCGTCTACATGGGCATCTTTAATTTTACCATTGCCGGCCCTCAAATTATATCCGGATTTGTTGGCGGTGCATTATTGCGGTCAGTATTTCAGAATGAAGCCATCTATATGCTGATTGTTTGCGGTGTAGCCATGCTGCTGGGCGCTGTATCCGTGTCTTTTATTAAAACACCACAAAAAAAATTGTCATGAAAAAAATAACAGCCTGTCTTTTCGATTTGGATGGGGTGCTGGTGGATACGGCCAAATATCATTTTTTGGCCTGGAAGGAACTTGCTGATGAACTAGGAATCGAATTTACGGAAACACACAACGAACTTTTAAAAGGTGTAAGCCGAATGGATTCGCTTGACATTATTCTGAACCTCGGGAAACTCGATTTGCCGCAGGAAAAGAAGAACGAGCTGGCTGAAAAGAAGAATCGGGTCTATCTGGAGTATATTTTGAAAATGGGTGAAGATGAGATTCTTCCCGGGGTGAAGGACTTTTTGACTGATCTTCGGAACCGAAACATCGGTGTTGCTCTGGGATCGGCCAGCAAAAACGCACAGCTTATTTTGGAGCGGCTGAACATTGAACAATTGTTTGATGCCATTATTGATGGCACAAAAGTGAGCAAAGCCAAACCTGATCCCGAAGTTTTCCTGAAAGGAGCTGAAGCATTGGATGTAAAACCCGACGAATGTATCGTTTTTGAAGATGCAATTGCCGGGCTCGAAGCAGCTCTCAACGCCGGAATGCGTTGTGTTGGCGTTGGTGATCCGGAAACACTCCACCGGGCTAATCTGGTTATTCCAGGGTTTGCGGGTTTTCACCCGGCTGATTTATTACAGAGGATTTGATTAATGATTTGTAATTAATTGATTAACATGAAAAACTACATTATACATTCTGAATGGCAGGTTGTTGAAAATGAATTTGTTCCGGAAAATAACCGAATCTCGGAGAGTTTGTTCAGCATCGGCAACGGGCACACCGGGCAGCGCGCCAATTTCGAAGAAAAATATTCGGGCGACTCGCTGCAGGGAAACTATATGGCCGGCGTTTATTACCCCGACAAAACCCGTGTGGGCTGGTGGAAAAATGGCTATCCCGAATATTTTGCTAAAATTCTGAATGCAGCAAATTGGATTGGCCTGCATCTGAAAATTGATGGTGAAGAACTGGATTTGGCAAACGCAAGGGTCGACGAATTTAGTCGCGTACTCGATATGCGTACCGCTCTGCTCACTCGCAAATTTAAGGCATCTTTACCTTCAGGCAAACAGGTTGAAGTGTGCTCCGAACGTTTTCTGAGTATTGATGATAAGGAAGTTGGTGCGATCCGGTATCGACTGAAAAGTATCAACTTCAATGGCAAAATTGAGCTTTGTTCATTTATCGACGGTGATGTGGTGAATGAGGACTCGAATTACGACGAAAAATTCTGGATCGAAACCCGGAAAGACGTAGCGAAAGAGCAGGCATTCCTGTGTATGGAAACCAAAAAGACTTCATTTTTTGTGTGCCATGGAATCGATACTTCTGTTTCACTTAAAGGGAAAAAGATAATCGCTTCAGAATCGTTCACCCGCGAAAAATTTGTTGCCAATACATTCGAACTGGAAGTTGAGGCTAACGAAGAGATTATCATCGAAAAATATATGGCGGTCAATTCGTCCATGTATTTGCTTCAGGAGAAGCTAATGGGGCATGTAAAATCAAAATTAGCCGAAACCGTCAAAACCGGCTTCGACCAGCTGTTTGAAGCTCACAGCAAAAAATGGAGTGAACGTTGGAAAACCGCTGATATCATGATTAAAGGCGACGTGGCAGCGCAACAGGGAATTCGGTTCAATATTTTTCAGCTGATGCAAACATACTCGGGCGACGATGAACGTTTAAATATTGGTCCAAAAGGTTTTACCGGAGAGAAATATGGCGGTGTAACTTATTGGGATACTGAAGCCTATTGTCTGCCTTTCTTTATGGCAACGGCACCTCAGTTGGTCGCCAAAAACTTGTTGCTATACAGGCATAAACATCTGCAGAAAGCCATTGAAAACGCCGGGAAACTCGGTTTCACTGACGGTGCCGCATTGTACCCAATGGTCACCATCAATGGTGAAGAATGTCACAATGAATGGGAGATCACTTTCGAGGAAATACACCGCAACGGAGCGATTGCCTATGCTATTTACAATTACATTAACTACACCGGCGACCAAGATTATTTGGCGCCCTTCGGATTCGAAGTGCTGCTCGGTATTTCCCGGTTTTGGGCTCAACGGGTAAATTGGTCGGAAGATAAAAATGCCTATGTGATGCTCGGAGTGACCGGTCCGAATGAGTACGAAAACAATGTAAATAATAACTTCCATACAAATCGAATGGCCGTATGGACTTTAAAATATACCCTTGAGGTGATTGATTACCTCAAAAAAGAACATCCGTATTTGTTTAGCGAGTTGACCCGAAAATGGTCTTTCAACGAACAAGGTGAAACTACTTTATGGAAGGAAATTATTGAGAAAATGTACTTTCCGTATAGTGCCGGCAAAGATATCTTCCTGCAACAAGACGGATTCCTCGATAAAGAAATTGCACCTGCCTCAACACTTGATCCGAGCGAACGACCGATCCATCAGAACTGGTCGTGGGATCGTATTTTGCGCTCCTGCTATATTAAACAGGCCGATACATTGCAGTCGTTTTATTGGTTTAAACACGATTTTGATACGGAAACTCTACGTCGCCATTTCGATTTCTACGAACCTTTAACGGTTCACGAATCATCGCTTTCGTCGTGCATTCACGCGGTTTTGGCGGCACGCATCGGCCGCGAGGAGAAAGCTTATGAAATGTATTTGCGCACGGCGCGCCTCGATTTAGATGACTACAACAACGACACCGATGATGGTTTGCATATTACCAGCATGGGCGGAACATGGTTGTCGTTTGTTGAAACATTTGGCGGTATGGAGGTGAAAAACGGTCAACTGATGCTAAATCCGTTCCTTCCAAAATCATGGGAAGCTTTCGCATTCCGAATTAATTTCCGGGGCGCTCATTTGGAAGTTAGGATGGCTGAAGAGCTTACGATCGTAAATCACAGCCAAGCAGATGCAACCATCGTTGTTTTTGGGCAAAAGCACTTGTTGCCCGGAAACCAGCGTATTCGTATTGAAAACGTGAAAACACCATGAAGAAAACAGCGATTTTAGCAGTACTTACATTTTTGATGGGTGCCTTGCAAGCACAGGTGCCGCAGGTGTCGAGCGGGAAAATTGTTCGTATTCACGATTTCCCGTCGCAATATATCCATTCGCGCAATATCGATGTCTGGCTGCCCGATGGCTATACCGACTCGCTGAAATATGCTGTTGTATACATGCACGACGGGCAAATGCTCTACGACTCCACAGTTACCTGGAATAAGCAGGAATGGCAAGTGGATGAAGTGCTCTCGGAGTTGATCTGTAAAAAGAAAGTACAACCCTGCATTGTTGTCGGGGTCTGGAATAATGACGGCTATCGCCATACGGAGTACTTTCCCCAAAGACCATTGTCAGTTCTTCCGGATAGTTTGCGGGCTACAATAACCGACTCCTGGTTGAAGGGCAAGCCATTGGCTGATAATTACCTGCGGTTCGTCGTTGAGGAGCTAAAACCGTATATTGATAAACATTTTTCAACGTTAGTAGATCAGGATCATACTTTTTTGGCCGGATCCAGTATGGGTGGCTTGATTTCCATGTACGGCATCTGTGAGTACCCCGAAGTTTTTGGAGGGGCTGCCTGCTTGTCAACTCACTGGATTGGCACGTTTGAACAGAACGATGAAATTCCGCAGGCGTTTAATGCCTATTTGAGCAAGCATTTACCCGATCCGGAAGATCATAGGCTCTATTTTGATTACGGAACTGCAACCTTGGACAGTTTGTATGAAAAACACCAACTGATGATTGACAAAACCATGGAGATCAGAGGGTATGATCAGACGAACTGGAGTACTCTGAAATTTGAAGGAGATGATCATTCAGAGAGGGCATGGGCAAACAGATTGCACATTCCTTTTACTTTTTTATTGCAAGAACCTAAAACTAAATAAAATGAAACGATACACAATTCTATTCTATTTCGTGTTATTCACTTTAAGCGGTTTCGCCAAGCAAACAGAGAGTTTGCGCGTGGAGCCAACTTTTTGGTGGGTTGGCATGACGAATCCAAATCTGCAGTTGATGGTTTACGGCGAAAATATAGGGGCCGGTATGCCCGAGATTAGTTATCCCGGGGTGAAAATTGAAAGCGTGACCCGCGTCGAAAATCCGAACTACCTTTTCATCGACCTGAAGATTGCGGAAAATACTAAACCCGGAGCTTTCCAGATTGTGTTTAAGTCGGGCAAAAAGCAGACGACACAGTTTCAGTACGAGCTGAAAGCCCGCGAACCACATTCCGCTGAACGAATCGGCTTCAACAGTTCGGATGTAATTTACTTGATCACTCCCGACCGCTTTGTAAATGGCGATCTGGAGAACGATGAGGTTGAAGGGATGAAAGAAAAGCTGAACCGGGCAGATAAAGACGGCCGTCACGGAGGTGATTTGCGCGGAATTATCAACCGGCTCGACTACATTCAGGATTTGGGTTTTACAGCAGTATGGCTGAATCCGGTGCTGGAAAACAATATGACCAGAACCTCCTATCATGGTTATTCAACAACCGATTTTTATAAGGTTGATCCGCGTTACGGCAGCAACGACGAATACCTGGAATTATCGAAAGACCT
>NZ_JBFHIT010000007.1:0-116933 GCF_041596335.1 Mangrovibacterium sp. | reverse complement strand
CGGAAGAAAATTTCACCATAGCCAGCCAAAGAGTTAACCCCTTCTTGTATACGAGCACCACCTGAATCATTGATTCCGATTAACGGAACGCGCATTTTCAGGGAGTGATCCATGATTTTAGTGATTTTGCGTGCATGCATCAAACCTAATGATCCACCGGCAACGGTGAAATCCTGAGCAAAAATACACACTGGTGAACCGTAAATGGTACCTGTACCAATAATTACCCCGTCACCATGTAACTTCATTTTGTCCATATCGAAGTCACGGGCCACATGTTCGACGAACATATCATATTCGTGGAATGAGCCCTCATCCAAAAGGTAAAGGATCCGTTCGCGGGCAGTGAGTTTCCCCATAGCCACTTGTTTCTCAATGGCTTTATCACCACCACCCTTGATAACCTCTTCTTTGCGTTTTCTGAGGTCCAGGATATTCCGTTTCAACGACATAATTTGTTTTTTTTAATTAAAACTAGCTTCGGAGAGACCGAAGACTTTTACTTCATAATGCTCTTTCTGTTGAAAGTTATACGTGCCAAAATTATAATTTTTTTATAGAGCAAACTGTTTTTAAAAACATTCTAAAGTTTCCGTGAACTTTTCTGTTATCGTTTGGTTTTGAACAATTCTCTGTCAAGTTTGAAATTTTGGTTATCGTCTGGCCCGGTTATATAGATATGCTGCCAGAATTCCGAAAATTAGGTTCGGAATCCAAACGGCAATGTAGGGAGGAACCGATCCGGAGAGAGCAAATACCGTTGAGATTTGCATGAACATGATGTAGCTAAAACTGATTAGGATTCCGATTCCCAGATGCAAGCCTAGTCCGCCTTTCACTTTTCGCGAAGCCAATGAAACGCCAATGATTGTCAGAATAAATGCCGAAAAAGGATTTGATCTGCGCTTGTGTTTTTCAACTTCGTATTCGATAGTGTTTATGCCACGTAACTTCATGGCTGTAATTTCCTTGTTTAGCGCGGGTAATGGCAATGTTTCTGCCATGTTGTTCATTTTCACGTAGTCCTCGGGGATCATATTCAGCAGGGTATCTTTTTTTGTACCGGTGGTAATCGTCTCGGTATATCCTTCGATGTCGCGAATAAAGTAATTGTTGATCTCCCAAACTTTACGCTCCCGATCCCACTTGATATAGTCGGCTGATAACTTCGATACGAGCTTTCCTTCTTCGAATCGTTCGATCGTGAATTTGTAACCCGCATCAGTTGTCGTGTTGTAGCTCCTCATGTAGATGTAGGTGCCCGGTGTTATTTGCCGGTGTATGTTGGTTTCGTTACTTCCTCGTTTGGTTTTTATATAAGTGTTTTTGAATTCAACCATTTCTTTGTTGGCCGGTGGAATGACATAGTCGCCGAGGACATAGGAGAATAGGGCGATAATACCCGCCCCAATCATGTATGGGCGCACAAACCGATGGAATGACACACCACTACTTAGGATTGCGATAATCTCCGAATCGTAGGCCATTTTCGACGTAAAATAAATTACCGCAATAAAGTTGAAGAGCGAACTGAAAAGGTTCGCAAAGTAAGGGATGAAGTTCAGGTAATACTTGAATACAATGTCTTTAACCGGTATGTCTTTGGAAAGGAATTCATCCAGATTTTCGGAAACGTCAAAAACCATCGCGATACTGATGATCAAGGTAATTGACACGAAAAATGTACCGAGAAATTTCCCGATAATATATTTGTCGATTGTTTCGATGCCTGGAATCTTCATTTTTATAGGCGTTGAGCTAGTTTAATCACCATTTCCTGCTTCCATTCCTTAAACGTGTCGGCCAGAATTTGATGGCGTGCTTCTTTTACTAACCAAAGGTAGAATGCTAAATTGTGTTGACTGGCAATTTGTGCTCCAAGCATTTCGCCTGAAATAACCAGATGGCGTAAGAATGCTTTTGTGTAGTGGCGATCTACATAAGACGTTCCGTCCGGATCAACCGGTGTGAAATCGTCGGCCCACTTTTTGTTTCGGATGTTGATAATTCCGTTTTTAGTAAACAACATGCCGTTTCTACCGTTTCGGGTTGGCATTACACAGTCGAACATGTCGATTCCACGGTCGATCCCCTCCAGGATATTTACAGGCGTACCAACACCCATCAGGTATCTTGGTTTGTCTTTCGGAAGAATCGGATTTACAACCTCAATCATGGCATACATATCTGCTTCCGGCTCTCCAACCGATAAGCCGCCAATGGCATAGCCATCGCTTGGGATTGTTGTCACGTGCCGGGCGGCCTGTTCGCGCAAAGCCGGATAAACGCCGCCTTGTACAATTGGGAAAAGTGATTGATTATGACCGTAAAGCGGTATTGTTTTTACCATTTGATTGACACAGCGATCGAGCCAGCGTTGGGTTAAAGCCAACGATTTTTTTGCATAATCGAAATCCGCGTCGCCAGGGGTACATTCATCGAAAGCCATAATGATGTCGGCTCCGATTTTGCGTTGTACATCAATTACACTTTCGGGCGTAAATAGATGAGACGATCCATCGATGTGTGATTGAAATTTGGCACCTTCCTCGCTAAGTTTGCGAATGTCGCCCAGAGAAAAAACCTGATAGCCGCCGCTGTCGGTCAAAATAGGGCCATTCCAGCCGTTAAATTTATGCAGTCCACCGGCTTGTTCAATAATATCGGTGCCCGGACGCAGGTATAGATGGTAGGTGTTTCCCAGAATAATCTGGGCACCAATGTCTTCTTTTAAATCCTTAACATGGATTCCTTTAACGGATCCGGCCGTGCCAACTGGCATAAAGATTGGTGTTTCTATTTTTCCGTGGTCCGTTTCGAGTATTCCGGCCCGGGCCTCAGAATGACTGGCCGTATGTTTCAGCGTAAAATCCATGTTCTTTTTTTTCAGCGAGCAAAGATAGCATATTTAATGTTAAAGCGGAAGATGATGGGCTGCTCGCTTTGTTGTTAATTAATTTTAAGAAATAGAAGAGTCAGAGTCCGGGCGATTATTAATTTTGCGATCAAAATTCCACCATGACGCAAGAGTTTTTCAGTCGCCCCTTCTACGAATGGAGCGGGTATTTGGTCCTTTTTTTGGGTTTTATTCTTTCTCTGGTTATTCAGCTGGTTTTCTATCGGCGTATTTTGCCGGCGAATGGCGTTTCTGATTCCGCAAAGGAAGAGCGGTCGATTAGTGTTCTGTTGAATGTGCGGAACGAGTCGGAGCGCATTGAGCAATTTTTGCTGAGCTTGCTCAATCAGAATTATTCGAATTTTGAGATCGTCGTTGTCGATGATTTTTCGGGAGACAGTACCCTGAGTATCTTAGGGGTGATGGCGCAAAAATATCCGAAAATAAAATTTAGCTCCTTGAATCAGGAGACCCGATATTCGGAAAAAATGGCGATGAACCTGGCGATGAAGGCGGCGAAAAATGACTGGGTTCTACTTCTTACTCCGGAAACACGGCTGGATGACCCGAATTATCTGTCGCGCATGAACGATGCGTTAGGGCCTGATGAGCAGGTATTGGTGAGTTATGTGAATTACGAAGCCGGTGTGGGACGCTACAATCGCCTGTGTCGGCTGGAACGGCTTTCTGCTTTTTGGCAGGCTTCGGCAAGCCATTCGGCGTCTGCTCCTTTGTTTTTTCAGCAAGTGAATGTGCTCTTCAATAAGCAATTGTACTTTAGCTCGGGTGGTTTTAAAGGAAAAATGAATGCCCATTATGCCGGGCTTGAACTAATATTGAATCAGCTGGATGGCTTAAAAGTGAAGTACTATGTCTCTCCGGAGACCAACCTGCGCCAAAACTATACGACTGATAAAAGCGAGTTTGAAGATTTGCTCCGAAAGCATGTTCGATTGTTTTCCGGTCTCAATTTTTCGAAGAAGAAACTTGCTGTTTTGGAACTGATTGCGAAAGTTATGGTGCTGGTTGGATTAATCGGGCTTTTAAAAACTGATTTATCGTATTGGTACGTTTTTGTGCCGCTTCCCCTTATTATTTTGTTTGTCCATCTTTTCCTGGTGAAAAGTTTGTTAAATCGCTTGGCAGAAAAGAAAATCTTTTTATCTTCGTTAATGTACGTTTTTGTTAAACCTTTTTTATATCTTTTCCAAACGACTTCAATCTATTTACAACTACAACGGAATAAATGGAACTAAACCCAAATCTTTCTGATAAAGCGCAACAGGACTATGCTTTAGTCGAAGCTGCATTGCGCGGTGAGGAAAAAGCATTTGCGCGGTTGCTTGGAAAATATAAAGATGCCATTTATTATATGTTGCTCAAAATGGTGAACAACAAAAGCGACGCGGAGGATTTAACCATCGAAGCATTTGGTAAGGCATTTAAGAACCTTCATCAGTATTCACCCAATTACGCTTTCAGTACCTGGTTATTTAAAATTGCATCAAATAACTGTATCGATTTTCTGAGAAAACGGCGAGGGGTGACAATCTCTATTGAGAATACACAGGATAATAGCGATAATGATCAGCCTATAAGGTTGAAGTCGGTTGATCCTGATCCGGAGCAAAAGCTCATCCGTATTCAAAAGGCCATTCTATTACGCCGTATTGTTCATAAATTGAAACCTCGCTACCGGACTTTGGTAGAATTGCGATATTTCCGCGAATTTTCGTACGAAGAAATAGCAAATGAGTTAAATTTGCCGCTCGGCACTGTAAAAGCCCAGTTGTTTCGTGCTCGTGAAATGTTGTTTAAAATGATTGAGTCTACCGAGATGGACGATCATAAAGGCTAGTCGTTTCACTACAAACATTTAATTTCAATACCGGAGGGTTGGGTAACACTCCATCGATTTTGTTATGGACATCATTAGAAAATATTTTACCGACTTGGATGAAACCCAGATCCGTCGGTTTTCGCAGTTAGGTGATTTGTATGCCGAATGGAACGAGAAAATCAATGTTGTTTCCAGGAAAGACATCGATCAGCTTTATGAGCGACATGTGCTGCATTCGCTCGGAATTGCCAAAGTAACTGGTTTCGTTCCAGGCAGTCGGGTGATGGATGTCGGAACAGGGGGTGGTTTCCCGGGGATTCCGCTGGCAATCATGTTTCCGGAAACCGAGTTTATGCTCGTTGATTCCATTGCGAAGAAAATCTCGGTAGTGAACGCGGTAGCTTCTGAACTCGGGCTGACCAATGTGAAAGCCGAACAGCATCGGGCTGAGAAAGTGAAAGGACAATTTGATTTTGTTGTTAGCCGAGCTGTTACAGCATTTCCGAAGTTTGTCTCGCTGGTTCGAACTAAAGTTAGCGGAATCCAGAAAAACGAGTTCGCCAATGGAATTTTATATCTAAAAGGTGGCGATTTCGATGATGAGCTCGAACAATTTAAAAGCAAGATCAGCCTATTTCATTTAAAAGATTATTTTGAAGAGGAATTTTTTGAAACGAAGAAAGTCATTCATTTAGCCATGAAATAGGTTTCTTGTCATCATTAGTTGATTTTGTATTCGCAGCTATTGAATCGTCGCAGAGGCTCTTTGGGAGTATCGATTGTACCTTGGGGCAGCTTTCAGCAGCGAGTCCGCCGGGCAAAAGCCGAATAATTCTGAGGCGGGAATTAAAAATCATTTATTATTAATGGGCTGGTATTCAAAGGGCAAGTGAGAAATCGCGTGTGATTTTGAATTATTTTCGGGAAAATAAGCCCCGATATTTTGGAAGGAATCAAAAAAGATATATTTTTGCAGTCCGAATTGAACGGGAGTATATTCAAAATAAAAATATTTACCAATGAAAAGGACATTTCAACCATCAAACAGAAAGCGTAGAAACAAACATGGTTTTCGCGAAAGAATGTCTACACCGGGTGGCCGCTTGGTTTTAAAAAGTCGTCGCGCTAAGGGTAGAAAGAAACTGACTGTTTCTGACGAACCAAGACACAAACGCTAGGAAATCCAATACGTATTACTGCATAGAAAGGTAAAGAATTACGATTCTTTACCTTTTTGTGTGTAATGACTTTTGGTCGGTCGGTGAAGGGAATGGATGCGCCAAATGCGGAAATGTTGTTTCTGCTTTTGTAATCTGATTTTTACGCTATTTTTGTTTCTCTTAACGATTCAAGTCGATTTAATTATGAGCTTCAAATCATTTTTGATCAGTAAAACCTTCTGGACACAAATTGCGATTGCCTTCACATTGATTGTGATCCTCCTGTTGGCAAACATGTATGGAATTCGGGTTTATACGAATCATGGCGAGTCGCTTCCGGTTCCCGAATTGTCAGGTTTGCCTTTAGAGGACGCGGAACAACTACTTCTCTCGAAAAAATTAGGTTTCGAAATTGCCGATTCAATCTATTTGGATGGGGCAGAGCCGGGCTCCGTAATTGGTCAGGAACCAGTTGCCGGACATATGGTGAAGGAGGGACGAACGATTTTTTTGAGCATTTGCGCTTTAGCTCCCGAGCAAATCGCGATGCCACAATTAACGGATATATCATTCCGGCAGGCTGTTAGTATTATGCAGTCTGTGGGCTTAAATGTTGGTTTGATAACCTATGTGCCGTCGGAATTCTCAAATCTGGTATTGGGGCAGATGATTGATGGGAAGGAGATCGCAAGTGGCGAACTCGTAAACAGAGGAGTTCGTATTGATTTAATGATAGGGAAGACGCAGACCGGTGAGAAAACAGTAGTGCCGAACTTGTTTGGCGAAACACTGAGTCAGGCCCGAGGGGAAATTGCCAGCTTGTTCTTAAACGTCGGAGCCGTTATTTTCGACGAAACCATAGCGTCTAAAGACGATTCGTTGTCGGCAAAAATCTGGCAACAGCGTCCTTCCTACAAAAGCTATGATGAAATAGAGCTGGGTGCGTCAATTGATATTTGGTTGACGCTGGACGAGAATAAATTAATCAATGAGTCTGATCTGGGTTTGGAAAATGATTCAATAGTAGAGGTAAACTAATGCAGGAAGAATTCGAAGATATTTTTGACGATCAAGACGAAGAGGCACAGGAGTCTGCTCTTTACGAGCACTATAATATGGTGGTTGATCCGGGACAGTCGCAAGTTCGTGTTGACAAGTTTATTGTCAACCGAATTGACAGTGCCTCCCGGAGTAAGATTCAGGCAGCAGCTGACGCCGGAAATATTTTGGTGAACGGAAAGTCGGTGAAGTCGAACTATAAAATAAAACCGGGCGATGAAATCAGCATCGTGATGGATTTTCCTCGTCGCGAGCTCAAAATAATCCCTGAAGATATTCCGCTGGACATTGTTTACGAGGACGACCAATTGATCGTTCTGAATAAACCTGCCGGTTTGGTTGTACATCCGGGGCACGGCAATTACACCGGAACATTGGTGAATGCACTGGCCTGGCGATATAAAGATTTGCCTCTTTTCAGCGGAAGCGGCGATACTCGCCCCGGGTTGGTTCATCGGATTGATAAAAATACCTCTGGATTGATGGTCGTAGCGAAAACGGAATTGGCAAAGACCAAATTATCACTTCAGTTTTTCGAGAAAACAACTAAGCGTCAGTATGTTGCTTTGGTATGGGGGCGTTTAAAAGAACCGGAAGGAACGATCGAAGGCAACATAGCACGCAGTGTGAAAGATCGCCAGGTTTTTACGGTATTTTCGGATGGCGAGCATGGAAAGCATGCGGTAACGCATTACAAACTGATTGAAGAATTGGGTTATGTGAGTTTGGTGCAGTGTCAACTTGAGACTGGCCGTACCCACCAGATCCGTGTTCATATGAAACATCTGGGGCATCCGCTTTTTAACGACGAAGTATATGGTGGGGACAAAGTGCTGTGGGGGACAACCTTCTCGAAATACAAACAGTTTGTCAACAATTGCTTTAAAATTATACCCCGTCAGGCGCTTCATGCAAAAACCTTAGGATTTATTCATCCCACAACGGGAGAGGAAATGCTCTTCGAATCGGAGTTGGCGCAGGATATGCAGGACGTCATCGTTAAGTGGCGCGACTACATCTCGAATCGTGAGGTCGGAGAATAGTTTGGTTTTTATGCTGAGCGATTTTCCCATCGTGTTTTTTTCGATTTGTAAATTTCAATGTCAAACTTCAATTCGTAGGTTTTTCAACGAACGATTTCACCTAAATTTTTCGTAGTAGTAAGATCATTCTTGCCAATTATTGCAGATATTTGGCCTTTGTTAAATCAATCCCGATGAAAAAGAATATTGCAGTAGTCTATGGCGGCGATTCATCCGAATACGTTGTTTCCGTTCAAAGTGGTAAAAATGTCTATCAATCAATCGATCACGAGCTGTTTAATCCATGGCTGGTCGAGATGAAAGATACGAAATGGTCGGTTGTGCTTGATGGCGCAAAAATAGCCGATGTCGATAAAGCGAACTTCAGTTTTAGTAAGGACGGCGAAACCGTAAAGTTTGATTTTGCCTATATCATTATACACGGAACACCCGGTGAAGATGGCATTTTGCAAGGATACTTCGATTTGCTGAAAGTCCCATATTCGACTTGTGGGGTGCATTCGTCAGCGCTTACGTTTAATAAATATTTCTGTGTCAATTATTTGCGCAATTTTGGTATTCCAATGGCCAAGTCGGTGCGTTTGCTAAAAGGTACCACCATCGATTCAGATGAATTAGTTCAGCAGCTTAATTTACCGGTTTTTGTGAAACCAAACGCAGGCGGTTCAAGTTTCGGGGTGACGAAAGTGAAAGTGGCCGAAGATTTGGTTTCGGCAATCGAGAAAGCCTGGATTGAAAGTGATGAAGCATTGGTGGAAGAGTTTATCGAAGGAGTTGAATTTACCTGTGGGCTCGTCAAATTAAAAAATGAAACCATTCTGTTTCCGGTGACAGAAGTGCTGCCGAAAAATGAGTTTTTCGATTTTGAGGCAAAATATACCAAAGGGATGACCGATGAAATTACACCAGCGCGAATCTCTGACGAACTGACGAACAACATTCAGCAACTGGCATCGCGAATCTACGACCTCTGTAATTGCAAAGGAATTGTTCGGGTCGATTTCATTCTGAAAAACGGGATTTTCTATTTTCTTGAAGTGAATACCACACCAGGTATGACAGCAACTAGTTTTATTCCGCAGCAGATCGCCGCGATGGGAAAAGATCTTAAGGAGATGCTGACACTCATTATTTTAGATCAGATTGGATAAGATTTAACCTAGAAAATAAGAATTGAGGGGCTGATTCGGCTCCTTTTTTTATACCTTTAAAATCCGTTTCGCCAAATTTCTGTGTGCGGAATAAGTGTTGATAATCAATTAGTTTACAAAACAAACATGGCAGTAGAGCGCAAAAACAACCGAACAAACAACAAACAAAACACCACCATTGAGCAAATTAATGCGCAGTACGGAAAATTGCCGCCTCAGGCTGTTGACGTGGAAGAAGCTGTTTTGGGAGCGTTGATGTTGGAGCGAGATGCCTATGTTAGTGTCGCTGATATTATTGATACCGATAGTTTTTACAAAGACGAGCACAAACGGATTTTTGAGGCGATCAAATACCTGTCGACCCACGAGAAACCGGTTGACTTGTTGATGGTGACTCAAGAGATGAAAAACCGCGAACAGCTCGATGAAGTTGGCGGTCCGCTTTATATTACACAGTTGACCAGTCGTGTGGCGTCGGCTGCTCATATCGAATTTCATGCCCGTATTATTGCTCAAAAATATATTCAGCGTGAGTTGATTCGCGTGTCGTCCGAAATCCAAACCAAAGCGTACGACGCTAATATGGACGTGGATGACTTGATCGATTTTTCTGAGACAGCCCTTTTTAAAGTAGCTGAAGGGAACATTAAAAAGGAAACCTTACCCATTAAGCCGATTTTGAAAGAGGCTGCCATGTTGTTGGAGCAGGCATCGAAGCGTGAAGATGGGCTGAGCGGTACGCCGACCGGTTTCACCGCTTTAGACCGAATGACTTCGGGCTGGCAGAAAACCGACCTGGTGATTATTGCTGCACGTCCGGCGATGGGTAAAACCGCTTTCGTATTGTCAATGGCCCGGAACATGGCTGTGGATCACAAAAAGCCAGTGGCTGTGTTCTCGCTCGAGATGTCATCGGTACAGCTGGTCAACCGTTTAATTGCTGCGGAAACTGAATTGGGCTCCGAAAAAATTAAAACCGGTCGTCTGGCTCAATGGGAGTGGGAGAATTTCAACCGAAAAATCAAAGTATTGGAAGATGCGCCGATGTTTATCGATGATACTCCCGCGTTGTCAATCTTCGAATTCAGGGCTAAATGTCGCCGGCTAAAAATGCAGCATAATATCGGAGTCGTAATTGTCGACTACTTGCAGTTGATGACTGCCGGTGATGCAGGGCGAGGAAGTCGCGAACAGGAGGTGAGTATGATTTCGCGCTCGCTGAAAGCAATTGCCAAGGAGTTGGACATCCCGATTTTGGCTCTGTCGCAGTTGAGCCGTGCCGTTGAATCGCGTGAAGGCCGTCGCCCACAGCTTTCCGACCTGCGTGAATCGGGTGCGATTGAGCAGGATGCCGACTTGGTATTGTTCATCCACCGTCCGGAGTACTACGGAATTACTGAGGACGAAAACGGAAACTCGTTGTTGGGGGTTGCTGAAATTATTATTGCCAAACACCGTAACGGTTCCGTTGGCGACGTTCAGCTGGCATTCAAGAAACAGCAGGTTCGTTTCTGTGATCTTGAAAGTGTTATTCCGGAAGAAATTGGTGGCGGCAACTTTGGTCAAACTTTCAGTTCAAAAATGAATAATGACCCCGGTGGAATGGGGATGCCCGCCAATACCGGTTTTGAAACTGAGAAAAGTATGAGCTATGGCAAACCCGACCCAAACGATGCTCCGTTCTAAGAGCTTAAAATATCTTCTGATTTTTCTTCTGCTTAGCCTGACGCTAGCTAAACAAAGTCAGGCGCTCTACCTGCTTGTTCCAATGGATGAGCAGCAGCGCAACCACCTGAAAGCTTATGGAGTAGCTTACTGGACGCTTGAGAAGGCTGTCGAAGTGAAGTGGCTCCTAAACTACAGGGGAGGGAGTTTTCTGATTCAGTATGCTCCCGAAATTGAGTCGGAGTGCGTGATCCGTGGTGTTAGTATCGAGAAACTGGCCGATGCGAAAGTTAACCTTATTTTATCTGAAATATCGCAGGCCGAAGTCAATCAGGATGCCATCAGCATGCAGAAGGCTCCCAAGATTGCCGTGTATTCACCCAAGAACAAGCAGCCTTGGGATGATGCGGTGACCCTCGTGTTGTCATATGCTGAGATAAAATACGATTTGATATACGACGATGAGATTTTGGCCGGGAAGTTGGTTGATTACGACTGGCTTCACCTACACCATGAGGATTTTACCGGTCAGTTCGGGAAGTTTTATGCCAATTATCGCAGTATGCCCTGGTATCAGGAAGAAGTTCGCAGCAACACTGAAATGGCCACGCGGAATGGTTTTCTGAAGGTGTCGGAAATGAAACGGGTCGTCGCCGACCGAATCCGAAATTATGTCGATCGGGGAGGGTTTTTGTTCGCTATGTGTGCGGCAACCGATACGTATGATATTGCCATGGCCGCCCACGATGTTGATATTTGCGATGTGATGTTTGATGGTGATCCGGCCGATCCGAAGGCAAATGAGGCGTTGGATTACGGACAAACGTTGGCTTTTAAAGATTTTACACTGGAGATGAACCCCTATGTCTATCGTTTTTCCGATATCGACGTGACCACCTCCCGAAAGGTGCAGCAGAATCAGGATTTTTTCACCTTATTTGATTTTTCCGCCAAGTGGGATCCAGTACCGACCATGCTTACCCAGAATCATCAGCGGATTGTTCGTGGATTTATGGGACAAACCACCGCCTTTAATAGTAAACTGATTAAAGCGAACGTGTTAATCATGGGTGAGAATAAATCAGCCGGCGAGGCTCGCTACATTCATGGTGAATCGGGGAAAGGTTTTTGGACCTTTTACGGAGGGCACGATCCCGAGGACTACCGTCACTTGGTTGGCGACCCGCCAACTGATTTAAATCTTTATCCCAATTCTCCCGGTTACCGGCTTATTTTGAATAATGTGCTCTTCCCCGCGGCGAAAAAGAAGAAGCAGAAAACCTAAGTAAACTTGCAGCGACGTTTAAAGAAATGCGATGAGGTTTCTTTGTTGATACAGCTGAATTTCGCCTAAAGAAAAGCGGACACAATCTTTTTGGGTCTTAATACCGGAGTCTAAATTCAGAAGAAAGGGCGGGCGCTAAGTATCCATAGCCTAAAGAAAGAAAAAGAGGTTCCCAAAAACGGAAACCTCTTGTTTTTATTTGTCCTTTAAATTTTAGTCGACTAACGAGTTGTAATCACTTTCCGCCAATGGGATCATCCAGGTCCACTCGTTCATTTCGTCGGGTGCGATGGTTTTAGCCATGTTGGTGTGGAAGTTACCACCGTTGGCGATGCTTTTCCGATCGATTGATTTTCCCCACCGTTTGTAGTCAAACCAGTCGAAACCTTCTCCCCACAGTTCCAGCCCACGGTATGTGACGATTTCGTCCATCAATTCGTTACCTGTTTTTGTACATGAATATTGCGGGTCACGGCCACTTGTGGTGTTGAGTTCTTCTAAAGCTGACTGAGCATTTCCCTCTTGTCCAAGTTCGTAGTAACATTCAGCTTCTATCAAAACCATTTCAGAAGCCCGAATGTGGACTGTGTTGCCGACTCCGGGCGCATCGAAACTACCTATTTTTAAATGTTCGTAAAGGTTTACATAGCCATTTGCTGAATGTTCGTAAGGTAATTTTGCCGCGAAATAGTTCCGAATTTCGTTTGAAAATGTGGTGTTTGTAACGATATAGTACGACTGATTGACGTTTGATGAAGAAGTGATATCCCAATCCTGTGTAAAGTAATCATTGTCATACTCAGGAGTACTGGTGTCCTGATCGGCCCACATATTCGGATTAATAAACAAGTTTTTACGCATGTCGGTATCTGGAATTTTGTCCAGTAGTTCCTTGCTAATGCAGGAGCGATATGTGCGACCTGCTGACGAGTTTGCAGAATAAGACAAGTAGGCCTGATAGCTGTAATAGTACAATGTTTCATCAGACGCTCCAAAGCTGTACCAAATCCATTCGCTGGTTGGCTCAGCAAAGGCACTGCTTACATAGTCTGAATTGCTCATTAGAGCGAAATCTTCGCGAGCCAGTTTTGCGTTGGTAAGTGCTGTGCTGTAGTCCTGACGGCTTAAAGCAGCGCGGGCATAGGTGGCATAAGCTACATGAATGTCCGGATCGTATCCGTTGGTTCTGCTTTCGCCCGATTCTGTGTACAACTCAATCGCATCATTTAAATCCTGATAAATCTGAGCGTATACTTCTTTCGATGTTGACAAAGGTAAATCGTCGCTGGAGCTTGATAGGCGAAGAACTACCCCCGCAGTTTCCCCCTGATTATCCATCCAACGTTCAGCGTACAATTGGATCAGCATAGTATATGCATAAGCGCGGAAGGTTAACGCCTGCGCTTTTACAAATTGTTTGCGGGAATCTGATCCGGTGGCAGCATCAATATTTTCGATAATGATATTGGCATTGGAGATTATTCGGTAATAATAATGCCAAGGATAGTTATCGTATTTGCTGGAGGTATTCTCGTGGTATTCCTGGTTGAATATAGTTGCCCAGCCAGTCATGTACGGTTTTGAAAAGTTATTGCCCGGATATTCGCCGTAGTACAGTTTAATAGTCCCTTCTCCGTTGAACCCTTGGCCGTAATCTTCATCATATTGTTTAACCATGAGTTCATTAATTCCGTTAACTGCACCTTCAGCGAGTTCTACGGTTGAGAATATGGTCGCAACACTCGCGCTTTCTGAAGGAATAGTGTCCAGGTAATCTTCTGAACAAGATGGCACGATAGCCACAATTGTTAGAAGTCCAAGTATGTATTTAAAATAATTTTTCATCATTACTTTCATTTTTTGAATTACAAATTGATATCCACACCAAACGAGAATACTCGTGCAGTAACAAAAGTTCTGTCGGACCCCCCGCTAAAGTTGTACTGTGGGTTTAAACCTTGCTTTGCAGTAAAGGTGGCAAGGTTTTCAACCCCTAAACGGAAACTTAAGCCGCTGATATCCATTTTGTCGACGTATTTTTTAGGCATATTGTAGGTTAAGCTGACGTTTTTTACCACCAGGTAAGAAGCATCATGCAACCAACGGTCACTCACAGCGTTGAAATAAGTGTCATAATACATGTCAACACGAGGAGTTCCGTTCGGGTCAATTCGGTTGTCTGATGACAGTTCGATGCCATCAGGAGTGATACTCCACGCTTTGTCTAAATCCTGATGAATGGCGCTTGCACTACTGGTAGAAACAGACATCAAACTACGGTAAGAGCTGTCGTACAGTTTTCCACCGATAGAATACGTTAGCAGGGCGTTGAAGGAGAAGTTCTTGTAGGTCAATAAGGTATTGAAACTACCGTATACATCAGGTAGGGCACTTCCGCTCCAATCCTTTTTGGCGTAGGTTGTATTAATCGTGTAATAGTCACCGTTTACCTCTCTTACCCATTTCGAATCGATTGCTGTTTTACTTTCGTCGGCTTCGGTATCATTGCCATAGTATTTTTCGTCATCAATATAAAACAGGGCGTCTCCGTTCATTTGGTCGGTACCGGCATATTGGTATAGCCAGAACTCGTAGATGCTTTTGCCTTCCGAGTATTTGTAGTTTCCATCCAGAATATCATCATGGTTCGGGAGTTTGATAAACTCGTTTTTCAGGAAGGTGGCATCGATGCCAATATTCCAACGTAAGTCCTTTGTTTTCATCACGTCTACATCGAAGGCAAGCTCCAATCCTTTGTTGGATAAAGTTCCGATGTTTTTTGAGATAGTTGCTCCGTTGGCTAAATTTTCTGTCGCGCCGTTTGATAAAGGCAATACAACATCAAATAACATATCTTTCGAGCGTTTGTCGAAATAGTCAATTGAAAAGTTCATGCGATCAAACAAACGACCTTCCAACGCGATGTCTAAAGTTGTTGATGTTTCCCACTTCAAGTCTTCGCTTTCCAGGTTTGATCGGTAAAAGGCACCTGCATTGCCGTTTTGCTCAATGGTATAGAGAGCCATGTACGGGTAGTAGTTGCTTGAGCCAACTCCGGCATCGTTACCTACTTCGCCATACGAAGTGCGTAGCTTTAAATGGTTAACGAAGTCAACTTCTTTCATAAAGTTTTCTTTTGAAATGCTCCAGCTGGCTCCTGCGCTGTAGAAATTACCCCAGCGGCTCAAGGACGAAAAGCGCGAGCTGCCATCGCGACGCATTGACGCATCGAAGTAATATTTACCATCATAGTTGTAACGGGTACGAGCCAGGTAGCTTTCCGTTTTGTAGGTGTTGGTATAACCTTCCGTACTAGTCATGCTCGAAAAGTTGCTGTTTTCGATGATCCCGCCTACTTTTATCCCTGTAATTGCGGTATAGTTGTATGAGTTTTTGTAGTCGTAATTTTCATGCGCAGCAAGTACATCTACATGATGGTTTCTGAAAGACCTTTTCCAGAATAATTGTTGTTGCAGGGTGTAAACGTCGTATTGATAATAGTACGAATACAAGCGGCCGTCGCTGCCTGCTCCGTCTCCTATTTCAGGATTGTCATAGTTTTTCTGTTTCGTGTTCAAGACACTTTTGTCTCCTCTCAGGGTAAATTCAAAATCGTTTAAAAATGAAATTGTAGCGTAGGCTTGTCCTTTAATATTTGAACGATATTTTTTGTCCTGATTGTTTTCCAACTCATACACAATGTGGCGGCTGCTCAAATACGATGAGGATAAATCGTATTGTTTTTCTCCGGATTCGTCGAGCAAATAGCTGCCATCGTCGTTGTGAAGGAAAACCGGATACACGGGCGCCATGTGGCGTGCTGCATTAAATGGGTTAACGTAGTAAGTTCCTTCAGCGGAGGAGGCATAATTTGATTGCGATGTTGTGGCATTTAAGTTAATGCCTGCTTTGAACCAGGTTTTTGGCGTGAAATTGGCGTTCAGTCGGCCAGTAAAACGTTCCAAATCCGAAGTTATCGTGTATCCTTCCTCGCTTAGGTAGCCTAATGAAGCGTAGAAGTCGTATTTGTCGGTTGCAGCGTCAGCGCTGAGATTATATTCCTCACGTTTACCGGTTCTTTCAAGGTAATCCGACCAGTCCAAGTCGGTATAGCCGCTTAAGGTCTGAGCGTCAGCTACCAGTTTGCCATCGCCATCGTAAAGCGCATCGTCAGCCTGGTTGTAAATATTTCTTTTAACAACATCTGAAATTAGGTTAGCTGTTGAAAAGGCAGCTGCTTCTGTTTCAGTTGACCCGTTGGCTACTTTGTAGTTTTTATAGCCGGTCCACATGGTTTCCATCCATTCATCGACCTCCATGCGTTCAAATTCTTTGATCCCACGGGTAAATGTTCCAATGTTTACCGAAGCATTCACGTTGAGGTTACCGTCTTTCCCTTTTTTGGTCGTAATAATAATTACCCCATTCGAAGCCCTGTTACCGTATAGTGCAGCAGAGGCAGCATCTTTTAATACAGTCATCGATTCAATATCCTGAGGGTTCAAATCCGAGATGTTTCCGGTATAGGCTACACCATCAACAACATAAAGCGGACTGTTTGATCCGTTTACCGATGTAAAACCACGGATACGAATTGAAGGGTCACTTCCCGGCTCTCCGTAGGTGTTGTTTACCTGGACGCCAGGTGCAGATCCTTCCAGTACACTTGCTGCACTTGACAGGTTTCTTGACGCGATATCCTTCGCATCAATAGATGAGATCGACCCTGTAATTGCCTCCCGTTTCGCAGTACCGTAGGCTACTACAATTACTTCTTCTACCCCAACCACATCTTGTCTTAATTGGGCATTTACAACATTCCCGGTAATTGATGCTTCCAGAGATTGCATACCCACAAACGAGAAAACCAAATTGACGGCATTCTGTGGTACGGAGAGAAGATATTTACCTTCAAAGTCTGTAATGGTACCAATGGTGGTCCCTTTTACTGAAACAGAGACACCAGGAAGCGTGCTTCCATCATCCGCAGATGTAACGGTACCTGTAATTTGCTTGGTTTGGGCGGTAGCTGCCAGCAAACCAATGACAAAAACTGCAAAAAGCAATGCGAGTTTCTTCATAGGAGATAATTTAAATTAAACAGCATTAAAAAGTTATAAGAATTAGGGTTGTTATAAAGTAGAGCCAGGTGTTTATTGCCGTTCAGAGCCCTGGGCCTAGAATTTCGGTAGGTGTGTTGTTTTTTGCTCCTTCTTTAGAATATTTAACGAAAATGTTTGAAACGGTTAAAACACAAAAATAGACAGATTGTTGAATAATAAAAGTGAATTTTAACTGTAAAATATATTATTTGCTGTCATTTTAGAGCTAGAAAGACGAATTGAATAGCGCACTGGAGGGCGGTATGGCGGCGTTTTCTGTTCTCGCCAACAATATTTTTTGCAGATTCAGGAACGGTAAAAAAAGTTATGTTGTATGATGTAGGTGGCTTTCCGGTCTGTGAGTATTTTTAATTATCGAGGCGTTTATTCTCTCTGTCTCAGGGGGTGAGAATATGCGGTCTGCTTTGGTTGACTTACTGAGAGTTCGAGGTATTTGGTTTGCTGAAGCGGTGAACCCGGCGGTTGCTTTCACCCCAATTTTACCCACATTGTTCACTTTTAGAAAAGAATATTGGCGGTGGCTTTGCTTTCCGTTAATTTATAGAACGCACGGTTGGTTTGATGTAAAAAGAGAAGGATGCAGCCCTGTTGGGTGCATCCTTCTAAAAGATATCTTTTAAGGCCATTGAGTCTTTCGCTGGCCAAAAGATGAATCGAATTGATTATTCGTCAGCTGTCAGCCCGGTATAACGGAAGCCAGCAACACGATATCTGTCAAATCCATACGATGTAGGATATGTATCATCGTTGAACAATACAGTGAATACAATACTGTCGGCAACACTTCCACTTGGAGTAGTTGCAGCACCAGTCAGGATTTTACCGTCCAGAATAGTTAATTGGCTATCGTAGGCTTCATTTTGAACATCGACCGCTTCAAAAGTCATTGAGCTAAGGTCAATGTCGATCTTATTTTTGAATTCCCAAAAATTACCATTGTCGTTAATCCACATTTCTGTCGTACTATTTGCAGATGTGTTATAGGTATCCAGGTGAAAGTGTCCGATTCCAAAAAAGTCCTCGTACACAATATTCCCGTCAGCATCTATCGCATCAGCGGTGACATACCATTCACCAGCCATTGCTTCTGTAGCAGCGCCACCTATTTCGTCTTTTTCACACGAAGTGATAAAGAAGAGACCAGAAAACAGCACTGCGGTGTATAAAAATATCTTTTTCATATTCATATCAACTTTTTATTAGTTTATGATCACGTTAAACTCCAAGAATCCGGCATACTCCAGACTATAACTTATCTGACCTGTTGATGGGTCAACAGAGCTGGTTGTCATTACATCCATTGAATCTCCCCAGCCGGCAACATAGCTGCTTGTTGGAGTGATGGTATTGTCTGCATTCAACTGAAAGTAACCAGTCATTGCGTAATTTGATCCGTAGCCAGCGCGTTGATCGTAATATCCGCCCATGAAGTCGGAGATGTAGAATACGCCCGGTTCTACTTGAAGAATCGTGATTGTATAGCCGCTAAAATCTGTTCTTGCATCGCTATTTAAGTTAATCCGGTGTGTGCCGGAAGCGATCGTGTGTGAACCCGATGTAATTATAGAAGGTGTCTGGTCAACTACGTAAACTGTTCGAGAACCAGTTACGAAGAATCCATCTTCGTTTGTTATTTTGTAGCTAACAGAATAAACGCCACCAACACTGGTGTTTACATTAGACTCAACAATGACCTGGCTGGTAACATCTTCGCCGTTTAGTTCTGCATATGCGCCAGCATCAACATAGGCTTCGCCTTTAGCAACAATTAACTCAGATTCTCCCAATACCTCAAGTGTAGGGTAGTATGTAATTCGTGTATATCCGGCAGTGCTTTCGTCGTCACAACTTGAAAACCCTGCGGCGGCAAGCACGAATACCATTAAAAATAATATTTTATTTCTCATCTTATTCGATTTTAATAATTATAACGTTACTCTGCCCAGAATACTGGTACTGCATCTCCTTTGTTTGCTGGCGCATTGCTGTTTCTGCTTGTAGAACTTTCTGCATACTTAAATCGTTGCAGTAATTTTCCGGTGCCTAACTCCGTGTTGTACTTGATTGGAGTATACAATGTTCCTATTTCATATAATTCAGGACTGAAAACTGCGCTTACTTCGTCGTAGATGTCATCTCCGGTAACGTCACTGAATTCAGGGTATTTCAAACGACGCATTTCGCACCAAGCCTCGAAATTGTTTGTTCCACCCAAGGCAATCCATTTTTGAAGTCCAATAACTTTTTTGTAGTTGGCAGTGTTCCATGGGTATTGGCTTGTGTAAATGTCTTCAGCTCCGGTAAGTCCGGCTGAACTGAATGACGCTTCAATGGCTGCTTTGTAATGCGCTTCAGCATCGGTAGCAGTTCCGTAGCGTGCATGATACTCCGATAAGAAGAATTCTACTTCAGAAACTGTAATCAAATAAACCGGCATATCGTATTCAAATACCGGACGGCAAAAGTAAGATGACTGATAAGTTGATGATGTACTAAAGTTAGTGCCAGAAACACCACCTTTATACTCGCCACTACCATTGGTTTCGAAGAAAGCAGCAACACGTGGGTCATTGCTTTCCAGCATTGTTTGCATGTAAGCAATATTTGCAACGATGTTGATCTGTGTAGAGCCAAAATAAGTTGCATACTCTTCTTGATAGAAAGGATTCGCTTTTCCGGTTTCGTCAGCCCAGCAGTCGTCGAATGATACGTCAGAGGTAGGGAAGTTGTCTTCCGCAACAAGTGCAGCAAGTTCTGATTGAACGTTTGATACGTTGCTTATTCTCATCAAAATTCTCAACTTTAGTGCATTGGCGAATTTAATCCACTCATCAGCAGTTGAAGTTGCGAATAAAAAGTTTGTACATACAACACTTGAAGTGGATGCTTTTGACAAAGCGAAGTCTAGTTCGGCAAGGATGCCGTTATAAACTGTTTCACCTTCGTCATAGGCAGGAGAAATGTTCTCCAAATCAAGACTTTCAGTGTATGGTACTTCACCATATGCATCAACTAAGGTTTGGTAAGTAAACACTCTTAAAGTTGTGGCAGCCAGATAAGTTCCCCATTCTTCCGATTCTTCTGATTGCTGGCGAACGGTCTCCAGATTGTTTAAAACCCGAGTTGTCAATTGGGTATAAGTACCACTGGAACGAGTAGCCGACATTTTAAACTGTGAATAGTCAACGTAGTTACTTGTTCCAAAACTGTGAGCGTAGTGCTGTGAGTAATACCCACCGGTGATTCGCAAAAAGTCGCCATAACTAGAGGCTAAGTTCATTTCAACACCGGGAAAGATCATGTCTGAAGTGACATTCTCTGACGATGGCGAGTTTGGATCTACGTTGATATCCAGGTAGTTATCGCAAGATGTCAGACCCAGTATAAAGATTGCTAATAGAAATATTATATTTTTCATAGATATCTGAATTTTAATATGTTATGCTTAGGTTGAACCCATAAATACGGCTCGCAGGGTTGACATACAACTCACCGAAGTTACCTTCAAGGTCAGTTCCGTTCGTTGTTGATTCCGGATCGATGTAGTAGTTGTCTTTAGCTGTCCAAACAAATGCGTTATTAACGAATGCCGAAAGTGAAACTTCGCTCAAAGCCAGTTTGTTAAACCACTGTTTCGGGAACGAGTATGCTAGTGTGATGTTACGCAGTTTTGTAAAGGTACGATCAACCAAGTACGCTTCTCCTCCGTTACCCCAACCGTAAGTGTCGAAGTAGTCCTGGTAGCTACCATCTGATGTTTTAATAGCCGTTGAGTTTTCAACGTAAGCACCATCAACAACCTGGATTGAATTAGGGATCACAAACGGATTGCGGTCGTTGTAGGTGGTCACGATTCCGTTACCCGTAAATTGCATCAGGTTTTTCGTACGTGAGAACATGGTACCACCATAACGAACATCCAGTGATGCACTAAGAGAGAATCCGTATGCGCTGAATGTTGTTGTCAGACCACCAGTCCATTTGTGATTCATGTCAAGACCGGTGTCTTCAACTTCGGTTCCCAATACAGGTTGTCCGGCTTCATCAACGATTTGGTAACCGTAGTATTCGCTCGACTCATCAGTTACGTACTGTGGAAGGTAAGTATAATAACGTCCCATTGCTTTGCCTTCTTCAGCATACATGTATACAGCGTCGTTACCGGCAGCAAAATTATCGATTGTTACTTTGCCACCTTCAAGGCTTTCAGGCATTGACAGAACTTTGTTGCGGTTCACCGCAAAGTTCACGTCCAAATCCCAACGGAATTCTTTGGTTTTGATTGGAGTTGTATTTACTAAAAGCTCAATACCCTTGTTCTGTACCGAACCGAAGTTTGTTACAGTGTAGCTATAGCCGGTTGATGGGTCAACCGGAAGGGTGAAGATTTGATCTTCTGTTTTACGATCGTAATAGGCAGCATCGATACCAAAGCGTCCTTTATAGAATTGCAAGTTCAAACCAATTTCTGATTCCGATGTCATCTCTGGTTTCAGGTCGATACTGCCAGCAGTTGCTGAAGTCATAAACGAGTTGGTTCCATTCATAGGGAATGAAGCGATGTCCGAACCATAGTATCCGTTGGCATATGCCTGAATGTACTTCGAGCTGGTTAGGTATGGATCTGCATCGTTACCGGTTTTACCATAGGCTAAACGTAGTTTACCGAATGATAATACGTTGTTTTTAGGTAATAGCTCAGTAAAAATCCAGCTAAGTGTAGTACCTGGGTAGAAATAGCTATTGTCGCCAATAGGTAGGGTTGAAGACCAGTCGTTACGTGCAGTAACGTTCAGGAAGATAAAATCTTTATATCCAACAGTAGCATCACCAAACAAACCAATCAAACGACGTTTACTTTGGTCTTCTGAAAGTAGTGACTTGGTTGCTCCGTTACTTAAATCCCAGAATCCGGTTTCGAATGTCAATACATCAGTTTGGCCTTCCATTAGGGTCGAGTATCTTTCGTTGATGTTTACCCCGGCGTTTACGATGAATGAGAAATCTCCGAACTTGTTGTCATAGTTGGCCAGGAAGTCATGGTTGAGCTCATATGAACGTCTGTAACGGCTATAAACATATCCGTCCTGGTTCATATTACTAGGAGCATAACCATAATCTTCGTTGATTAAAGCATCGTCAAGTTCAATTTGAGGATAACCAATTTTTGAATCATAGTCTGTATAGTCGAATCCAAAGCGATAACTAACAGTCAGTTCTTTGATTGGATTAATATCCAATTGCAACTTGCCATAAATTTGTTTCGAGTCCAAATGGTTGTAGTTGTTTTCTAACGACCAGTATGGGTTTGTAATACCGTAAGGAGTAAAGTATGCTTCAGGAGTGTTGAATGGGTTTGAAGTATCCTCCATATCAACAATGGAAACATCTCTAGGCATTTCGTACAAACCGTCAACAACTGAGGTTCCCTGATATGAACCAACAATGTCTGTCTCAGATTTTGCGAAGTTCATTGAAGACGAGACTTTCAGCCATTCAGTAGCCTGATAGGATGAACGGAAAGCGATCGTGTTTCTTTTGTACGAATCCGCATCAGTTGGCATAATACCATCATCGTCAGAGTGCGAGAAAGACAAATAGTACGACATCTTTGTATCTTCAGAAACACCACTCATGGCAATGTTGTGATTGGTTGATACACCGATGTCAAAGAAATCTTTTACGTTGTCTTCGCGAGCAGAATACTCGTGGATAAGCTGTTGATTGTTCCAGATTGGTCCATAAACTTGTGTTGATCCATCTAAACGAGGTCCCCAAGAACCGTTCTCAATGTATGTTTGAGATCCGTTCCAACCTTGTCCAAAATCATTTTGAAATTCAGGGAAAACAGAAACCTGACGTAATTGAACACCGCCATTGTACTGGATCGTGAAATTACGATCTGTTCCTTTGCTTCCTTGCTTTGTGGTGATTACGATCACCCCGTTCGAAGCACGGCTACCATATAAGGCTGTCGCAGCGGCTCCTTTCAATACAGTCATCGATTCGATGTCATTCGCGGCAACGTTTGAAATACCGCCAGCACTGATTGAGTGACCAGATGTATTCAAGGTGTTGTTTTGTAATGGAACACCATCAACAATGTAAAGTGGCTGGTTGCTACCATTAATAGAACCAAACCCGCGAATAGTTACTGACGAAGCAGCACCCGGGTCAGATGACGTTGATTGGATTTGCAAACCGGCAACTTTTCCGGAAAGCGAGTTTGTAACGTCGGTTGAACGAGCTTTCAATAATTCAGAGCTTTCAACGGTGGTCGCTGCGTATCCGAGAGATTTCTCAGAACGTTTAATCCCCATTGCGGTAACAACCACCTCGTTGATACCGACGACATCCGATTCCATCTTCACATCCACCTTCGCGCCGGTAATAGCGGCTTCCAACGTTTGCATACCAACAAACGAGAAAACCAATGTTTTGGCATCCTGAGGAGTTTTCAAGATAAACTTACCGTTTATATCGGTAATAGTACCAAGGGTTGTCCCCTTTACAGATACAGAAACGCCAGGGATCGTGGCTCCGTCGTCGGCGGAGGTCACAGTACCTGTAATTTCTTTGGTTTGGGCCAAAACAGACTGCAAACCAATTGCAAAAATTGCAAGCAATAATGCGATTTTTTTCATAGAAATAATTTTAATAATTAAACAGCATCGATTCTTTTTTCAGAAATACGTTTAGTAAAATATGTGTAATATTTCCCCTTTAGAAAGTTTAGATCGGATCCGGTTGTTCCCCCAAACAACTTTTCTCCGGGTATGTCGCTCAATTACAGAAATCGTTGATATTGAAACTGCAATGTTTAACAAATGTTAAAAAAGAACAACGATTACAAAAATATAAATTTATGAATACCTTGTCACATTACTGCCTGATTTTTTGCATGTTGAAACATGATAGATGTCATGAAACCCCTGTTTTTGCAGTTTTTAGGGCGAATAAGAGTTTTTTTGCTATCTGTTGAATACGGTCGTTAGCAGTTGTTTATGATTTTATTGTGTCACTCACACAGTAAGTAAAATGTTTGTTAATTTTCGATGCAAAATGTCTTTTTTTGGGTGTATTTCTGACTAATTCGCCGTATAGAAGCTAGTAAAAACTCAAATCGTCGTAGGTTTACCAGCGTTTTCTTCGTTTTTTGCAGCCTGTTTCGGGAAGTTGCTCTGATGTTTTGATTCAGATTTGCAGGCTGATGATACGGCAATTGGCATCGTGCTTGGTGCTAAAAATGGATGGGAGGCCTCAGTCGACCGATGCCTGGTGAGTAATAGCGGTTTGTTATCATCTTGATCACTGTCTGGTTCGCTTTTGTAGGCTCGGTTTACTCCTGATCGGATTGCTTATAAAGAAGTGAATTTCGCGGTGGGATGTGAAAAGCTTCATGCCGGATGTTGTTTTCAGATAAATTGGTATTAAATAGTTGGTGTTTGGGCGGTGTTCAGGGGGTGTGATCGTGCATATTTTGTATTTTTAAGCTGACGTATTCACTTTAAAATATTGGTTATGAAACTAAAGTGCTTTGTTTTTATAGGTGTGCTATTTGTCGGTGGTATTCAAATTGCTGTCGCTCAGTCGAGGGCTGCTGTTGATCTTCGGTCAAATTTAGGAATGTACAGTGGCGATTTGCTAAATTTTTACAATGAGGTTTCCCGGAATAAAATGATGGAGCCGTTTGATTTGACAGAGATAGATGGATCGCCCTATCTGGATAATGAGTTTAAAAAAGGGAATGTAATCACTAAGGATAGTGTCCAGTATGCCGGATTGGAGCTCCGCTATAATATTTATAACGATGCGCTTGAGTTCCGGAAAAATGATTTGGACATAGAGTTAAATGAAAATTTCCCTTTGTTGTATGCGGTTGTTGGTGATGATGTTTTTGTGAAAGCGTCGAATGCTGCTGGTTATTTTCAGGTTGTGCAAACTGGCGATGCTTTCCTGGTCAAAAAGATAAAAGTTAAATTTGTCGATCGGAAAGAGGCAACTGGCTATCAGGCTGCTAAAAAGCCATCATTTAAACTATTGAAGCCAGACTATTTTGTTGAGAAGGAGTTAAGTGGCGAGGCTTTCCGGGTCGAGTCGAATGAAGATTTACTGCGCATTTTTTCTGATAGGCAGGATGAAATTGAAACCTATTTTAAGAAAGAAAAGATCAAAGTCAGCAAAGAAAGCGATCTTATAAAATTTTGGGATTACTATAATTCGATAAAATAGAAATCCGAACACTCAATTCGTATTAGAGAGGGCTGGTCGCAATTATGCGGTCAGCCTTTTGTTTGTTTTTCAGTTGAAAACATGGGATTAAAGGGGTTGTTTTGGACGGCCGTCAAAGTGGCGGTATTTCTAGAAGTTGTGGTGGCGACCATATCGTTTTCCCATTTTTCGCTTAATGCCCGGTGTAAAGCAGCAGTGATTTCGGCTAAAAATGGATTGGCAAAATTGAGTTGTTGGTTTGTTTAAACCTAAAAGCTAAGGCAGGCACAAAGGGCAGGTGTCGGACTTCAATTAAAAAGGCGAAGTTTTTCCAGTTCAGCAAATGTGAATTTGATGGGTTCGATAAAAAGGTGTGTCGTCCTAAAAAAGAGAGGCCATCCCATCGGGACGGCCTCTACCTATTTTATTGAAAACCGAATATTCGCTTATTGAATATCCCAGAAGAGTTTGGTTGTTGCTTTATCTCCGCCAATTGCTTGCGCCGCCGCTTGGTAGCTGGCGCCGTTAAGAGTTGCTTCTTCAATTGGGTAGATGAATCGAGTCGGGATATCTTCCAGGGTCATATCTTCAGGAGCATACAAGATGTCGGTGAAGTCGAGTAGGCGATAGGCAGTCCATCCTTCAAACGGAATGTTGTACATTGCCAGCCATTTCTGCGTTCCGATTTTTTGTTTCCAGTTACCGGTTGCCGTTGTATAGGCTACGCCTTCGCTTTCAAGATAAGCTGAAATTGCCTCATCGTCTGAAATTCCGTATTCGTTCATTGAAGCTTCAATACCTGCATTGTAGTGTTCTTCGGCCGAGCCGCCTACGTTGTAGCCACGCTCTGCGGCTTCTGCCAGCAAAAATTCAACCTCAGCGTACGACATGAGTGTACCGGGAAGTGCCGGATTTTTAAACATGTCGCCAATTTGAGAGAAGCCAGAGGCCGCATTGGCCGAGCCATAAACACCACCGTAGAAGTAATCAAATTCAACTGAGTCGGCAACGGCGGCAACGTATGGGTATGTGGCGTAAACAATTGAGTCGTTTCCGTCCATATCCTGGAATACCTGGTAAAAACCGCCGGTTCCTTCGAGTGTTGTTTCCAGCCATTTTCCGTCATCGTCTTTGTCGTATGAAAAAGAATACAGCTCGAAGTATTTAAACATTCGGGGGTCGGCAATACGGTTCATTACGTCAACAATTGTGCTGGCTGGGATGAAGTCGTTACGACCGCTTTCAACCAGGTCAACATACAATGGATGTGTATTTGGAGACGATGAAGTGTATGTAATCGTGAAATTGTCGTCGTTTGACTCGATTAGGTTTGCTGCCGCTGCTTCGGCCGTAGTTTTGGCTTTTGTAGCATTCGTGTCCGCCAAACGCATGGCCATTCTTAATTTTAGAGAGTTTGCTGCTTTTAACCACAACGACATGTCTCCCTCGTAAATCGGATCATAGTCTGTCAACCCTTCATAGTCTTCATCAACCAAGGCGATGGCGTTGTCGATTGAATCCAGAACTGAGCTGTAGATTGTAGCGGCATCGTCGTACATCGGAGAAGAGTTTTCTTCATCCAAAGCATCGGTGAATGGCACGTCTCCAAAGATGTCAACCAAAGTTGAATAAGTGAAAGCCTCAGCAATTTTGATACAGGCCAACTTGTTGTTTTTAAGCGCGAGAGCTTCGTCGGTCAATGTTACCTCGGCAGAGATGATTGTTTTTGCGCCGTCGAGGTCTTTAAGTACATCGCGATAAAGAATCAGCCACATGTTGTCGGGAATTGTCCGGGTGACCTGATTGTACTGACTTTCATCGGGATAGGTGGTTTGAGCCCAATACTGAGAATACAGTCTGAATACATTGCTGTTTACGCTGGTTCCAAGCATGAGGTCGAACATATTGCGGACGCCATTGGTAAATAATGGTTCTCCCGGAACCTCCGACGGGTTTTTTTCGTCGATGTTCAATTCTTCCAGCTTGTCGTTCAGGTCGCAACTCGCGATCAATCCAATTAGGAAGATGATACTGAATTTATATAAGATATTTTTCATATTCACTTCTGCTTAAAATTAAAAATCAATTTTTAAGTTGAACCCAAAGCTTCTAACGGTTGGATAAGATCCGGATAAGTAACCTTGAGAAAGTCCTGAAGAAAGTCCTGATTCAGGGTCAGCATAAGGTACATTTTTGTGGATTATCCAAAGGTTTCTACCAACTAGTGAGAACGAGATGTTTTGAGCAAAACTACTGACCAGGTTCGATGGTAGGTTATAAGTCAATGCCATCTCTCTAAGCTTCACGAAAGAAGCATCGTAAACGGTCATTTGCGCTGGGTTGCGAGAAGAGTTGCCCCAGTAGAAAGCACCGCCGTAATAGTCAGCACGGGCGCGGGTCGTATTTACTTCGCCTGTTGTTGTTACACCTTCATTTAAGACACCGCCACCATCGGCTACAGCGTCACGCATTGGATTTCCAAGTTCGTTCAGTCCGGCTGTATGTTTCAGTACTCCGGTTCCTTGTCCGTAGTGCATATCCAACGAATAAACATCGCCACCTTTTTGAATGTCAATAAGGAAATTCAAGCTAAGGTCTTTGTATCTGAGTGTATTGGTAATACCTCCGGTCCATTCCGGATTTTGGTCACCAATAACCTGGTCGGCAACAGCAACGTAATAACCCGACGAGTTTACAACCTTGTTTCCGTTTTCGTCAAATTGGTAGCCTGTACCGCGCAGAGTTCCAAGAGGTTGTCCTTTTGTCGCGTTGATGGTGATACCACCCTGGTATGAGTTGATCACAATATTGTCGGTTCCTTGATATAGCTCAGTAACTTCGTTGCGGTTTCTGGCCCAGTTCAGGTTAACATCCCAGCTGAACTTTTTCGTTTTTACCGGTGTAACATACAAGCCAACTTCAACCCCTTTGTTTTCAACTGTTGCAGCGTTTACCCAACGATAAGAGTATCCAGTTGCTTTAGAAAGTTCAACAGGGATAAGCATGTCCTCGGTGGTTTTGTTGTAAAATGAAACATCAAATCCTAAACGGTTCTTGAACATCTTACTTTCCAATCCGATTTCCAACTCTTTTGAACGTTCCGGAAGAAGTTCCTCGTTGTTTTTTGTACTCGGATAAGAGAATAGTGTGTATTCACCAAAATTATCCAGTTTGACGTAGGTGTCAAAAACGTTCAGTGGATCAGTGTCGCTACCAACTTCGGCGTAGCTTACACGAACTTTACCCAAATCCAGCCAAGGCAATTCATCTTTCGTGAAGGTTGAAAAGATGAAGTTAGCTGCGGCTGAATAATAGTTGTAAGTATTGTTGTCGGTTGGCAGAGTTGAAGACTTGTCAACACGATCAGTTAAGTTCAAGTACAAGAAGTTTTTGTAAGCCAGGGTTGCTTGTGCATACAGGCCATAAACCCGTTTTTTAAGCAGGGCTTCAACCGGGGCTGAAGGGGTGCTGTATGAGTTGCTCAATGCGTAGATGTCTGGTACAGCTAATCCACCTAATGTAGAGGCTTGGTAGCGGCTGGTGACTTCATTTCTTACGTTTAACCCGATTGTTCCGGATAGGTTCAAGTCGTTTGTTAAGTCCTTGTTGAAGTTAGCCATCAAATCGTAGTTGAATTCACGGAAAGCTATTTCGTAGCGTTGATAACCCGAGCTAACTTCAGTTCTCAATACACCAAATTCGGCGGCAACAGAACCTACAGCGCGGCGTTCTTCGCGTAGTTCGTTGTAGGTGTCAGCAGATACTCGTCCCATGATTGAAACCCAATCAGTAGCTTCGAAATTAAAATAAGCGTTACCATAAAGACGGTTACGTTCATCCGTTTGGTAGTTTTCGTAGCGAGTCCAATAAGGGTTGTCCCAATATAACGGAGTTTCTACAGGGCCACCGTATGAAGCCTGATGGTTCCACGAGTAGTTTTTCTTGGTCTGTTTGTATATTTTCTCCTGATCTTTCACATCAACGTTTACTTGCCACCATTGACGCATTTGCGACATCAGGTTGTCAGAGTATCCTGTCGAGTTACGACCAGTAGTTTGTTGGAACGAGAAGTTTGCGGCAGCACCTGCCCGCAACTTTTCATTGATCTTTTGGTCGCCGTTGACTGCGAATGTATTGCGGATCAATTCTGAGTTTGGCAGAATACCGGTTGTTTTGAAGTTGGTGTAGCTAATGCGGAAAGTTCCGTCTTCATCACCACCTTTTAATTCTACGTTGTTGCTGAAGCCGACTTCTGTTTCAAAGAAATCAATTGGAGTGTGTTCTGCAGCTTTGTATTCGTATTGCTTCAGATAGTTGTCAGACTCAGGTACGAATGAATCCCAGTGGTAAACCATTTGTCCGTTGAATTTGGCTCCGTAGGAAGCATCTTCATAAGTTGGCACAACTAAATCATCAATGCCATCGCCATCCACATCGTAATCTTCAAAATAGCCTGTTGATCCATAGTAGGCGCCGTAACCTGCACCGTATTCTGACTGGTATTCAGCAAAGGTGTTTTTGTCGATTTTACCCACTGTAACACTCGAGTTCACACTGACGCCTATCCCTTTGCGGACTTTTCCTTTTTTGGTTGTAATCATCACAACACCGTTTGCACCGCGAGAACCATAGATGGCTGTTGCTGCGGCACCTTTTAGGATGGACATATTCTCAATGTCATCCGGGTTAATGTCTGACAGCGCGTTTCCGTAGTCGTATGCCGTACGTCCATTGCGTTGATCGCTTGAGTTGTATGAAGCGCCGGAGATTGGAACACCGTCAACTACGAACAGGGGTTGGTTGCCTCCGTAGATTGAAGAGTTACCGCGAATCGTAATGTTTGCCGATCCACCGAAGTTATTCGTTTGGCGAATCTGAACACCGGCAACTTTACCTGAAAGCGAGCTGACCAGGTTTTGTTGTTTTACGGTAGATACCGCGTCGCCTCCAAGGTCGGTTACTGAATAACCAAGCGATTTTTTCTCTTTCGAAATACCTAAGGCGGTTACAACGACTTCGTTGATACCCACCACGTCCGCTTCGATTGCAGCATCGACAGTGGTTCCGGTAATGGCAACTTCCAGTGTCTGCATTCCAACAAATGAGAACACGAGTGTTTTTCCATTCTCAGGAATTTTTAACAGGTACTTACCGTCAATATCAGTAATAGTACCAAGGGTTGTCCCCTTTAAAGAAACGGAAACTCCAGGAATCGTGGCTCCGTCGTCGGCAGAGGTCACAGTACCTGTGATTTCCTTGGTTTGGGCCAAAACGGACTGCAAACCAATTGCAAAAATTGCAAGCAATAATGCGATTTTTTTCATAGAAATAATTTTAAAAATTAAACAGCATCAATTCTTATAACAGTAATAAGATCAGTAGACAAAATAAATGTATTTCCCCTTTTGGATTTTTGAACGATGAAAAGCGTTTCCCCAAACAATTTGTCATCGTGTAGATTGTTTTTTGTTGCTAGTGCTAATGAATGTGCATAAACGCTAACAAATGTTAAAACAATCGACGAAGGCAAAAGTAAAAAAAAATGCCAATTTTGTTTTGAGGAGGGAAAATTACCATGTCTGTACATATGAAAAAAATCATATATGTTAGTGCGTGCAGTCATCTGCAATAGTCGAATAAAAGAGTCGGGTGTCTTGAAAGATAGGGATGTCGGGGAAAGTAGAGTGGGTAGAGTGTGCTTTAGACAATAAGTAAAATATTTGTTAACTTTTCGACACAGAATGTCTGTTGAAGGGTGGTGTTTGTGGTAGAATTGTCAAAATCGACTGGCATGGGGGTGTTTTTTGTGGGGGGTGTGTCGGGAATTGTGTTTGTTTTTAGGAATACTTGGTCGATTCCGAAGGTGCGTGCTCCAATAATATCGATCTCCCAGTTGTCGCCAATCATGATGCTTTTTTGTTTTTTAGCGTTGCTGCTTCTGATGGCATGGCTAAAAATGCGGGGGTCTGGTTTGGCAAATTGAACTTCTTCCGAGCAGAAAACCTGCTGAAACAGATGGGCGATTCCGGAATTAACGAGTTTTCGGTGTTGTACATCTCTGAAGCCATTCGTGATAATTTGTAGCCGAAAGTTTCGTTTATGTAGTTCTTCCAGAACTGGCCTTGCGCCATCAACCAGTTTTGTTTGCTGCCCCATTAAGTCGAGGTAAAGCTCGTTCATCGCGATCGGATCAACTCCCCGGATCTGATAAGCTTTGAGTGTGTCGGAAAACCGTTTGGTAATGAGGTCGCTTTTTTTGATTTGCCGGTTTCGGTAAGCTTCCCACAGTTGGGAGTTAATGCGGTCGTAATCATCGTAAAAGCGATCGAAGTCTTCAATTTGGTTCTCCAGTTTTATATTTGCCAGAGTTTCTTTCATCGCCACCTTCGCATTAAAGTCGAAATCCCACAAGGTGTTATCGAGGTCGAAAAAAAGATGGGTGTATTTCGGGTTGAAAGCCATGGTTCTTTGGTTGTGGCAACAAATTGTATAATTGTGTGAAGGAGCGCGAACGAGGCGGGATTGTCTTCCGGTTGTTATTCGTCGTCTTTGGCTGTCTTTCCGGTTTTACCTTCCAGTACAATTACAATTTCGCCTTTTACTGTTTTGGCTTTAAAATGCTCCAGCGCTTCTTTTACTGTTCCGCGGTAATTTTCTTCGAATAGTTTGGAAAGCTCGCGCGATACCGACACCTGTCGGTCTTCTCCCATGAATTCGCAAAACTGTTCCAGTGTTTTAATCAGTCGATAGGGTGATTCGTAAAAAATCAAAGTGCGTTCTTCGTTTTGCAACGAAAGTAATTTCTTTTGGCGGCCCTTTTTTTGGGGCAAAAATCCTTCGAAACAAAAGCGGTCGCAGGGTAACCCCGAGTTTACCAACGCCGGGATCAGTGCTGTAGCGCCGGGTAAACATTCAACCTGAACACCGAGCTCGAGGCAGTTCTTTACCAATAAAAAGCCGGGGTCGCTAATTCCGGGCGTTCCCGCATCGGATATCAGCGCGATATTCTCGCCCGACTCAATGCGCTGAGCGATGTGCGACGCTGTTTGGTGTTCGTTGAACTTGTGATGAGAGCTCAGTTTATTCTGAATTTCGAAATGGTGCAACAGTTTCGACGATGTGCGGGTGTCTTCAGCCAAAATCAGGTCGACTTCTTTTAACACTTTTATTGCGCGGAAGGTCATATCGTCGAGGTTGCCGATTGGAGTCGGAACCAAATAAAGTTTTGCCATAGTTTTTTAGTCGTAACGTATGTGATGAATTCAATTGCAGCTTTTAGTTTGTGAAACGACGTTTTACCAGGTGAATAAATTTCAGGCTGGTATCGTCTTTCTCCCAGTTAAACTGGCCATCGAGAAAAGTAACCGCTTCTTCAATCGTATGCATCCGGTCTATTTGGCTGATTGTTGTTCGGAATAGTTCAGCATCGTTGCGAAACAATTCCCGGGTGTACTGAAACCGGTCGTTCAGCCCGATGGCGCTTTCCAACTTTAGGATTGGGCTGTTTGCGAATCGCTGATCGAGTTTGTTGGCGCTGGAGAGCAAATCGTTTAGCGATGTCGAATGAAATTGGTCTGTCAATGTTTTTTTCTCTGTCGCCGTAGTTTTTGCACCGTTGTTTCCGGGCACAGGATTTTGTGTGTGTACTAAAACCGGCTCCGGGATTTCAATGTCCATTTGTTCGTCGGTTTCTTCGTTTAACGAAGTCTCCGTTGTCTCAGCGTTTTCGGGTGCACATTCAACTTTCGTCTCTTCCAAAATCACTTTCCGGATCTTGTCTTCAACTTCTACTACTTCTTCAACAGTCGATTTTGGGCTTGCGGCAGGCAGCGTTTCTTCAGCTTTCAAATTGTCAAAAACCGGCTCCTCGTTTTTCGATTCAGCGACAGCAGGTTCCGGATCCGGGATTCGGGTCGTTGTTGCTTGTTCGCGAACAGACTCTTCTGCGTCTTGTTGGTATATTTCCAACAAAAATTCATATTCCTGATGAATCATCTTCGCTTTGTTGAGAGCAAGGTCAATTTCGAACTTGCTAAGCTGCTTGTTTTGAATTAGCTCGTGGTTGATGTCGCTCAACTCCGCGAGGTTCTTCTGGATGATCTGAAGTAATTTATCTCGGTTCATAATTTTTATACGATGGTAGAACTTCAACTATCTAAATTAGACGCAGAATTCTAAAATTTATTATCCATTGCCTATTGACTGAAGTCTACAGTCTAAAATATTACATTTGCGTAAAAGTACTAAAAACTCCATTGAATCGAATTAAATGTTTTTGGAAAGAGATTTAAGTCATCGCAGACCGGGAGGAAGCATCGAGGTAATTGCCGGTTCCATGTTTTCGGGGAAAACCGAAGAGTTGATTCGGCGGATGCGCCGGGCACAATTTGCTCGTCAGAAAGTAGAAATATTCAAAGCTAAAATTGATATCCGATATTCCGAGACCGAAGTCGTTTCGCATGACGAGAACTCAATTCCTAGCACTCCGGTCGATAACTCGGCCGCAGTTTTATTGCTTTCGGGAGGCTGTGAAGTGGTCGGGATCGACGAAGCCCAGTTCTTTGATAAAGGATTGGTCGATGTATGCGTCCGCCTGGCCGATCAAGGTGTTCGGGTGATTATTGCCGGACTCGACATGGACTTTAAAGGAAAGCCTTTTGGACCGATGCCTGAATTAATGGCCGTGGCTGATTATGTCACTAAAGTGCACGCCATTTGTATGCGATGCGGTAGTGTCGCTCAGTTTTCTCATCGCTTGTCCGACAACGAAAAGCAGGTGATGTTGGGAGAGAAAAACGACTATGAACCGCTTTGCCGGCGCTGCTACAATACGAAATAAACAACCTATGGGCGTTGCCCGAAAAACATATAAAGCATGGCTAGTTTTAGCTTGAATGAAATTGTCGGTTGCATCGGCGGCCGTCTTTTAACCGAAACCACGTCGACTAATAACGCTTTTATTCAGTCGATTTCTATCGACAGCCGTACAATTACAGATGTTGGTTCCTGCTTGTTTTTCGCCCTAAAAGGAATACGCCACAACGGACACCAGTATTTGGATGATCTATATAAGCGGGGTGTTCGGGCTTTTGTGGTTTCCGAAATGGTTGATACAACCCGGTTTCACGAAGCGATTTTTATTCAGGTTGAAGATACGCTGCTAGGCTTGCAGCGTCTGGCGGCAGCTGTGCGTTCAAGCTATAACTATCCGGTGCTTGCAATTACAGGCAGTAACGGAAAAACCATTGTGAAAGAGTGGCTCTACGATTTGTTGCACGAACCGGTGAAAATTGTTCGCAATCCGAAGAGCTACAACTCGCAGGTGGGTGTGCCACTCTCGGTGTGGAATATGTCCGACAAATATGAGTTGGCTATTTTTGAAGCCGGTATTTCACAGCCGGGCGAGATGGAAAAGCTGGAATCCGTGATTCAACCGACTCATGGTTTGTACACTAATTTGGGTGAAGCACATCAGGAAAACTTCTCTTCGAAAACTGAAAAGCTACTCGAAAAATTGAAGTTGTTTGAGTCTTGCGCAACAATTATTTACCGGAAAGATCAGCAAGCGGTTCACCAACAAATACAGCAAAAATACGGAATGAGTGGCAAAAAGCTGTTTGCCTGGTCGACCGAGGACAAAGAGGCTGATTTGTACCTTAAGTTTGTTCGTGAAACAAACACAAGCCGGTTGCAATTTAGCTGGAATGGCAGCACCTATCAGTTGTCTGTTCCGTTTTCCGACGACGCTTCGCTCGAAAATATAGGCCATTGCCTGGCCTTTGTTCTTGCAGCCGGTTATTTGTCGAACCCAGTGCTGCTGGGCTTTGAAAAGCTGCAGGCTGTTGCTATGCGACTCGAACTGAAACAGGGCATTAATAATTGCCTGCTCATAAACGACTATTATAATTCCGACATCAACTCGTTGACAATCGCCCTCCAGTTTCTTAAAAATCAGTCGCTAAGCAATAAGCTTCCGCGATGCCTGATTTTGTCCGATATCGAACAGTCGGGTTTTTCAGGGCTGGAGTTGGCTCAGGAAGTAAAGCGATTGTTGGTGCAGTATGGTGTCGACCGGTTTATTGGGATTGGTTTTAACCTGCACCAACACCGCATGTTGTTTGGGCGCTCGGCTGAATGCTTTCAATCGACTGAAGCGTTTTTGGAGGTTTTTAATCCGTCAACATTTAAAAATGAACATATCCTGTTGAAGGGGGCTCGTGATTTTCGTTTTGAACGGATTGCCTCTGTCCTTCAGAAAAAATATCACCAAACGCAGCTCGAAATCAACCTGAATGCGTTGGTTGAAAACCTGAATCGCTATCGCGCCCGGTTGAACCCGGGTACCAAAATCATGATTATGGTGAAAGCCTTTTCGTATGGCAGCGGGACGGTTGAAATTGCCCGCGCACTGGAGTTTCAGAAGGTAGATTATTTAGCGGTAGCCGTGGCCGACGAAGGGCTTGAATTGCGGCAGGCCGGAATCAGCACTCCAATTATTGTCATGAATCCTGAGGAGCATAGCTTTGAGATGATGCTCGAATATCGGCTCGAACCGAATATTTATTCCATGGAGGTGTTTGAGAAATTTAATCAGGCGGCCAGAAGCATGGCCGTAAGCAATTTCCCTATTCATTTGAAACTCGAAACGGGAATGCATCGACTCGGATTATCAGCGGCCGATGAGTTGGAACAGATCGCAACCCGTGTTCCCAGCGAAGGACGGTTGCGGATTCAATCGGTATTTTCGCACCTGGCGGCCAGCGATAGTGCCGATCACGATGATTTTACCGAAAAACAGTACCAGCGATTCATCGCGTTGAGTGAACCGCTTGTGAAAAACCAGCCCAACAGCGTGATTCGACATTTGCTGAATTCTGCGGGGATCGAACGATTTTCGGCCTACCAGATGGAAATGGTTCGGTTGGGAATTGGCTTGTATGGCATTGCTCAGTCGGATGTATTGCAGGTTGAAACCGTTGCCCGGTGGACGACAGTAATTTCGCAGGTAAAAATAGTTGATGTGGGCGAAACTGTTGGCTATGGTCGGAAGGGCAAAGTGCCGGAGCCGAAAAAAATCGCGATTATTCCGGTTGGTTATGCCGATGGATACGATCGCCGGCTAAGTAATGGGGGCGGGCAGGTTTGGATCGCCGGCAATCAATACCCGATTATTGGGAACATATGCATGGATATGAGCATGATTGATGTAAGCGGAGCGAATGTTCAGGCCGGAGATCCGGTTGAACTGATGGGCGAACATATTCATCTCAACGACCTCGCGCAGTGGATGCGAACAATTCCTTACGAAGTACTCACCGGTATTTCGCAGCGAGTGCGAAGGGTGTATGTGCAGGAGTAGAGGTTTACGGTCTCTTTTACCAATATGAAACTGACTTCCGGCTTAGGCTTGTCCGAGCTGTTGCTTGATTTTCAATTCTAGTTCTTCGGTCAGTTCCTTAACATCGCGGCCGGCCGGTTCAATTGGGTCGAGCACGGTGTAGTTTAGTTTCACTCCAAATTGAAGCGGGAAATACCCTTTCTGAATGAATCGGCTGTTTCCGTCAATCGCAAAAGGAACGATGCATGCTGAAGGTGCATTTTTCAGCAACGAAGCAATTCCGGGATGTTGGAACTTTTTGATCTGTCCGTCTTTACTTCTTGTCCCTTCCGGAAAAATGCTGGCGCTGTAATTCTCTTTCTGAATGTGTTTGCCCAGTTTGCTGATTTCAACAATCGATTGACGTCCGTTTGAGCGGTCAATCAGAGCAGAGCCACCATGGCGCAGGTTGTACGAAATACTTGGAATTCCTTTCCCCAATTCTTGTTTCGACACAAACTTGGGGTGGTTTTTTCGGAAGGCCCACACAATTGGCGGAATATCAAAGGTGCTTTGGTGGTTGGAAACAATGATCAACGGCCGACCCTGCGGAATTTTTTCCAATCCTGAAAAGCGAATGCGTGCCCCCATGATAATTTGAGAGTAAACCAGAAAGAAATTTAGCACATCAACCGATTTTTTGCGCAGTTGGTAACCGCCTGTATATCTGCAGATGATCTGAATAGGATGAAATAGGACCAGTAATAATCCAAAAACGAGTAAGTAAATTGGTGACAATAAGTAGCTTAATATGGTTTTCATGAAATTCCTTTTTTTTGAGGCAACAAAGGAACAAAAAAATATGAAATTGCAGAACCCTGTTGGGCAGAGTGATTGATATGAATTGTCTGCCCCCAGCTTGTATGAAACTGATGTTGCAAGTAAGCATGTAAAACCGCACGTCACCTTGATGGATCTTCGGTAAAATCCTATCTTTGAGTAAAATATTCTACCATGCAGGAATTTATTCAAAATAAACTGGAAGATTTAAAAAAACTCTGTGAATACTATGACGTTAGAACGTTGTATGTTTTTGGATCTGCCTGCACTGAAAAATTTAATGATCGAAGTGATATTGATATTTTGATTTCATTCAAGGATATTTCAATTGAAAAATACACCGATAATTATTTTGATCTGCATTATAAACTAGAAGCATTATTTGATCGAAAAGTTGACTTGTTGACCGAAAACTCGCTTGCGAATCCTTATTTTATTGAGAGCATTGAGGAAACAAAACAATTACTTTATGCAGCGTGAGATTCTGAAATATTTGCACGATATCCGGGAATCAATAAGTTCAATTTATGATTACTTAGGTGACAAGCGGGATTTTAATGTTTATTTATCCAATAAGCTTTTACGAAGAGGAATCGAACGGGAACTAGAGATAATTGGAGAAGCGACTAATCGCATTCTGAAACTTGATGAGCATATTGATATTTCAGATTCACGACGAATTGTCGATTTAAGAAATTGGGTAATTCATGGGTACGACAGGGTTGATGATATTATTATTTGGGGGATAATTTCTAAGGATTTACCCAAATTAGAAGAACAGGTTGATAAATTAATCAAGCGTTAATGTCTGCTTGAATTGGCGAAGCCGAAAGACCTGACGCAATCAAACCGCTTTTTGCAACAAAATTTGACAGCATCAACAGTTTAATAAATTAGAAGCCGAATGGACTACCGGGACGAGGTTTTTATGGCAGTGGCCGAAAAGTTGAGTTTTTCGAAAGCGGCTGAGGAGCTTTTTATTAGTCAGCCTGCTGTAACCAAGCATATTAAAGAGCTGGAGCGAAAAATGAATACCGCATTGTTTGATCGCAAAGGCAATAAAATCTATCTCAATCAGGCCGGAAAACTGGCTTATCAGCATCTGACACAAATCCGGCAGCAATACCGGGAAATGGACTTTGAGCTAGGCCGATTAAATGATGCGCATCGCGGGCTCTTGCAAATTGGCGCCAGTTCAACCATTTCGCAATATGTAATTCCGGCTGTGCTGGCGGCTTTTTATCAACGGTATCCGCAAATTAAACTCGATCTGTTTAATGGGAATTCGTTTGAAATGGAGCAGAAGCTGCTGAATAATGAAATTGATTTGGCTTTGGTGGAGAACGACAGCTCGCAAGCCAATATTCGCTACCTCGATGTGATGGACGACGAAATTGTGGTTGTGGCTGCAGCCAATCAGCTTATTGCCAAACAAAAATCGCTCACGGTGGCCGATTTGCAGGAGATTCCGATGGTATTACGCGAAAAAGGATCGGGGACATTGGAAGTCATTCAACACGCCCTTTCCAGGCAGCAAATCGATCCGGAGCAACTGAATATATTTATTCACCTGGGTAGTACTGAGGCGATTAAAAACTTTCTGTTGAATTTTGATGGTCTCGCTTTGCTTTCGGAAAAGTCTATTGAGAAAGAGCTTCAGCTAAAGCAACTGGTGAAATTGAAGGTGAAAGATTTCTCTATCCATCGCAAATTTCGTCTGGCCATGCGGCAAGGTCCCGAGAAAAGTATCCCCGATTTATTCCGAAATTTCCTCTTCGCATATAACAAATAGTTATTCGTAATAAAATTATATGATTTGATATGGTTATGATGTTGACGTAGATTTGTTGGCAGATAAAAACAGAATACGTCATGCATATCAGTCAACCGAAAGTTCAGCTTGTTTATATTATTTCCCTTGTCGCTTGCTTTTTGCCGTTTGTGTCTCCGGCTATGGCTCTGTTAATCGGAATCGGCCTGTCGTTGCTGGGAATAAAGCACCATAAAATGGAGGGTTATACCGGTCTTGTTTTGCAGGCTTCTATTGTCCTTATGGGTTTGGGAATGAATCTTAGTCAGGTGGTGCAGGCCTCAAGAAGTGGGTTCGAAATTACGGCAATCTCGGTGATCGTTACAATCGCTCTTGGACTTTTACTTGGCCGTTTGCTTAAAGTCGACCATACCACGAGTGTGCTTATTGCCGCAGGAACAGCCATTTGCGGAGGAAGTGCAATAGCAGCCTTGGCGCCCGTAATCAGAGCCCGGGACTTTCAGATTTCATTTTCACTTATCGTCGTGTTCGTTCTAAATGCGGTGGCACTAATCCTGTTTCCCATGATCGGGCACTTTTTTCACCTGAGTCAGGAAGCTTTTGGCTATTGGGCTGCCATCGCCATTCATGATACCAGCTCGGTTGTTGGAGCCGGAGCAACGTTCGGCGAAAAAGCGCTGGAAGTTGCAACAACTGTAAAATTGACCCGTGCCTTGTGGATCATTCCGGTGTCGGTTGCATTTGCATGGGTGGACCGGCGAAATGGCAAGGGGAAAATTAAAATCCCATGGTTTATCGGTCTGTTTGTGCTGGCGCTGGTTTTTGCTCACTTCGTCCCGCAAATGCAGGATACTTTCGGCCACTTAACTTGGTTGGGCAAACGCGGAATGGTGGTTGCCTTGCTGCTTATCGGTTCAAATATTTCTGTTGCTGATTCAAAACAAGCCGGGGCTAAAAGTTTTTTGCTTGGCACAGCGCTTTGGTTATCCATTGCTTCCCTCTCTTTTCTTGCCATTCAGCATCATTTGATTAATTATTGAAGGTACAATAGAACGACCTTGAGCTGATGCAGGAATCTGGTTTAAACTGGATTTCTGCATCTTTTTTTCGTGAAAACTGGATGTTAAATCTTGTAAAACGAATGGAAAGAAATCCTGACTTCTTTTCGCTTATTGAAAAATATGTAGATATTTGCATATCTATTTATAAAGATGATATATAATAAACAATAGTTCGATTAAAGATGGCTAAATATGTTATAGTTGGTGGCGTTGCCGGAGGAGCAACTGCTGCCGCCCGATTAAGAAGGTTAGATGAACAAGCGGAGATTGTGATGTTCGAGCGTGGACAACACATCTCGTACGCGAACTGTGGATTGCCTTACTATATTGGCAATACCATTAAAGAACGCGAAAAACTGCTGGTTCAAACACCCGAGAGTTTTAAGGCGCGATTGAATGTGGATGTTCGAGTTTTACAGGAAGTAATGAAAATTAACCGCGAAGAAAAGACGGTTGATATTTTGAACCACCAAACCGGTGAAAACTACACGGAAAGCTACGATAAGTTGGTCGTGTCGCCTGGCGCCGAACCGGTGAAACCACCTATTTCAGGAATTAATCACCCCTTCATTTTTACACTTCGGAATGTACACGATACCGACAAAATTAAATCGTTTTGTGACCAAAATAAGCCCGCCCGGGCGGTGGTGATTGGAGCTGGTTTTATTGGGTTGGAAATGGCCGAAAACCTGCATGCTCTGGGGATGGACGTAACGATTGTTGAAATGGCAAATCAGGTGATGGCACCCCTCGATTACGAAATGGCCGCAGAGGTTCACCAACATCTGAAAACCAAAAAGGTCGAGTTCTATTTGAAAGATGGGGTGAATGCGTTTCAGCCGGTTGGCGATCATCTGAAGGTTGTCTTGCAATCGGGTCGCGAAATTGAGACGGAATTGGTGATTCTTTCGATCGGTGTTCGTCCGGAAACCAAACTTGTTCGTGAAGCAGGGCTGGAGTTGGCTGAAAATGGAGGTATTAAGGTGAATGAATACCTGCAAACCAACGATGAAAACATTTATGCTCTGGGTGACGCGATTGCCTTTCCGCACCCAATCACTAAAAAATATGTGAACACTTATTTAGCTGGTCCGGCGAACAAACAAGGGCGCCTGGTAGCCGATAATATCGTTCTTGGTAATACACGGGTTTATCGCGGTGCTATCGCGACAGCAATCGCCAAGGTGTTCGATATTACAGTGGCATCAACAGGGATGGCTGCCAAAACTTTAAAGAAAGAAGGAATAGAATATATTTCCAGTATTATTCACGGGGCGTCGCATGCGGGCTATTATCCGGGGGCAATGCCTTATACGCTGAAGATTCTGTTTCAACCTAAAACCGGAAAATTGCTTGGTGCACAAATGATTGGATACAGTGGGGTTGACAAACGCATCGATTTGATTGCGACCGTGCTGCTGAACAACGGTACGATTTACGATCTGCAGGAAATTGAACACGCCTACGCGCCACCTTATTCTTCGGCAAAAGATCCGGTAAACCAAGCTGGCTATGTTGCGGAAAATATCATCGCGGGCCGGCTGAAAATTATGACATGGAGAGAAGTAAGTAATCTTGATTCAAGCAATATTTGTCTGTTGGATGTTCGTACGCCCGAAGAGCACGAGTTGGGGCATATTGAAGGTTCTTTAAATGTTGAAGTTGACAAGATTCGTGAGCGTTTGTCCGAAATTCCACGCGACAAAAAAATTATCGTTTATTGCGGCGTTGGAATACGTGGCTATTTTGCCGCACGAATTCTTATGCAGAACGGTTATACTGAAGTTTACAACTTGAGTGGTGGCTACAAAACCTATGAACACACGACCTGTAAACAAAGCAACGAGGATATTTTCGAAACAAGTTACATTGCGAACGATAGTCATATTTATAGGGGGAAACCGGCAGACAAAGTTGAAGTGCATTCGGCGATGGCCAACATAAAAACCATTGAGGTTGATGCCTGCGGATTGCAATGTCCGGGGCCAATTTTGAAGCTAAAAACCGAGATTGGCAAGCTACAGGAGGGCGAGCGGTTGTTGCAGAAAGCGAACGATCCGGGTTTCATGAAAGATGTGCAGTCGTGGTGTAATATGACTGGTAATAAGCTGGTTTCGTTGGAGAACGAAGCTGGGATTATTTCGGCAGTTATTGAAAAAGGCAGCGCGAAGAAGCCCGCTTTAACCGACGGGGCTTTGGCGGCCAATTTGCCACAAAACAAAACGATGGTGGTTTTCAGCGACGATCTTGACCGCGCATTGGCGACGATGGTTATCTCCAACGGAGCTGTGTCGATGGGGAAACAGGTGACTTTGTTTTTCACTTTTTGGGGTTTGAATGTGATTAAGAAAACCGACAAGCCAAAAGTTGAAAAAGATTTCATGGGCAACATGTTTGGCAAAATGATGCCCGATAGTGCCGGAAAACTGAAATTGTCGAAAATGAACATGATGGGGATGGGCTCGTTGATGATGAAAAAACGAATGCTGTCGAAACGGGTTGATTCGGTTGAGGATATGATTAAAACAGCGCTCGATAACGGCGTTCGGATGATTGCCTGTCAAATGTCGATGGATGTGATGGGGGTGGCGAAAGACGAATTAATCGACGGTGTTGAAATTGGCGGTGTTGCCGCTTATTTGGAAGAAGCTGAAAAATCCAACCTGAACTTGTTTATTTAAGGGTTTTCTTTGAGGGTGGTACGAAAGTGCCGCTTTCCTGGAATTTAACATTAGAAAAAAATCGCTGCTGTGTTTTCGGACCAGTGGCGATTTTTTTTGTTTTCAGTTCTGTAGGATCGACGAGCTGACGCATTGAATGCCAACTGGCAGTATTTGTGAGATCAGCTCGGTGAAAAATGGTCGTTTATTTTAGTTCTTTTCTGAACAAATCGTTTGTTAATCAGGTTGTTTTACTTGGTGAATTAAACTGTGTTGTACAAAATCATTCGATATTACTCTTCAAATTTAAAATGATAAACCCGATGGAAAATTATCAAAATCTAGTTGAGAAGGCCTACGAGGTTTTACTTGTCTACGGCCCAAAAGTTGTGCTGGCAATTATCGTTCTGATAGTCGGTTTGTGGATTATAAACCGATTTACGAAAGTGACCCGGAACGTGATGACAGTAAAAAGTGTCAATGTTTCGCTAATTCTCTTTGTTTCCAGTCTGATCAATATTGGATTGAAAGTCTTGTTGGTGATCAGTGTTGCCGGGATGATTGGCATTCAGACCACTTCGTTTATAGCTGTATTGGGAGCCGCTGGTTTGGCAATTGGATTGGCTCTTCAGGGAACGCTGGCTAATTTTGCCGGTGGTGTGATGATCTTGATTTTTAAGCCCTATAAAGTGGGCGATTTAATCCAGGCTCAGGGGCATCTGGGCGTGGTGAAAGAGATTCATATTTTCGTTACAATACTATTGTCGCCCGAAAGCAAAACGATAATTATCCCCAATGGGGCGATTTCGAATGGCGATATTACAAACTATACAACCGAAGGAAAAATCAGGGTGGATATGGTTTTTGGCATATCTTATGAATCCAATATCAAGAAAGCGAAAGAAATTTTGATGGGTGTCGTGAAGAGTCACCCCAAGGTGCTGACTGATCCTGCACCATTTATTGGGGTGAAGGAATTGGCAGACAGTTCAGTCAATCTCGCCGTTCGACCCTACACAAAACCAGGAGATTATTGGGAGGTCTATTTTCATGTTTATGAAGAAGGGAAAATTGCCTTGGATAAAGGTGGTATTACCATCCCATTCCCTCAAATGGATGTGCATTTCGATAGACAAATGGTTCCAAAGGTTTAGGTCGGATTAAGGGTTGGATGTTTGACTTCCCTTTAAATACGGAAAAATTTTGTGATTGAGGGCTTCATTCGTTTCATGGAGCCCTCAATCGTTTAAACGTTATACAAACGCATTCGGATTGGTCGCTCAGTTAACGATTTTGCGTCATCACCTCTTTTCTGGATTTTATAACTTTGGGAATCCGCATCGTGTATCTTGTTCAGAAAAAGTAACAGACTTGTTTGTTCGCTATTCAAATGCGCGCCACATCGTTGGCTTCGGATTATTTTCTGCACATTCTTCATCGTTTTCTTTTGTAGTTTGCGCCCACTACATGCAACAACAACCATCGGAAGTGCTGTTTGAATCAAACAGTTATGTGAAATAAGCTCAGGTTGTTTTATTCAAAGAACGAAACGCAAATTCGTCAATCTTTGGTTTCATATGATTGGTGAGTTGAAAATGAGCGTCTTCTGAGTAAAGTTGCTGATTTTCAATTTACAGATAAAGAGTTAACTTTGCGCGCTCGAAAAAACACCTCCGGAAATATCATTCCGGTTAAACAAAGAATCGATAAAATGAGTATAGAAAAAGCATTGAAAGATCGCAGTGGTTCGGTTTGCGAATTGTGCGGAAATACAGAGGGGCTAACCGTTTATGCCCTTCCACCGGTACTGGAAAATAACAGCGACAAATGTGTTATGCTATGTTCAACCTGTAACGGACAAGTTGAAAATCCCGATACGATGGATGCTAACCACTGGCGCTGTTTGAACGATAGCATGTGGAGTACCGTTCCGGCAGTGCAGGTTTTGGCTTATCGGGTGTTAAGTCAGTTGAAAAACGAAGGTTGGCCGCAAGATTTGCTGGATATGCTTTACCTGGATGAAGAATCGCTGGCTTGGGCCAAATCGGGTTTGGTTGAGGGCGATGCAAAGCATGTTGATAGCAATGGAGTTCCTCTTCTGGCTGGCGATACAGTAATGCTGATCAAAGACCTGAACGTGAAAGGAGCCGGATTTACCGCGAAACGGGGAACTGCCGTTCGCAATATTTCGCTTGTAAAAGACAATGTAGAACACATTGAAGGTAAAGTGAATGGGCAGGGGATTGTGATCCTGACTCAATACGTGAAAAAGTCGAACTAAAAATTGTAGGGATGCCGTCCAGTAGCCTAATTACTGGCGTTGGTTTCTACGATTCGATAAAAACCAGAAAGGGACCCGATCGGTATTCGGATCCCTTTTTTAATGTTGAAAGAAAGCTATTTGTAAAAAATGTATTAATTCAGTGTCGCTTGTCCCGGATTCCAGTCGCAAGGTGTTAATTTGCCCGATTTGAGCGCTTCCAGTACCCGGACAACTTCCGGTACATTGCGGCCAATGGCCAAATCATTTACCGAAACCCAACGGATAATTCCCTGAGGATCGATGATGAATGTTGCCCGATAAGCAATTTTCTCTTCTGCTTCAAGAATCCCCAAATCTTCAGCCAGCGATTTAGATGTGTCTGCCAACATCGGAAATTTCAGTTGTTTCAAACCCGGATGGGAATTGCGCCATGCCAGATGTACAAATTCAGAATCGGTTGATGCACCAACCAATCTCGCATCCAGCTTTTCAAAGTCTTCAATATGGTCGTTAAATCCAGTAATTTCAGTCGGACACACGAAGGTGAAGTCCTTCGGCCACCAAAATATTACGCTCCATTTTCCAGTGAGGTACTCATCTGTTAAGGTCTCGAACTCTTTTCCAACTTCGAGGGACACAACGGCTGTTTTTTTGAATTTCGGGAATTTATCTCCAATTGTTTTCATGTTCTTGAATTTAAAAGTAATTTGATTCTTCTGGTTTTTTCGGCTTACCGCGTTTTATAGGCGGTTACAGAATCAAAGATAAGGAGCCTTCCCGGGCTAATCAAATTGATTTTTTTGATTCAGAATAGAGAATCACTATGTGCCCGACTCCGGTGAAAGTCCGATAGGCAGTGCGAATTCCATTTTTAAGATCGATAAACAAAAGTTTTGAAATAGCCATCGTTTAAAGGTCTTTCAAACAAACAATTCTGCTATTTTTGCAAGCAACGTTAAACCTCTAAACAAGAACGATCCATGTTAAAAGTGAATGAATATTTCGGTGGTACAGTAAAATCGATTGCCGTAGATAATGAACAAGGCACAGCTACAATTGGAGTTATGGAAGCCGGCGAGTACGAATTTGGTACGGCCACAATCGAGCTGATGACGGTAACCAGCGGAAAACTTGATGTGCTTCTTCCGGGTGAAAAGGAATGGAAAACCTATGCAAGCGGCACAACTTTCCGAGTTGAGAAAGACGTTCGTTTCAAGGTGAAGGCTGCTGAACAGGTTGCCTATCATTGCTTGTACATCTAGTCATCCCAAAAGAGGAAATCCAAGGTCGATTTCCTTTTTTCATTTCAATAGATCATTTTCGGGAAATATTCTTCCGACCGGACATTTCTTGTTAAATTGCTCTCGCAATGCTTCAAACAAAAAAATGAAAACATCAAAATCTTCTGTAAGCCGCAGATCATTTATTACTTCGGTATCTGGCGCTCTGGCCGGAATTACGATTTTACCCAGTCAGGTAATTGCCGGATTGGGACATCCGGCACCAAGCGACAAGCTGAACATTGCCGGGATTGGGGTCGGTGGAATGGGCTATCGGAACCTGAAAAATATGGAGCTTCAGAATATTGTCGCTCTTTGTGATGTCGATGCAAACTATGCCAACCGAAATTCATTTAGGGAATGGCCGTTGGCACCAAGATATTCAGATTTCAGGGTGATGTTTGAGCGACAACGGGATATTGATGCGGTTGTGATTGCAACTCCCGACCATACACATGCGCTCCCAGCCGTGATGGCGATGCGTCAGGGAATTCACGTTTACTTGCAGCAGCCTTTGGCGCATTCTGTTTTCGAGTCGCGGATTCTTGCTGAAACAGCAAAGCGTTATGGAGTGGCCACCCAGATGGGTAATCAGGGCAACTCTGACGATGGCATTCGCGATATTTGTGAGTGGATTTGGGCGGGTAAAATTGGTGAAGTCACCAGGGTAGATGCATGGACCAAACGACCCACCTGGCCTCAGGCTTTGGAGCGCCCCGAGAAAGAAATGCGGGTTCCAAGAGGGCTTGATTGGGATCTGTTTATCGGGCCGGCAAAGATGCGACCCTACAACGAGCTATATCACCCCGGAAACTGGCGTGGATGGTGGGACTTTGGTTCCGGCGCTCTGGGCGACATGGGCAGTCAGATTCTCGATCCGGTTTTCAAAGCACTCAAATTGGAATCTCCCGAATCGGTGCAGGCCAGTTCCACCGAATTTACGATTGACTCGGCACCAAAAGCTGAGACCATATGCTTCGAATTTCCGGCACGCGATAATTTGCCCAAAGTTGCCATGCCGCCACTTGTCGTGAATTGGTTCGATGGTGGCTTAATGCCCAACCGGCCTGATGAATTGAAGGACGGAGAGCGAATGGGCGATGCAGCAGGTGGTTGTATTTTTTACGGTACGAAAGGGAAAATCATCTGTGGCTCGAATGCATCAAACCCAAGCTTGCTGCCTGTTAGTGAGATGGAGCATTTCCAGAAACCGCAGCGTACGTTGAGACGAATTCCGGACGCGATTAACGGAGGGCACGAGCTGGATTGGATTAGAGCCTGTAAGGAATCGCGGGAGAACAGAGTGGAAGCATCGTCAAATTTCGCCTATGCGGGCCCGTTAAATGAGATGCTTATGCTTGGCACGATGGCCGTTCGCATGCAGAGCCTGAACCGGAAGCTGAAATGGGATGGTGCAAATATGCGTTTTTCAAATTTATCAAAAAGCGACTACCTACACATGCCTCGAAAAATCCGTTTTGAGACCTTTACTGGAGATTCCGGATTTAACGAACAGTACCAGGAAATGCCAGCCTTGGCGATGGCCGATGAATGGACTAGGCATACCTATCGCAAAGGATGGGAGCAAATTTGATCGAAGTATTGAGAGCTACTTTCGTTGGAACAAAAAAAAATCCTGCCGAAGCAGGATTGCAATATCTTATCCCATTTTGCTGATTCGCTCCAGCTTATTTAAATCGAGAATTTTAATTTTCCGTCCATCAATCGCAATCACTTTCTCACTTGAAAAAGTTGAAAGTGTTCGAATGGCGTTGGAAGTTGTCATGTTCGACAAGTTGGCAATGTCTTCGCGCGAAAGGTAAGCCTTTAGCGAAATACCATCGTGTTCGAAACCGTACTTTTCTTTCAACAGGAGCAGCGATTCAGCCAGACGCCCGCGAATGTGCTTTTGAGTCAGTGTAACCGTTCGTGAATTGGAGAATCCCAACTCTCTCGCCAGTTTTTGAATTAGTCGAAGGGAAAAATCCGGATTGTGGAGTAACCGACCAAAGAAGTGCTCTGTTTTAACGACCAATACTGTTGAGTCTTCGAGTGTGACAGCCGATGCATTGTGGATTTCTTCTGCAATTAAAGCTCGGTAGCCAACATAACCCAACGGTTTTGTCATTCGAATAATTTGTTCCCGACCGCCTACGCCTTCTTTGAAAATTTTAACCTTGCCATCAATAAGAAACATAAAGGCAGGAGGAGTATCTCCTTCTTTGTAGATGAACTCATTCTTTTTGAAGTTCACAACAGAGCTATTGCCAAGTAACTCTTCCTTTTCTTCCGGCTTCAACACACTGAAAGCTGATTTCGGATTTTCAAATATTTCTTTGATGCCTTGTTCTTGAGTCAGCATAGGTTAGGGTTTGCATGTTTTACAGCATCAAAGTTAATTAAATTTGTGAAATATGAAATTTTTTGAACACTTATTTTACCCTTCTAAATCCTTGCAGCGAAGAAATATAGATGCCCTTCTAATGGTTGTATTTTCGCTCTTTTTATTTAACTGTATTTTGCAACCAAAGGCATTTTTCGGCCGAAGCCAAATGCTTTTGAACTGACCCTTAAAATTGGGGGGGATTGAAAGCGTTTATACTCATTTTGATTCACCATACGTACTGTTTTGAGTACTGTTTCCCGATCAAATCCCTGTTTTATGATTTCTTCCGGTGATTGGTTCATTTCAATATACTTGAATAAAATGGCATCCAAGGTATCATAATCAGGTAACGAGTCGGTGTCTTTCTGGTCTGGCCTGAGCTCGGCTGATGGCGGTTTAGTGATGCTGTTTTCCGGAATCACCTCTTGATTGCGATTGATGTAGCGGGCTAATTTGAAGACATCGGTTTTATACACATCTCCTAAAACCGAAAGTCCGCCATTCATGTCACCGTAGAGCGTTCCATATCCAACCGCACATTCACTTTTGTTGGTTGTGTTTAGCAGGATGTTCCCAAACTTATTTGACACGGCCATCACTAAAATACCACGCGTCCGTGCCTGAATGTTTTCTTCGGCCACGCCTGGAGGTAAATTTTCAAATATCGGGCTGAGTTCTTTCTCGAAATCATCCACCATGTTCTGAATTCCGACAATATCATATTTTACGCCCAAATTATCGGCTAGTTGAATGGCATCAGCGACACTATGATCCGACGAATAGCGGGACGGCATGAGAATTCCATGTACATTTTTTGCTCCCAGAGCTTCTGCGGCCAAGGCACACACCACAGCCGAATCAATTCCGCCGGACAGCCCCAATACCACATCGGTGAAGTGCATTTTACGGAAGTAATCGCGGATTCCCAGGATCAGCGCTTGGTGTATTTTGCCAATGTAGTCTGTTTCAGCCTGTTTTTGCTCAATCGGATTTTCTGTATCGACGATACAAAAATCTTCTTTGAAGTAGGCCATTTCTACCGGAATGGATCCATCGGCACGAACGAAACACGAACCACCGTCAAAAATGAGTTCGGTGTGGGCTCCGGTTTGGTTTACATAGACAATCGGGAGGCTGTATTGACGGGCGTTTTTCACCAAAATATCTTTTCGCCAGCTTTCCTGATTGTATGAAAATGGCGAGGCAGATAAATTGATCACCAGATCGGGATTCAGTTTGCTCAGTTCCGCCATTGGGTTGCGTTGGTAAATTTTGTCGCGCCCAAATTCATTTTGTGTGGGTTGTTCGTACCACAAATCTTCGCAAATGGTCAGAGCTAGTTTTTTCCCGTTGAACTCGACCAACTCGAATAAGCGGTTCGGCTCAAAATGGCGATATTCATCAAAAATATCGTAGGTCGGTAACGACGACTTATGACGGACAGCCTGAATCGTTCCTTCACTTAGGAAATAGGCTGAATTGTGCAGCTTTTTACCATGGCTGCTCTCATTGATGCTTGGCCCTCCGACTACAGCCGCGATCCCAACACATGATTCAGCAATATGGTGAATGGTTTGGATGGCTAATTCAATAAATTCTTTCCGCTCAAGTAAATCATGCGGGTAGTAACCACTTACAGCCAATTCCGAAAATACGACCAATTCAGCACCTTCTGCTTTCGCTTTCTGAATGGCTTCAATTATTTTTTCCGAATTGCTTGCAAAATTGGCGATATGGTAGTTCAATTGGGCTAGCGCAACTTTCATGGGTTCAATTTTTCTAATGGCGGTTTATCCGTTTCAATGGATGTGTTTATGATGTAATTTGATTCATAGAACCGGCAATTGACGGTTTAGCCCTGAAAAGAGATCGGGCTCCGGTTAATTGCTACACTCAGCAAAAATAATTGAAATCAGAAAATAATCGGCTGAATTGTTAGAAAACCAGACCTAATTTAAAGGTAAGTGAATTTAGTGTGGTTTTTTCGCCTAGTCCGCCTTTGGTCACATCAACAAAACCGCTCTTGTAGGCTAATCCCAACACTAATGCATTGCGTCCTCCCAAGTCAAATTCGCTTCCAAGTCCAAGATTCAAAGCCATATTAAATAGTTTGACTTGTTTGTTGATGTCACTTTGATCGAACTGCTCATCGCTCGAGTCGCCTTTTGCCGTCACATTAATTCCGGATGACAGGCCAAATAGTCCCCAATAGGTCCAACGGTGAAATTGGTTGGTGCGCATTTTCAGGGCCAATGGTACTTCAACGTAACTCAGGCGGTAGCGAATACTGGTTCCGGAGTCAAATTCATTTCCCGCGAACGTAAAATTATCGGCGGTGTTATAAGTTAGTTCGCCTCCGGTTTGGCTAACCAAAACTCCGGTTGTAAAGGCGTAGCGCATTTCCTGATCAAAAAAGATATCTGCATTCACTCCAAATTCGTAGCCAAGTGTCGACTTGTTTTTTTGAATTTCTTTAACTCCCGGCGACATCCAGTTGATAGTCGGGCTGGCCGAAAAAGACAATTCGAATAGCGATTGGGCAAAACTGACGCTGCAAAATAGCATCGTTACGATAAAAATCAGACTTCTTTTCATAGGGTAATTTTCCGTTTGCAATTCATGTTTGGTGCATTTCTTTCGCCGTTTTTGTTTCAAATCACATTAAGAACGAGCGTTGCAAGCCTTTTGGTATTCACAAAGCTCGAATATTATTTCCAGAATCCAATGCGTGAAAGTCAAATTCTTCCGGCCCGATCATGATCAGATAACATAAGGCAACCCAATTTAAGTTCAAATAGTGCCCGGGTGCAGAAAAGCTGTTTTGACAAAACCAACCAGAAGGCGGGAAGGTGAAATTTCAACCTGTCTGATTGGCTTTTGTGGTTTCGTTTTCCGTTTTTAACGAACAGCACCAAAATATTTCGGCGCTTTTTTAGTTCAACATCTTATAGCCCGGAACTTTTCGGGTTCGTTTATATTGAATAGTTTTGCAGAAAGCTGAAAATAGATCATTCATGAAAAATATCGTCACATTACTGGCGTTTGTGTTGCTCTTGATTTCTTGTCAGAGAAACCCGTTAAAAGTAGATCTTTCGAATACAAAAATCGATTTCCGGTTTCACGATTTTGGGAACGATCTCTTTGAGATTAAAGATGGTTTTGAATCGGAACTGAGTGAATTAGAAAAGGATTACCCTGAAATCTTGCCGCTTTTCACAGCAGAGATCATCAACATTGGAATACCGGGAGAGGAGGGGTTTAACGATCTTTTGCTGACGTTTTTAAACGATTCGTTGATCAATGAAGTTAAAGCTGAAGTTGATAAAAATATTGATCGACACTTGATTCGTGAGGGGTTGGCCGAGAGTTTTCGTTATTTTCATTACTATTTTCCCGACCGTATTATTCCGGATGTATTCACTTGCGTGAGCGGTTTTAACCAGTCCATTGTTATGACCGAGAATTTGTTGGGAGTTGGATTGGATAAATATCTGGGGCGCGATTGTTCGTATTATCCGCGTCTTGGAATTCCAAACTATCAACAACTAAATATGTACCCCGAAAAAATTATTTCTGATGCGATGTACGCGTGGGGGATGACTGAATTTCCGTTTGATGGATACGGCCCGCATTTGATCGACCGAATGATTTATGAGGGCAAACTACTATATTTGCTTGATGCCACCCTGCCTGATACGCCTGATACCCTGAAAATTGGTTACACAAAAAAGCAAATGGAGTTTTGTGTTGAGAAAGAAAGTGCGATGTGGACCTACTTTGTGGAATATAAGATGCTGTTTTCGACTGAACGGATGGACATTAAACGGTATGTTGATGATGCGCCTTACACATCGAGTTTTACGGATCAATCGCCGGGGAGAACCGGTGCCTGGATTGGATGGCAAATTGTAAAAGCATACATGAAGAATAACCCGGAAGTTAGTTTGCCGGAGCTGATGACGGATAAAAATTGTAAAAATATTCTGAATCAATCGGCCTATCAACCGGATTAGTTCGCAGCTTGCTCGGATTAATCCCATTTAAAACGGAGTGATCCTGATTCGAATAAACTGTTCGACCCTTAATCCGATGCGTTTCCTTCATTCATGGTTTTGGCCGGTGACTATTCGTTGATAGTTAAATTGCTCGTTGTGTTGTGGAGGCAAATGTTAATGGGCCTATTACGAGTGTGTTGCTATACGTAGTTGTGTTGGGCTCCTGCAATTGTGTTCGGTTGTTGCCGGAACGAGTGGCTAAGAGTCAACTTTGCAGAGATGCCGATTTTCAAGTTTATCGCTCACCCAAAATCAGGCTTGGTTAGCCTCTGATCGTCAGTATGAACCCACTGCCGTGAATGTTTTTGATCTCCACTGAGGGATCGTTGGCCAAATACTTCCGCAATTTTGTGAGGTACACGTCCATGCTTCGGGCGGTAAAATAGCCGTCGTCGCCCCATATTTTCTTGAGCGCAATTTCGCGAGGCAGCAATTCATTTTTATATTCTACCAACAATTCCAGAAGCTCCGCTTCCTTTGGTGAAAGCTTTTGCTCCATCCCGTCGTGGTTAATAGCCCGTCGCGATGGAATGAATTGATAACTCCCAATTTGATGAGAATCCGTGGCGCGCTGATCCATATTTCGTCCCCGGTTTAGGATTGCCCGAATCTTGCGCAACAAAACTTCGGTGTCAAACGGTTTGGTGACATAGTCGTCGGCCCCAACATCGTAGCCTTTCAATACATCGGCTTTCAAATTCTTTGCTGTCAGGAAAATAAACGGAACATGTTTATCGATTTTCCGGATTTCGCTTCCAACCGTAAAGCCATCAATATGAGGTAACATCACATCCAGTAAACAAAGCTGAAATTTACCTTCACGAAAGCGGTCTATGGCATATTTCCCATCATCAACCCAAGTAACTTCATAGTCATTTAGTTCCAGATATGATTTTAGTACGGCTCCAAAGCTCAGATCGTCTTCCAGTAAAAAAACAGATGTATTTTCAGTAGTCATATGATTCATTCAATTTGAAAGAAAAAAACATTATTCGCGCACAAACGGTAGGAAAATATCGAAGCAGCTTCCTTTTCCAATGTCACTGCGAACCTGTATCGTTCCTTTATTTGCTTCAACAACAGCCCGAACATAGCTCAATCCCAGTCCGAATCCCTTAACGTTATGGATATTTCCGCTAGTCTGCCGGTAAAAACGTTCAAATATCCTCGACTGAACGGTTTTGGTCATTCCAATTCCCTTATCGCTGACTGAAATAATCAGCCCCTTTGTTGTGTTCTGTGTTGTAATTGTAATCTGAGGGACATCGGTGGAGTATTTGTTCGCATTGTCCAATAGGTTATAAATGAGGTTGGCGCAGTGCGATCGGTCGGAAGTTACCACCGGATTGGCTGCGTCTAGTTGCATTAGCAACTGTCCTCCTCGTTTGTCCACTTGCAGTCGGATGCTTTCGCTAACATCTTCAATCAGTTGATGAATGTTTACGGATTCCCAACGAAATTCGAATTCCTTCTTATCCAGGCGGGCGATGGTTAAAATATCTTCCACCTGCCTGTTCATGCGGTTGTTTTCCTTTTTAATCATATCGACATAGAAGTTGATTCGCTCCGGTTGGTGGATCACTTTCTCGTTGCGGATCGAATCAGCGGCTACTGATATGGTGGCGATGGGGGTTTTAAATTCATGGGTCATGTTGTTGATGAAGTCGGTTTTCATTTCCGAGATTTTTTTCTGTCGCAACATAAAAAGAATACTCAACCCAAAAGTCAACAAAATGATTAAGGAGAATATCAGAGAGGCTGCCAGTAGCCAACTAATGGAACGGTACAAATGCCTTCCTTGATTTGGGAAATAAACATGCAGCTTCGTTTCGCGGCTAAAAATAGCATAGGGGAAAACCGGAACCTGAAAAGGGCTTTCAAGCAGAGCCAGACTATCGGAATCCTCCGATAAATACCGAATCGTGTCGTGTTCCGAAATCGCAAATTCGAAGTCAATCGGAATATCACGATGGGTAAGCTCATGACTCAAAGCAGCCCGGATTTCTTCCGGAGCGGGCATGCTCCGATCCAGTTCAGATAGTTCAGAGATCACTCGGTTCGAAAATTTATGCAGGTTATTTGCTTTCAGTTCAATCCGTTGGTGCAGTCCTGGCGAAATCGTCTTTAGTGAGTCTAAAAAGCGGTCGATCGAGTCGAGTCGCTGACGGTTTTGGTCAATAAAAGTTTTGGTGTCGCTCAGTACCGTATCCCGACTTGCCACTACGATTGTTTCGGTTTGTATTTGCTTGTTATTCGCATCCGAAAAGGTAAAGCTATGTGTTCGGATTCCGCTACTATCGTCAACTATTTCGACCCGGGCAGGCGATTTATGTTGTTTGTCGCGGATCATTCGAATTTGGCGCCGTGGCAGCGGAGGAGAATTCCGTTTAACCCGCTGGAGAGAATCAGCACCGTCCGCCCGTGTAAAGATCCGGAAGTTCTGTTCGTCTTCCAATCGCTCTGCAGCACGGTTCAGCACCTCATTTATACTCCTATTGAATAAGTCATTCCGAACCTCGATGGCATTATTTATCCAGACAATCTGCACCAGGATAATACCCACTATCGACAGTCCCATCAATATAATAATATAGCTAAACGTTTGCTTGCTCATTTCTTTTTGTCGTTTCCGGATCTAACTTTCGGCTCAAATATAACGCTTTAAGCAACAGTCGATTTCAACTTTAACTTTTCTTTAACTCATTTTAAGTGGGTCTTAACTCATTCACAGTGGGGCCGGTCCTATCTTTGCTTCAGACATTCAAACAAAAAGAAAATAGAAATGAAAACAATTTTAAAAACAACATTGCTGGCCGGTATCGTTCTTCTGAATATTCCGGTTTCGGCGCAAAGTTCAAACGATGGTCAAGTTGAGAAACCCGTAGTTCAGAAGCATCTGAAAATGGTTAAGGTTGAAAACGGAGTAGTAACCGAACTCGATACGATGATTACAGGTGATGAAGAGCTGGTTTGGGATGGTGATTCGGTGATGAAACGAGAAATGAAAAATTTCCGATTTGCAAAGCACCACAAAGGTCATCGTCCACCGATGGGGAAATTTGATAAAGAAGACTTTAAAGAATTTAGGAAAATGAAACGTGTTGACGGAGATTCAACCTGCCACATGGCAATGCAACATAGAGGGAACGGAAAAGGAGAATTGAAGCGCCCCGGACGCCCCGATATGCCGCAGTCGCCTCGCGCGATGCATCGGATACATAAGAAAAGGATGGCCAACCCAGATCTGATTAATTTAAATGACCCGGGTGTAATCTCGTTCAAAAAGAAAACAATGAAAAACGGGATTGAGAAAATAGAAATCGTTCGCCAAAAACCGGTGGAAAAACAAATTGAGCTTGAAACAGAGGTGACAATAGAGAATGAAAGCTCAAACTAGTTGTTCCCTTTCCACAATAAAAGATAAGCAATGAAACAAGAAAGACTGCCGAAAACATTTACAGGCAGTCTTTTATTGTTTATTCATCGTGGTCTGTTCTTCCGATTTCATTTTTCGCGATTTTGGATTTTTTAACTAAATAATGACCTTGAAGTATTTCCTCGGTGCAACTGAACTCCCCGGAATGATGTAAATTGTCGACTGGCTATAGTTTTGCCCGATTTTAAAGGCAGTTCCCGAATTCGAATCAATTATAAAAAACTTTTAGTAATTCCTAAAACCGGATTAAACGTTTGGTTGGAATGGAAGTCTGACTACCAAATAGTGCTTACGCTCCAGTTAAACCTGTTACGACTAATTATTTTGACCCATGAAAATTACCATTGAAGGACTGAGTAAAATATACCCTAACGGAAACAGGGCAATCAATAATATCAATCTTGAGATTGGCGATGGCATGTTTGGTTTGTTGGGGCCAAACGGCGCGGGAAAGTCGAGTCTGATGCGTATATTGGTCACTTTGATGCAGCCTAGCAAGGGGAAAGTTACGATCGATGGGTACGACCTGATTAAAAACCGAAAAGAAATTCGGCAGATGCTGGGCTATTTGCCTCAGGATTTTCGCTTTTTCTCCAAGTTAAGTACCTACGAGTTTCTGGATTATGCAGCTCGGCTGGCCGGAATTAAAAACAGCAAAGAGCGTGGGCAGGCTGTTGATCGCATGTTGGAAGAGGTTGGGTTATTTGAAGCCCGCGACCGACAAGCCAATCGATTGTCGGGAGGGATGAAACGACGCCTGGGGATCGCACAAGCATTGATTAACAGTCCGAAGATAATAATTGTTGATGAACCCACGACCGGCCTCGACCCGGAGGAACGCATCCGCTTTCGCAACCTGTTATCATCCATTTCAACGCAGGAGGTGACCATCATTCTTTCAACCCATATCGTTGGAGATATTTCGAGTACTTGTAAAAACATGGCTTTGCTTAATAAAGGCGAATTGGCCTACAGTGGATCGCCCGACGAGATAGTGAGCCAGGCGAATGGTAAAGTGTGGTTGATAAAAGCCACAGAAAGTGAATATTTGGAGATCAACGAAAAGTATCCGGTGATTTCAACGGTTCCAACGCCCGAAGGCTGGGAAATTCAGATTGTGGCCGACCAAATAAACGGATACTACGGGCAAAACATCGATCCCAATCTGGAGCATGCTTATGTTTATTTCATGGAAAAACAACTGAACCAATGGAGTTCGGTATAGAGAAGCGGAATTAACAACAACCGACTACCAATTAACAACGACAACTACAAAATACTACCTATGATTTCTCTTCACAATATCCGGTCTATTGCGTTGTATGAAACCAAAACGCTTCTGCGTTCCTGGTTCTTTCGCATATTTGCTATTCTGGCAATGGTGGTGCTCATTTTTTTCAATGTTGGAACCCTTTTGCAGGCAGGTGGAACCGGAATGTGGGCGATGAAAGGAATTCCGGCAAACATACCTTACGTCAACCTTCTTCTGTTGAATGTGGTTCAGGCGATTATAGCCATCTTTTTAGCCAGCGACTTTCTGAAACGCGATAAAAAACTGGACACCACCGAAGTAATTTATGTCCGACCCATGACCAATGGCGAATATGTGATTGGAAAAACACTCGGCAATCTGGGTGTTTTCATTGTCCTCAATCTGATTATTCTGGGTATTGCCCTGGTATTTAATTTTATAGCCAAAGATACCGAGCCAAACTACCTCGTTTATCTATATTATTTCCTGCTCATTAGTGTTCCGACGCTGATGTACATCATGGGGCTGTCGTTTCTACTCATGTCACTGATAAAAAATCAGGCGGTCACTTTTGTCGTTTTGTTGGGATATGTTGCCATCGCGCTCTTTTACCTCAAGGACAAATTCTACTACCTATTCGATTATATGGCCTTCAATATCCCGATGGCCTATTCCGATTTTGTAGGGTTTGGCAATGTTCAAACCCTGTTGGTGCATCGCGGAATGTATTTCTTTTTGGGATTGTCCTTCATTCTGTACACCATAATTATGCTGAAAAGGCTCCCGCACTCCAACGCCGTTCGGTATATTGCCAGCATCCTGGGAACCATATGTCTGGTTTTTGGTGTATTTCTGGGCTACAAACATGTTAACCAGTTTTTGCAGGAACAAAACCTGCGGGCCGAGATGATTGCAATTAATGAGAACTACCGCGACACAAAAGCGGTTCAGGTGAGCGACTACGACATTCAACTGCAACATGAAGGCGACCAAATTAAAGTTGCAGCGAAGCTTACAATCGGCAATACACAGGCTAAGCCAATAAAAGAAGTAATCTTTAGTTTGAACCCTGGATTGAAACTGGACGATTTGACCGCGAATGGTCAGCCTCAGCGTTTTGAGCAGACTCAGGGGCTCATCAAACTGACGGATTTTCAAATTCAACCGGGTGAAAATGCTGCGCTGGAATTCCGCTATTCCGGATTCATCAATGAAGCTGCAACTTACCTGGATATTGATGAAGAAACCCGTGGCGAAGCGTTTCGGAACTTTCTGTATCAGATCGACAAGCGCTATGCTTTCCTAACCGAAGACTATGTTCTGCTTACGCGTGAGAACGGTTGGTACCCGGTTCCCGGAGCAGGGTATAGTCCGAACAATAGCCAGTGGTTTGCAAGGCAATTCAGTAATTATAAGCTGTCGGTAACAACAACCGACGGACTGACAGCGATTTCACAAGGAAAAGCTGAACAGGACGGCAATACCTTCCGGTTCGAATCGACCCATGCCAATTCGCAAATATCCCTGGTAATTGGCGACTATGAGCGGATTGAACAAGACATTGATGGGTTGAGTTTCAATATCTACGTAAAAAAGGGACACGACTATTTTTCGTCTTTTTTTGAAGATATTAAAGATACGATTCCGGCAGTTGTGACCGAGGCCTTACAGGATTTTGAACGATCGTTGGACATGTATTATCCGTTCGAGCAGTTTTCGATTGTTGAAACGCCCATTCAATTCTGTAGTTACGACCGGGTGCTAACCGGATCGCGTGAGCAAACGCAGCCGGAAATGGTGTTGTTTGCTGAGAAAGGACTATTGGTGAACGATGCCGATTTTGCCGGACGAATGGAAAATCAGGGGCGTTTCGGCTCTCGGGATCGGAATGAAGATATGACCCCGGAAGAAAAAAAGATTCAGGTGCTGAAGAATTTTATTTCTTCGTTCACTTCAAAGTCAGGCCGACCAAATTTTAGTCGTTCCCAGGGACAAATGCAGGTTGAAGAGCAACCAAATATCTACTACATTTTTCCGTTGTTCTATAATTACGCCTACTACATTTCTTCGGATCGGTGGCCGATTACTGACCGTGTTTTTGAGGGCTACAAGAAAGGGCAACTCAATAACAGCACGATGGGCTGGATGCGCGATCTGCAAGGAATGTCGGAAAATGAAGAAGCAAACCTGGCGTTATTGTCGCATAGTTTCGAAGATTTACTGGAAGATCCTGATCAAAAACAGATCATCGACAATGTCATCCAACTGAAAGGAACCGCATTGTTTTCAATCATCAAACGACAAGCAGGCGACGAAGCCTTTGAAGACTTCCTGTTCGATTACCTTAGCAAAGCGAAATTTGCGAATGCCTCCATTGAAGATTTCAACCGGCAGGCCAAAAACGAATTCGATATCGACCTGATTCCGTACATGGAAAACTGGTTCGCCAGTACCGATCTGCCTGCTTTTTTAATTGGACCTATTTCGGCGGTGAATGTGTTAGATGTTGACCAACTGAAAACAATGGTGAAATTTAAGGTAAGTAACACCGAAAATACAGAAGGCATTTTATTGGTAGAATTCCGCACCGGAGGAGGTTTTGGGCGAAGCAGCAGTTCGTCGGACAATGTCAGTAAATTGATTCATCTGGATGGCAATCAAACCAAAGAAGTTAGCTTTTTGCTGTCGGGCACACCGCGGGGAGCAACCATTAATACCCTGGTGTCGCGAAATATTCCCTCCGAAATTCAACTCCGTTTGGATAATATTGAAGAAGATCCGAAAGCCATTCCTTTTGAAGGTGAAGAAGTGGTTGATAGTCCTGTGCGAATTGCCGAAGACAATGAAATTATTTTGGATAATGAAGATCCCGGCTTCGAAATTAGTGCCAGCCAGCAAGTTAGCCTATTGCGGCAACTGCTGATTGACGATGATGCCACCACCGATAAATACCAGGGATTTAATGGTTGGCGTGCACCCAGAACGTGGACTTTGACAACTAATTCTTCATTTTACGGAGCCTATATTCGTTCGGCTTATTACATACGTTCGGGCGAGGGCGACCAGGTTGCCCGCTGGAATATTCCGATTACGGATGCTGGTTTTTACGATGTGTATGCTTTCGTTTATAAAGAAGGTCAAAGACGCAGAAACCGGAATCCGGGGGAATTTCATTACACCATTCACCACGATGATGGCAGCGAAAAAGCAGTCGTTGAAGTTAAATCGGCCGATGAAGGATGGAACCATCTGGGAGCCTTTTACTTTTCGCGCGATACAGCTTTGGTTGAACTGTCGAACCTGAACACGGGGAGTGTCGTTGTTGCCGACGCGATAAAATTGATTAAACAATAAAACCATTTCATACGATGAAACTCTTGCTTTCAAAAACAAAACTACTGCTCATTTGCTTGCTCTTGCCGGCAGAAATGCTGTTTGCCCAGCAGATTCTGACCCTGGATCAGGCGCTCGAGATTGCCCAACAAAACAGCCCCTCAATTCGAACTTCACTCCTTAGTCTGGAGCGTTCGCAGCAATTGTTAAAAGCCCAGAAAGCTGCATTGAAATCGCAGTTTACGTTGAGCCTCAATCCGGTTGATTATAGCAAAAACCGCTCGTTCGACGATTATACGTCAACTTGGTATACCAATGAAAGTTATCAATCATACGGAACGTTTACCGTCGCCCAGCCGGTGTTGGTTACCGATGGAACTGTGTCGCTGGTCAACCGGTTCGGATGGCAAAAAAGTAATAGTACAGCCAGTGGGGTCGAAAACGAATCGTTTACCAATAATTTATATCTGAGTGTAAGTCAGCCGCTTTTTACTTACAATAAGCTGAAGCTTGAATTGAAAACTCTCGAGCTGGACCTCGAGAATTCGAACCTGAGCTATGCCATGCAGAAGTTAAACCTTGAAAAGCTGGTTACGCAGTATTTTTACGATGTTTATACAGCTCAAATGAGTTTAAAAATTGCTCAGGACGAGTTGGCAAATACGGAGAAGACCTACGAGATAACCAAAAATAAAGTGGAAGCCGGCTTATCGGCGATGGAAGAGCTTTACCAGGCCGAATTGAATTTTGCAACGTCGAAATCGGATGTGCAAAACCAACGGGTTGCACTCGAAAGTGCAAAAGACCTGTTTAAGCAGTACATCGGAATGGACATTTTTGAAGAAATTACTGTGATGGCAGATGTAAACGCGACATCGGTTGAGGTCGATATGCAGCAGGCAATCAAATATGGCCTCAATTCGCGTATGGAAATCCGTCAGCGTGAAATCGAAGTTGAAAATTCACAGTTCGATCTGATTACGACCAAGGCCTTGAATGAGTTTGAGGGTGAAGTAAATATGTCAATCGGGATTATTGGTGACAATAAAAACCTGGAAGATATTTACGCGAACCCAACCCAGAACCCGCGAGTGTCGGTCTCGTTTAATGTGCCGCTGTTTGATTGGGGCGAAAAGAAAGCGCGAATCAAAGCACAAGAAGCAATAATTCAAACCAGGGAACTCAGTCTGGACGAAGAAAAGACACAAATTGTGATCGATATTCGGTCGGTATGCCGCAGCCTTCAGAACCAACAAACACAAATCGATATTGCGAAGCAAAACGAGAAAAACGCTCAGTTGACCTACGAAATTAATCAGGAGCGATATAATAATGGAGATCTTACCGGTATGGATCTGAATCTATATCAGAATCAGTTGTCGACAAAAAAAATGGCCTATGCGCAGGCTCTTATCAACTACAAAATTGAACTGCTCAACTTAAAAATACAAACTCTGTACGATTTCGAGCGAAACGAAGCGATATTTCCAATGGAGATCCTTCAACCTGAAAGTAAAAACTAATTGAATCGAGAATAAACCGCTATTTGAAAAACAATACCAATATGAATATTAAATTATATGCCCCCCTGGTCTTTGTTACCTTTTTAGGGATTTCCGCCTGCAACAACCAAAGCAGCAATACCGAAACCGACCTGGCTATTCCGGTCTCTGTCGATGATATTAAATTGAGTTCCATCGAACAAACCATCAGTTCAACCGGGACCGTAAGCGCCTCGCAGCAGACAACGCTCACCACTGAAACCAGCGGCGACTATGTTCTGAAGAACAATCCGAAAACCGGACGCGCATTCGCTTTGGGTGATTTGGTTGAAAAAGGTCAGCTGATCGTTGAATTGAAGGACGAAGAATATCTGAATGGTATCGGCTTAGAGTCTACCCAACTGAGCCTGAAAATAGCTGAGCAAACGTACGAAAAGCAGAAATCGCTGTACGACAAAGGCGGTGTCACTTTAAGTGAAATGAGCAGCGCGGAGGTTTCACTCGTGAATGCCAGAGATAATTTCGAGCTGGCTCAAATTCAATTGGGTAAGTTGCAGGTTCGCGCTCCTTTTCGGGGTATTATCACCGAGCTGCCTACCTTCACCCAGGGAACACGGGTTTCCAGTGGTACATCAGTTGTTGGACTGATGAGCTACAGTAAACTATTGCTTGAAGTCAATCTTCCCGAAAAATACATCAACGATATTCACCAGGGCCAGAACATCCGGGTGATGAACTACACCCTTCCAAATGATACATTGCAAGGGCAAGTGGCCGAGCTGTCGCCTGCAATTAGCACCGAAACCCGCACATTTTTGGGCAAATTGGTGGTTGAAAACCCGGAATTGAAACTGCGTCCGGGAATGTTTGTTCAAACTGAAATTATTCTCGATCGAAAGGACAGTGTTGTGGTGATTCCCAAAAGTATCGTCACATCAAACCGTCGGGGTAAAACGGTTTTTGTTGTAACCCAAGGTACTGCCGAAGAAAAACAAGTCACCTTTGGATATGAAGACAACGACCGGGTAGAAATTACCTCGGGGCTCGCTGCTAACGATCGTGTGGTGGTGAAAGGCTTTGAAACGCTGCGCAATCGCTCCAAAGTTAAAATCATCAAATAGAAAGGGGTAAACCGTGAGAAATTTAAGCGAATTTTCGGTCAAGTTCCCGGTAACGATTCTGATGATTGTACTCGGAGTTTTACTTCTGGGGTCGATCTCATACGACAAGCTGGGGATTGACTTGTTTCCGGATATGAATAACCCGCGTTTGTATATCGAGCTTGAAGCCGGAGAACGACCTCCTGAAGAAATAGAAAAACAGTTTGTCGAAAACCTCGAAGCCTTATCGATTCGCCAATCGGATGTGGTTGAGGTGTCGTCGATCTCGAAAGTTGGGAGCGCCCAGATTACCGTAGAATATGCCTGGAACAAAAATATGGACGATGCATTTCTGGATTTGCAGAAAGCCGTTTCCAGCTATGCTCAAAATGAGGATCTTGATGAGATAAACATCACTCAGCACGACCCCAATACAACACCGGTCATGCAGTTGGGTCTTACCCACAGCAATGTGGACGATATGAACGAGCTGCGCAAGGTCGCCGAAAACTATATCCGTAACGAGTTGGTTCGACTTGAAGGAGTAGCTGAAGTGGAAGTAACCGGTGATGAGGAACCGCAGATTTTGATTGAGACAAACCAGTATCTGCTGGACGCTTTTGGATTGACATTGGATGGTATTTCAACCAGAATCGGCAACTTCAATGAAAGCATTTCGGGGGGAAGCATTGAGGAAATGGGCACCCGTTATGTGGTGAAAGGGATTAGTTTACTTGTTGATGTTGAGGATTTTGAGCAAGTAATTGTGGGCTATAAACAAGTGGATGCCAGCAATAGCGAATCTGAGTATGCACCGATCTATTTACGCGAGGTAGCAAAAGTAAGCATTCAAAATAAAGACCCGGAGAATATTGTTCGCCTCAATGGCCAACGTTGCCTGGGGCTGTCGATATACAAAGAAACAAAGTTCAATACGGTGAAAGCCGTAGAAGCGATCAATAACGAAATAGGCAACATTGAAAAAGCTTTGCCGGGTTATCACCTAACTATGGTTTCAAACCAGGGAACATTCATAAACGGAGCGATTAACGAAGTCGCCAACTCAGCCTTGCTGGGTATTGTCCTGGCTGTTTTTGTGTTGTTTTTGTTCTTACGTCGAATTGGCAGTACGCTCATTATTAGTATTGCGATACCAATTTCTATAATTGCCACCTTCAACCTAATGTATTTCAATGATCTGACATTGAATATTATGACACTCGGGGGGCTGGCTCTTGGCGCCGGTATGTTGGTGGACAATGCCATTGTGGTGATGGAAAATATTTTCAGGAACCGCGACGAGGGCATGTCTGTGAAAGAAGCTGCAATTGAAGGAACCGCGCAGGTGAGTGGAGCAATCACTGCATCAACGCTAACAACCATTGTGGTATTCCTACCCATCGTTTATTTGCATGGCGCATCGGGCGAACTCTTTAAAGATCAAGCCTGGACGGTGGCTTTCTCGCTGATTTCGTCCTTAGTGGTGGCGATTTTAGTTATCCCCATGCTTTTCAACCTTTTTTATAAGAACCGAAAAACTGTTAAAGTTCAAACGGTTCAGGTGAAAGGCTACGGACGTTTTCTGGACAAAATGCTCAACCGGCGATGGCTTATTGTCCTTTTTTCGGTGGTTTTGCTTGGTGTTTCGGTTTTGTTGGTTCCGATGATTGGAACCGAATTTATGCCGAAAACCGAAACCCGCGAGTTTAGCATGGACATTCGTATGGCCGAAGGAACTCGTTTGGAACGAACCGGTTCGGCCGTTGAAAACATCGAAAATATTGTAACTGAATTGCTGGGAGAGAATTTGGAAACCATTTACAGTGAAGTTGGTCCGTCAACCGGAATAAGCACCAGTTCGTCATCCATTTTTGAAGGTGAAAATACAGCGACAGTAAAAATTATATTGAAGGCAGATAGTCAGATGGCATCAACCGAAGCCATTCGGGCCATTAGTAATACCTTGGGCGACATTCCCGAAACGGAAATTAGCTACAAACAGGACGAGACGGCCCTAAAAAGTATAATGGGAACCGATGAAGCACCGCTGGTAATTGAGGTTCAGGGAACCGATTTGCAAGATATTGAATCGCTGGTGGCTGAAGTCAGAGGGCAGATCGAAAATTTGCCGGGCATTTACAACATCGAATCATCGATGGAAGAGGGATCGCCTGAAGTTGAAATTATGGTCGACCGTATGCGAGCCGGCATGCAGAACCTGAGCGTGAGCAGCATTGTTACGCAAATTCAGGATCAATTGTCGGGGAAAGAAGCCGGGGAGGTTGAGCGTATGGGCGAAATGCAGGACATCTACCTGAAATTACCCGACAAAGGGTTGGTTGATTTAAGCGATTTGAGAATTACAGGCAATGGGCAGGAATTTTTTGTGAACGAGTTGGCAACCATCAAAATGGGGCAGTCGCCGAAAGAAATTTTCCGTCGCAACCAAAACCGAATCGGAAAAATTACTGCTCAGCTCGACAAAAAAACGCCGCTCGACAAAGCTGTGAAAGAAATTAAAGCTGCGATTGCACCGATCGATTTGCCACTGGATTATAAAATCAACATTAGCGGTGAAGAAGCCAAGCGGCAGGAATCAATGGACAGTCTGGGCTTTGCTCTGATTCTGTCAATCATTCTGGTTTATATGGTGCTCGCTTCTCAATTCGAGTCGTTGTTGCATCCATTCACCATCCTGCTTACCATTCCTATGGCTGTAGTTGGTTCCATTTGGACCTTCTTCTTCCTGGGCAAATCGTTTAACATGATGGCTTTTATTGGGGTCATTATGTTAGCAGGTATTGCCGTAAACAACGCCATCATTTTGGTCGACCGAATTTTGCAATTACGGAAAAACGGACTGACGCGGCGCGAAGCAATTATACAGGCAGGCCAACAACGGATACGACCAATTGTGATGACAAGTTTGACGACCATTCTGGCTCTGCTTCCGCTAACACTTGGTTTCGGCGAAAGTGCTTCGTTGCGCTCCCCGATGGCGTTGGCTGTTATCGGAGGGATGGTCACATCGACCCTGCTTTCGCTGGTGGTGATTCCCTGTGTATACGAAATTTTTGAACGCGTTAAAGATCGATTTGTGAAACCCGCAGCTGAAAGCAATGAATTATGAGGTTTATTATAGATAGAAAGACCCTGATTAGCATGCTGTTTATCGGCCTTACCCTCTTGGGCTATGTGTCGTACAAGCAGTTGGGTGTCGAGTTGTTGCCAAACGCGGAACTTCCGTTCCTGTATGTGCAGGCGGTCTCAACTCGTGAAGCCGATCCTTCGTACCTCGAAAATGAGGTGGTCATTCCGCTGGAAGGAGCCATCAGTACGCTCGAGGGGATTGAGTCGCTGGAGTCGAGCATAAACTCCCGACGTGGAAGCATTGTGGTTTACTACCAGAAAAATGTCGACTTTAATTTTGCTTACCTGAAACTTCAGGAAAAAGTGAATGAGATGGAGTCGAGCCTCCCCGAAGATATTCGGATAACCGTCAATCGGGTCGATCTGACACAAATGAATAACAATTTCATGGAATTGCAGGCTCGTGGCAGTGGGGGTGTCGATCGGGTTCGCAATGTGGTTGACGAAGAAGTGGTGAGTGATTTGGAGAACCTCGACGGTGTTGCCGGCGTGAATGTTTATGGCGGTCAGCAAAAAACCATCGAAATTATTCCTGACCCCGGAGCTTGCGAGGCTTACAACATAACGGCGGCCAACCTACGTTCGAAACTCAGCTCGAATTCGCAATCGAGAACCTATGTAGGTAATCTAAAAGAACAAGACCGGCTTTACTTTGTGCATGTAACAGCTCAATACGAGCAAGTTGCCGACATTGAAAACCTGGTGGTTGCCGACGGCCCTATTCTGTTGAAAGATGTGGCGCAGGTTCGGTTTGGCGTGAAAGAACAAACCAGCTACAGTCGGGTAAATGGGCTGGACGCCATTACTGTTCAGTTGATTAATGATTCGCAGGCAAATCAGATCGAGCTTTCGCACAAGACCTTGGAATTGGTTGATAAGCTAAATGAAAAGCTGAAGACCAAAGATGTACAACTGGTTGTACAGAGCAACTCGGCAGAAACAATGGAAGCCAACATCGACCAAATTATTAATCTGGCATTGGTGGGCGGCTTTATGGCTGTGTTTGTACTCTGGATGTTTTTAAAGAACGTACGTATTGTGGCCTTTATCGCCCTGGCGATTCCTGTTTCAATTTTTACCGCTTTCAACTTTTTCTACGCCTACGGTATCACCCTCAATAGTTTAACATTGGTTGGTATGGCGCTGGCGGTGGGCATGCTGCTCGACAACAGTGTTGTTGTGCTCGAAAATATTTATCGGCTGGCCGGAAAGGGTGTTGATGCCGATACGGCGGTAACACAAGGAACCAGCGAAGTTTGGCGTTCGATCGTGGCCGCTACGTTGACAACGATAACGGTTTTCCTGCCTTTCGTATTTTCGAGTAACTATATGGTTGAAATGCTTGGGAAAAACGTTGGCGTTTCAATCATATCGACCTTGGTAGTTTCGTTGATTGTTGCGCTGCTGTTTGTGCCAATGGCCATTCATTATATCCTGAAAGGAAGACGAGGAAAGGAAATTGCCTTTGAACGGGTAACAACCAATAACCGGATGGTTCAGATTTACTTGTTGTTGCTAAAATCATGCATGCGCTTTCCGGCAGCAACTGTTTTGGGCGCAGTAGTCATCTTTTTTATCACCATCTTTTTAGCGCTAACTGTTAGCGTGAGCTCGTTAACTGAAGTTGAAAACGACGAGATTCAACTTTACGTAACTATGCCTACAGGGTCGAGCCTGACGAAGACTGACGAGACGGTTCAGAAAATGGAGGAAAAGCTGGCGGAGGTGAAAGAAAGACTGGACGTGGTGAGTCGTATTGAAGAGGAATCGGCCAATGTCACTCTAAAACTGGTTGAAGACTATGACAAGGTCGATGGACGAACTTTCGCTGAAATAAAAAATGCAGCCTATGAGTTGGTGAAAGACATCAATCCCGCTGAAGTTTCGTTTGAGCAAACCAGCTCAGGCGGCGGAGGTGGCGGTGGCGGTTTTGGCGGTAGCGGAAAGATGATGAGTTTTCAGAAAATGCTGGGTATTGGTACCGATGAAGAAAAAATTGTACTGAAAGGGCAAGACTTTGAAATGATGCAAACAGTTGCTGAAGACCTGCGTTATTTCCTCGAAAATATGGACATCATCAATCGGGTGAGGCTGAATGTTTCCGATAATCAACCCGAAGTGCATATGCGTTTCGACCCACTGGTGATGACAGAGCTGGGGATTAACTTGTCGAATGTATCCAGCGAGCTGAATTCTTTCTCGGGTGAAGTTTCCACCGGAGTGATGTTTAACCAGGGAGTCGATGAGTATGAAATTATCATCAACCAGGATGCCGATGAAACAGAAGAGCAGGCCCGCACAATGGACGATCTGAAAATAGTACAGGTGAGCGATGATAGTGATGGTTTGCATGATCTCCAGGATTTTACGAGACTTGTCTATGCCCGAGGCCTTTCAGGTATCAACCGGGTTAATCAGGAGAAGCAGATCGAGATTACCTACAGTCTGGTGTCTGACGCGCAAAGTTCGAAGGATTTGTTGGCATCGTACCGCTATGAGATTGATAATCTTGTCGCCAATTATTCGTTTCCAACCGGTATTGCTGCCGAAGTGATCCATGAGGACAGTGAATTGGACGAATTTTACTTTTTGATTGGAGCGGCTATTCTGCTTATATTCATGATTCTGGCATCGGTTTTCGAATCGGTGGTCACACCTTTTGTGCTGCTGTTTTCTATTCCTCTGGCCGCAATTGGTTCACTTATCGCTCTCATTATCACAGGTAATAGCTTGTTTAACGCCAACACCATGATCGGCTTCCTGATATTGTTGGGAGTGGTCGTTAATAATGGGATTATCCTGATCGATTATAGTAATATCCTTCGTAAACGTGGCTATCGGCGCTCGCGGGCACTCATGACAGCAGGGCTTTCGCGCGTTCGCCCAATCCTGATTACAGCTATCACAACGATCGTAGCCATGGTGCCGCTAGCAATGGGGCAGGCCGAATATGTAAGCGTAATTGGTGCTCCGTTCGCGATCATCGTTATTGGAGGTCTAGCCCTGAGTACCTTGTTGACGCTGATTTTCATCCCAACACTTTATTCAGGTTTGGAAAATGCGCTGGAGTGGTTCCATTCGCTTAGCTGGAAATTGAAGGCGGTTCAACTGATTTTAATCGTCGGTGCTTTTGCTTTAATTTATATTGAAGTAGACGATCTTACCTGGCAGATGCTCGATACGGTATTAGCAGTGGTGCTTATCCCGGGAACAACCTGGTTTGTGCTGAACAGCTTGAAGAAAGCCGGCACTAAGTTGATTGATCCGAACGAGAAAGTTCAAATACGGATTCAGAATTTAGTTAAGATTTACGATCGTCCGGGACGTTTCTCACGCGAGTGGATTGGTGGACTCAATATTCGCCGTCGCGCCGGGCTGGAAAAAGAGTTCCGCTCAATTCGTGAGTTCGATCAACTCATTTGGCAATTGCCTCTGTTGGGCTTTTTCATCTATTTCACCTTCTTTTTTCTGGTCAATGCATTCTGGATTTCCTTTATGATGTTGATGGTTTATTTCTATGTGCTCGCCATGTGGACTCCAATATCGATCTATCTGAACAACAGGTATGACGAAACCAAGAAACCTGTTTTTGGCGTTCTTGGAAAACGAAGTGAACAAGCTATTTTCTGGTTTCTTCCTTTGGTGGAGCTGGTGGTGCTGTATCGGAAAACAAACTACATTGGACTTGTTGCCGCCTTTGCCGCCTTGTGGTATTTGGGCTTGGTGGTTTCGGTAACTGCAAAAAGGCTTTACAACGAAAAGGTGAATGTAGACCGGATCACCGGTCGCTTCGGTTTGTTGCGCCGCACTGTCTACCGATTGGTGAAACAAATCCCATTGATTGGAAAACAGAAAGTGCCCTTCAAAGCTCTTAACGGAGTATCGCTCGAAATTAACACTGGAATGTTCGGGCTACTGGGACCCAATGGTGCCGGTAAATCAACGATGATGCGCACCATCTGCGGAATTTTGGAACAGAGTTACGGTAAAATATGGATTAACGGAATAGACACTCAGGAAAAACGGGAGGAACTGCAAGGACTGATTGGTTACTTGCCTCAGGAGTTTGGCACCTACGAAAATATGCCGGCATGGGATTACCTTGAATATCAGGCAATGTTGAAGGGGTTGACCGATGTGGAAGAGCGCGAGAAACGTCTGGAATATGTCCTTAAAGCCGTTCATATGTACGATCGCCGGACGGAGAAAATTGGTTCCTTCTCGGGTGGAATGAAACAACGTATCGGAATTGCACAAATTCTGTTGCATCTGCCACGTATTCTTGTGGTTGATGAACCAACTGCTGGTCTGGATCCGCGCGAACGCATCCGTTTCCGAAACCTGTTGGTTGAGTTGAGCCGGGAGCGAATAGTCATCTTTTCAACACATATTATCGAAGATATTGCAAGCTCGTGTAATCAGGTCGCCGTAATTATTCGTGGCCGGTTGAAATATCATGGTTCTCCAATGAATATGGTGAACCTGGCTGACAAACTGGTTTGGCAATATGATGTGCCTGCTGCCGAATTCGATAAAATGCCGAATAAGCAAATGGTTGTTCACCATATGCGTGTTGAAGATAAAATTCGTTTACGGCTGCTAGCCAAAGAGAAGCCTTCGATCGACGCTATCGAAGTAAAACCGATGCTTGAAGACGCTTACTTGTGTTTGATTAAAGACTTAAAATGATGGATAAACGAAAAATACGCAATACAATCGACCTGATCCTCAGTATGATTCGGTATAATTTCCGAATTATATTTGCCGGGCGGTTCATCTGGTTTTTGTTGGCGGCTTTAGCTTTCTATGTGTTCATTTCTATCATGGGAGTTATCAATGGAGAACTGCCCGACGAAGAATTCATATACGGAATATTAATGTTCCCGGCCATATTGCTCATCTTTTATCCAATGACCTTTGGTATTCAGAATGATGTTGATGCCGGAATTCTGGAAATTCTGTTCGGCATTCCCGATTACCGGTACAAAGTTTGGCTGGTGCGACTGGTGTTGGTATTTGTGCTGGTATCAATTATTCTGGCAGGCTTTGCTGTGTTAAGCTACATTTTTTTGGCACCGGTTAGTGTGGTGGAAATGACCTGGCAAATCATGTTCCCGGTTTTCTTTCTCGGAAGCATGGCATTCATGTTCTCCACCATCATAAAAAATGGTAATGGAACAGCTGTGGTTATGGTAATTTTGGGCGTTGTGGCACTTTTTTTGTCTGATACTCTTGAGCGGACAATGTGGAATATTTTCCTAAATCCGTTTAATGTGCCCAGAAATATGAATGAGTTGGTTTGGGAAGGAATTGCGATCAAAAACAGGATTTTCCTGTTTACCGGAGCATTGGTGTTTTTGTTGTATGGCCTTTTCAATCTGCAAAAGCGCGAAAAGTTTATCTAGTTTAATCGCTGGTTTCAGTTAGAGCCATAGGCAACGCTAATATTTTGAAATCTCCTGAATGACGGCAGGTGGGTCAATACATCTGCCAAACTGTTATAGCAAAATAGTTTCGAAAAAAAGCGACATCATTTGGTGTCGCTTTTCTTATAAATAGAATTACAAACTCTCACGGCCTGTTCTTCCAGTGTTTCTGTTTCCTCAATTTTCAAACATGATCCGATTTTTGTGTCGAACGATTTTGGCGAGAAATTTAACATCCCATTTCCGGAGAAAAGCGTTAGTTCGCCAAAAATAAGCTGTCCTTCTACTTCGTACAGATCAACCCGGATAAACTTAAATCCATGGCATAAAATCCGCACAATGCGGAGCATTTCGTCAAAGGTTTCCGGACATGGAATTTCTTCGTCTCGTGCCGGGCACCCGCCTAGCTCAAAGTGAATTCTTTTCCAAAATAAATCGAAATAAGTACGGGTATGGTTTGTACCCCGATCCATGTCTACCTGAACGAAACGAGGGATCCCGTGAAAGCAATAGAACTTGTAATCAGTCAATCCGGATTCATTTTTATTGTGAAGGAATTTCTCACAGATAATCCGGGGCTTTAAGTCTTTGTAAACCCATTCGCCATATAAATCGTAGAAGTTCTGGTTTAACCATGAATTCATTTCCCTTCTGGCGGCTTCAACGTCCAGTTTGCTTTTGTCGTTACAAACAATCACCCAGCCCGAGCCATGTGTCGCTTTCAGAACGAAGGAGTCTGGCAATTTTGAGAAATCAATGGCATCAACACGATCGTATACGCCATAGAGATCGTTGAGGTATTGCTCTCCAATGCGCCTGCGAATGTATTCACGAGCAGTGTATTTGTCAACAAAATAGGCATATTCGGGCTTTCGGTCGTATAAATTCAACCAAATTAGCTTAGCGTTAAAGGTCGTGGGATGATTTAAGTTTAGCAACTCTCCGTGTTTGAATAAGTACCTGCATTGGTAGTACAGTTTGTCGGATGTTGTTTTGCGAAGCGCTTTCAAAATGAAATCTTTCATATCCTAGGTATTGTTGGTTCTGACAGCCTGCGAGCCATTAACTGCTGATCCGTTTGGTTGCCCATGAAGCTGATCATTTAAAATGCTAATAAAACTTTTTCGGAGAATCTCCAATTCGTAGTGGTCTGCATAACGTTGCCTTGCATTTCGTCCCATTTCAGCTATTTTTTGCTTTGAATGCATGAGGTCTATCTTTTCAACAATTTCTTGGGGTGTATTTTCAACTAATAAGAACCCGGTATACGCATCGACAATTGTACTTGGAATGGCTGCTGTGGAATTAGCGATCACCGGCAATCCGTACTCCATGGCTTCAATAATAACCCTCGGTAGGGCTTCGTATCGATACGCAGTCGGAAAAATTAACAGATCTGATTGAGCAAGAGTCGTCTGCTTCTTTTTGCCTTTTATAAACCCGATATGACGCACAAATTCCTGTAAGCCATATTCTTCAACGAGTGTCTGAAATTCAATTTCTTCAGCACGGGAAGGCCAGCTACCGGCGAAGGTCATATCGAAATCGCAGTCTCTGTCTTTCAAAATTCGGGCGGTCTCAATGGCTTGGGGCCATCCCTTTTCTTTAATCATATTCGACAAGAATAGTAACCGAAGCTTTGGAGTTTTTAGCCTTTCCTTTTGAATCGATTGAAACTCCCCGTCGGAGAGCGTTTTTCTGATTGCGTTTGGTAGAATTTTAATTTGCTCAGCGGGGATATATTTGTTGACCCCTTCCATTAATTCCTTCCCTAGCACGATTGCCGCCGAATCTTTGAAGGCGTTTTTTAAGATAAATGACTTAACCCCGTTATTTAGATCACCGTCGCACAGTTGGGTTCTCAGATGATAAATAACGCGTTGGTTAAGTAGTTTAAAGGTTAATGCTGCTCCAAAGTCACGGATAAATGAAAAACCACCGGTTGATGGCATAATGTAGATTAAATCGGGTTTAAACCTGTTGACTGCAGCGAGTGTTTTCCCAATTAAAATCAGACCTCCAAACAGTTTTCCAAGTGTAATTTTATTCAGATCAATAAATTTCGCCGGATGATTCAACTGAATATTTTTGACCTCAAAATTAGGATGTTGTTGAATGACCTTTAAGCAGGTAAGACTGGACAGATTACTACCGTATATTGGAGGGGGTAGCGGACTTAAAAAAAGAATTTTTTTCTTCATTTAGAATACCTTTCATTCCGGAATCGCGCGAATTCTTCGGAAAATTTATTTCAAAAAGCTATCGCTGTTTTTTGATCGGAATTATTCCGGTCGTATTGGTGTATGCGTTTCTGAGTTTGCGAGTTAAAAAGTTAATTAGCTTAATCCGTATTTTGTCGTAGAAACGATGAATCTCGTAATTCCGATCGGGTAATACGACTGCAGGCTCGCGCTGTATTTTATAGCCATTCTGCGACTTCAGTTTTTGCGAATGGGTAATGCCTGAAAAGTGGGTGCCTTCGTAACCAACGTTCTCGATCAGGTTTTTTGCCGGAATTATTCCCAGTCCACCGTTTGCGTTCATGCTAAAGTAAAACTGAAAATCCCAAACATGATCTTTTAAGTTCGCTTGCTTGTAATGTGCTTTGAATCTCCAGTTGAGATACATGCCCGCCACTTTCGAAAACTGAATGTTTTTAAACCCGCCTTGCTTATAAAAGTCTGGCCAGGTGTTCATTAACGGATCGAATTTGTCCCAGCTTCTTTTCCATGTTGCCCATCCCCAGGTTTCTGTTTGGGTGCTGAAAATGTAGTCACGATCTTTAAAGTACTTACTATTCGGGTAAGCCGATCGGCCCGAGATCAACCAAACACGATGATTGTCTGCATATTTGTTCAGCAGGTAATGACAGTATTCAAAAAAATCCGGTTGCGGAATGCAATCATCCTCCAGAATAATTCCTTGCTGTTCATGCGAAAACAGCCAACTAATTGCTGTCGCAGGTCCCGGGCCACACCCCAGATTTTCATCCTGAAACAGGGTGTTGACGTTGCAGTCCCAATCAACCGAACCTAAGACGAGTTCACGTGTCTTTTTCACGAGCTCTTCTTCGCCGGCGATATGCTTTCGTGCACCGTCCGATGCGATATACAACTGATCTGGTTGATATTGGCGGATAACATCCAATACTTTCTCAGCAAGATTAGGTCGGTTGAAAATGATCAGTAAAACCGGTGTTTTTTTTGTCATAGTAGCCTTTGGTCTGGTTTCTCTCAAATTGAGAGTTAAAGGAATGCAATGCCCTTTTTTTTGTTCAGTAGAATTAAAAAATGAAACTGGCAGGTGTGAATTTGAAACTTTTATAACTCTTAAGGCTTCGCCGCTTCTCTCACAGAAGAAAGAATCGTTCAATGCTTAAAGAAGGCTGTCTTATAAAGATCTTGACTTTGAAGTAAATAAGCAACACGGCTTGTTATGTTGTATAGAATAAAAATAGTTGCTTATCAAAATATGTTGGGTTCGCATTTGCTGATGCCGAACAATTTGTGATCTTGAGGCAAAGTGCCTGATTGTCTGGAATATATCTAAGATTTAAGGCGGTGATGAATAAGAGTTTGGGGATATGTAAATTGGTACTTTTTAAAGGCTTTGGAGGCTGTTCTGCTCCATGACATCGAGGTTTACAATCAATATGCATGGGCAAAAAAAAGGAGGAACCGCTTGCAGTTCCTCCTGGAGAAGATTTACCCTAATTGTTGGAAGCTTAAAAGCCTCCCTGATCAAATTCTATTTCGTTGGTGTCATCAGAGCCAGATCGGCCGTTGTCCATCTTGTAGTTATTTATTTTGAAGCTCAAGGCTAATTGAATCACCCGTGGTTCGTGCTTGAAGTTATAAGTTGAATTAAAGCTCGTTCCGTTACTATTTCCTTTCCACGAGGCGGTTCCCAAAATGTCCTGAACACTCACGGTAGCTGTCAGTTTCCGATTCATGAATTCTTGTCGGTACGAAATGTTGGAGTAGAATGATCCTTTCTGGTCGCCTTGTGCCGATACTGACGGCCCCCGATACATTCCCATTAGCTGCATTCTGGCAGTCGACGAAAATTTCACGGTCGCATTCATCCGGCCGTCGAAGTTGGTGCTCTCTTTGTCGATATATTCCCCTAAAACTTCGCCTTGCAGTTTGTAATTGTACACCGAAAGACTGGTATTTAATAACAACCATTTGGTTAGATCCAGATTCAACATTAACTCGGCGCCGGTTGATTTGTCCTGACTAACATTGGCACTTGTTTGATACAAGATGCCATCGTCGCCCAACTCACTAATGCGTGAAATAACGTTGCTGGTTTCCCGGTAAAAGCCGTCGAGTGAGATGAATGATTTTCCAAATCTTTGCATCACGCTCAAGTCAAACGAATTGGTGTATTCGGGTTTCAGGTCGGGGTTGCCAATTCGAATGGTGTACTGATTCAAATAACTAGGGAAAGGATCCAGATCGCGGCCACCGGGGCGGTCAATCCTACGACTGTAACTAGCCATTAATTGCGTATTGATGAATATTTCGTATGACGTGTGAAGCGAAGGGAACCAGTCGAAACGATCTAGCTTGTAATTCATATTTGTACCAGTGTGCTTTATTTCCCGGTTGGTATATTCTCCGCGAAGTCCGCCCATCGCTTCAAACCGTCCAATTTTGTTCGAGTAGGTTGAATAAATGGCATGGATGTCCCGTTTGAAATCCATTGAACTTGTAAAATCAGGGTTATTTATCCATTCCTGTATATCGGTGTCGAAGTTTTCAAAGAGGTAGTCCTCTGTTTCCCTGCGGATCCGACTTTGATAACCTGCTTCCAGTTTTCCGGTTTCTCCAAGTGGCTTGGTGTAGTCCAGTTTAGCACGGTAGTCCTGCGATTCTTCCCCCTCTGTCGTGCGCACCTGCAAATCGTAAATCGATCCACGAACGAAGTTTTCATTCGCTTGAACTTCAGATTGAAACTCCAGATCGTCACCCGTGCGGTTTCTGAAATAGAACATTCCTTCCAATTTATGGGTTCCTTCAGCATTGTATTTATGCAGGAAATTCACGCTGGCATCCACGAATTTTCGGTTTCGGTCGGACTCCTCCAATTCAACGGTATATCGGTTGTCTCCGGTTGTTTGTCCGTTGTATATGGTTTGGTAGATGTTATTGATGTCAGTACTCGAGTCGAAACCGTACTTTCCGGCATTGGCAACAAAACCTAAGGTGGTTTTGTCGGTCAGGTATAGGTCGAGTCCCCCTTTAAACTTAAATCCATGCCGGTTGAAATTCCGCTCGCCATTCGAAGTCATGTACTCTGTGCGGTCATCATAAAAAGTTTCCCGTGTCGATTCCTGATCACTGTTAAAAAGGCGATTGTCGGTGTCGAATCCAAAAGTTAGTTGGCGTTTTTTATTTTTATGATTTAGGGTCAGATCCATGCTTCGGCTTTCGTTGCTGCTTGCAGAGGCATTGACGATTCCATCGAAGCCCGATAGTACGTTTTTTTTCATCACCAGATTAATGATTCCCGCCATTCCATCGGGGTCGTACTTGGCAGATGGATTGGTGATGATCTCAATATTTTCGAGTGCCGACGCCGGAATTTGCTGCAAAGCGTCGCTTCCGCTCAATGCTGTTGGTCGGCCGTCGATAAAAACGGTGAAGCTCGACGATCCGCGCAGGGTTACATTTCCTTCAATATCAACCTGAACTGATGGCGTGTTTTCCAAAACATCAACCGCCGTTCCGCCTGCCGCATTAATATCTTGCGATACGTTGATCACTTTCTTGTCAACTTTGTATTCAACCCGGGCTTTTTCGGCAACAACTTCAATGCCTGTGATTTGCTGGCGCGAAGCTTCCAGGTAGATCACACCCAGGTTGATTTCTTTTCGGTCGGTACCAATCCGGATATTGTTAATCCGGGTTTTATTGAAACCGATAAAATTCGCTTCAACATAGTAGGTTCCGGAATTCAGTTTCTCAAGGGTGAATTCGCCCTGCGGGTTTGTAATTCCTCCTGAAACAAGAGAAGAATCGGCACTGTTATAAATGGAAATATTGGCATATTCCATTGGAGTGTTAGAGTCTTTTTCGACCACTTTACCTTTGATGACGGATTTTGGTGATGGTGTTGGCGTAGGGTCTGATCTTTTTAATGGAGTATCTGCAATGGCTTGAAGATGAAGAAATACCAGCGCCAAAAATCCCAACCACAAAATTCTTTTCTTGTACATGTCTAATTGCTTTTATCACAGGTTCGGCGTCCATCGCGGATCGTTCTTTCTCTTTTTCATTTACCTGTGGATTTCAAAAAATCGTTAACACCTACTAAGACATTCCAAGCCGATCCTGGTTTAATCCGAATTCACGTATTCTTGTTAATATGTGTAAATCGCTCAATCAGGTCAATTTTTAGGAAAACGAGCGGCATTCAGACGGCTTTTTGTGTCCTATTGTTTGAGTCCAAATTCGGGGTCAATTTTCAGAAACGGAGCGATCGCGAATCCGGGAACGGTGCAGAACATTACCCAAATAAAGAAATTGAGGTAACCCACCTGGTCTTCAATCCATCCTGAAAGCATTCCGGGCAGCATCATCCCTAAGGCCATGAACCCCGTGCAAAGCGCATAGTGGGCTGTTTTGTGTTCGCCATCAGCCAGTTGGATCATGTATAACATGTAAGCGGTAAATCCGAAACCATAGCCCAGTTGCTCCCAGATTACAGCCGATGTAATCACAAACAAATTCTGACTTTGAGTAGCTGCCAGTACAACATAGGCAACATTTGGGAAATTCATGGCGATAATCATCGGCCAGAGCCAGCGTTTCAGGCCGTGGCGCGACACCACAATGCCTCCGAGTATTCCTCCGATTGTTAGCGCGATGATGCCTGCTGTTCCGTAAATAAATCCAATTTCGCTCGTGCTCAGAGCAAGACCTCCTTCTGCCAGATCGTCCAATAAAAATGGCGAGGCCAACTTCGATAGCTGTGCTTCGCCGAAGCGGAAGAACAACAAAAACAATAAGGCAACTCCAATTCCTTCTTTCACAAAAAACGAACGGAAGGTTTCACCAAAGTTGTGCAGAATTTCAGCAACACTTTGGTTTGTTCGTTTTTTATCGGAGGCCGGAACTGGCAGAAAAATAAAGTGGTACAAAAAGAACGCTGCAAATAAGCCCGCAAAAATGAAAAAGGTAATGCTCCAGGCGGTTGATGTTTTCTCACTGATTTCCTCGAAGTGTCCGGCGAGAATTACCAATGGTCCCTGTCCGGCTAGCATGGCAAGACGGTAGAAGGTATTCCGGATTCCAACAAAAAAGGCTTGATCGCGATTGGATAAGCCCAGCATATAGAAGCCATCGGCGGCAATGTCGTGCGTAGCAGAGCTGAACGCCATAAGCCATAAAAACGCTAAGCTATATTGAAAGAAATTGTTTAGCGGGAGGGTGAAGGCCACCCCTGCCAATGCACCTCCTGTGAGCAGTTGCATGCCTACAATCCAAAATCGTTTGGTTCGCAATATATCCACCAGCGGACTCCAGAATGGCTTGATGACCCAGGGGAGGTACAACCAGCTGGTATATAGTGCGATATCGGTATTTGAGATTTCCATTCGTTTGTACATAATCACCGAGACGGTCATCACGAAAACATATGGTAGTCCTTCAGCAAAATATAAGGATGGAATCCAGGCCCAGGGGCTTCGGGTGGTTTTGTTCATTGTTCTTAGTCGGTCAGTTTGGGGGCATTAAATTAGTAAAAATAAAAAGTCGGTCAACAGTTGGTTAATTCTGTTTGGTTCAATAGTGTACCACCAACTCGGTTCCCACAAAATAATGAGCCAGGATTTGCTTGTAGTTATAACCTTTTTCACCCATGACCGCTGCCCCAATTTGGCACAAGCCAACACCATGCCCCCAGCCGGCTCCGATGAGGGTGAAGTGTTGCGGAATACCTTTTTGGATATCCAGATGATCGACCACAAAAGCAGCACTGTACAAATGGCTGGACGATAATGCCCGGCGAATTTCCAGCTCTTTGCCAATGGTCATGGTTCTTTTGGTACCAGTAATTTTAAGTTGAATTATGCGACCCGAATGCCCTCTTTTTAATGCTTGCAGGGAAATAATTTCTCCAAAATCTATCCCTGACCGCTTGTGAATTAAGGTTGAAAGTTCTGCTTGCCTATAGTCAACTTTCCAGCGGTAAAAATCAGGTGTTTTCTGATCGAAATCGGGGAGAACCTGCGACAAAATCTGTTGGTTGGTGGTATTGCAAAATGCTCCGGGTGAAGTTCGAATCCAGCTTTCGGCCTCGTCTTCGTGTCGCAGATCAACACAGGTGGTTGCCGCTTCGTCCGAGTCGACAATTTTACTGAGGTAGCGATGATAGACCGGCTCCCAGACATGTTCGAAATTTTCGGATATGCCACCGCAGCATTTCGAAAAACGGGCATCGCAAATCTCGCCGTCAGCCACCAGAAATTCGCCCAAAGTTGCATCGATTGCCGCATTGGCTTTTTCGCTAATTATCTTTGTAATTCCTTGGTAGCGTTGGCAATGATCATCGGCACAGACATCAAACAGGCGATGGTCTTCGCGGTCGTACCAGCGGACTCGTTCGTGCTCGTTCTCGGTGCAGGTTTGGTAGGGCGTTGTTTCGCTTTTCAGTTTCTTGCTTTTAATAATTTGTGCCATCAGCCAGCTGCGCGAAATCACCGCGTGAGCCTTTAGTAACTCGGGCGAACTTGTCGCACTCATTTCCGACGATATTACGGAGCGTAAATATTCTTCGAGCGGAACCCGATTGATGGCACGAACTTTCCCGTCTTCCAATACCAGTTTTAAACTGCCGCGAAACTGCTGATCTTGCTTTTGCTCCCAATGAAAATTGATGCCGATGGTAACCTCTTTCAGAAGAAAAGAATCGGCAGCTCCGGAAGCGACGAACCCAAATTCATCGCCTTTGTTTTTATATCCCGACTCATCGGTAAGCTGCAACTGATTGTCTTCCACAGCGATCGTGAATACTTTACCGTTGAATCCGGTTGGTAATTGGTAGCTTCCTTGCAGTTGAAACTGAATTGTTTTTTCGGCCATGATACCGACCTGTATTTCGGGCTGTTGATTCATTTTTGCTGGTTTCTGGTAGCGGTTCTTGATTCTTGTACTTATTTTAGATCGAATGTCAGGAAGCAAATTCGTCGTGTCTTTGCGATTTATTGGCGGCCGAATTGATGCCTGATTTTGTTTCTTAGCGTCTCAAATGCCGTATCATTCAGTGTCACCTGCCGATAGATGTCGGACAAATCCTCGTTCGACAGTTTTGCAAAATCTTCTGCTCGGGGTAGAACGACCAATCCGCCCATTTCAACTGATGCCGGACTCATGAGGATCTGATTTTCATCGGTCAGGAAATACTGGCGCGGGCGTTGTTTTTCGCGCGGAAAGAGCAGAACCTGCCAACTTCCGGCTTCAAAATTGGCGAGCACATTCATCATCGGTTCTTCAGCAGGCGACTCCGACTCCATGAGCTTGATAACCTGTTCCACTGTTGCCGAAAGCTCGGCTTTCGATTTGGATTGGAAGAAAATGACTTTGCGCAGATAACTATTCCCGATCGCCAAAATACGGATCGATGGACGATCGATAAGCACATCGGCTTTTACTGCTTGCCTTGCCATTTCTAATTCTATGGGCATCTTTTTCCGCTGGCCGGCTTGGAAATGAAAATGGTCGGGTGCTGAAGCTCCACATTTTGGGCCGTTGTAAAAAAGGGTGAAATCGGTTAATTCTTCCGCCAAATCTAGCATGTCGGCCAAACGACCGCTGAGCTGTTGAGGTTCATGGTCGTAACCAGGAATGGTGAGATGTTGGTCGAAAATCGGGAAAGGATTGATCAGGATTTCATAGTGGCCACGAAAATTGATGCCGACTTGTTCATCCGGTCGGTTCTTTTTACATAAAAAACACGGACGTTGGCTAATAGCCGAATGGTCTGTCCGCGCACCGGTTGATCGAATTCGCTCTGGGTTGAACTGCGCAATAATTTGAAAATCGTCAAAGTTGAAACTTCGCTTTTCAATTTTAGCTAACGCGTTATAATTTGTTCCGGCTAGCTTCCATTCCGATTTTTGCTGCCGGATTAGTTCGTGTATGTTTGTTTGAAAATTCAACTTACAGGTTTTGGGTTGTTGTTTCCCTCCATAGAAAACAGCGGTTATAAATAGGACGAATTACTGAATTTCGCGACTGATCATTTTAACTTTTTCATCCTCGCTTTTAATTCGAACGTTCGCAACGAATCTTTATAGCTGTTGTGCGCGTTCTGCTTTACAATACTGAGCGAGGCATCCGAGTTGTCTTCCCAACGACGGCAGCGGTAAATTGGATCGTAAATCCGTCCGATTTTCCATGTTCTGGAAATGGCCAGTCCCATGGCATAGTCTTCGCCGTAACTGGTATTTGGGATTCGAATGCTGCGGAAGATTGGTGTGTAAAATGCGCGTGGTGCACCCAATCCATTGATGCGCAGTGCATTGTTGGGCCCGTTTTCAGGTGTCCATTCCCGATGATCGATCACGCCGGGAGGGATTTCTTCGAGCATGAAGTTGCACATTTGGTATGAGCCAATAACCATGGCGCAATTTTCTTCGTGAAACTTATCAACTATTTTTTGCAAGCTTGTGTTGTCGTAATACAAATCGTCGCTATCGAGTTGAATGGCGAAACGGCCACATTGCGCGTGAAAAACCGCCTCGTTCCAGCATCCTCCAATCCCCAGATCGGAACGTTGCGGGCATACATGGATCAAGCGATCGTCGGTATACGATTGCAGCAGTTCGGTTGTGCCATCAGTCGAGTGGTTGTCGACAATAATTAAGTTGAATTTGAAATTGCACTGTTGCGAAAGCACCGAATCAACCGCATCTTTAATGGTTTTAATCCGGTTCCGAACCGGGATGACCACCGTTGCTTCTACCGGAAAATCGTTCTCGAAATCAACTTCCGTGAAGTTTGGTTTCAGAAAGGCACCAATTTTTTGCAAATGTACCGTGCAAGCCTGCTCCATTTCAATCTGGCGTTCGCGCGCTGTACTTTTCACGTAGTCGAACTGTTTTTCACCCGATTGGCGGGTGTCGGTTTCGGCCATGGTAAAAAGCAACTCAGGTACGCGTACCAGTTCGCCCATACGCGAAGCCAGCAATCGCAGCGCGTAATATCCGGCATGTTGCCAGTTGGCGGTTACGGCTGCCTCAAAGGTTTTTAACACATCGGCCCGGTAAAGCTGTGCCGGGCCAAAATTGAAATCGTCGCGAAGACTACCTGCCTGGTAGTCAATAACCGGGTGAGCGTCCAGCTGCTCTGTTTTTTTTTCGTAGTAATCGGCATAGAGCATGGCGGCCTCAGTATTTTCGGCTATCTGCAGCAGTCGTTCTACCCCGTATTGACCCGTATTGACCCACTTGTTTTGCAACAATAGCAAGGCATAGTCGGATTGCGTGTGCTCAGCAATGGTTTTCATAGTTTGAGTTGAAAAAAGATCTTCAACCTGAATGAATGAGGCATTGGCTAGTTGAACGGGATTAGGAGACAGCACAAAAATGTTGGCCATTTGGTCGGATTGGCGGAGCTGATCGACAATTTGTTGGGTGTTTTCCTGGCCGCACCAGGCAATAAAACTATCTGTTTTCATAAATTACCATTTTACTGCTGCCGGCTTTGTGGCCGGGCTTTCATTATTTAAACGATCGAGTGCCGTCACACGAAACTCGTACTTTTCTTTCTTGCTCTTTCGCTTTTCAATCCGTATTTCAGACAAACCGGTGATGGCATAAATCGACTGCACGTCGGCTTCATTCAACTTCGCGCCAACTTTGTTTTTGTATACAATATAGCGGGTTGCTTCGTCCATCGGGTGGTTGAATTCCGGTTTCTCCCACTTCAGTTTTCGTCCTCGTTTTTTGAATTTTAATGGCGGTTTTGGCGGAGTATAGTCAATCCAGGGCATTGTAGGAGACAATGCCGGCAATGGATACAATTGATTTTGTAATTTATCTTGAAGTCCAAGTAGGTTTCGTTTCAGATGGATGACACTGTAAAAGGCGCTTCCATGAATTGCCGGGGTTGTGCGCGTTAATTGAATTTGTTTTGGCAGCTGATCGGGCTGAGTCCATTCGGGAGTGCTCGAATTCGCATCTATTTTGTACAATGCGTGACCAATATACACATCGCGGTTGAAACTGTTTTCGGCCCACCAGTCAATAAGGGTTTTATAGTCTGCCGCAGTGTGACCGATCTGCCAGTAAATTTGCGGAGTAACATAGTCGATCCAGCCGTTTTGCAGCCATTTTAAAATGTCGGCGTACAGATCATCGTAATTTGTAACCCCGGCTTTGGTCTTTGAGCCACGGGCGTCTTTGTCGGCGTTTCGCCACACGCCAAACGGACTGATGCCGAATTTGACCCAAGGTTTTGTCTCTTTGATGGTTTTCGATAGCAATTGGATGGTTTGATCGACGTTGTCGCGCCGCCAATCAGCGAGCTGGTCAGGGCGAAATTGCCGAGGATTAGCCGCAAACTGGTTCAGGTCGGGAAATACCTCTCCGGCTACAGGGTAGGGATAGAAATAATCGTCAAAATGAACCGCATCGATATCGTAGTTGGCAACCACTTCTTTCACCACTTTGGCAATAAACTGCCGGGTTTCTTCGAGCGCCGGATTGAAATACAATTTACCTCCGTATTTGATAATCCATTCGGGCTGATTAAAAGCGATATGAGACGAAGAGAGCGGTTCGTCGGCTCGTTGGGCGACTCGAAATGGGTTGAACCAGGCATGGAATTCCATTTGTCGCTTGTGTGCTTCATCGATCCAGAATTTCAACGGGTCATAGCCGGGATCCTCCCCGGGTGTTCCAGTCAGGTAGCGCGACCAAGGCTCAAGTTGCGACGGGAAAAAGGCGTCGGCTGCTGGGCGAATTTGCAGGATAACCGCATTCAGCCCGTTTTTGTCCATTAGATTGAGAAGCTCGATCGCTTCAGTCTTTTGTTGCTGAACGCTTAGTCCAGGTTTCGAAGGCCAGTCGATGTTGTTGACTGTTGCCACCCAAGCCGCTCTGAACTCATATTTGGGGATTGACGAACTTTGTGAAAATCCGGTTAGAAATAGCAGGCTGAAAAATAAAATCAGGGGATGACGTCGCATTGAATTGAACTTGTTAATGATTAAACAGATCTGATGTGCTTTTCTTTTTTACGAAAAAACAACAAAAAAATCAGATCGCTAATAGTTTGATGAAAATTTTCTTTTGGAACATACCAATTGCGGTTTCGGCCAACTTGTTTTCTGCAACCGAAAGGTGGACCGGGTTTTTAAATGGGGTTCAACCTAATTGCAACAGGAAACGAACGTGCTGAAAACGAGCTGTGAATTATTTTATTCGCCATAAACGAGAGCGAACTTGGTTTGTGTGCTTAACTTTGAACTACTTTTCACTAAAAGATGGAAACTTATGATTTTAGTTGCAGACAGTGGTTCGACAAAAACGGATTGGTTGATTGCTGATGATTTTGGAGAGACACGAAGCTTTCAAAGCGCGGGAATAAATCCTTTTTTTCGAACGACCGAGGACATTTTGGCGGAGTTGACTCCGTTATTCGATCAGCAACACTTGCCGGTTGAAGCGATTTACTTTTACGGAGCAGGCATTGTTAATGCCGAAAAGGCTGCCGTTATAAAAAAGGCTTTGGTGGCCATTTTTGGTGAAGTTAAATGTGAGATTGCTAGCGATGTGTTGGGCGCGGCACGTGCTGCATGTGGCCAAAATCCGGGCATCGTTTGTATCCTTGGAACCGGTTCGAACGCCTGCTACTTCGATGGCGAACAGGTTGTTAGTGGCATCCCGCCGATGGGATATATTCTGGGCGACGAGGGCAGTGGCGCTGTTTTGGGCAGGCAACTATTGGGCGATTATTTTAAAGGCTTAATGCCCGCGGATTTGAAGACGAAGTTCTTTCGGAAATATGCCCCGGAGAAGGATGCCGTGTTGGAGCGTGTTTATCGTACTGCTAAACCCAATCAATATTTAGCTTCGTTTTCCGGCTTCCTGAGTGACGAAGCGGAACATCCGTATTGTCTGGATTTGCTTCGGAATCAATTTAAGGCCTTTATTCAACGAAATATCCTGCAGATGCCGGAATCCCGAAATCTGCCAGTGAACTTTGTCGGTTCTGTTGCCTTTCATTTTCAGGCGATTTTAAAATCGGAGCTGGAAAAGGAAGGATTAAAATTGGGGAGCATCCTGAAGGAGCCGATCGAAGCGTTGCTTGGCTATCATCGATAAGGAAGAACGCCGTTTGTTTAATTCTCCCGTTAAAATGAATGTTGGTTTTAAAGTCGCATTGAATTCACGGGAGAGTGGGGTAAAAGCTTGTCACGAAAGACTTGGTTTCGTGACAAGCTTTTAGTTAGAATTCAATCGCTACAGCAAAGTAAGCGGGTACAGGTTTGCCGCGTTGTTTGCCGGGGGATCAGTCTTCTTGTTAAGAACGGTTGCGACCGTTGTGTAGGCCGGTTTCGGTTCGTCGAACTGATCAACTACGTCTTTGACAACTGCTTCCTTCAGTTTTCATACGTATTGTATCACTTGCTCTTCTGCTTAGGTTAATTGAATCAAATCCATCTCTTCAAATTTATTTTCTACCACAAATACAGTAGGTTGGATTTAATTTCGAACTATTTCGATAGAATAATTACTAGAAACATAATAAAAATGTTTTTAGCTATTGAAATAGAGCTTGTTGTCTAGGTGTTTGGTTAAATTTCAGAGAGGATTGACTTGGCTTTGGAGATCGAATTAACCTGTTCGAAGTTGAGGCTAAGTTTGTTCAGTTTCTCTTTCATACGGCATTTGCCGGGATTATGCTGTACAAAGTTCAGTACCTTGGTAAATGCTTCCGATTGGTAATAGGGCGATTGCTGGTCGGAAATAAAATAGCAGATCATTTTTTTGTTTTTCAGAATGATGCGTTCAATTCCCAACTCAATGGCGACCCAACGCAAACGAACCACTTCCAGCAACTCAATACTGGCAGGTGGGAGTTTTCCAAAACGGTCGGTCAGGCTGGCTTCAAACTGTTGCAGGTTTTCCTCGGTTTCCATGCTGTCGAGCTCGCGGTAAAGCAACATACGCTCCGAAACGCTTTGGATATAGCCATCGGGAAAAAGCAGTTCCATATCCGTATCGATCTGACAGTCGTTAATAAATTTATTTTGAAGGAATGCTTTACCGGCAGCCGCTGTTTGTTCTTCTTCGAACAAATCTTTGTATTCAGTTTGTTTCAACTCCTGAATGGCTTCATTCAGGATACGGTGATAGGTTTCGTAGCCAATATCGGCGATAAACCCGCTTTGTTCGGCGCCCAGCAAATCGCCGGCTCCCCGAATATCGAGGTCGCGCATGGCAATGTTGAAGCCGCTCCCCAAGTCCGAGAATTCTTCGATGGCTTGCAGTCGCTTCCGGGCTTCGGTACTCACCAGCGATAACGGCGGAGTGAGCAAATAGCAGAACGCTTTTTTATTTGAACGGCCAACCCGTCCGCGTAACTGGTGCAAATCGCTCAACCCAAAATTCTCGGCATGATTTATAATTATGGTGTTGGCATTTGGAATGTCCAGTCCGGACTCGATGATCGTTGTCGCAATTAAAACATCTTGTTCGCCATTGATAAAGTCGAGCATGATTTTTTCGAGCTTTGGACCTTCCATTTGTCCGTGACCAACGGCTGTTTTTACGCCCGGCACAATTCGCTGAATGGTGGCTTCAACCTCATAAATATTTTGAACCCGGTTGTGAATAAAGAAAACCTGTCCGTTTCGGGCCAATTCGTAATTAATCGCGTCACGAATCAAGTCTTCGTTGAACCCGTGTAGCTCGGTAACAATCGGGTATCGGTTTGGCGGAGGTGTTTGAATGATCGACAAATCGCGGGCGCCCATCAACGAGAATTGCAACGTTCGCGGAATTGGCGTAGCAGTCAGGGTCAGCGTGTCAACATTCACTTTTAACTGCTTCAGTTTTTCTTTTACACTCACCCCGAACTTCTGCTCTTCGTCCACGATCAGTAGCCCCAGGTCTTTAAATTTTACATCTTTCCCAATTAAGCGGTGGGTTCCGATCAAAATATCGACATTTCCGGCTTCAACCTCTTTCAGAATTCTCTTCACCTCGGCGGCTGGCCTTAGTCGACTGATGTATTCCACTTTTACCGGGAAATCATTCAAGCGGTCGGAGAAGGTTTTGTAATGTTGAAGCGCCAAAATGGTTGTGGGAACTAAAACAGCAGCTTGTTTACTATCGGTTGCAGCCTTGAATGCCGCACGAACAGCAATTTCGGTTTTTCCAAAGCCAACATCGCCACAAACCAGGCGATCCATCGGAATATGGCGTTCCATATCCTCTTTCACCGCCTGGGTGGTTTTCTCCTGGTCGGGGGTATCCTCAAAAATGAATGATGCTTCCAATTCGGTTTGCAAGTAAGAGTCGGGGGTGAATGCAAATCCTTTTTCCTGACGGCGTTTGGCGTACAAGGCAATCAGTTCGCGGGCAATATCTTTCACCTTATTTTTGGTGCGTTCCTTTAGCTTTTGCCATGCTCCGCCGCCAAGTTTGTTAATCTTCGGCTCCAGCCCTTCTTTACCTTTGTATTTCGATATGCGGTGCAGCGAATGAATACTAACCAACAATACATCGTTGTCGCGATAGGTGAGCCGGATCGCTTCCTGCAGTTTGCCGTTGACTTCAGTTTTCACCAGCCCGGCAAATTTCCCAATCCCATGGTCGATGTGTACAACATAGTCGCCCGGATGCAGTTTGTTCAATTCTTTTATGGTGATACTTTGTCGCTGCTCTTTTCTGCTTTTCACCTGAAAGCGATGATAGCGCTCGAAGATTTGATGATCGGTGTAGCAACAAATTTTAAGATCGTGGTCGATAAAGCCTTCATGTAGGGTGAGCTTCAAATCGGTGAAACGAACATTCAGGCCTTGATCATTGAAAATGGCTTTCAGTCGTTCAATCTGTTTGTCGCTGCCCGACAGAATGTAGTTTTTATAATTGTCGTGAATGTTTTGCTGCATGTTTTCGGCCAGCAGCTGAAAGTTTTTGTTGAAAACTGGTTGAGGTGAGCTGCTGTATTCAATTATTTTATCGGCCTGAAAACCCGCATTGCTTCCGGTTGCAATCAAGCTAAACTGAAGGGCTGCTTCCCTGAATTCTTCGCCCGATGTAATGCGCTGCTGCAGTTCTTCTGTGAAATTGTCGGAACTCATGTTCTCCTCATACTGGCTTTGAATGAGGTCGGTCAGTAAAGTCAGGTCGTGAACAAATAAAAGACTTTCCTTCGGAATGAACCGCAGAAAATGATCGCGTTTCTCATCATCGAGTCCACTTTGAATATTGGGGATGATAACAATTTTGGTCAGTTGTTCCTTCGAGATCTGAGTTTCGATGTCGAAACTTCGCAGGCTGTCAACATCGTCGCCAAAGAAATCAAGTCGGTAAGGATCTTCATTCGAGAACGAATAAATGTCGACCAAGCTGCCGCGGATTGAATACTGTCCAGGCTCGCACACAAAATCCACGCGCTCGAAACCATACTCGTACAGCACATCATTTAGGAAGTCGATCGATAGCTTGTCTCCTTTTTTTACCGCAAAACTATGCGATGCCAGTGTATCTCCCGAAATTACTTTCTCAACAAGAGCCTCCGGATAGGTGACAATGCTTGCCGGGTTGCCTTCCCTGATCTGGTTGAGCACTTCAGTTCGCAATATGATGTTTTCCTGCTCAAACTGTTCGTTATGGATGGATCGTTTGTATGACCCCGGGAAAAATAAAACTGCTCCTTTGGTTTGCAGATTATTCAAATCGTCGTAAAAGTAGGCAGCTTCTTCTTTGTCGTTCAGAATGTAAACCGAAACGTTCTGTTGGTTTTCGGCCATTACGGAACCAAAAACCGTTTTAAGCGAGCCAACCATTCCCCGAAGGTGAATTTTTGCCTGTGGAGATTTCAGACTTTCCAATACGGTTTGGAATAGGGGATTCTCCCGGTAATTTTTGCGAAATTCGAATAAGTCCAAAATGAGTAATTTTTGGCGGCAAAGATACAAATTTGTTTTCGGCTACGGCCATTTTGTTGGCTATGACCCGGTTCTTTGGTTTGTTTGGAATTGCTATTCAGCCTTAGTGAACTAAAGATCAAAAAAAACACACAAGAGAATGAACCAAACATTGGGATACGTGTTGAGGTATCAATATATTTACATATAAAATTCAATTAATCATGCTGCACACCAATTTAAAACATGTTTTATCGTCGGCAGAGCACGAGAAGCTAATTTCGGAAAATGAGAATGTGATGATCTGCTGTGGTCGGATGGGACCAATGTGCATTCCGGTCTATGCTGCCATGACAGAACTGGAAGACGAATACAAGCAGGTCGTTTTTGCTGATATGGAGTTTGATATTCCCGATGCAGCGGTCATCCGCAACGCTCCGGAATGTCGTAATTTCATGGGTTTGCCATTTGTTGTTTATTACAAAAACGGAAAGCTCGTACATGCAACGAGTAGTATTCAAAATAAAGAACAAATTGGTAAAATATTGAACGACAAACTGCTGTGAGAGTAGTTGGAGCGACTTTTCGTTGATTGCAGAAGTTTGCATTAGGTTCGGTTCAACAGGCAAAAGATCGAATTGGCTGTCCATTGAGTCAGCCTTTCGTTTGGCCGGCATTAGTTCGGTATTGAAAATTGGCCTGCTGTTCGATGTTGTCAGGTAGTTGAACCTTTAACCAGCCTATGTTGAGTTTTAGAAATGCTTGTTTTTATAGCAAAGTAATTTAGTTGGTTTTAACAGGCAGATAATGAGATGTATACAATTCGCCATAAACGAGAGTCGACCTAATTTAAGATCTGTACATAAAAAACAATTGAAATTGTTTTTAAATTCTGAAAAGCATATAACTTTGATCTAAATTAAACAGGCTATACGTATGAAAAAGTTAGTGTTTGTTGCCGTTGTACTTGCGTTGGTATCATGTCAACAGGGAAAAATTGATCGAATGCAGGCTACCCAGGACAGTCTTGCACAGGCTGCCGTGGAGAAGGACTCAGCTATTATCAGCTTTGTTTCGGTCATGACAGAAATTCAGGAAAATCTTGATTCAATTAAACAAATGGAAGAAATTGTTCGGATTGAATCGGGCAAAGTTAGCGAAGGGAAACTGAGTGATAAGGATCATATTTTGAGTGATATTGAGATTATTCACCAATTGATGAAGCAAAATAGGGCCTTGATTAACAAGCTTCAGAAGCAACTTGGGTCGTCTAATTCGAAAGTTGCTGAACTACAGCGGGCGATCGACGTACTAAAGCGTCAGGTTGAACAGAAAGATTCGGAAATTGCAAGTCTCAACGCTGAAATTCAGAAAATGAATATGGATATTGCTGGTTTGAACAGCCGAATTGAGGAGATGTCGGGCGAAAGCATGCGAAAAGATGAGGCTTTGCTGGAAAAATCGAATTTAATTGATTATCAAACAATTGCTATAAATACGGCTTATTATGCATTTGGATCTCAAAAGGAATTGATTGCCAATGACCTGGTTGAGAAAGATGGCGGGTTTTTAGGGTTAGGTAGAAGTTTGAAGATGAAGGAAGATTTTAATCAGTCGTATTTTACTGAGATTGATATTCGGGATTTCCTGCGTCTGGAGATCCTTGCCAAGCGTGCCAAGTTGGTAACCACTCATCCTGCCGGATCGTACCATTTTGAGGGTGAAGAACGGGTTGACGCGTTGGTGATTGATAAGCCGAAGGAATTCTGGGAAACCTCAAAGTTCCTGATTATCCAGGTAAACTAATGGAAAAAAAATTGAAAGAAGGTGCGGTTTTCGCACCTTTTTGTTTTTAGTAGCTGCCCGTTTACAGGAAACAGTTACAACTAGAAAATATAAAACAGTAAATAGAAGAAAATGGAAGTGTTGGATGTGTTGAACTGGCGTTATGCCGCAAAGAGGATGAATGGAGGGAAGGTACCGAAAGAGAAATTGGATGTCATTTTGGAAGCTGTACGTTTGGCGCCTACGTCGCTTGGCTTACAGCCATTTCGGGTGTTGGTAGTTGAAGATGAAACTGTGAAACAGAGAATAAGTAAAAAGGCTTGTCTGCAACCCCAGATTTTGGAAAGTTCACATTTGCTTGTTTTTGCGGTTTGGGAAAAGGTAAAACCTGAATTTGTTGACAATTATTTGGCGTTGATGGCTGAAACCCGGCAGCTGAATTTAGAATCGTTGGGTGATTTTAAAGGCATGGTTAACGGTTATGTCGAAAGGGCTGAAAACTCCGGGCAGATTGAAAGCTGGCTGGCCTGTCAGGCTTATATCGCAATGGGCGTCGGGTCGGTTGCTGCAGCTGCGATCGGAATTGATTCAACACCGATGGAGGGCTTTGATAAATTGGAAATGGACAAGGTACTTGGGCTAGCCGATAGAGGACTGAAAAGTGTTGTGATGTTGGCGATTGGCTATCGTGATGAGGAGAACGACCGCTTGGCGAAATCGAAAAAAGTTCGGTTGCCAGCCGAAGAGCTGTTTATCAATATTTAATTAGCGATCACTAACCCCTATCCCGATAAAAAGCAAAAAGTCCGGAACGAGTTTCTGTCCGGACTTTCTGTTTTTTAGTAGCAGAATTCAAGTCTTTTTCCGCGAATGTCTTTTTCTATGTGTCCCCGATCGTAGGCCAGTTGTCCGTTTATAAATGTTTTCGAAACCTGGCTATGAAATGTCGTTCCTTCGAATGGCGACCAACCACATTTATAGATAATGTTCTCGGGGCAAACAACCCAGCTTTTTTCCGGATTAACGAGTACCAGATCGGCATAATAACCCTCGCGGATATAACCACGGCGATCAATGCGGAATAAATCGGCCGGTGCATGGCACATTTTGTCGACTACTCTTTCCGCGGTAATCTTCTCCTGGTGTACAAATTCGAACATGGCAGTAACAGAGTGTTGTACAAGCGGTCCGCCTGACGGAGCTTTGAAATACGGATGCGATTTCTCGTCGAGGGTGTGCGGCGCATGGTCGGTGGCAATAACATCAATTTTGTCGGCAAGCAAGGCCTCCCACAGTGCTTCTTTGTCCTCAACCGACTTTATCGCCGGATTCCATTTAATGCGGGTACCGTAGTCAATATAGTCTCGCTCGTCAAACCAAAGGTGATGAACACAAACTTCGGCTGTAATCTTTTTTTCGCTTACCGGTCCGGCTTTGAATAGAGCCATTTCTTTTGCCGATGAAATATGCAGCACATGTAAGCGGGTATCGTATTTCGAAGCTAGCTCAACGGCCTGAGACGATGATTTGTAGCAGGCTTCAGCGCTTCTGATTTTTGGATGGCGTGAGATGGGAACAATCTCACCGTACTTTTGGCGGTAGATTTCGATATTCTTCTTGATGATCGCTTCGTCTTCGCAATGGGTAGCTACCAATGTCGGCGCGTTTTTAAAGATTTCGGCCAATGTCGCTTTGTCGTCTACCAACATATTTCCGGTCGACGAGCCCATAAATACTTTTATGCCGCAAACTTTAGAAGGATCGGTTTTAAGAACTTCGTCCAAATTGCTGTTCGTTGCCCCCATGTAGAAGGAGTAGTTCACGGCTGAAACTTCCGCCGCCCGGGCATATTTTTTCTCCAATTCAATCTGGGTGGTTGTTTGTGGATTGGTGTTGGGCATTTCCATGTATGACGTAACACCACCAGCCAGTGCGGCCATCGATTCGGTGGCAATGTCGCCTTTATGGGTGAGACCTGGTTCACGAAAATGAACCTGATCGTCAATTGCTCCGGGAATCAGGTAGCGTTCCTCCGCGTCTATCAGGTTGGCTGATTGGTCGATGGTTTCAGGAAGTTCTCCCTCAAAAATCTTGGAAATAAATTCGCCTTCGATGACAACACCTCCCCGGAAACGCTTTCCTTCGTTGATGATTACGGCGTTGTGGATGATGGTCTTTTTCATACGATATGGTTTTAGTTGTAATTACGAATTGAAAACAAAAAAGCTACATTTCTGCAGCTCTAAGCAATTTGTACCTGTATTTTGTTCATGTCCGCTGCCGCAATGCCTAAGCAAGCTGGTTTTTTTGCGGTTCGAAGTGTTTAAACCAACTTCGTAATTTCATTCTTAAGATACCCCAAAGAGCTTCGTTGAAAATTCCGCCGCTCATTTTCGAGCTGCCTTCCTGCCTGTCCGTAAAAATAATTGGAACTTCAGTCAACTGAAAACCATGTTTCCAGGCCGTAAACTTCATCTCAACCTGAAAACCATACCCTTTGAGCCGAATATCATTCAAATCAATTGTTTCGAGCACTGTTCGTCGGAAACATTTAAAGCCAGCGGTCGTGTCCATGATCTCCATGCCGGTGATCAGTCGTACGTAAACCGATGCGAAGTAGGACATCAATACACGGCCGAGCGGCCAGTTAATGACGTTGATTCCTTTGATGTAGCGCGAACCGATCGCCACATCGGCTCCCTGTTTTTTGCACGCGCTAAGTAATTGTTCGAGATCTTCAGGGTTATGCGAAAAATCGCAATCCATTTCAAAAATGAAGTCAGCTTTGTGTTCAATCGCATATCTAAATCCGGAGAGATAGGCAGTCCCCAATCCAAGCTTACCTTCACGTTCAAGTAAATGAAGTCGACCGTCAAATTCCAGTTGTAATTTCTTGACAATTTCAGCTGTTTTGTCCGGAGAGTTATCGTCAATTATCAGGATTTCAAAAGGAGTCGATAACGAAAAAACTTTACGGATCATCCGTTCAATGTTTTCTTTCTCGTTATAGGTTGGGATGATTACCAGATTTATTTCCACGTGCAGATTCTGTTTTATGAACTATGCGAAAATAATCTTTTTGAGGAAATCTGCCGCTTATGTCTCCAGATATTTTGCATGAGGTGTTGACGAATTGGAATTGTCGGTGTTATGATAATGTTAAAGTGTCATGTATTGTTATTATATTTGTTGCAAACTGCTCGAATGTTGTCAGTTTTGTATCTAAAAGAAACCAAAACGAAAATATTTTCACGCAAGAGGCTATGGAATTCAAGTGTAGAAAAGCTGGGAACGAATGTTATGGCGTAAAGGAATTAACCCTTTTATCCGAAATCAGTCAGCGCCTTATTCAAAGTAAGGAGTTGAAGAATGATTTGTCGGTTATATTGGAATTGTTGGTGAAGTATATGGGAGCCGAGCGTAGTTTTCTGACCATTTTCAACCGACAAAACTCGAAGATTTACATTGAAGCAGCCTATGGTTTTAGCTCGGCGCAGCAGGCGCGGGGAAAATATGATTTGGGAGAAGGAATTATTGGTCGGGTGGTTGAATTGGCCAGACCGATCGTTGTCGACAAGATATCCGAATCCAGTTTGTTCCTCAATAGAACCCAACAAGAATTAAAATCGAAAGATGGCGAAGAGTTAAGTTTCGTTTGTGTTCCGATTATAGAGGGTAGTCAGGTAACCGGATCTCTAAGTATGATTCGTGTTTTTAATCCGTTTATCTCGAAGGATGAAAATTTATACCTTTTGTCGGTAATCGGCAGTCTAATCTCTCGGGTAGTAAGCTCAAAGCAAGAGCGAATGGAAGAGTTGGAAGTACTCCGTCAAAAGAATAAAGAACTCCAAAGTAAGCTCACCGGAGAGCACCGGCCTGTAAATATTGTTGGCAACTCGGGTAAGATGCGCGATGTGTACTCGTTAGTAAATATGGTTGCTGAAACGAATTCAACCGTATTAATACGTGGGGAAAGCGGTATTGGTAAAGAGTTGATTGCCGACGCGATTCACTTTACCAGTAAACGTGCGAAAAACAATTTCGTGAAGGTAAACTGTTCGGCTTTGCCCGATACGTTGATCGAAAGCGAATTGTTTGGCCATGAAAAGGGCGCTTTTACCGGGGCGGATGCACGCCGGAAAGGGCGTTTCGAATTGGCTGACGGCGGAACCATCTTTTTAGATGAGATCGGTGATATCCCGCTTTCAACCCAGGTGAAGATCTTACGGATTTTGCAGGAACGTGAATTTGAACGATTGGGCGGAACGGAAACCATTAAAGTTGATGTTCGGATCGTGGCTGCCACAAACAGGAATTTGGAGGATTTGATCGAGAAAGGTGAATTTCGTGAAGATTTGTTTTACCGAATTAATGTATTTCCGCTGTATATACCTCCGCTTCGTGAGCGGCGCGATGACATTCCGCTATTGGTTGATCACTTCATTGAAAAATTCAATAAACGGAATGGTACAAGCGTAAAACGCATTACCACAAGTGCATTGAACATGCTGATGGTTTATTCGTGGCCCGGTAATATTCGCGAATTGGAAAACTGTGTTGAGCGTGGATGTATTCTAACAACCGACGATGTTATTCATGCCTATAACTTACCGCCTTCGTTGCAGACTGCCGACTCGTCGAACACACAAGCAAAAGGCGGTTTGACCTATACTGTAGAACAGGTTGAGAAGCAGCTGATTAGGGAGGCGTTGACGAGTACGAAAGGAAACATTGCCAAAGCTGCAGAAATATTGAAAGTTACCGAGCGGATGCTGGGAACCCGTGTTAAGAAATACGAAATTGATGCTTGGCGATTCAAAGTGTAATTTGAAGTTTGCTGACCTTCCCGTTGTTTTCTACCTTCGTCCTTTAAAAGAAATAGCATGAACTTAAGTTTTGTGGAGATAGACCTCCAATCGGAGGAACATGTTAATGCGCTCATTCGTTTGTTGGATGTTTACATGCGCGATCCGATGGGAAGTAGCTCTCCGATGCCTGAAGGATTGGATTCTAAAATTATTGAAGGGCTCCGAAATTACCCGTCGTATCTTGGATTTTTTGCGAAACTCGACGGTGAATTTGCAGCCTTGGCAAACTGCAATAAAAATTTTTCCACCTTTAAAGCAATGCCACTGATCAATATTCACGACTTCATCGTTCATCCCGATTTTCGAGGAAAAGGAGTTGGGCAATTTTTGCTCAACCAGATTGCAGCTTACGGTATGAAGCAAGGGTTCTGCCGGGTAAATCTGGAGGTGAGGCACGACAACCAGAATGCTAAAAGCTTGTACGAAAAGGCCGGATTTACTGAATGTAACCCGCCAATGCACTTTTGGGAACGGCTTTGGTAAGCAAGGACTGCTAAGGACAATTTTTTCAAGTCCAATGAGGCTGATGTATGGCCGAATATTTTGAGTCCAAAGAAAAGCCAGTTGCAGGTTTCAAGCGTTGGTGGTAGCAGCTCCAAGGAATTCTGTCGCATACCAAATAAAAAAAATCACTCCCGGAAATGAGAGTGACTTTTTTGTTTTTAATGCCTCTGCCTTGGATGGACAAGATCCGGAAGAGGTGAGTTTTCGAATACACTAGTTATTACTATCTATTGAAATTAGTTTTCCAAGTTTGGTGAATACACCACCGTTAATGATGAAGTTTTCACTGTTATTAGCATAAAGGCCAATCGCGGATTCGTCCACCGCACTGGTATTATTTCCGGTAATATAAAAGTTGGAAATATTTGCCATGGCGTTGTTGAATAACGATACTCCATAGGAATTGGTACTGGCAACCTTTGTCGCTGAAATGTTCAGGTTCGTTAATTGAGATGGGGTTACCTGGGTGTCACTTCCGGTAATCTGAACACCCGAGCCGGTAGCTTCAGAAATGGCAATGTTCGAAGCAGTAACTGTTGAACGGTCAATTGTGATTCCAGTTCCTGAACAGTTGCTTACATTTACATTAGCCAGCGAAACCTGACGATAGGGTGAGCTGCTGCTCGTTAAATCACTCAACACAATTCCGCCGGAGTTGGTGTCGGTAATCGTTACCGAGCTAATTGAGCCGGAGCATCCGTCGACAATTCTTAGTCCTTCACCCGCAGATCCGTCAATGGTTAAATGATCAATGGTGAGATCTTCGATATTGCCGTGAAGGGCTACTGTGGCAGCTTGTCCGGAAATTGTACTATTCAGAATCGTTGTGTTTGTTATTGCCAGACGGCTGGTTGCGGTGCTGCTTGCAGTACCAGACTTGTAGATGCCGCGCTCATAACCAGAGATCTGCAATTTGTCTAAGGTAACATCAGAAACACCTGCGTTAATGGCGATAGAAACACCGCCACCAGTCGAATTTAACATCAAATTTTTGATGCTGGCATTCGATTTTTGCACCGAAAATAAGGTAATGCCTGCAGATGTAAGCTTCTTGGGGCTTCCAACCGATTCGATATTAACCGCATAGGTTAAGTTGATTGTTTCGGTGATCGTCATATCTGTGTCGATCACGATATTCGTTTCCAATGCTGCGAGTGCAGCTTTCAGTTCAGTCTCGTCACTAACGTAGTCGTTTGTCGTAGTTGATGCTGTAGCAGTGGTAAGCGATTTCCACTCAGTACCATCGTAGCCAATAAAGTCATTTGTTTCTTCGTTGTAACGGATCATTCCCGCTAAGGCGTCAGTATCGCTGCTTCCCGAAATCCTGAGGTCTTTCAGTTCTGTTAATCCTTCGGTATAGGAGATCGATTTAGTTTCTTCATTGACCACCCATAGGGTATCAACTTGAGTAATTTCAACAATTGTAGTATCTGCAACAGCGATCAGCGATTTCCACTCAGTGCCATCGTAGCCTACAAAATCATTTGTTTCTTCGTTGTAACGGATCATTCCCGCCAGGGCTTCATTATCGCTGCTTCCCGAAATCCGAAGGTCTTTCAATTCTGTTAGCCCTCCGGTGTACGAGATCGAATTATCTTCGGTATTTACAGTCCAAAGCGTATCGGTGGTCGTTTGAGCTACTTCAGAAGTCGTCATCGATTTCCACTCGGTGCCGTCAAATCCTACAAAATCATTGATTTGGCTGTCGAAACGAATCATGCCTGCTTCGGGCGCGAGGTTGCTGCTGCCAGATACTTTCAGATCCAGAATTTCGAGCATACCCTCGGTATACGACAGGGTGTTGTCGCTTGAATTGTAATTCCATGGATTATCCGCAGAATTCACAGCATAAAGAGCGATCGGAACAGCCGTGATATCTGATATTCCGAGCAATTCTCCATTCATACTAATACGGATTTTATATGCTCCGCTTGTCCAGTCAAGTGCAGCGAAGTCGCCGCTGGGAGAGCTGCCATTTCCAATTTTAAAGTTAACGATACCATTGGTTCCGGTATCTATTCCGGTATGCTCTTCGGAGTATACAGTTTGACCACTTAAAATAACGTCAATGTTGAAATCGACTACTTTATTTGTCATGGCCTTACCTTCGATGTCTCGAACAACGGCTTGATAGTTAAAAGAATAGGGGGTTTGAGCGATACCGCTAAGTTGAAGCACAGCTAATGCCAATATGATAAAAATTCTTTTCATCGTTTAAGCTTTAATAATTTTAAATGTACGCAATTTTTGTTGTTCCTGATTGTAGAACTTAATGAAGTAAATCCCTTTTGGGTAGCCGGATAAGTCGACTGTTTGTGTCCCTTTATCGGAATTCTGCGAGAAACTCAGCAGTAATTCTCCGGTAAGACTCCAAATAGTAACATCCATCTCTAAACTATTCTGAAACGAATAATTTATGTTTAGTTTCGTTTTGAATGGATTAGGGTAAACATCCAATTCTTCATCTAGAAATTCGTTTTCCTCAAGCCCACTGACAATTCCCTGGTCTGTTTCAACCGTTTCAGTGTCGGCTTGATGAAATCCTTGAGTCAGCATAACTGTCTCACTCATAAGTGCATCTGTCAAAACTTCACCAATCGTAAAATCGATCATGTAGCTGCTTGACTTCATCGTTTCTCCTGCATTTCCGGCTATCGCCAGATCTGCGTCCTGCCCACGTGCTGTTGATATACCGCTGAAAAATAGGCATACCAATCCAATTAAGATCGTAATCTTGTTCATTTTCTCTTTCAATTTTCCACATTCCTACATCATGTCAAACGTAATAGCGCATACGTTTAACTCATATCCCTTAAGCCTAAACTACCGGTCTCTTACTTCAGTAGTATTACAAAAATGCGCGAAACAATGAAAAGAGGAGGATTTCTTTTTTCCAGAAACTTCTGTCCATTTGAGAAATGGAAAAGGTGATAAAATAGAAGAATCTTTCATTCCACTCGAAACGCTCTCTTTCCTAATTCAAAACGGATTACTCTTACGCACTGAATAACCCGACATGAATTAATGGCAAAATTGCAAAAAAGGTTCCGGTTTTTGACCCACTTTTTTTGTAAAAAACACAATCTAAAATGAATATAAACAATATGCTGTCAGTAGGTTACATTAATTTTCCTGTGTTATTGAAAGATAAAAGCATAAAGATAGCATATGTTTTATAGTGGGGGTGCTGGGATGAGTGTTCATGATTTGTGGCTTTTTGAAGCCGATTAGTTTCCAATTTGAAGTTGAAACGCACCTGCGTGTTGATTAAATAATATTATGATTTAGACAAGTGTTTTCATAATCGTTGCTAAAAAAAATAACAATCCCTTTTCCCGGATGTTATTTGTATATATTTCAAAATTTTAACTCATGACCAGAACGATATTTCTTATAGCAGCGGCATGCCTGGCAGCAGGTGTGATTATTGGAGCATTTGGAGCCCATGGATTAAAAACTAAACTAAGTCCGGAAATGATGCAGGTGTATAAAACCGGGGTTGAGTATCATTTTTATCATGCGATCGGGCTTCTTGTCGTTGGTGTGCTTTCGATTCATTATCCGTCTGTTACGCTGAGTCTTTCAGCTTTATTCTTGTTTTTAGGCATATTAATCTTTTCGGGGAGTTTATACCTGCTTGCACTAACAGGGATTAAGTGGTTGGGGGCGATTACTCCCATCGGAGGATTGAGTTTTATTGCCGGTTGGTTGTTTCTATTCGGTGCATTCTGGCGAAACTTCCCATAAGGGGGAACGAGCGTCTTTAGCGCAAAACGAACACGCTACTGTCCTGCTTGCATGCGCGATCAAATTTGAGAATCTCGGGAAAAGGGAGCGCTCCGACACATTGGGTTTGGAGCGTGAAAGTAGTTTGTGGTGTGTTTATTGACTGAATTAAATTGGAAAACAGCATGCTATGATGATTAAACTCCTGTTGTTACGTACGTTTTTGTCGTAATTTTAATAGGAAACCTAAAAATCAGTAGCCATGAAAAAATCCGTTTACGAAGACTCTTTGGAGTACCACGAAAAAGGAAGACCCGGAAAGATTGAAGTTGTTCCAACGAAATCGCACGAAACGCAATACGACCTCTCATTGGCTTATACACCGGGGGTGGCACAGCCCTGTTTGGAGATCCAGCGCAATCCGGATGATGTTTATAAGTATACTTCGAAAGGTAATTTGGTCGCTGTTGTTTCAAATGGCACGGCAGTGTTGGGGTTGGGCGATATTGGCCCGGCTGCCGGAAAACCGGTGATGGAAGGCAAGGGAATGCTCTTCAAAATTTTTGCCGATGTGGATGTGTTTGACATTGAAGTGAATGAAAAGAACCCGGATCGCCTTATTGAGGTTGTGAAAGCCATTTCGCCGACTTTTGGAGGCATCAACCTTGAGGACATCAAGGCTCCGGAATGTTTTTATGTAGAGGAAAAACTAAAAGCTGCTTTAGATATCCCTGTTTTTCACGACGATCAGCATGGAACTGCGATTATATCCGGAGCTGGTTTGTTGAATGCACTTGAAATTACCGGAAAACAGATCGAACAAATCCGTGTGGTCATCAGTGGTGCCGGAGCAGCTGCTATTTCCTGTGCAAAATTGTACGTGCAGTTGGGCGTTCGTATAGAGCACATCGTGATGGTTGACAGTAAAGGTGTCATTTCCGCGTCACGGACTGATTTGAATTTATCTAAGCAACAGTTTGCCTGCAAGCAGAACTTTAAGTCACTGGCAGACGCAATGGTTGGAGCCGATGTGTTTCTTGGTTTATCAGTTGGCAATATCGTTTCAAAAGACATGGTTTGTTCTATGGCCGAAAATCCGATTGTGTTTGCAATGGCCAATCCTACACCGGAAATTTCGTATGAAGATGCGATTAGTGCGCGGGGCGATATTATCATGGCAACTGGTCGGAGTGACTATCCCAATCAAATTAACAACGTACTCGGGTTTCCTTTCATCTTTCGCGGTGCTCTGGATGTGAGGGCTCGCGAAATTAATGAAGAAATGAAGATTGCGGCCGTGAAAGCACTGGCCTCGTTGGCGAAGGAATATGTTCCGGAATTGGTTACCAAGGCATATAATATGGAGAATATTGTTTTTGGTAAAGATTATATCATTCCAAAGCCGTTGGATCCAAGATTGATCCGAACGGTTGCTCCGGCCGTTGCGAAAGCAGCCATGGCGAGTGGTGTCGCCAGAAAGCCAATTGAAAACTGGGAAGAGTACGAACGTGAATTAAGCGCCAGACTGGGCTTTGAGAATAAACTGATTATGACCATCTGCAACAAAGCGAAACAGAATCCGAAGAAAGTGGTTTTTGCAGATGCTAATAACCTGAAGATGCTTAAAGCAGCTCATTTTGTTGTCGATCAGGGAATCGCTCAGCCCATACTGTTGGGAAACAGAATTGAAATTGAAAAGTTGCTGGAGGATAATAAACTTGTCTTGGAGGGAGTGCCAATAATTGATATCTACCGGGATGTTACAGATGAAAAGCGTCAGCAGTTCGCACAGATTTTATTTGAAAAGCGTAAACGGAAGGGATTGAGTTATGATGAAGCGCTGGAGAAAATGTACAACCATGATTATTTTGGATGTATGATGGTTGAGACAGGCGAAGCCGACGCGTTTATTTCCGGTTTTTCAAGAAAATATGCCGATACAATCCGTCCGGCAATTCATGTAATTGGAACAAAAAAAGAGTTTAACCACATTGCCGGCATGTACATTATGCTCACCCAGAAGGGGCCACTTTTTCTGGCTGATACAACGGTCAATTCCGATCCGGCACCGCAGGTAATTGCCGATACAACAGTATTGGTGGCAAACGAAGTGAAACGGTTTAAAATAGAACCAAGAATTGCCGTGTTGAGTTATTCTAATTTTGGCGCTTTTAAAGGAAAAGGAAGTCCGGTGCGAGCTAGTGAGGCCGTGAAAATTCTTCACCAAAATTACCCGGATTTGATTGTTGATGGCGAGATGCAAGCTAACTACGCTCTAAACGGAGCGTTAAGGCAGAAGAAATTCCCCTTCACTAAATTAGGCGATTCAGATGCGAATGTGTTGATATTCCCTAATTTGAGTTCCGGCAACATACTTTATAAAGTTTTGCAGGAGTTGGGAGCAGCAAAAGCGTTGGGGCCAATTCTTCTGGGAATGAATAAGCCTATTCATGTGCTTCAAATGGAAAGCTCGGTTCGCGAAATTGCCAACCTGGTAGCGGTTGCTGTGGTTGATGCGCAGGAAGCGGAAAAGAAGTAAGAACAGAAAAGGCATCACCGAATTGGTAATGCCTTTCTGAATTTTGATTGTTATTCGGCTGTGTGGCTAATTTCAACAGCCGCTAAATATTTTTTCGGCGGAATAGTTGGACGATGGGTTTTCGTTCTCTATTTTTTCAAATTACTATTCTTGATTCGATTCGACCATCGCTCTCTGGCCAATTGTTGCATGTCGATTTGTGTGTCTGTTTCGTCGGTAATTTCCAGCCCAAGAATGGTTTCAATAATATCCTCCATTGTCACAATTCCTTCTGTCCCGCCATACTCATTAATAATAAGGGCAATGTGTTCCTTTTTCAACAACAGTTTTTCGAATACTTTGGGGATGCTGATATTTTCGTAGCAGCTAACAATGGGGCGCTTTTTATTCATCAGGGCCGAATCTTCTCCTTCCATCAGCAGATTCTCGAGAATGTCCTGCTTTAATACATAACCGCTGACTTGGTCGATGTTTTTGTGGTAGATAGGGATCCGCGAAAACTGAAGAAAATTCTGGTTGGCAAAAAACTCTTTGGCAGACATTGATTCCGGAGCCGCCACCAGCACGGTGCGGGGAGTCATGATATCCTTTGCTTTGAGCTCTTTTAATTGAATGAGGTTGACGATTGTTTTGCTTTCCAGTTCATCAAATATTCCTTCCTCGCCAGCCAGTGCAGCCAACATAGCCAGTTCATCGCGGCTCACGGTGTCCGATCGTTGCTCCGAAGAAAAAAGTTTTGTCAGGTATTCGGAAAACAAAACCAGCGGGTAGCTTATAATAATAAATACCTGAATTACGCGCGCAGCAGGAAGTGCCAGATTTCGCCAATACATGGCACCGATCGTTTTTGGAATGATCTCAGAAAATATCAGGATAAGCAGAGTGAGTACAACACTGACAATTCCAAAGTATACTTCGCCAAACAGTTTTGTTGCTTCCGACCCGACCCCGGCGGCACCAATAGTATGAGCAACGGTGTTTAACGTCAGGATCGCTGCAAGCGGGCGGTCAATATTTCGTTTGATTTTTTTGAGCAGTCTCGCTGATTTGTGACCTTCTTGTTCCTTTAAATAAATAAAAGGCAAACTAACTGTGAGGATAACTGACTCAAGGACTGAACACAAAAACGAAATCCCCAGAGCCAATGCCAAATAAAAAATCATCATTCCTGCCATCTTGTAGCTGTTTGTTACAAGATAACTTCTTTTTCTGTCATATTGAAACAATGTTTCGTGAAATTATTGAGATAAATGGCAAAATGACGAAAAACAGGTTTCTTACATTTTTGTAGCTGCCTGTAGTAGCTAATGGCTTGAACTGCCAGTGGAATATGGGTTTATGCTCTAAAACATAGAATGTGTTTGAATAAGGCTATTCCTACCGGAATGTAGGATTTTTAGTTGGGTGCCAAAGCGTGCCAAAAAAATGCGAAAGGTGTAAGTAGCACGATGATAGTGAGTTGTGGCGGGTTGTGGTGTTTTCGTGATGTGTTCTTTGGCATCGTGGCATCCTTCTCGCTATATGGGGAGCAAAGAAAAAAATGTTGAACCCTCAAAATTTAAAAAGATGAGAAAGATCGCTATTTACGGAAAAGGTGGAATCGGTAAATCTACCACAACTCAAAACACTGTTGCAGGATTGGTAAAAATGGGAAAAAATGTATTGGTTGTGGGTTGTGACCCTAAAGCCGATTCAACCCGTCTATTATTAGGTGGACTGGCTCAAAAAACAGTTTTGGACACACTTCGTGAAGAAGGTGAAGATGTTGAGATCGACGATGTAATCAAAAGAGGTTATGGTGAAGTTCGTTGTGTTGAATCAGGTGGTCCGGAACCAGGTGTAGGATGTGCTGGTCGTGGTATCATTACTTCTATCAACTTGTTGGAACAATTAGGTGCATGGGACGAAAAATACGAAACTGACTATACTTTCTATGATGTACTTGGTGACGTTGTATGTGGTGGTTTCGCAATGCCTATCCGCGATGGAAAAGCAGAAGAAATTTACATTGTAGTATCAGGAGAGATGATGGCAATGTATGCTGCCAACAACATCTGTAAAGGTATCAAAAAATACGCTCAGGCAGGAACAGTTCGTTTGGGAGGATTGATTTGTAACTCTCGTAAAGTTGACAACGAACGTGAAATGATCGAAGAGTTGGCTCGTCAGTTGGGAACTCAAATGATTCACTTCGTACCTCGTGATAACATGGTTCAGCAAGCTGAAATCAACCGTAAAACGGTAATTGAATTTGCTCCTGAGCACCCACAAGCAGCTGAATATGCTACCCTGGCAGCTTCAATCGACGCAAACGAATTGTTTGTAATTCCTAATCCGTTGGAAATTGAAACATTGGAGAAATTGTTGATCGATTTCGGTATCGCCAACTAGTCAGCCCTTTTAAATCAACTAACTAAAAAAAATAGGAGAACATAGATATGTTAATGATCAGAGCAATCATCCGTCCCGAAAAATCCAGTAAAGTATTAACATCACTTTTTGAAGCTGGCTACCCTGCAGTAACAAAAATTCCGGTTGTTGGTCGTGGAAAGCAAAGAGGTATTAAAATCGGTGATGTTACTTACGATGAGCTTCCAAAAGAAATGTTAATCGTAGTGGTTAAAGATGAAGATAAAGACTTTGCAATTAAAGCCATTATGGAGGCTGCTATAACAACTCCAAAAGGTGCTTTCGGTGACGGAAAAATCTTTGTGACCCAAGTGGAAGAAGCTTATACCATTAGCCGCGGAACAAAAGAGTTATAAACCCTAAAAATTCCACGACTATGAAAATGATATTAGCGATTATCCGAATTGATAAAATGAACGCGACCAAGAAAGCTTTGTCAGAAGCAGGTATTACTTCAATGACTGCAACAGGAAAAGTATTCGGACGCGGAAAAGGACTATGGGATGCTAAAGTTTTGGAGGGCGTAAAAAACGACCAACCCGAAGCATTGACCCACCTCGGACAAGAGCCAAGACTCAGACCACAGCGTGTTTTAAACATTGCAGTGTCTGACGAGAATGTCCAAACAACGATTGATACAATCATCGAAGTTAATCAAACACCGGCTGCAGGCGATGGGAAGATTTTCGTGATGCCTTTGGGAGAAGCAGTTCGCGTTCGCACCGGTGAAACAGGTACAACAATCCTTTGATAAATTGAATTTGTTATGGTAAAGAAAAAAGATTATACAAACGGACTGCCGGATCCAGCACCATTGAAAGAGGAAATCCTCTCGAAGTATCCGCGCAAAGTCGCTAAAAAACGCGATAAATCCATGGTAATCAATGATCCGGAGAAGGATCAGGAGATTACGGCAAACGTTCGCACGATCCCCGGAATTATTACACAACGTGGTTGTACATACGCCGGTTGTAAAGGGGTGGTTTTAGGACCAACACGTGACATTATTAACTTGGTTCACGGACCAATCGGATGTAGCTTCTACGCCTGGTTAACTCGTCGTAACCAAACCCACGTTCCTGAAGGTGGCGACAACTTCATCACTTACTGTTTCTCAACCGATATGCAGGATGAAAACATTGTTTTCGGTGGTGAAGCAAAATTGAAAGAAGCAGTTCGCGAAGCATACGAAATGTTCGGCCCTAAAGCCATCGGTATCTTCTCTACTTGTCCGGTAGGTTTGATTGGTGACGACGTTCACGCTGTTGCCCGCGAAATGAAAGCTGAATTGGGAATCAATATCTTCGGTTTCAGTTGCGAAGGATACCGCGGTGTATCTCAGTCAGCTGGTCACCATATCGCCAACAACCAGGTATTCAAGAACGTAGTTGGTAACAACGACCGTGCTCGCAACGGAAAATTCCAGGTAAACCTTTTGGGTGAATACAACATCGGTGGTGATGCTTTCGAAATCGAACGTCTGTTTGAAGAAGCAGGAATCGAATTGTTGTCAACCTTCTCAGGTAACTCAACGATCGAAAGCATGGAATATGCACACACTGCCGACCTGAACATGGTCATGTGTCACCGTTCAATCAACTACATCGCCGAGATGATGGAAGAGAAATACGGTATTCCCTGGATCAAAGTGAGCTTCGTAGGGGCAGAGTCTTCAATGAAATCGTTGAAAAAGATTGCTGAGTACTTCGGCGATGCAGAGTTAACCGCTAAAGTGGAAGAAATCTGTGCTCGTGAAATGATCAAAGTGAACGCAGTTAAAGAAGAAGTTAAGGCAAAAGTTGAAGGTAAAGTAGCCATGATGTTCGTTGGTGGATCTCGTGCTCACCATTACCAGGATTTGTTCAACGAATTAGGAATTCGTGTTGTATCGGCCGGTTATGAGTTCGCTCACCGCGATGACTACGAAGGACGTAAAGTAATTCCGAACATTAAGATCGACGCGGATACCCGTAACATCGAAGAACTGGAAGTTACTAAAACTGAAAACCCGGAACTTTGGAGAGAAGACCTAGTTGCTAAAAAGGCAGCGTTGACGGAAGCCGGTTACGCTTTCAGCGATTACCAAGGTATGATGCCTGAAATGAAAAAGAACTCATTGGTGATTGATGATGTGAACCACTGGGAAACTGAAAAATTGATCGAGTTTTATAAGCCGGATGTATTCTGTGCCGGTATCAAAGAAAAATATGTCGTTCAAAAGTACGGCGTCCCTCTAAAACAGTTGCACTCTTATGACTACGGTGGCCCATATACCTGTTTCGACGGTGCTATCAACTTCTACAAAGAAATGCAACGGATGTTAGATACAAAAATCTGGAAACTCGTAGACGCCCCATGGAAAAACGAGCCGGAGATTGTAGGAAGTATGACTATTGAAGCTTAAAAGGAGGATTAATCATGTTATTAAAACACACAACAGATAAAGTAAGAGAGCGTAACGCGCTAACGGTAAACCCGGCAAAAACTTGCCAACCGGTTGGAGCTATGTACGCAGCGCTGGGTGTTCACGGATGTTTACCCCATAGCCACGGATCTCAAGGTTGCTGTTCTTATCACCGTACGGCGTTAACTCGTCACTACAAAGAACCGGTAATGGCTTCAACCTCATCATTTACAGAAGGTGCTTCGGTATTCGGTGGTCAGGCAAACTTGCTGACAGCGGTTGAAAACATCTTCCAGATTTATGAGCCGGAGATTGTAGCCGTTCACTCAACTTGTTTGTCGGAAACAATTGGCGATGACCTGGGACAGATTGTACAAAAAGCAGTTGCTGACGGGAAAGTACCGGAAGGAAAACACGTTATTCAAGCTGCCACTCCAAGTTATGTTGGATCACATGTAACCGGTTATGCGAACATGTTGGAAGCTTTTGTGAAGTACTTCCCAGTAAAATCAGACGAAAAGAAAAGACAAGTAAATATCCTTTCAGGATGGGTTGAACCATCGGATATGCGCGAGTTGAGACGCATTTCGTCGCTGATGAAAGTGAAAACCGTTTTGTTGCCTGATACTTCTGATGTATTGGATACGCCAATGGACGGAACTTATACCATGTACCCAAAAGGTGGAACAACAATTGCCGAAATGGTAAGCATGGGCGACAGCATGAAAACACTTGCATTGGGTGAGTGGGCAACCGACAAGGCTGCCAGAACGCTGGACAACAAATGCAAAGTTCCTTTCGATATGTTGGATCTTCCTGTCGGATTGCGTGCAACAGACCGTTTTATTCAAGCTTTGGCTCAGGCAGGAAAAGTTTCTGTTCCTGAATCAATCGCCGCTGAACGTGGTCGCCTGGTTGACGTAATCACCGACATGCACCAATACCTCTATGGTAAGCGTGTAGCTGTCTATGGTGATCCTGACAACATTCTTCCATTGATCGAGTTCATGGTCGATATGGATATGCGTCCGGTGTATATTGTATCCGGAACTCCAGGAAAATCATTCCCGAAAAAAGCTGAAGCTCTTCTTGCTGAAAGAGTTCCTGAAGCGAAATTCAAGAACGGACCTCAAGCCGACATGTTGTTGATGCACCAGTGGATCAAAGAAGAACCTGTTGACTTGATTGTTGGAAACACCTACGGGAAATACATTTCCCGCGACGAAAACATTCCTTTCGTACGCATGGGCTTCCCAATCCTCGACCGTGTTGGACATAGTTATTTCCCAACTGTAGGTTATATGGGTGGTATCCGTATCCTCGAGAAATTCCTGAGTGCCATTATGGACAAGATCGATGTAACTTCTCCGGAAGAATCCTTCGAACTGACCATGTAGAAATTGCGGTCTTCGGACCACTAAAGATATCCTTCTCTTCAGCCAATCGAAGGATTCAGGGAGACATCCCTTCATAATATGTTCTTCATAATGTCAAAATGTGAGGGGAGGCAACCCGCAGCCTCCCTTTCATTTTAAAAAAAAACTAACGCTATGGATGCATTTATTAATGACAGACAAAATCAAATTCTCACCAAAGGGAAAGATGATGCAGCGATTGCTTGCGGGAAAGCCAGTGTGGCCGGTTCGGTCAGTCAACGGGCATGTGTTTTTTGTGGTTCCAGGGTTGTATTGTACCCAATTGCTGATGCGCTGCATCTCATTCACGGGCCGGTCGGCTGTGCCGCTTACACCTGGGATATTCGCGGATCGCTTTCATCCGGACCACAAATTCACCGACTAAGTTTTACAACTGATCTAAAGGAAAAAGAAGTCGTCTTCGGAGGCGAAGAACGCTTGTATAAAGCATTGATCAGTTTAATTGAAACCTATAAGCCGAAAGGCGCTTTTGTATATGCTACCTGTATTGTGGGTGTAATTGGCGACGATGTTGAAGCTGTGTGTAAGCGGGTTACACGCGAAACAGGCATCGACGTAATTGCAGTCATGTCAGAAGGATTTAACGGAACAAAAAAAGATGGCTATAAAATAGCCTGTGGAGCGCTCTCAAAATTAATCGGGACAGATACCACTTTTAAAGCCCCTGAATATAGTTTGAACATTCTCGGAGATTTCAATCTGGCTGGTGAACTCTGGATGTTGGCTGAATACTATAAAAAAATGGGTGTGAATTTGGTCGCTGCGATGACCGGTGACGGTCGGATTGATGATGTAAGGAAAGCGCACACTGCACAATTGAATGTCGTTCAGTGTTCAGGTTCAATGATTGGCCTGGCTAAAGAAATGAAAGAAAAGTACGGCATTCCGTTTATGAAAGTCTCTTATTTCGGAATTGAAGATATGTCGGACGCACTTTATGAAGTGGCCAAATTTTTCAAATCGGATGAAATGATGGAAAAAGCCCGGGCGCTGGTTAAAGACGAGTTGACAAACTTGTTGCCTGCCCTGGCAAAGTATCGTCAGAAGTTGGAAGGCAAAAAAGCCGCGATCTATGTTGGGGGAGCTTTTAAAGCAATCTCGCTGGTTAAAGCACTTCGCCTGATCGGAATGAAAACTGTTGTGGTTGGCTCCCAAACAGGAAATTCTGACGATTACAATTTATTGAAAGAAATGTGTGACGATGGAACCATCATTTGCGATGATTCCAATCCAAACGAACTCTCTGAATTTGTGAAACAAACCGGAGCAGATCTTTTTATCGGAGGTGTGAAAGAACGGCCTATCGCTTACAAATTAGGACTTGGTTTTTGCGATCACAACCACGAACGGAAAGAAGCTCTCGCGGGATACGAGGGCATGCTCAACTTTGCAAAAGAAGTACACGCTTCAGTTTGCAGTCCGGTTTGGCAATTCATGAAATAGGGTAACGCGATTAGGCGGTCATCCTGCACTTGGTTCAGGAACTTTAATGCAAAGCGTTTCCCCTGTAACGGAAGAAATTCCGAAACAAGTTCGGAATGACACCGAACGAAAATTTTAACCCAAAACATTGAAGAACATGTTTGAAAATGCACCGATTATAAAATCGACAAAAGAATTTACAGCTACGCGGAATGCCTGTAAGCTTTGTGCTCCACTTGGTGCCAGCATTGCTTTCAAAGGAATTCGCGGTTGTGTCCCCATCATTCATGGCGGACAAGGCTGTGCGACCTACATCAGGCGCTACCTAATCAGTCACTTCAAAGAACCGGTAGATATTGCTTCCTCAAACTTCACCGAAGAAGCAACCGTTTTTGGCGGCGGCGCTAACTGTCATACGGCTATTAATAATGTTATCGGGCAATATAAGCCCGAGGTTGTAGCCATGACAACAACTTGTCTTTCCGAAACCATTGGCGACGACGTGAAAATGTACATTCACGAATTTCAGAAAGATACCCAGTTAAAAGATCTCCCTCGTTTTGTCACCGCTTCAACCCCAAGTTATCAAGGGTCTCATATGGATGGTTTTCACGAAGCTGTTTCGGCAGCCGTAAAAGCATTTTCAAAAGGTGGCGAAAAAGGAACACATCTCAATATATTCCCAGGTTTTGTATCAACCGAAGATTTGCGTCAGCTCAAATATTTGTTGAACGATTTTGGCATCGATTACGTGATGCTTCCCGACTATTCGGAAACGTTGGATAACCCAATCTGGGAAAGCTACAAGCGAATTCCTGAAGGCGGAACGCCGGTTAGCAAAATTGAAACTTGCGGAACAGCTGCTGCGTCAATCGAGTTTGGTACAATCCTAAATTTTGGTTCGCTGTCGGGACGCGTAAAAAACAATAAGCTCTCGGCTACCGGAGCTCATTACCTGGAGAATGAGTTTGGTGTTAAGAATTACCGTATGCCAATGCCGATTGGAGTGAAAAATACCGATCGTTTTATTAAAGCGTTGGAAGAAATTACCGGGAAAGAATTACCGGCTCGATACAAAGGCGAACGCGGACGATTGATCGATTCGTACGCTGATGGCCACAAGTATATCTTCGGAAAGAAAGCAGTAGTTTATGGTGAAGAAGACTTTGTAATTGCCATGACAACTTTCCTCGACGAAATCGGTGTTGAGGTAATTTTAGCCGCAACGGGTGGCGAAAGCGGAAGACTGGAAGAGCAAATCCGCGAAAACTGCCCCGAGCGAGGAGAACAAATCCTGGCAAAGAACATGTTCGACTACGAAAAAATCAGGGAGTGGAGCATCGAAAACAAACCCGATCTTTTTGTTGGAAACAGCAAGGCCTATTACATCGCACGCGAACTTGATGTTCCGATTGTTCGCTGCGGATTTCCAATCCATGATCGCATTGGCGGGCAACGTATCAAGCACCTTGGCTACTCTGGTACTCAGGAGTTGTTCGACCAGGTTGTCAATGCCATGATCCAATATAAACAAGACCACTCAGCGGTCGGCTATAAATATATGTAACCAAGTCGTGAGTAATGAGCAGTGAGTAATGAGTTGAGAAACTCAGGACTCGGTACTCAAAGTCTCGGGACTCTAAAAAAATAGAGCTATGATTGATATTGAAAAACACCCCTGTTTTAGCAAAGATGCTAAAGGAAAATATGCCCGGGTGCATTTGCCGGTCGCACCGAAATGTAATATTCAATGTAATTATTGCAAGCGCGATAACGACTGCGTAAACGAGAGCCGCCCTGGTGTAACAAGCAAAGTTTTGTCGCCCGAACAAGCGCTGGCTTACACGATAAAATTGAAGGAAAAAATGCCTCACCTGTCGGTGGTTGGAATCGCTGGCCCCGGCGATCCGTTTGCCAATCCGGTTGAGACGATGACTACCTTGCGGTTGATCCGCAAAGAATTTCCGGAAATGATCCTTTGTTTGTCATCAAACGGATTGAATGTCGCTCCCTATGTCGATGAGCTGGCAGAATTGAAAGTGAGCCATGTAACCATTACAATGAACTCTCTCGATCCGGAAGTCACTAAAAATATTTATAGCTGGGTTCGGTTAGATAAGCGCGGCTATGTGGGCATTGAAGGAGCAAAGGTTCTGTTGGAAAAACAGTTGGAAGCTATCAAAATGCTAAAGATGTACGGAATTACAGTGAAAATTAACACCATTGTTGTTCCCGGAATCAACGACCACTTGGTTGGCGGTATTGCTAAATCGGCTAAAGAGCTTGGTGCCGATCTAATGAATTGCATTCCATTGTATCCGGTTGCCGAAACACCGTTCGAAAACCTCGAAGAACCATCTCCTGCCATGATGAAATTGATTCGAGCCGAAATCAGTCAACATATCAAACCAATGACTCACTGTGCGCGTTGTCGAGCCGATGCTGTCGGTCTGTTGGGCAAAGATGATCCTGAAGCCGCAAAATTGTTGAATGATATCGCCACCATGTCTGTGGCAGTCGATGAAAGCAGACCAAATGTGGCAGTTGCCAGTCACGAAGGGATGTTGGTGAATCAGCACCTGGGTGAAGCCGATACATTATATATATATAAAGAAACTCCTTCGGGATACCGTATGGTTGAGCAGCGTCGGACACCCCCGTCAGGTACAGGTAACACTCGCTGGGAAGCTCTTGGCGAATGTTTAAATGACTGTCGTGCCTTGTTGGTTGGCGGAATCGGACCTTCTCCTTCTTCGATTATTGGCCGAACCGGAATTAAAATCGTTGAAATGACCGGATTGATTGACGATGGACTGGATGCTATTTACAAAGGAAAATCGCTAAAAACGGTTAAAAAAGCTGATGTTTTCCGTTGCGGAGCCGAATGTTCAGGAAGTGGAACCGGCTGTGGTTGATCGTCTCCCGGAATGTCAAGTCATCCCGAGCTCGTTTCCGGATCTTTTTGCGATTCGGGGCAGGTGCTGAAGCAAGTTCAGCATGACAAAATAGAAATCAAGAACCCTTTAAATAAATACACCATGAAAAAACCAGATTATCACATTTTAGTTTGCAACTCGTACAGGGTTGCCGGCGATGCTAAAGGCTTTTGTAATAAAACCGGAGCTGCCGACCTCATTCAGTATATTTCTGAAGAATGCAACGACCGTGGCTTAGATGTAGCTGTGTCTTCTACTGCATGTTTGAATGTTTGCTCTCAAGGACCGGTTATGGTTATACATCCAAACAACCTTTGGTACGGAGGAATTACCGAGGAGCGTATCGACGAAATTCTGGATGCTCTCGAGGAAGGCGAAGCTGTTGATGAATATTTAATCAGCGAATAATGATGGAGAAGCCTCTCCATATAATTGATACTACGCTCCGGGATGGCGAACAGGCCCCCGGAGTAGTCTTCAGTTTTGACGAGAAAATGAAGATTGCCGCTTTGCTGGACGAAGCAGGTGTGAAAGAGCTAGAGGTTGGTACGCCAATTATGGGGGAGTGTGAGCAGTTGGTTATTCGTGAAATTATTCGTGCAGGTTTTCAGTTTAAATCGACTTGTTGGGGACGTTCGACAGAAGAGGATATGTTGGCTGCCGAGAAAACAGGAGCCAGTCGGATGAATATATCGTTCCCGGTTTCTGATATTCAACAAAAAGCCATAGGCAAAAGTCGAGCATGGGTGTTGGATCGGGTGAAACCAATGATGGCATTCGCACGGCAACGATTCGATTTTGTTGCCATTGGGGCGCAAGATGCGTCGCGGGCCAATCGGGATTTTTTAAAGGAGTTCATTTCTGCCTGTTTAGCCGAAGGAGCAAACAGGATTCGAATTGCGGATACCGTCGGTACTCTAAATCCACTATCGACGATGGAGTTATTTAGTTGGTTAACCGGGTTGTTTCCCGAAGTTGAATTCGAATTCCACGGGCACAACGATCTTGGCATGGCAACAGCAAATACAGTATCCGCAGCTCTGGCGGGTTGTCAAACAGCCAGTCTAACGGTGAATGGGTTGGGTGAACGTGCCGGAAATGCCTGTTTGGAAGAAGTAGCCGCAGCCATGCGGGTTTCTGCAAACAGCGATTGCGGAATCCGGTTGGATAAGCTTCAGGAGTTGTGTCGTACAGTTGAGGCGGCCTCCCTAAGAAAAATTTACGAATCGAAACCAATTGTTGGAGAAATGATTTGTCGGCACGAGTCTGGTATCCATTGCCGCAGTTTGGTAAAAGATCAGATGAGTTACCAGGCATTCAATCCCGAATTGTTTGGTCGAAAAACGGAACTAGTCTTCGGAAAGCATTCAGGAAGCGGTGGCTTGAATCATTTCCTAAAATCGAAAGGTATTCATTTGGCCAAAGAACAGCTTGCTGATGCAATGGAGAGAATGAAAGACGCTGCCCGAAGCGCAAAGCGGGCGTTCGATTTTGAAGAAGCAGCTGTCCTGCTCCGGCCTCCCCTCAATGAGACCAAATAAATTGGAGCATACAGTATATACTATAAAAGACATTTGAAGTAAACCTGATAAAATACAAAGCGATGGAAGAATGGAACGGTTATTTTAATGAAGGTATGTCGTATTATAACACGACGATTGGCGGAATAAAAAAGGGACGAAAGTTTGGGAACGTAGTTTATTACAACCTGATTGGAATTGCATTGGAATGCTTCCTTACGGCTGCATTGGTAAAAGAAGGTCAATTGCCGGAACATTCCAGTATATCCAGTATCATAAGAGAATTGAAAAAACGGTATGAAGTTCCGGAGTCTTTTACAGAAGATAGTCGGTTCTATAATAAATTTTGGAATTTCTGTTCGTTGGAGATCGTTAAGCCTCTGGTTCCGTCTGATGAAGAAATTCAAAGACTGGTCACTTTTGTTGAAAATGTGAAAGTCTGGACAGAGGCTTTGCTTGAAGAACCGGTTAAAGCGGTTTGATTAGTTTGAAATTTTAGCGTGAATGGGAATGTAATTATTGTTTAGGGTGTATTTCCGGAGCGTCGTTGTTTTATATCTTAGGTGTTTGTTCTACTATAAAGTGTGGGCAAATGCCTTTTTTTATGCCTGATCTTTACAAATCAACACTGAGGATGACGTTTCTTTTGGATTCCTGCAATACAAATTCATCAAACTTCGGGCTATTTTATACTTCGTTCTTGGCCCACAGATGGGGGCTTCCTAGCGTAATTTTGTATTGAATGCGTTCGGATGGGGTTTGAACTAATACAAGGTCAAAAAATATGTTTGATCTAAAAGCGTGGTACTCAGGGAAGAGAAACGCTGAATTCGAGAAAGGATAAAAAAAGATTGGTTCAGGTGTTGCAGAACCAAAAAAGGGGTCTATATTTGCACCCGCTTTGAGAGACAACGGTGCTACACCGGAAAGCTGAAAGCCACGTTATGTAAGCGTTTCGGGGAGAAATCTTCGAGCTGTCAGATACAAAAAACAACAAAACGTTCACTG